>NZ_JAHDGE010000022.1:6348-49121 GCF_020627745.1 Pseudooctadecabacter sp.
TCTGGGTGCCTGTATTTGTCAGCACATATTCGTAATCAATCGTATCGCCCACGGTATCAAAGGTGGTCGGATCGCCTGCAGGCAGGCGTTTGACAATCTCAAGCCCGGTGGTCGTCACGGCGGGGATCGACACAGCGGATGTTCCGGTGGCCGCGACACCGCCCACGGTGATATCGGCGGTGGCCGTGTTCGTCAGGCTTTCAGCGTCAAGATCATCCTGCGTGATCCGGTAATCGCCGGTGCAGGTGATCAGGGCATTCGGGGCAACGGGCCCGGCAGGGCAAGTGACCGTGCCGCCTGCATCGGTGATCAGCATGTCCGTGATCGAAGGGGCCTGCGGCCATGTGACGTTGCCGGTGTTTCGAATGGCAATCTCGAATTGGATAAGATCGTTGACTGCATCGTAATCAGGCTGGATTGCCGTCTTGAGGATCGTCAGATCAGGCGCGGCGGCGGGGCCGTCAATCTGTACGGAATCCGTATCCGTCTGGGTCGCGCCATCAGGATCTTGTGCATTGACCGTCGCGATGTTGACCAGCTGCGTTCCCGAAATTGCAAAATCGTCAACGTCATCCTGCGTGACCGTATAGGACGCCGTGCAGGTCGTCGTATCATTCGGCGCCTGCGGCACGAGGGTCGCCGTTGTGCAAACCGTGCCGGAAATCTTGTCATCGGTCAGGACGATGTCGGACAACGTCGAATTGCCGGTGTTGGTGATGACGTAGGTGTAGTTGACGACCTCACCGACCGTTGCGAAGGCCGCACGATCAGCCGTCTTTTCAACATCAATCGAGGAATTGAGCGGTGCGGAGGACGTGATGGTCACGCTGTCCTGCACTTCGCCAAGGTTGCCGAATTCCGGATCGCCATTGGCCTGCGCAATATTTGTCACCGCCTGCGCGTCAAAATCGGCCTGGGTGATGGTGTAAACGCCGGTACATGTCGCAAATTCGGCCGTTCCGCCGCCCGTCGTCTCCCGGATCGTGGATTTATCGCAGGTTACGTTTGAAATGCGGTCATCGGTGACACGCACATTGTTGATGTCAACCGACCCGATGTTTGTCACCACATAGGTATAGGTGACCTGTTCCCCCACAGCGGCAAACGTCGTGCGGTCCGCTGTCTTCTCAAACTCGTATCCCGGCGCGATGGTCCGCAGGCTGTCATCCGGCAGGCTGTTGCCGCGCCGGAAATCCCAATAGTTGTCATTGGGGTCCGCGTCGAACACCTGTGTTGTCGTCTGGCCGGAACTCAGGATGTTGCTCAACAGGGTCTGATTGGTTGATGAAAACCAACCCGTGTTGAACGAGTTGTTGCCGAAACCCTGTTCAAAACCAAAGCTTTGCGTGCCGGAATTGTCGGTCTTTTCGGTTTGAATGCTGGACCAGTTTCCAACCGACACACCATTCATGATCAGGCTGATGTCGTTGAAATCGAAACCGTTGGTCTGGGTATCCCCGTCATAGGCAGAGAACCGGACATACATCCGGTCGATACTGCCGCCGAAGTAGTCGGTACACGACCGCACGCCGCAATCCAGCGGGATCGGATTGTTGATGGTGAACGGATTGCCGCGGAAGGCCGCAGGCTCACCGTTGGACTGGAACCCGCGAAACGCACCATCAGGGTCGGAAAACTGGTAATAGACGTTGCCGTTGGTGCCGATCATGACGATCGCGACACCGCCTGCTTCGGGATAGGGGGCCGGAAGGGAGATGCCCTCGTTCGGCACGGTCGTGGTAAACGGCGTGGCGGCAGCCATCTGCGGCACACCCAGACCAACGGCTCCAAAAATCGCTGCTTTGAACAGCTTTACCCAAGACTTTGTCACGTCAAATCCCTCACTCAACACCGGCCAGTTATTGTTCTTATCCGAAAATCTTGTTTCGCGATCGGCCGGTCACTGTTTCAATCGACAGTAGAATGCACGCTTCTGTCGGACAATGGCCCTAAGGGGGGAAAATCGGCGGGGAATGGTCGCCGTTGCCAAATGTGAGGCTTAAAAGCCGCACATTTAGCCACGCGGGTTCAAATGCTACGTCTTATGCTAAGACCGGGGCGCGCTTTGCTGTTCTGGATGTCGCCCCATCAATCGCAAAAACGGACCGGTGCGCATGTAGGTTCCGGTTTCATGACGGGATCGCGTCCGCAGAACGGGCGTTGTGGCGGAATTGTCCGACCCGCTTTCGCGCAGGACGATATACAGACCCGAGGCAATGATGATCCCCGCGCCGATGATGGTCATTCGGTCGATGGATTCCTGAAAAAACAATGCGCCATAGACGGCGGCCCACAAGATCTGGCTGTATTGCATGGGCGCGATGATGGCGGCCTCCCCGATCTGGTAGGCCGCGATGATGAACCGCCCGGCAATCCACGCAAACAGGGACACAAGCGCCACCAGACCCAGATGCTCAATCGGCATCGGTTCGTAAACAAAGGCGAGGGCAAGGCCCATCAGAACAAAATTGGCCACCATTGGGTAAAGAAGCATGACAACCGGACGTTCGTCCGCCCCGATCCGGCGCACGATGATCGACGCGACAGAGCCGCCCACCGCCGCTGCCAAAGCGGCCGCATGTCCAAGGGTCAGTTCGGTCGTTCCCGGACGCAACACAACCAACACGCCCGTCAGGCCCACGATAACCGCCAGCCACCGCCGGATGCGCACCTTTTCACCCAAGATCGGAATTGCAAGAATGGTGATCAACAACGGGGCCGCAAACAAAATCGCATAGGTCTGGGCCAGCGGCAGAACGGTAAAGGCATAGAAGGCGCTGATTGCAGTGGTGACTGCGGCCAGGGTGCGCAGGGCCATCCACCACGGATGAACCGGCAAAAGCGTGCCAGGCTTGGCATCGCGCATCAGCATCACCGTGGCCAAAGGAAAGCTGAACAACACGGAAAAGAATACGATCTGGACAGGGGAATAGGACGCGCCCAGAATTTTGACGAACACATCATGTGTTGCGAATATCCCGAAGGACAGCAGCGCCAGCAGGGCGCCTTTGGCATTTGCAGACATGGATCGTCCTCATTTCCGTTTCGGCCACGACATAGCAGCGTCAGTGACGTGGGGCCAACGGGGAATTGGCAAGGCTGCTATGCGCACATAGGGTGACGGAATGATAAACGGTCCGGCAAAATCCATTCTTCTGTTCGGGGGCACTGGCACCATAGGCCGCGCCGCTGCGCGGGCCTTGGTGTCGGCAGGGCACCGTGTCTGCTGTGTCGTGCGGCAGGGGGCCGATACGACGACCCTGCCGGAAGACACGCAAATCTGGCACGCGATGGGTGATGACGGAACGCTGTTGTGGGATGCAGGCGATCTGACCGGCTATGATGCGGTGGTGTCGTGTCTGGCATCACGCACAGGCGCGCCGCAGGATGCATGGCGGGTCGATCATGATTTGAACGCAGCTGTGCTGGACGCCGCACAAACGGCTGGCATCCAACAGTTCGTTCTTTTGTCCGCCATATGTGTCCAGAAGCCCGCACTGGCTTTTCAACAGGCAAAGCTGGCGTTCGAGGCAAAGCTGATTTCAAGCGGACTGACCTATTCCATCGTCCGGCCCACCGCCTTTTTCAAATCCCTGTCCGGTCAGGTGGCGCGCGTTCAGGCCGGAAAGCCGTTCTTGCTGTTCGGCGACGGGGCCCTGACCGCCTGCAAACCGATCAGTGACCGCGATGTCGGTCGGTTTCTTGCCCTTTGCCTTACCGATGCGGCATTGCAAAACAAGGTCCTCCCTGTCGGCGGGCCTGGCGAGGCGATGACCCCGCGACAACAGGGTGAGATGCTGTTCGAACTGACGGGTCAGACACCCAAGTTCCGTGCCATACCGGTGCGTATCATGAATGGCATTATTGGCGCGCTGACCCTTGGCGGTCACCTGAGCCCGTCTTTGCGCGCCAAGGCTGAACTGGCCCGGATCGGGCGCTACTATGCCACGGAATCCATGTTGGTTTGGGACGGGTCGCAGTATGACGCGGCCGCGACGCCGTCTTTCGGGTCAGATACCCTGCGCGACCATTACCGCGCCATGATCGCGGGGGACGTGGCCGCCGATCTGGGCGACCACGCTGTCTTCTAAAGTGATGCGTCGAGGGCTGCGAGGATCGCATCACCCATGCCGGATGTGCTGACCGGTGTGGTGTCCTCATCGCCGAGCAGATCGCCCGTGCGCACGCCATCTGCCAGCACCTGTTCAATGGCCTGTTCCAGACGTGTGGCTTCACCTCCTTGGTCAAAGGAATACCGCAGCGCCATCGCAAAGCTGAGGATACAGGCAATCGGGTTCGCCTTGCCCTGCCCCATGATATCCGGGGCGGACCCGTGCACGGGTTCATACATCGCCTTGGGGCGGCCATTGGCCATGGGGGCGCCCAAAGAGGCGGACGGCAGCATACCCAGCGAACCGGTCAACATCGCCGCGCAGTCGGACAGAATGTCGCCGAACAGGTTGTCCGTATAGATCACGTCAAACTGCTTGGGCGCGCGCACAAGCTGCATCGCACCGTTGTCCGCGTACATGTGGGACAGTTCGACCTCGGGATAATCCTTGTGAACCTCGGTGACGACATCGCGCCACAGGATGCCGGATTCCATGACGTTGGCCTTTTCCATCGAGCACAGCTTTTTGTTGCGCTTCATGGCCATGTCAAACGCCGCGCGTGCGCCGCGTTCGATCTCTGCCTCGGTGTAGCGCTGGGTGTTGACGCCCACGCGCATGTTGTCTTCCATATGGATGCCACGAGGTTCGCCGAAATAAACGCCGGAGGTCAGTTCGCGCACAATCATGATGTCCAGACCTGCAACGATGTCCTTTTTCAGGCTGGAAAAATCCGCCAGCGCATCAAAACACTGGGCGGGGCGCAGGTTGGCGAACAGGTCCATCTCCTTGCGCAGACGCAGCAGACCGCGCTCCGGCTTTACGGAAAAATCAAGGTCGTCGTACTTGGGGCCACCCACGGCACCCAGCAGAACGGCATCAACTTCTTGCGCTTTGGCCATGGTGTCGTCGTGCAGTGGCACGCCGTGCTTGTCATAGGCCGCCCCGCCGACAAGGTCCTCGGACACATCAAAATTCAGGTCCCGTTTGGCCCCGAACCAGTCAATAATGCGGCGCACCTCGACCATTACTTCGGCACCGATGCCATCACCGGGCAGGATCAAAAGAGACGGGTTCGACATGTCAGTATTCCTTGGCTAAATCGCGTTGCCACGCGCGTAGCCCGTCAGACGGCGGGGGTCAAGAATGCCGTCCGACTAGGGGGGCACCGCGACGTCGATCCAGACCAGTCGGTGCGGGCCTGTTCCCTCAAGCAACTGGGCCAGCGGATCGGATTCGGGGGGCCAGAACACCCCTTGATCCAGCACGCGCAGATTGGCGGAGGGAACCACATAGGACACGCGCAGATTGCCCGGCCCGTCGTCGGGCCAGTCGGCGGTATCATGACGTGGCGGACCCGTGTGCCAGTCATCTGCGGCCTCTACCGCGCCAAGGCTTGCAGGATTGGTGGGTTGCAATGCGGGATGGTCCAGCAGCGCTGAAATTCCGGCGCGGACCCCCTCACCATCGTTGGGGTCGGCGTTTGCATTGCCGATAAGGACCGGATTGACAGGGGCGGGACCGAAATGGCCTGTCAGGGCTGCCTCCCACAGGCGCAGTTCGTCGCGGTTGCGCAGCCCGTTGAAATCCTCGGGGCCATCGAAGACAGGGGCCGTGGCATCGAAGGCCAGCAACGTCAGGCGCGTTTGTCCAACCACCACAGGGACCATCCAATGGGCATTGGATGATACCGGAAGGGAGTCAAACGCGGCGGCATCGGGAAAAAGCGTGCCATCGCGCTGCGGCAGGACATGGCCCGGCACCTCACGCCATAGCACGTCGGAAAGGTCGACAACCTCCGCTGATAAAACGGGATAGCGTGACAAAATCGCGATACCGCCGTCCCCCAGAAAGCGGCCGTACCCAACGGCATCGCGCGCATCGCCGCGATAGCCGTTCGCATCCAGATCAAGGCCAGTTTGCCGCCCGGTATTGGGCAATGCGGCATAGAGGTGGGGATAGGGCACCGCAAGGCTGTCTGAAAACGCCCCGAGGGCCGCAAGATTTGCGTCAAAGTCAAAATCGGTCAGCACCAGAATGTCCGGCGCGACATGCGTGATGATCCGACCCACGGCTGCGATTTGCGGATCGTCCGCCTTGAGAATATCGCGCAAAAGCAGCGCCGGGCTGTCGCGGCTGAGCGGTGCGGCATAGGTCGCAATTCTGATCGACTGGTCAGCCGCGACCGATGTTGCACCGGCCATAAGCCAGCACGCGATCAGGCCAGCACGCCATCCTCGTCCTGCGCACTGAGGTATGCCCGTTCGCGTTGCAACGCGATCATCTGGGCGACGCGGAGCATGGCGATGCCTCTCATGATCAGGCTGGCGGGTACAAAGGCCCATGCGGTCATCGTCCAGATTAAGGTATGTGAATCCTGCAACTGGATGGGGTTAAAGACATCCGAGGCCAGTTTCACCAATGCTGGGATCAAGAAGGGCAGCAGAAATCCTAAGATAATGTTAACCTGTCCATCCCGTTCGAGACGTTCGACCACGTCGCCGCCGGCTGTCGGGTCGAAGGTCGGCAGGTTTGTCCAGACGTTGAAGCCGCCCCGCTGGTTGGGCCAGTTTTTCAGCCGCAGCGCGATGATGAAAACGGCGAGGGAGACGAGCGAGACCAGATAGCTGAGGCCTGCAGCAATGCGGACGTTGTTGATCAGGACGGCATCGGCCTCAGCCGGGAGCATCAGAACCACAAGGCGCACGGGCGAATAGGGAAAATCCATCGCATCGGCAAGGTTGCCGCCGATCAGCTGGAACAGGCTGGTCAGATTGGTGGGATCATAAGTGCCTTTGGCAATAATCGTCAGGGCGAAAAGCGTGGCCGCAAGGCCCGCAAACCGCACACGATTGAAGGGCGGGGCATCGCGAAATTCAATCAGGCTGGGGGAGGAGGAATTGTATTCAACAAAGGTGAAAACGCCCGCAACGATACAGACCAGACCGACAATCTGGGCCGTGTCCACAGTTGTGCTGGCCAGCACCAGTGCCGGCATCGAAATCATCAAAATGACCATTGCCGCCCGAAGGACAGCACCTGAAAGCCGTGAAAACACTGCCTTTTTTCCTTCATCTCGGTCGGTCGCGATACGATGCCGCGCCCTTGTCCCGGTCTGATCCTGCGCATTGATGGCAGGCTGCCTCATAGTTGCCATAATGTTGCCTACATTCGGTTAACGTCGCAAGTGACGCTTTCTATGTCCCAAAAAATCAGGGCCGATTTGCGGCAAGACTGGTGCGAGATTGCAACCATTCCAAAGCATTGAAAGAACTACATCTATATGTAGGGAGCCGCGCCCCGACAGGCACAAGTTTCCATTCACGAAGCATTAGGACCTGCGTCAAAAGTAAGGGGCACCCGAAGGCGCCCCTGTCTTAGATTTTGCCATAATTGACGCGATGAAGGTTAAACCCAAGGCCGTTCGGCGGAAACCTGCGATTCGAACGTGTCGATGGATGCGGCCTTTTCCATGGTCAGGCCGATATCGTCCAACCCGTTCATCAGACAGTGTTTTTTGAAGGGATCAAGATCGAAGGTGAACACCTCGCCGTCCGAGGACGTCACGGTCTGCGCCTCAAGGTCCACTTCGATCCGCGCGTTGGCGCCTTTTTCGGCGTCCTTCATCAGCGCATCACGCTGGTCTTCGGGCAGCACGATGGGCAGGATGCCGTTCTTGAAACAGTTGTTGTAGAAGATGTCTGCAAAGCTGGTGGAAATCACACAACGGATGCCGAAATCGGCAATGGCCCACGGCGCGTGTTCGCGCGACGACCCGCAGCCGAAGTTGTCGCCTGCCACAAGGATGGACGCATCACGGTAGGCGGGCTGGTTCAGAACAAAGTCTGCGATTTCATTGCCCTGACGGTCATAACGCATTTCGTCAAAGAGGTTCACGCCCAGGCCGGACCGTTTGATGGTCTTCAAAAACACCTTGGGAATGATCATGTCGGTGTCGATGTTCACCAACGGCATGGGCGCCGCGATGCCGGAGAGTGTGTCGAATTTTTCCATTTGGTTTCCTTTCGGGCGTTAACCATTTGCCCCAGTCGATCTTAAGCAAGGTTAACACGGTGGTAAGAGGCACAATGCGTACACATGCCGTACACATCCTGTATGTACAGCAGGCATACATAGCCGGTCAGGCGGGGCTGGTGAGGACCTCCGCACAGCGGGGGTGAAGCGTGCGCCCGTGGGCGCGACACATATCGTAAAGGTGGCGGAGCCAGGGAGCGGGGGCGGTGCGTGCAGCGGTCCGTGCTGTTTGCGATGTGGCCGCTTTGGACGCATAGGTCGCGCCCTTGCCGATCGCCACCGCATGGGCCGGACGCTGCCAGATGGCGCTGCGCGCCCATGTGCCCGCCTGTGTGGTGCCCTGCAACGGACCCAGAATGCCGCGGGACGACATTTCGGTCATGACCGCCTGCGCCTGATCAAGGCTGAGCCCCAGCCGTTGCGCCAGCGAAAAGACGGAAAAATTCACACGGCTTTGGGCATGGTAAATCGCCGCGTGCAAGGCAGAGGCCGGATAGGCCGCCTTGGTGGCCGCCCCGAAGGAGGCCGTCGGCATCAGCGGAGCGGCGATGGCACCGCCCAGCATCTGGAGAAATCCGCGTCGTTTCATGGTCATCGTGACCTCCTGTCTGGTGCCCCGTCGAAGGGGACTTGCGGTGCCATCCGGACATCAGCCGCGAGGTGGCATGGAGAGGGGGCATCATAATTTGCGGCGGGTCTGATCATGACAGCACCGGTTTTTGCATGGCGTCCGCGGCCCAGTTTTCCGTCAACCGGCCACTGAGGCCCAGGCTGACGCATTCGTCCAGCATCCCCCTGCGTTTCAGATCGCGGGCCACATTATGTGCAAAACGCCGCAACTTGAAAACGGAGATGTTGGAAAGCTGCGGGAAAAGATCGGCGTGTTTGACGTCGTTGCCCAGCCCGCTTGTGATGATGCTGTAGTGACACGTATCCACAAACCGGCCGTCCAGACTGGGGATGGGCCAGTCCGTGATGTGCTTTTGATATTTCACGTACCGGTCTTCCCACGGAACGATGTCGGGATGCATGCTGAACTGAGGCACGAAGGCCACGCTTTGCGTGACAGGCACCGCCAGAACAGACGGCGCCAGAAGCGCCAGAAACCCGCCCAGCGAATTGCCCAGCGCATGATAGGTCTGATCCGGCCCGTCCTGCCGGATCAGGTCGCTGATCCTGTCGAAATCAAGGGCGTTGCCCCAAGTGCGTTTGCGGTCAATGATAAAATAGACGAAATCATAGCCGGATCCGGCCCTGAAAAATTCGGGGCGCTGCACGTCGATTCCGTTCATTTCATGGCCGACCCCCGTAAACGACAGCAAGGAACGGCCCGTCGGGGGGCCGCCATAAGCTGTCTTTGAGAGGATGAGGGTGTCATCCTCGAATACGGTGTCGGCCTGTATCATGCCATGAGGTCCCGAACGTCGGTGAGACGTCCGGTGATTGCTGCTGCTGCCGCCATGCCGGGGGAGACAAGGTGCGTGCGCCCCTTGTAGCCCTGACGGCCCTCGAAGTTGCGGTTGGAGGTGGAGGCGCAGCGTTCGCCTTCGGCCAGTTGGTCGGGGTTCATGGCCAGACACATGGAACAGCCCGCCATGCGCCATTCGAAACCGGCTTCTTTGAAGATGTCGGCGAGGCCCTCTTCTTCGGCTTGCGCGCGCACGAGGCCCGAACCGGGCACGACCATGGCGCGTTTGACGGCAATCTTTTTGCCTTTGAGGACCTCTGCCGCGGCGCGCAGGTCTTCGATGCGGCCATTGGTGCAGGACCCGATGAACACCGTGTCGATTTCGATGTCGGTCAGTTTCTGGCCGGGCTTGAGGCCCATGTAGTCGATGGAGCGTTGGGCCGCGCCGACCTTGCCGCCCTCAAAGGAGGATGGTTCCGGCACGACGGCATCAATCGGCAGCACGTCTTCGGGGGAGGTGCCCCATGTGACGGAGGGCGCGATGTCTTCGCCCTTGAGGGTCACGACCTTGTCCCAATGGGCGTCGTCGTCGGAATAGAGCGTTTCCCACCAGGCTTGTGCTGCTTCCCATTCGGCGCCTTTGGGGGCGTGGGGGCGGCCTTTGCAATAGGCAAAAGTCTTGGCGTCGGGCGCGATCAGGCCAGCGCGCGCGCCGCCTTCGATGGCCATGTTGCAGACGGTCATGCGGCCTTCCATGGACAGGTCCTCGATCGCGGTGCCGCAATATTCGATGACGTAGCCGGTGCCGCCTGCGGTGCCGGTGGCACCGATGACGGACATGGTGATGTCCTTGGCTGTCACACCAGGACGCAGGTGGCCGGTGATCTCGACCTTCATGTTTTTGGATTTCTTCTGGATGAGGGTCTGGGTCGCCAGAACGTGTTCAACCTCGGACGTGCCGATGCCGTGGGCCAGCGCGCCGAAGGCACCGTGGGTCGCGGTGTGGCTGTCGCCGCACACGACGGTCATGCCCGGCAACGTCCAGCCCTGTTCGGGGCCGACGATGTGCACGATGCCCTGACGGACGTCGGACACGGGGTAGTAATGGATGCCGAAATCCTTGGCGTTCTTGTCCAGCGCTTCGACCTGAATGCGGCTGTCTTCGGTCATGGTTTCGGCGTTGGCGCGGTCCAGCGTGGTGGGCACGTTGTGATCCGGCACGGCGATGGTTTTCTCAGGCGCGCGGACCTTGCGGCCTGCCATGCGCAGACCTTCAAAGGCCTGCGGCGATGTCACTTCGTGGACCAGATGGCGGTCGATATAAAGCAGGCAGGTGCCGTCTTCCGCCTCATGTGCGACGTGGGCATCCCAGATTTTATCATAGAGCGTCTTGGGGGACATATCGGTCCTCTCCCGTATTGGTGTGGTGGAAATGGGGTGGGGTCGCCCGAAGGCGCGGCGTCATAGACGGGCGAGGATGGTGCGGTTGGCACCATAAAAGCGCCAAGGCAGGCGCGCGCGGTCATCCATGTCGAATACTTGGGTCATGGGGGTCAGATATACGCGCCACGCGCGCCTCGCAAGTCAGATGTCTGTGTCCACGCGCACGGACGCCTTGAACCAAAGGACGCAGGATACCCGAAGGATTCACGCCGATTTGCCCTATCGAGAGGAGATTCAAGATGTCTTTTAGCCCCCCGTGGCGTCTGCCAGCCCTTATTTTTGCGCTGGGCGCGTCCCCTGCCCTTGCGCAGAATTTCCAGTATGAAAGCAAAGTGGGCTTTCCCGATTTCGGGTTCATGGTCTCGCCCAAGGACTATCAGGGACCGGTCTTTGCCCTGGCGGACGATTTTCCGCAGGCGATTCCCCCGCTTGATCCGCAGGTCGAGGAAATTCTGTCGATTGATTTCAAGGCCGACCCCATGGCCTATGTGATGGCCGTGCGGGACTATGTGTTCACCGGCAACATCCATGGCGGCGATGTGGCGGATGATTTCATCCTGCAAAACAATTCCGAAGGGATCGGCTGGTATCACATGCCGTGGCAACACTGGGGGTCCACGGGCCGTGAGGGGTATCACGGGCTGACCCGTGAGGGGCCCTTGTCGCCGCAGGTTCTGGCGCCCGAGCAGACGGATGCGTCCTATGCCTATGCGGTGGGGTTCTACAACGGCCCCGGCGGGTTCACCATCGGGCAGGTCTGGAACGATCCCTACGGCGGGCCGGACCTGACCCATATGATTGACGCCATGGAGACCGGATTTGCCTTTCCCGAAGGCACGGTCGTGGGCAAGTTTCTGTTCACATCCTTGGGCGCGGATCAGGTGCCGTGGCTGGACAACCCGCTGCAATGGGACGGTTACGTCTATGAATGTGACGTCGATCCATCGGTCGATTGCCCGAAAGGCAGCGAGATGATGACCGCCCCGCGTGTGACGCAGGCCATGAACCTGTTGCAGATGGATGTGATGGTCAAGGACAGCCGCGCGGATGAGGCCGGTGGCTGGGTCTTTGGCACCTTTGCCTACAACGGCGGTGCGGCGGGATCGTCCGAGTATTCCGATTACGGGTCGTTCTGTGCGGGTATCCCCGGTGAGGGCAGGAACTGGTGCAACCTGATGCCTGTGGGCGTGATGTGGGGCAATGACCCCGACAATGCCGACACATTCATCAACAGCGCGCCCACCGAGACGGTCATCAATGCCGATCTGGAGGAGACATGGATCAACCCCGATGAGGCCCTGCCCGCCATGCACCTTGGGTTCAATTCGCGCCTGAACGGGCCTGCGGACAATCCCACGTCCAGCTGCATGTCGTGCCACGCCACCGGTCAGGTGCCCAGTGTCAGTGCGATTATGCCATGGCTTGACGGGGTGGATATTCCGGCGAACGGCACGCAGGCGTCGGACGCGTGGATGCGGTGGTTCCGCAATTTCGAGGACGGTGAGGCGTTTGATGAGGGTCTGGCCGTCAGTATGGATTTCTCCATGCAGCTGACCAAGGGGATCGAGAATTACATCCAGTATCGCGGTCAGGTCGAATCGGGGCTGTTTGCCTTGCAGTACTGGGGCAGCGGCGCGGGGGAACCGGTGAGCCGCGGGGCGACTTTGCCGATGCAATAGAACGACCCCTCTGGATGGGGCCAACCCCGCCTGCGTTGCGCAACGTGGGCGGGGTTTTTCTTTGCGCTATGTGGTGGGGCAAAGGAGACCGGCATGAAACGGATTTTGGCAGCATTGGGGATCGGGGCGGCAACCATGGCAGCGGCGGACGACGGGTATTACGGCAAGTACGAAACACCCCGCTATGAGGTTGTGGCAGAGTATGGCGCGGCGGAACTGCGGTCTTACGCGCCGCATCTGCTGGCGGTGGTGGCCGTGCGCGGTGACAGGCGCGGGGCGTTGAACCAAGGGTTCCGCACGCTGGCCGGATACATCTTTGGCGGCAATGCGGGCGGCGCATCGGTGGCGATGACATCGCCGGTCACGCAGGCGCCTGCGCAGATCGACAGGGCAGCGCCGGTGACGCAGATCGGCGAGGACGGGGTGTGGGAGGTCACATTCATGATGCCGTCGGACTTCACCCGCGACACCCTGCCTGCCCCCAACAACGACGCCGTGCGGTTTGTCGAGGTTCCGGCACGGCAGATGCTGGTCGCCACCTTTTCGGGCCGCAGCACCGACCGGATCCTGACGGCGCAGACCGACGCCCTGCGGCGGCTTGCCGATGAGGCGGGCATCGGTCTGACCGGTGCCCCCACCTTTATGTTTTATGATGATCCGTTCACCCTGCCCGGCAACCGGCGCAACGAGGTCGGCTTTGAGGTCCGGTCGGGGACCTGAGCCAGCCTTGATCCTTGGGGATCGCGGGGGCATGGTGCGGGTATGGCAAACCATGTAGCCCAGAGCGGGCCGGACGATGCAATTCAGGATCTGCAGGAACAGGTGCCGCCTGAGGCATTTGAGGCGTTGCGCGATGCGCCGCCCGCCGTCCCCAACACACCTTTGGATGAAATCACGGAAGTCGGGCAGTCGCTGATCGCCCAGGGGCTGACGTTTATGGAATCCCTGTTCCGGCCGTGGAATTTTTATCAGGTGTTGATCGCGCTGGGGCTGTTTGCGGCGTCCCTGATCCTGCGGCGGGTGTTTGCACCCCGTCTGCATGAATGGCTGCGCACGCGCGAAGGCTGGCCCAAGTGGCGGTTGCGCATGGCTTTGGTGGTGCACAAACGTCTGGGCGGGATTTTCTTTGTCGTGCTGATGTGGGTTGGCGTTTTTGTCATGCGCGAGGTCACGTGGCCGTCGCGGTCCTATCTTTTGGGCATCATCGCCAATCTGGCGCTGGCGTGGCTGGTGGTGACATTCGCGACGCGGCTGATCGGCAATCCGTTTTTGCGGTCGATGGTGCGGTATGGCGCGTGGATTTATGTGACGCTGAACATCATCGGCATCACCGACGAGGCCGAAACGCTGCTGGACAGCATCGCGATTGAGTTGGGTGAGACGCGGATTTCCGTCTGGCTGGTGTTGCAGGCGGTTTTCATTCTGGGCGTATTTTTCTTTGTGGCGCGGTTTTTGTCGACGACCACATCGGCCCGCATCCAGCGCAACGAAGACATCAGCCCGTCCATGCAGGTGCTGGCGGTCAAGTTTTTGCAGGTGCTGCTGTACGGGGCCGCATTTTTCATCGGGCTGCGGGCGGTCGGGTTTGATCTGACAGGGTTGGCCGTGCTGTCCGGTGCGATTGGTGTGGGCCTTGGTTTCGGTCTGCAAAAGGTGGTGTCGAACCTTGTGTCCGGTGTCATCATCCTGCTGGACAAGTCGATCAAGCCGGGGGATGTGATCACCGTGGGATCGACCTTCGGGTGGATCAATTCGCTGGGCGCGCGATACGTCAGCATCACCACACGCGACGGGCGCGAATACCTGATCCCGAACGAGGACCTGATCACCACACAGGTGGTCAACTGGTCCCATTCCAACGATTTCGTCAGGCTCGATATCTATTTTGGCACGGCCTACGGCGACAACCCCCATGAGGTGCGCAAGCTGGCGATCGAGGCGGCGGGCAGCGTGGACCGCGTGCTGGATTTCCGCCCGCCTGTCTGCCACATCGTGGGCTTTGGCGACAGCAGCGTGGATTACATCCTGCGGTTCTGGATCCGCGACCCCACGGGCGGTCTGACCAACATCCGCGGCAACGTCTATCTGGCGCTGTGGGATGCGTTTGAGGCGAACGGCATCTCGATTCCGTTCCCGCAGCGCGAGGTGAAGGTTCTGGAGGGGTCGGAACTGGGACACAAGGCGCTGGATTAGGCGCCTACTGGAACACCTCGAAGACGCCGCCCAGAATGAACAGGATGACAATAAACCCGAAGATGCGTTGCAGATAGATGATGCGCACGTCCCATTTGGTGAGGCTGTGCGTTTTCGAGAACGCCTCGTCCAGTTGCAGGGTCGGGATGGTGCGGTCGATGCTGCGAAAGAAACTGTTGGCGACAGGCGGCGCGGGGCGGTCCAGTTTCCGGCCCGCACGCAGGCTGCCACTGACCCAGCCGGCAAGGTGCCGGTTGAACCACAGCCATGGCAGCACCACGATAAAGGCCAGCAGAACGATGCCACGCAGGTTGTTGTAGCCGTATTGGTTGATGACCCCGCCCATCCAGTACAGGACCCGCTGGGCGACATCTTCCTTGGGCAACTGGCTGGCAAAATGTTCGTTTTGCGAAATGGCCAGACGCCGTGCGACATCCGGGAACCCCGCCGTGGACGATGATGCCCGCAACAGGGTGTAGACCTGCGGCTGATACGGCGCGTCGATCCGGCCCTCGGCATCGGGCAGGAGCGAGAGGGCACGCGGCAGGTCGCGGGCAAACAGGGTCCGCAGATCACCGGCATCAACCTTGGGCGCGCTGGCCATCGCGGCCCCGCCCTGATCAAGGGCGGAGACCGCATCACGGTCAGGGTTATACAGGTCGATCCGGCCCACGTCGGAATTGGTGACGTCAATCAGGAACGGGTCCTGATCTTCGCGCGGGAACAAACGCGGGGCCAGAACAAGGCGGTCAATGGTGGCGGACCGCATCAGAATCTGTGCGCCGGGTGTCATCGCCAGACGTTCGCTTTCAAACCGGACGGTGACCGCGCGCATGTGGTTCATGATCAGGATGTCCTGAAGCCGCACCCCGATGTTCACGACGCCGAAGACAGAATCATAGAGGTTCAAACGGCCGATCCGTGTGGCGCTGTCACAATCCGACACCGGTGTTTCATCGGTGGTCTCTGACGCATCGCTGATCGGGGCTTCGGCGTCCGGTCGCTGGGACAACGGTGCAGGGTTTGCGGGCACGTTCGCCCATTCCGCGACCTGATCGTCCGTCAACGCCTTGTTCGAAATGTTGGCGTTGGCCACCTGAGCGTCACGGACATCCAGCGTGCCCACATTCAGACTGCGGAGCACGAGATATTCGGAAATGGTCGATCCGTCCAGGATGAGGGTCGGCGCCGACACACATTGGACGTAAGCCTCGGTCGCGGTGAGGCCGATAAAATCGGCCCGCGCGGTGACTGTGACGTTGTTGAGGTAGAAATAGGTGTCGACCTGCGCAGAAGAGAAATCAACCTCCCCCACGGTTGAATCCCAGATGCGAAACGCATTGAAATGGCCAAATTCGCCGGTCACGCCATCGGTCAGGGTGCTGCGGCGGATGGTCATGACGCCGATGTCCGAGGACCAGAGTTCAAGATTGCCGCTGATGTCGGCTTCCGTGACCCAGACAAAGTCGTGGTTGGTTTTGAACATCCTGAGGGTCACGGGGCCGGTGATCTGGAACAGGTCAACCTCGCGGGCGGAGCCGTGCTGCAGATCGAAGCGCACGCCATCCCCCACCGCGCGCAGGGTCTGGAGGCCCAGAAACCGCGTGTCGATGTGGCGCATATCAAAGTCCGCAGACGTCACACCGGAGACTTCCATAAAGGCTGAAGGTCGGGCGCGGTAGGCGCTGAGTTCGGTGACATAGGCGTTGTCGTCAAGGCGGATGAAAGACCCGTCGAAGTAGTTCAGGCTGACGTCATCCAGCAGGCTGTTTGACACGTCGATCACATCCAGTGGACGGCGATAGAAACTGGCGGAGAGTTCGACGCCCGAGAAATCAACCTCGACCGCGTCGGGGCGGACGGCCAGCAGCAGGTCAAGATCACGGGTGTCGATGGAAAAGGGTCGGTAGTAGCGCTGAAAGACCCTTTGGGTTTCGGCCAGAAGGTCCGCGTCGACAGCGGCGGCAAGGTCGATGCCGTCGGGGTTCCAGGGCATCCAGTCAAGTCGCGGTTCATCGGCTGTGGGATTCAGGCTGAGACGCCCGTATTCATTGAGCGCGAGGGTGAGGTAGGAGTTTTCGAAAACCTCAAACCCGGGGTCTTCGCTATCCAAAAATCGGACGAGGAGGTGATGTTCGGTTTCGATGATGTCGAGGCCGGCGGAAAGCAGCGTGGCCTTCCAGCGGTCATTCAGATCCGCATAGGTGCGCCGCCCCAGATCGGCCTGCACGGCGTATTGAAACACCTCGGTCGACCAGCGCTGGCGGATGTTGATGGTGCCGTTGCGGGATGATGCGATGTCGTCGGCGACACTGGCGATTTCGGTGCTGCGATGGGCGGCGGCGCGGGCACGATAGAGGAAATAGTGCCAGGGGTCGGGGGCCGTATCGAGGGCGACGGTCGATTGGACGAAACTCCAGTCAAAGTAGGCGTTGGCGACGTCCCCGGCCGTGATCCCATCCGGTGTGTCTTCCATGTCAGGGAACAGGCCGCCGTATTCAAACGCGAAATTATTGAGTGCAAATTCAAGTTGGTTTGCGTCATCCCAGTTGCGGTCGGCGAAGCGTGCCAGATCGGGTGGGTCTTCGTTGAATTGCGCGCGGCGCAGGTGGCGGAAAAGGGCGAAGTCGATACGATCGTCGGTCCATCCTTCCACAAGCAGGTCGTCAAGGCCGGAAAGGTCAATGTCCGCACGGTCCGCCCCGGCCTCCATCCGGTCTGTCTGATCCCTGAGCCACCTGACGGCGGCGTCGATTTCAGGGTCGAGGATGTCGATGACGCGCGGTTCGACGATGACGACAGGGGCCGCGACGGGATCTGTGCTGTTCGGCGGGGCGGTTTCGCTTGTCTGGGACAGGACAGCGACCGGCCACAACAGGAGGGTGACAAGCAGGCGGGCGGTCTTTGACTGGAACATGGCGGTCCTTTCCGTTGGGGAAGGATTGAACAGGGCCGCCGTGACTTCAATGCAAAGTTGTGGACATCGCGTCACAGCCCCCCAAAGACCACGTTGAAAACGCCGCCCAGCGTTGCTAGATTGAGACATGCCCAGCGCCGGGGCCTTGGCGGCGTATTTTTAGGAGGACAATGTTCTGTCTTTATCCAATCAGGCAGATGGATCTGCCGATGTTACGGGCCGCACGATGAGTGTGCAGGTGCCGACCTCTGACAGCACGCTGGCGGCTGTTCTGAAATCCCTCGACGATGACAAGGCCGAAGACGTGGTGCAGATTGATCTGCGCGGCAAGTCCGAGATGGGCGATCACATGGTGATCGCGTCCGGTCGGTCGTCGCGGCAGGTGTCGTCGATGGCCGAAAAGCTGACCGACCGGTTGAAGCAGACCTATGGCATCCTGTCCAAGGTCGAAGGCAAGACCACGGGCGACTGGGTCTTGATCGACACCGGGGACGTGGTGGTGCATCTGTTCCGCCCCGAGGTTCGCGAATTCTACCAGCTGGAAAAGATGTGGCTGGACCCCGATGAGGCGGCCAAGACGACCTGATGCGGGTCTGTCTGTGCGTGGTGGGCCGCCTGCGGGCCGGCCCCGAACGCGATTTGATCGACGATTATGTGACACGCTTTGACCGCAGCGGGCGGGCCTTGGGCCTTGGCCCGCTGGACGTGCGCGAGGTCGAGGACCGCAAGGGCGGCGGCATGGCCGCCGAGGCCGTGTTGCTGCGCCGCGCGCTTCCCGACGGGGCGGCGGTGATTGCGTTGGATGAACGGGGCAAGCTGCGCACGTCGCCCGAATTTGCGCAGGATCTGGCGCGGTGGCGTGATGACGGGCGGTCCGATCTGGCGTTCATTATTGGCGGGGCGGACGGGATTGACCCTGCCCTGCGGGCGGAGTGCGACGGGGCCTTGTCGTTTGGCAAGATGGTCTGGCCCCACATGCTGGCGCGGGTGATGCTGACCGAACAGCTGTACCGTGCGGCCAGCATTCTGGCGGGGGCGCCCTATCATCGGGTGTAGACTGAGTATTTTTGGCAAAACGAAGCAGGGGGCGGTTTTGCACAGGCTGCCGCTGCGATAAGACGGGATGAGCCAAGGAGAATTCTTATGACCACGCCGAAACCTGTCGTTCTTTGTATTCTGGATGGATGGGGCAAGCGCGCCGAGCGGGACGGCAATGCGCCTGCCCTGGCCGAAACGCCGAATTTTGACCGCGTGATGCAGGGCCCCAATGCGGAGCTGATCACCCACGGGCCGGATGTGGGCCTGCCAAAGGGGCAGATGGGCAATTCGGAGGTGGGCCACACCAACATCGGCGCGGGGCGGGTTGTGGCGATGGATCTGGGCGCGATTGATCTGGCCATCGAGGACGGGTCGTTTTTTGACAACGCGGCACTGGTCGACTGGTGTGACGGGCTGAAGGCGCGGGGCGGGACGGCCCATATCATGGGGTTGGTCAGCGATGGCGGGGTGCACGGGCATATCGTGCACATTCAGGCGGCGTTGAAGGCGGTGACGGATCGCGGGGTGCCTGTGGTGCTGCATGCCATCACCGACGGGCGCGATGTGGCACCGCGGTCTGGCGCCGGGTTCTTGCGCGACCTGATCGCGGAGATGCCGGAGGGTGTTACCTTGGGCACGGTCACGGGCCGGTATTACGCCATGGACCGCGACAACCGCTGGGAGAGGGTTGAGACCGCCTATGCGGCTATGGTGCGCGGTGAGGGGGCGTCAGGAACGGATGCGGTGGAGGTTGTCGAGGCGGCTTATGCCGACGACGCCACGGACGAGTTTATCCCCGCCACGGTATTGGGCGACTATTCGGGGATGGCTGACGGCGACGGTGTGTTCTGCCTCAATTTCCGCGCCGACCGCGCGCGCGAGATTTTGGCGGCCATGGGTGCGCCCGAGTTTGACGGGTTTGATGTGGCCGGGCGGCCTGATCTGCACCTTCTGGGCATGGTCGATTATTCCACCGCCCACAACGCTTACATGACCACTTGCTATCCCAAGCAGGAGATCAGGAACACGCTGGGCGCATGGGTCGCATCCAAGGGACTGCGCCAGTTCCGCGTGGCGGAGACGGAAAAGTATCCTCATGTGACGTTCTTTCTCAATGGCGGGATTGAGGAGCCCGAGGCGGGCGAAGACCGCTATATGGCGGCGTCCCCCAAGGTGGCGACCTATGATCTGCAGCCGGAGATGTCGGCGGGCGAGGTGACGGAGGCCTTTGTGGGGGCCATTGCCGACGGCTACGATCTGATCGTGTGCAATTTTGCCAACCCCGACATGGTGGGGCATACCGGCGATCTGGACGCGGCGATTGCCGCTTGCGAGGCTGTGGATGCGGGTTTGGGCCGCGTTCTGGAGGCTTTGGACGCCGCCGGTGGCGCGATGATCGTCACGGCGGATCACGGCAACTGCGAAACCATGATCGACCCCGAAACCGGCGGTCCGCACACCGCCCATACGATCAATCCGGTGCCTGTGGCGTTGGTGGGCGGACCTGAGGGTGCGCGGCTGCGCGATGGACGTCTGGGGGATCTGGCACCGACGCTGCTGGATCTGATGGGGCTGGATTTGCCGCCCGAGATGACGGGAAAGAGCCTGATGTCGTGACGAGGCTGGCGCTGTTTCTTGCCGTTTGGGCGGCCCCGCTGTGGGCGCAAAGCCCGGCTGAGGATGCCGAAGCTGCGGCCCTGAGGCTGGGCGCGGCGCGGATCGCGCTGGAGGCGGCGGACGGGCGGTCCGACAGGGTTGCCGCCTTGACGGAGACGGTACAGGCCTATGAGGACGGGTTGACCGCCTTGCGCGACGGGCTGCGGCGGGCCGCGATCCGGCAGCGCACCCTTGAGACCGATCTGGAGGCGCGGGCCGAGGAGGTTGCCCAGCTTTTGGGTGTGTTGCAGACCATGGGCCGTGCGCCTGCGCCGATCCTGTTGCTGCATCCGTCGGGGCCGACCGGAACAGCACGGTCTGGGATGATGCTGGCGGACGTGACGCCTGCGTTGCAGGACAAGGTGACGGCATTGCGCGCGCAGCTGGATGAACTGGCTGTGTTGCAGGGTCTGCAAACCGATGCGCTGGTGATCCTTGAGGATGGTCTGAACGGGGCACAGGTGGCGCGGGCCGCATTGTCCAAGGCCATCGCGGACCGCACCGATCTGCCGCGCCGGTTCGAGGACGATCCGGTGCAGACGGCCCTTTTGCTGGCCAGTTCCGAAACGCTGGCGGCCTTTGCCAGCGGATTGGCGGACACCGGTTCGGGGGGGCCTGATGCCAATAGCGTGAAGGGTCTTGTCCCCCTGCCCGTCGAGGGCCAGGTGCTGCGCGACTTTGACACCCCGGATGCGGCTGGCATTGTCCGCCCCGGACTTGTCATCGCGACGCGACCGAGGGCCCTGGTGACGGCGCCGGTGCCTGCCACGGTGCGGTATGCGGGGCCCTTGCTGGACTATGGCAACGTCATCATTCTGGAACCTGCGGCGGATGTTCTTTGGGTTCTGGCGGGGCTGGCCGAGGTGTTTGGCAAGGTGGGGCAAATCGTCCCACAGGGGGCTCCGGTGGGGTTAATGGGGGGGCAAGTCACCGATCCTCAAGGTATTTTGACCGAAAGCGCGCAGGGTTCCGCCGGTCAGCGGACTGAAACGCTTTATCTTGAGGTCAGAGAGATGCAGAGTGCCGTGAACCCTGCGGAGTGGTTTGTCGTAGACTAGACAGGCCGAACTTGGGGCGCGGGAGAATTCAAGCTGATGGGAATGAGTAGATGAAGAAGTTTGCGATGGCCGCCACGGGTGGCATTTTGCTGGGTGCGGTGGCGACAACGCAAGTGGCCGGGCCGCTGATTGCGCAGGAGGCGGACAGCAATGTCAGCGTGTACGAACAGCTGGACCTGTTTGGCGATATTTTTGAACGCATCCGCGCGCAATACGTGGAAGAGGTGGATGAGGCCGATCTGATCGAGGCCGCCATCGACGGGATGCTGACATCGCTTGATCCGCATTCCAGTTATCTGTCCCCTGAAGACGCCGCCGATATGCGTGAGGCCACGCGCGGTGAGTTTGGCGGCCTCGGGATCGAAGTGACGCAGGAAGAAGGCTTCGTCAAAGTGGTGTCCCCGATTGATGGAACGCCCGCGTCCGAGGCCGGGATCGAGGCGGGTGATTTCATCACTGCTGTCGACGGAGAGAACCTGTTGGGTCTGACACTGGACGAAGCGGTCGAACTGATGCGCGGCCCCGTCGGGTCCGAGATCGTGATTACGGTCGTGCGTGAGGGCGTCGAGCAGCCGTTTGATGTGTCGATCATCCGCGATACGATCAAACTGACCGCCGTGCGCAGCCGCGTTGAGGGGGATACCGTGGTGCTGCGGGTCACGACCTTTAGCGACCAGACCTACCCCAGCCTTGAAGAACAGCTGGCCGAACAGGTGGCCGAGGCCGGCGGCATGGAAAACGTCAACGGTTTCGTCATCGACCTGCGCAACAATCCGGGCGGTTTGCTGAACCAGGCGATTGCTGTCTCTGACGCGTTTCTGGACGCGGGTGAGATCACGTCAACCCGTGGGCGCGACCCGTCCGACGGGCAGCGCTGGAACGCCCGTGAGGGTGATCTGGCCGAGGGCAAGCCGATGGTCGTGCTGATCAACGGCGGGTCTGCATCAGCGTCCGAGATTGTGGCCGGTGCGCTGCAGGACCACCGTCGCGCGATTGTTGTTGGCACCAACTCCTTCGGCAAAGGGTCTGTGCAGACCGTCATGCCGTTGCGCGGTGACAGTGCCATGCGGCTGACCACGGCGCGCTATTACACGCCATCGGGCCGGTCGATTCAGGCGCTGGGCATTTCGCCGGACATCATCGTGGAACAGCCCCGCCGTGATCCCAACGCTGAAGCCGAGGTTGAGGAGGACGATGCAGCCTTCATCCGGTCCGAGGCGGATTTGCGTGGCTCGCTTGAGAACGACAGCCTGACCGAGGACGAGATCGAACAGATCGAAGCGGACCGCGCGCGGGCAGAGGATGCCGCCGCATTGCGCGAAGAGGATTATCAGCTGGCCTATGCCATTGATATTCTGAAAGGTCTTTCGGCCCTCGTCGAACAGGACTAGGCGCTGTTATTGAAAAACAAACGCCGCCGGGGATACCCTTGGCGGCGTTTTGATATGAAGGACCACAGGATGACGCCCGAAGAGATTGCCAAACTGCCGTACCGTCCCTGCGTCGGGCTGATGATCGTGAACGGGGCCGGTCAGGTTTTTGTCGGTCAGCGGGTCGACCGGTTCAGGGACGCATGGCAAATGCCGCAGGGCGGAATTGATCCGGGGGAAGACGTGCACACGGCTGCGTTGCGCGAATTGGGTGAGGAAACGGGCATCACCCCCGATCTGGTCACCATCGAGGCCGAGACCGACGGTTGGCTGCCCTACGACCTGCCCCATGATATCGTGCCGAAAATCTGGAAGGGGCGCTATCGCGGACAGGAACAGAAATGGGTGCTGGTGCGGTTCAAAGGGACCGATGACCAGATTGACATTGAACAGGACCATCAGGAGTTTTCCGAATGGAGGTGGATGGCGCCTCAGGACCTGCTGGCCAATATCGTGCCGTTCAAACGTGACGTGTATGCCCGCGTGTTGGATGCTTTCGAGGATCGGATATGAGACATTTGTGCTGTGCCGCTGCCGCTTTGACCCTTGCGGCCACCGGACCCGCATCGGCGCTGTCCTGTCTGGCCCCCGATGTTGCATCAAGCTTCACCTATGCGGCCGAGGCGGAACAATCCTATGTGGTCCTGCATGGTGAATTTTCGTTCGCGCCACCGCCATCGTCGATCACAGGCGACATCAACGCCCCGCGCGAAGTCAGCTATACCGCGACCTTTTCGGGCGAGGCTTTGGGGCGGTCGGGCTTTGTCCCTGTCGGCGATCTGACCGTCGATGTGACCCACGGCTGTGCGGCTGCGTGGTGCGGATCGCTGGCCGGTGGAGTGCCGACAATCGCCTTTGTGGAAAAGCAGGCAGACGGCTATGCCATTACGGTCGGGCCATGCGGCGGGCAGGCTTTTGCACGTCCCACGCGTCAGATGGTCCAGCAGGTCGAAGCCTGTATGCGCGGTGAGACCTGCGAAGGTGGCCTGTTGCGCTAACGCCGTGTGCGTTTGACCTTGCGCGCGGTTTTGGCGGCCTTCTTTTTGCCCTTGGACAGTTTGCGTTTGGGCGGTTTGCCACGGGACGACGGGCGGCCTTGCGGTACTGCCTTACCCTCCAGTTCCACCAGATCGACGATCAGCCCGCCGGTGACGGGGGCGGCCTCAACCAGTTTGACGGTGGCCCGCTGGCCCAGACCGATAATGCGTCCACTGTCCGCGCCCATGAGGGTCTGGCTGTCGGCGTCGTAATGGAAATATTCGGCACCCAGATTGCGGATCGGGATCATGCCGTCGGCGCCGGTTTCATCCAGTTTCACAAAGACGCCGAATTTGGCGATGCCGCTGATCCGTCCGTCCATGACCGCACCCACGCGGTCATTCAGGAATGATGCAAGATACCGGTCCGTGGTGTCCCGTTCAGCCATCATCGACCGGCGTTCCGTGTCTGAAATCAGCTTGGCGGTGTCGGCCAGCATCGCCTCATCTTCGGGTGTCAGCCCGTCCTTGCCCCAGCCATGGGCCGTGATCAGGGCGCGGTGCACGATCAGGTCCGCATAGCGCCGGATCGGGGAGGTGAAATGGGCATAAGCCTGCAGCGCGAGGCCGAAGTGGCCGAAATTCTCGGGGCTGTAATAGGCCTGCGTCATCGACCGCAGGGTCGAGATATTGATCAGTTCGGCGGTGTCCGTCCCTTCGGCCTGCGCCAAGAGGCGGTTGAGGTGTGCGGTCTTCAACACCTGCCCCTTGGCCAGTGTCAGGCCGGAGGCGGCGGCGGTTTCGCGCAGCGCCTCAAGCTTTTCCTGACTGGGTTCTTCGTGGACGCGGAACAATAGCGGCGTGCGTTTGGCGATCAAGGTTTCGGCGGCAGCCACATTGGCCAGCACCATGAATTCCTCAATCAGGCGGTGGGCATCAAGGCGGTCCTTGAAGGCGACATCGGTGACTGTCCCGTCCTCGGCCAGAACAATCTGACGTTCCGGCAGGTCCAATTCCAACGGCTGGCGCACGGCGCGGGCGCGTTTGAGGGCGTCGTAACAGGCGTAAAGCGGCTTGATCACGTCGTCGAACAGGGGGGCGACCTTGTCGTTCACGTCCCCATCCATGGCGGCCTGAACTTCTTCGTAATTCAGGGAGGCAGGCGAGGTCATGAGCCCGCGCACGAACCGCTGCCCCACCTTGTTGCCCGCCCCGTCGATGTGCATTTCCACCGCGATGCAGGCCCGTTCCACGCCTTCATGAAGCGAACACAGATCACCCGACAGACGGTCCGGCAACATGGGCACAACGCGGTCGGGGAAATAGGTGGAATTGCCGCGCTTGCGCGCCTCACGGTCCAGCGCGGAACCCGGTGTCACGTAATGGGCCACATCAGCGATGGCGACCCAGAGGGCGAACCCGCCGTCCCCGTTGGGAATGACGCAACAGGCGTCATCATGATCACGTGCGTCCCAAGGGTCGATCGTCACCAGCGGCAGATGACGCAGGTCCTCGCGGCCTTTCAGACCGGCGGGTTTGGCGCGGTCGGCCTCGGCCACGACCTCATCGGGGAAATGGTCGGGGATGCCGTGCTGGTGAATGGCAATCAGGGATACGGCGCGGGGTTCGGTGGGATCCCCCAGACGGGTGATGATGCGCGCCTTGGGCAGGCCCATGCGGCCCCGTGGTCCGGCCTGTTCAGCCTCCACCAGTTCACCATCCTTGGCCCCGCCTGTGGCACCGGGGGCCACCGTCCATTCCTTTTGCGATCCTTTGTCGACGGGCAGAACACGGCCACCTTCGGACCCTGCACGGAACACACCCAGAATACGCAAGGGATTGGTGCCGATGCGGCGGATCAGGCGGGCGGTGTAGGCGTGGTCTTCGCCGGTGACTTCGGTCAGCCGGCCCAGAATACGGTCGCCTGCGCCCAACGCGGGATCGGACGTGCGCAAGGACAGCAGAATGCGCGGCACGGCCCCCTCACCCGACCATTCCAGCGGGCGCGCAAAAAGATCACCGTCCGCGTCGGGACCTGTCACCTCCAACACCGACACAGGGGGCAGCTTGTCGGGATCACGGTAGGAGGACTTGCGCTTTTGCAGCTTGCCCTCGTCCTCCAACTCACGCAGCACGCGTTTCAGATCAATGCGTGCCGCCCCCTTGATACCAAAGGCCCGCGCAATGTCGCGCTTGGCTGTCTGGGCGGGATTTTCGGCGATCCAGTCAAGGATTTCGGTTTTGGAGGGTATACGTGTCATCCGCGACAGGTAGCACGCGCGCGGACGAAGGGCAGGCCCCTTTTCTCTGGTTCAAAAATACCTCCCCGCCGGAGGCGCCCCAAAATTCGCGAATTTTGGGTCTGCGTCAGGAAAAGTAGTCGCGCAGGATGCGGGTATAGATGGCTTTGAGTTGTGTGATCTGTTCAAGGGGAACGCATTCATCGACCTGATGCATGGTTTTGCCCACCAGCCCGAATTCCACCACCGGACAGTGGTTTTTCACGAACCGCGCGTCCGATGTGCCGCCTGTTGTGGACAGTTCCGGCGTGAGGCCGGTTTCGGCCTCAACGGCCGCGGATACAAGATCTGACAATTCTCCGGGTGGGGTCAGAAAACTTTCGCCCGACACCCGTGTGGACATGTCAACGCGGACCCCGAAATCGGCGGCCACGTCATCGACTTCGGACTGCATCCAGTCGATGACGCTGTCGGAGGTGTGCAGGTCGTTGAACCGGATGTTGACGCTGGCCTTGCACTGGGCGGGGATCACGTTGGTGGCCGGGTTGCCCGTGTCGATGGTCACAACGGCGAGGGTCGAGGGATCAAAATGATCGGACCCTTGGTCCAGTTCATGGCTGGCCAGCCGGTCCATCAGGCGCGCCATGGCAGGCAGCGGGTTCAGGGCGCGGTGCGGATAGGCGGAATGCCCCTGCTTGCCGGTCACGGTAAAGTGGGTGGTCAGCGACCCGCGCCGACCGACCTTTATCATCTCACCCATTTTTTCGGGGCAGGTCGGTTCCCCCACCAGACAGGCGGTCATCGTTTCGCCCCGGGTTTCCATCCAGTCCAGAAGGGCGATGGTCCCATCGGTCGAGGGGCCTTCCTCATCGCCGGTGATGGCCAGGATCACGGCGCCGTCCGGCGGCGTGTCGCGAACAAAATCCACGGCGGCTGCGGCAAAGGCGGCCACGCCGGATTTCATATCTGTGGCCCCGCGCCCGTACATGATGCCATCGACTACCTCGGCCCCGAAGGGGTCATGGGTCCATGCGGCCTCATCCCCGACGGGGACCACATCGGTGTGGCCGTTGAACCCGAAAGACCGGTTGGCCCCGCGCGCGCCCCAGCGCGCGTAAAGGTTCGGGGTGTCCCCGCGATCCACGCGCCATGTCTCGAACCCGGCGTCTGACAGAAGCTTATCCAGCAGCTGAAGCGCGCCGCCCTCCTGGGGGGTCACGCTGGGGCATTTGATCAGATCGGCGGTAAGTTGGACGGGATCGGTGGGCATAAAACATCCTTCTGTTGCCCCTGCGTTACCGCCTTGCACCCTGCGATGCAATCGCGCGGGGCTGTGACCCCATCGACACAGATTCCACGTGACGTGAACGTAACCTCCTAAAATACCGACAGAAAAAGGGCGGGGTGGCGTACATTTGTCTTAATAAATTGACCCGAGGCAGGTCAGACATCGAGCGGACCCCAAATGGTCCATAGGTCGCAACGTCGACCACAAGATATAGGTTTCCTGCGCACGTGCCGTGTGGAGGGGCCGTCTGGCGTGTCTCACCATAAGGCAGGTGAGAGCAATGGTTCAGCCAAATGAGCTGAGTTACGACCTTGGTGCATCGGCACTCGACATGGCTGAGGCCATGTTCGGGGACGGTGTGCAAGTTGTCGGTGCGAGTTATTCCGGTTCCACTTATTCATCGGGCACATATGCCAACGGCGACAGTCTGGCCCCGGGCGCCACGCCCGGCGATACGGGCGTCATCCTGTCCACGGGCCGTGCCAACAGGTTCACCAATAACAACAATCAGGCCAACCAGAACACCAACACATCGACCAATTCGGACGGCGAGAACAACAACGCCGATTTCAACGCGATCGCGGGGACCAACACCTACGACGCGGCCTACATGGATATTGATTTCATTCCCGATTCAGACACGATGACGATGCAGTTCGTGTTCTCGTCCGAGGAATATCCGGAATTTTCGAATTCGATCTACAACGACGTCGTAGGTGTCTGGATCAACGGTGTGCATGTGCCCCTGTCCATCACCGGAGAGGCGACGGCGGTTGGTGATATCAACCAGACCGACAACACGAACCTGTACAACGACAATTCGAACGACAGCTTCAACACGGAGATGGACGGCTTCACCCTGACGATGACGCTGACCATTCCGGTGAACGCGGGTGAGATCAATTCCATCCGCATCGGTATCGCGGATGTGGCGGACAGTCTTTACGATTCCAACCTGTTGATTGCGGGTGATTCCATTCAGACGACGCTTGTTTCGAATGATGACAACATCACCATGAAGGAAGGGACGACAAAGACGGTCGACCTTCTTGATAACGACACCAACGGCACCACCGGAACCCTTGTGGTCACCCACATCAATGGTGTTGCGGTCAGTGCCGGGGATTCTGTCACGTTGAATTCCGGTCAGATTGTGACGCTGAATGCCGATGGTACGGTGTCGATTACGACAGATCTGGACAATGACAATATCGCGTTCACCTATGGTGTTGCGAGCGTCGACGGATCTGGAAACACTTTGCAGACAGATACGGGTTTTGTGACGGTCGAAACGATCCCGTGTTTTGTGGCCGGGACGATGATTGAAACGGCTGACGGGCCGCGCGGTGTGGAAACGCTGGCAGAGGGCGACATGGTCATGACCCGCGACGACGGTTTGCAGCCGTTGCGCTGGACCGGTCGCCGGACGGTGCCGGCCACCGGCAAGATGGCCCCGATCCGTCTGGCCGCCAATGTGCTGGGGCAGCACAACGCATTGATGGTGTCCCCGTTGCACCGGATTTTGATCAAGGATGCGGTGGCTGAACTGCTGTTCGGCGAGGACGAGGTTCTGGTTGCCGCGAAGGATCTGGTGAACGACACCACGATCCGTCCGGTGGAAGGCGGTGAGGTGGACTATGTCCACCTGATGTTCGACCGTCATCAGGTGATTTATTCCGAAGGGCTGCCGACGGAAAGTTTCCTGCCCGGCCCCCAGACGTGCAAATCCTTCGAGGCGGAAATCGTCGAGGAGATCACCACGATCTTCCCCGAACTGGATGTGATGACCGGTGAGGGGTATGGCCCCGCAGCGCGTCCCTTGCTGAAACGCTATGAGGCCGAAGCCCTGCGGCTGAAGCGGCAGGTGGCTTGACCGCGATGACGCCGAACTGGATTGCAACACGGACGGCTGAACGCGGCGCATTTCACCCGCGGGGGCTGTGCTGTGCCGATCCGGTGGGGCCTGTGGGGCTGGCGCTGCTGGCCCGCGGGTCGATCCTGATCGAAGCGCAGACCCGTCCGCTTTCAAATCCGGTCAATCTGGTCCGGTTCAGCCGTCTGGACCCGTGGCCGACCGGCCTGAAGATCTGTCTTGAACCGGATGGCACGGTGCGCCTGATGGTCCGGCAGGGGAACCGGTATCTTGAGACGGCCCTGCACACCGGACTGGGCGGAAAAATCGAGACCGCGCATATCGCGTTTATCTGGGATGCGCCGCGTCGCCGGGGCCGGTTGAGCGTGTATCTGCCTGATCATGGTCATCTGTGGCAGACGGATGTGGTGTCACCCTTTCCGCTGTCGCTGCGCGATATCCGCCGGATGGTGGCCGACGACACCACCCTGTCGCCCGATGTGAACTTTATCGCCGTTGCGGATGCGCCCTGTCCTTTGGGGCCGGTGCCGGGGCTGACCGGATCGGCGGCTGTGGACACGCCGGACGGGCCGGTCCTGATCCGGACGGTCCAGCCGGGGGACCTGATTTGCGCCGACGGGCGATCCCCTGTGAAGGCCCTGTGGGTGGGGCGGACAACGGTGCCAAGTCTGGGCCGGTTTGCCCCGATGCGCCTGCGCCGGCCCTATATGGGGTTGTGGGACAACCTGATTATCTCGATGGATCAGCGGGTTTGCCTGTCAGGGTCCGAGGTCGAATATCTGTTTGGCGAGGAACGGGTCACGACAGCTGTGCGGCACCTTGAAATTCGCAACTGTGCCGAACCGGTCCGGACCCCGCCGCCTGTGATGACCTATTATCAAATCCTGCTGGAGACCCATGAAATCATCCGTGTGAACGGTGCCAAGGTCGAAAGTTTCGACGGGTCGGCGGCACTGTCGTCACGGTCTGCCTTCGGTGTGTCTGTTCTGTCTGACATGGGTGAGGATATCCGCCCCCGCGAGGTCGGTCTGGCCGCGCCTGTGTTGCAGGGGTTCGAGGCGCTGACGCTGACGGGCGCGACCATCGGCTAGGCTTCTGGGGATGTGTCTTTGTCGAAGAACGGAGTCATCTGGGCGACAATCACGCTGTTTTCATCCAGCGCACGCTGCATCAGGGCGCGTTCTTCGTCCGCGATGTCGTGCCCTTCGGCCAGACGTTCGTCCAAGGTGCCATAGCCCGACACATCCAGCGGATTGACGTCGGCCTGTTTGAGGATCGCCACTGTTTCGCGCACGGCCTCTGCCTCATCCACGCCGGAGGCATAGATCATCAGGGCGGCACCGGTGCTGCCGTCAGGCAGGCCATCGCCGGATTTGCGGCCCACTTCGACCAGCAGGGTATAGACCTGCTGGCGCGACTTTTTCTTCGGTTTTTTCGTATCAGACATGGCCCCCGTGGTGAGGACGCAGGGGGCCGATGTCAAGCGGTCAGGACGCGACTTTGCGATAGACCCAGATCAGCAGGCTGGCACCTGCGGCACCGACAATCAGCTGTGGAATCCATGAATTGGCTGCATAGATGCCCAGCAATGACAGGATCGCGTTCAGGACAAGGGCCCCGACGATACCCAGAATGATATTGAGAATGATGCCTGTGTCGGCCTTCATGATCATGCTGGCAATCCAGCCTGCAAGGCCGCCGACGATAATTGATGCGATAAGTCCCAGTCCCATGCGGACCTCCTTTAGGTATGTCAGATGACAAACAAGGGCCGGTCAGGTTTGGTTCCCGTCCTCGTCGGAAAAACGTGATTTTGCGGCCCATAGTGATGAAAAGATCAGCACCGCCTGCGCAGGAATGAACCCGAGCGCCAGAAGCGCTGTCACGACAGCCCAGACGGGCATGTCAAATCGGTCAACCAGCGACCGGAACGGCCCGTAGGCCAGTAGAAAGACCCCGACCAGACAGGCCGCATCAAACGCGACGGGACCCCATGCTGCGGCCCAGCCGGGACGGTCCCCGCGCGCGATGCGGGCGCGGGCCAGCGTCCGGCTGAGGATCATTCGCAGCGTTGGTAGGTGCGCGCCGCCCCGCGCGACAGCACGGCGACGCCATCAAAGGTCTGGTAGATGAACACCCGTTCGGTCCATTCCTCACCTTCGCCGGAACACACCATGTCGAACAGGGTGCCTTCGGCCATATCACGGATGGCTGTGGGGTTGGTCAGGGTGCAGGTGGATTCGACAAAGGTGATTTTGTCGTCCGCCAGGGTGATGCGCCCGTCGTTGTACGTGTCCAGATCACAGCCTGCGACGGGGTCGGTCCCTGACCAGTGATAGGTGCCATCAAGGGTCTGCGCCGCAAGGGGTGTCGCCATCAGCGCCAAAGCAATCGCGTATTTCATTGGCTTAGTCCCGCAGCAATTCGTTAATGCCGGTCTTGGACCGGGTGCGTTCGTCCACACGTTTGACGATGACTGCGCAATAGAGGTTCACGCCGTTCTTGGACGGCATGGAGCCTGCGACGACCACGGAATAGGGGGGTACTTCGCCGTACATGACCTCACCGGTGTCGCGGTCCACGATCTTGGTGGACTGGCCGATGAAAACGCCCATGCCAAGGACCGATCCTTCGCGGACAATGCAGCCTTCGACGACCTCGGACCGGGCGCCGATAAAGCAGTTGTCTTCGATGATGGTGGGGCCGGCCTGCATGGGTTCGAGCACGCCGCCGATGCCCACGCCGCCCGACAGGTGCACGTTCTTGCCGATCTGCGCGCAGGAGCCGACGGTGGCCCATGTGTCGACCATGGTGCCTTCGTCCACGTAAGCGCCAAGGTTCACAAAGGACGGCATCAGCACCACGCCAGGTGCGATATAGGCCGATTTGCGGACAATACAGTTGGGCACGGCACGAAAGCCTGCCGCATCCCAGCGCGCCGCATTCCAGCCATGGAATTTGCTGTCGACCTTATCCCACCATGTGCCATTCTGAGGGCCGCCTTCGTGGACTTCCATGTCCTTGATGCGGAAGCCCAGCAGCACAGCCTTTTTGGCCCACTGGTTCACGTGCCATGATCCATCGTCCTGCTTTTCGGCGACACGCAGTGTCCCGCTGTCCAGCGCGGCCAGTGTGTCTTCGATTGCGTCGCGCTGTTCACCGGTGGTGGCCGATGTGATGGTGTCGCGGGCGTCCCATGCGGCTTCGATTGCGGTTTCAAGCTGTGCGTTGGACATGATGGCCCCCGTTTGATGCGTTGCGTTGGGGCGCACATAGCGCGAAGCGCGCGCTGGGGCAATCAGATCGGGATGGGGGCGGGGTTCGCGCCGCACAACAGAACGGCGATACGTTCGTCCGGCCGGGGCGTGTAGGCCCCCGACAGCACGGCCGCGAGGGCGGCGGCGCCTGCCGGTTCGACCAGCTGGCGCAGGTGCTGCCAGAGGGCGGATTGGGCGCGGGACACGGCATCGTCCGTCACCAGCACCGTGTGCAGATTGTGCCTTTGGGCCAGTGACAGGGGCAAGGCGCCGATGCGTTTTGCGCCCAGCGCATTGGCACACAGGCCGGAGACGTCGACGTCGGTTTGCGCGCCATGGGCCAAGGCAGCGTGCATGGCGTTGGTTGTGGCGGTCTCCACCCCGATGATCCGGGGCGCGTCCGGTTGGTCTGCGAACCACGCCAGCGCACCGCTGATCAACCCGCCGCCGCCAATGGCGATCAGGACCGTGTCGGCGGCAAGGCCCTGTGCCTGCCATTCTTTGAAACAGGTCCCCTGTCCTGCGATGGTGGCGGGCGCGTCGTAGGGGTGGATGTCCAGCGCGCCGGTTCTGGTTTGGTGGTCTGCGGCTGCGGCGGCGGCATCCGCGTAAGCCCCAGCGACGATATGCAGGTCCGCACCGGTCTGGCGGATCACGTCGATTTTGGCGGGGCCTGCCATTTCCGGCACGAAGATATGCGCGGCATGACCCAGCGATTTTGCCGCCTGCGCCACCGCAGCCCCGTGATTGCCACCCGATGCCGCCACGATGCCCGCCGGTGGCACATCCGCCGTCAGCACGGAATTGAACGCCCCGCGTGCCTTGAAGCTGCCGGTGATCTGGCAGTGTTCGAATTTGAACTGCAGCGGTCGGCCAAACGCCTGTGATGTCATCACGGGGGTCACGTGGACGTGCCCTGCAATGCGGTCGGCGGCGGCGGTGATATCGGCTGAGGTGACGGACATGTCAGGGCCTTTGGTTGGACAAAGCCCGGCCAACCTGCCACTAAATTTGCAAAAGACACAATGCACCACTGGAGCAGCCCCATGAAAGACGACACACGCCGCCATCCGTTCCGCGACAGCCATCAGGACCGTGAAGAGGCCGCCCACGTCCCCGACACTCCGCAAACACGGTCGCCTGCCTATGCGCTGGCCTTTGCGGATGATGATTTCATGTGCCGGGATGAGTTGCGGCCTGTGCGGTTGCAACTGGAGCTGCTGAAACCCGAGCTGATGCTGGACGAGGCGGGCGTGGTGTCCACCGTGGTGATGTTCGGCGGCGCGCGCATTCCGGAACCGGCCAAAAAGGACAGCGCGCGGACCAAGACACTGGCGGAGTTGTCGGCCTTCTACGACGAGGCGCGCACCTTTGCGCGGCTGATGACGGAACGGGGCGACGCCAGTGAAAACGTCATCGTCACCGGCGGCGGCCCCGGTGTGATGGAAGCGGGCAACCGTGGGGCCATGGACGCCGGAGGGCGGTCTATCGGGTTGAACATCGTGCTGCCGCACGAACAGGCCCCCAATGAATACGTGACACCCGAACTTTGTTTCAATTTTCACTATTTTGCCATTCGCAAGATGCATTTCCTGATGCGGGCCAGCGCGATCACGGTCTTTCCGGGCGGCTTCGGGACCTTGGATGAACTGTTCGAGGCGCTGACGCTGATCCAGACCGGCCGCATGGCCAAGGTGCCGTTTTTGCTGTTTGGCAAGGCGTTCTGGCACAGCATCATCAACTGGGATGCGTTGTCAGAGGCGGGCACGATTTCTGCCGCCGATCTGGACCTGTTCCGCTTTGTGGACACCGCCGAAGAGGCGATCGCCGCCCTTGATGCATGGGAAGGCGCGGGCGAAAAACGCGGTGAAATTCCCGGTCGGTAGGAAACGGGGCTTGCTGTCACAGACAAGTCGGCCCATTTTACACGTATAAATTGCGCAGGTGAGAGGCCGCCGATGAGACTGATCGTGATGGGTGTTGCCGGTTCGGGCAAAACCACATTGGGCGTTGCGACCGCGCAGGAACTGGACGCCATATTTATCGACGCAGACGATCTGCATCCCGAAGACAACATTTCGCATATGTCGTCAGGCAAGCCCCTGACCGATGAAATGCGCTGGCCGTGGCTGGATGCCTGCGGGGCAGCCCTGCGCGATCACGACCGGATTGTGCTGGGCTGTTCGGCGCTGCGCCGGTCCTACCGCGATCACCTGCGGACGTTCGCGCCGGACGCGCGGCTGGTCTATCCGCGCGTGACCGAGGACATGATCCGCGAGCGGTTCAAACGCCGGACCGGTCATTTCATGCCGGAACGTCTGATCAACAGCCAGTTCCGCACGCTGGAACCGCCCACGATTGACGAAAACCCCATCCTTGCCCCCGCAACCCTGCCGGTGCAGCGCGCGGCCAAGCTGGTGGCGTCGATTGTTCTGGCGAAATAGGCGTTAAAGGCCCGCGTCAGCCTCGATCTGTTTGCGGGATTTGCGTTCGCGTTCTGTGGCGGATTTCAGCTGCCCGCACGCGGCCATGATGTCCTCTCCGCGCGGGGTGCGGATGGGGGAGGCATAGCCGGCCTTATAAACGATGTCGGCAAAGGCCTGAATGCGGTCCCAGTCGGAGCGTTCGTAGGGCGCGCCGGGCCATTCGTTGAACGGGATCAGGTTGATCTTGGCGGGGATGCCGTCAATCAGCTTTACCAGACGGCGGGCGTCGGCGTCGCTGTCGTTCACGTCCTTCAGCATCACATATTCAAAGGTGATACGTTCGGAGTTGCTGACCTTCGGATAGGCGGCGAGGGCTGCGATCAGTTCCTCGATATTCCACCGTTTGTTGATCGGCACCAGTTTGTCGCGGACCTCATCCGTTGTGGCGTGAAAACTGATGGCCAGCTGACAGCCGATTTCTTCCGCCGTGCGCGCGATTTCGGGCACAACGCCGGAGGTGGTGAGGGTGATGCGGCGGCGGCTGAGCGCGATGCCTTCGCCGTCCATCGCGATCTTCATGGCGTCGCGGACGTTTTCGAAATTATAAAGCGGCTCGCCCATGCCCATGAGCACGATGTTGGACAACAAACGCGGGCCGTTTTCGCCGGTGCCCTGCCCCGGTTCGGGCCATTCGCCCAGATCGTCGCGGGCCAGCATGACCTGACCGATGATTTCACCGGCCGTGAGGTTGCGGACCAGTTTCTGGGTGCCCGTGTGGCAAAAGCTGCATGTCAGGGTGCAGCCCACTTGGGAGGAAATACACAAGGTGCCGCGATCGGTTTCGGGGATATAGACCACCTCAACCTCATGTCCGCCTGCAATGCGCACGAGGTATTTGCGGGTGCCATCGGCGCTGACGTGTTTGGACACGACTTCGGGCAGATCAATCGAGAAGTGTTCGGCCAAGGTGGCGCGGAAATCCTTGGCGAGGTTCGTCATCACCGCGAAATCGCGCACACCCCAATGGTAGATCCACTGCCAGATCTGGTTGACGCGCATCTTGGCCTGCTTTTCCTTCACGCCGACACCGATCAGCGCATCACGCAACTGGGTGCGGGTCAGGCCGACAATGTTCACGGGGCCGCCTTCGGGCAGCTTGCGTTTGATCGTCATGACGTCTTGGGTGATGGGCGCGGAAGGCTCCATGAGAATCGTCCTTAGATGGGGTTGCGCGGTCTATATAATGACAAAGGCCGGTTGCCCAAGGGAAACCGGCCTTCGCAATTTCGCAGTGCGGCGTTTAGCTGCAGCGATTCGCGGCCTCTTCGACGCCAGCGGTAAAGCCCAGCAGCGAGAAGGTGTCGCGCGTGACGGTGCCGCGACCGGACCGTGCGGTCACGGTCGCCTCGGACCCGCGTTTCATGGCCGCAACGATCTGCGCGTCGGCCTCGGGCGTGGCGGGCCAGGCCCATTCGCCTTCGGTGAACAATTCATAGGCGGTGCCGCCGATGCTCAGTTCTGCGGTCGAACCGGATGCAAAAGGATAGCCCCCCGTGAACGTCACCTGTCCCTGCACGCCTGCACCGGGACGGTAGAAAACGAACAACAGGATCTCACCGCGGCGCACGGACACGACCTGTCCATCGCGGGAGTTCACGGTTTCCTTGGGCGCGGAAACGGCCCAGCATTCGGTCGGGTCGCTTTCCACGAAAACGGACCAGTCGGTGTTGGCCGCCACGCGGTTTGAACTGGTTTCCTGGGCGGTCGCTGTGGTGCCAAGCGTCAGCAACGCCAAAGCCCCCAGCGCGTGGGTCATTTTTGAAATCATCTTTACAGCCTCCAAGCTGTCCTTGCCTCTGGTTGCTCTATATAGCGCAGCACCTCTCTTGGGCACCTTTTCGGCTAGATTGAGCAGTTTCAACTCGATACCCCTAGCATTAGCAATAATTTGCCCAAATGGGAAAGCCTTTTGGGTGTGTCTATTTGCGCAAGGTTCCGCGCATGGGGGAAATATGACAGGCAAAGCAGTCGATTTGGTTGAAATCTGGCGCGGTGGGCGGCTGGAAAGCCTGCATCGCGGTCATGCGGTGGTGATGAACGCAGGCGGTGAGATCGTGGAAAGCTGGGGCGACCCCGATCACGTGACCTACCCGCGATCATCGGCCAAGATCATTCAGGCCCTGCCGATGGTCGAAAGCGGCGTGGCGGACCGGATGGGCCTGACGCCCGCGCATCTGGCATTGTCCTGCGCGTCCCATTCGGGGGCGGCCATCCACACCGATCCGGTCAACCGCTGGCTGGATGATCTGGACCTGAACGACGATGCGTTCCGCTGCGGCCCCCAGTGGCCGTCGGACATTCCGGCGCGCAACGGTCTGGTCAAGGCCGATGCCACGCCCTGCCGCTATCACAACAACTGCAGCGGCAAACACTGCGGGTTCCTGACCATGGTCAAGGCCAACGGCTGGGGGCCGGAGTATGTAGAGGCGGATCACCCCCTGCAGGTGCAGATCAAAGCGACGTTTGAGGACTTGTGCGAAGACACCTCCCCCGGTTGGGGCATCGACGGCTGTTCCGCCCCCAACCACGCAATGACCATTCGCGGCATGGCCCGCGCTATGGCCAGTTTTGCCGCCGCAGACGACCGCAGCGCACGCGGCGCTGCCATGGTCCGCCTGCGCGAGGCCACGATGGCCCACCCCGCCTTGGTCGCCAATGTTGACCGCGCCTGCACCCACCTGATGCAAGCGGGCAAAGGGGCGGTATCGGTCAAAACCGGGGCCGAAGGGTTCTTTATCGCGATTATTCCGGGCAAGGGCTTGGGCGTTGCGCTCAAGATCATGGATGGCACCACCCGCGCGTCCGAATGTGCCATGGCCGCGATCCTGTGCCGGTTGGGTGTGTTGGACGCCGATGACCCGCTGGTGAAGCAATACCGCAACCCCGACCTCAAGAATTTCGCGGGGCTTGTGACGGGCGACATGCGCCCCGCCGCAGCCCTTGCCTGACCTGTGATTCTGCGCCAGAAGGGCTGCGTTCTCAGGGCGGGGCGAAATTCCCCACCGGCGGTTACAGCCCGCGAGCGGCCCCTGTGTTAGGGGTGTCAGCAGATCTGGTGAAATTCCAGGGCCGACGGTCATAGTCCGGATGAGAGAGAGCAATGTCGTGCGGGTGTCCCGCGCGCCATATGTCTTTGCCCCGAGGTGATGTGTCACCCGCGCGCCCTGCGCGCGGCCAACGGGAAAGGAGACCCCCATGACACCCACCCGCTACGCCTTTGTAAAGGCGAACTGGCACGCCCAAATCGTGGACCGTGCCTATGATGGTTTTGTCGATGTGATCCCTGCGGAAAACGTCGATGTGTTCGATGTGCCCGGCGCGTTTGAAATGCCGCTGGTCGCGCGTGATCTGGCACTTTCGGGCCGCTATGCAGCGGTGGCCTGTGCGGCGCTGGTCGTGGATGGCGGCATTTACCGGCACGACTTTGTGGCGCAGGCCGTGGTGGACGGGCTGATGCGCGTGGGTCTTGATACCGGCGTGCCTGTGTTGTCGGTGTCACTGACGCCGCACCAGTTTCAAGACACAGACCACCACCATGCGATCTACCGCGATCACTTCGTCGAAAAAGGACGGGAGGCCGCGCGCGCGGCGCTGATGATCGGTAAAACGCGGGCCGCGCTGGCGGCTTAAGTCACGAATTCGGTCTTGGCATAGCCTTGCAGGTACAAAAGCGCGGTCAGGTCGCCATGATTGACCCGCACGCGGCATTTTTCCTGCAAGGCGGGCTTACCATGGAGCGCCACACCGGTGCCTGCGTTTTGCAACATCAGCAGGTCGTTCATGCCGTCACCGACCGCCAGAACATCCGCCGGGGTGATGCCAAGACGCGCCGTGATTTCGTTCAGCGCCTCCAGCTTGGCCTGCTGGCCAAGGATCGGACGCACGACCTGACCGGTCAGTGCCGCGCCCTCGACCGCAAGCGTATTGGCGCGATTTTCGTCAAAGCCCAGCGCCTCGGCCACCGCAGAGGTAAAGGCCGTGAACCCACCGGACACGAGCGCCGCATACCCGCCGTGCGCCTTCATCGTCTGCACCAAGGCCCGCCCGCCGGGCATATGGGTGATGCGATTGGCCAGAACATCCGCGATGACCTGAACCGGCAATCCGGCCAGCAGGCCGACCCGTTCATCAATCGCGGCCTCAAAATCCAACTCGCCATTCATCGCACGCGCCGTGATATCGGCCACGCGCGCGCCAACGCCGGCCTCATCGGCCAGCTCATCAATGCATTCCTGCTGGATCATGGTGCTGTCCATATCCGCCAAAAGCATCTTTTTGCGGCGGCCGTCCAAGGGCTGCACGATCAGATCAACGCCCTGCCCCTGCACATCGGCCCAGACGTCATCCGCGTTGTCCGGCATCCGCTCCATCGCGAACTCAGCCGCCTCATCCGCGGCCAGCCATTGGGCGGATTGGCCGCCCCATGCGTTGCGCAGGGCCTCGACCAAGGCAGGCTGCAAGCCGCCCGGTTTTGCGATCAATGTGGTGACATACATGGCGCGCCCTCCTGCGTTGCCCGTCAGAAACCAAGGATGACAGAAAAGCGCAACAGGTCCCCCTTCATCTGGCCAAAAAAACTCAAATCCGACGGCACGACCGGACCCTCAGGTTTCCGATAGACTCCCGCCCGTGCCGCAAATTCCTTCGGTCCGGTCGCAAATGCTGCATTTTCGCTGTTGCCGCGCCCGCTGCCACCCACTAAGTCCGCTCGTGGGACACCCTTCCCCAACGAAGGGCATTTATCTGTGAGGATAGCATCAATGGCTTTATCAGCTCCGGCCACGCGGCCGGCAAATTCGCGTTTTTCGTCTGGCCCCTGCGCCAAACCCCCCACATGGACACTGGACGCATTGAAGGACGCCCCCTTGGGCCGGTCCCATCGCGCCGCTGTGGGCAAAGACAAATTGAAAGCCGCAATCGAAGGCACCCGTGAGGTGTTGGGCATTCCGGCGGATTACAAAATCGGCATCGTGCCCGCGTCCGACACCGGCGCTGTGGAAATGGCGATGTGGTCCCTGCTGGGCGAACGCCCGGTGCAGATGGTGGCTTGGGAAAGCTTCGGGGCGGGCTGGGTCAGCGATGTTGTCAAACAGCTGAAGATCGACGCCTCCGAACATGTGGCCGACTATGGCGAAATCGTCGATATGGCGGCCCTCGACTACGACCAGGACGTCGTCTTCACGTGGAACGGCACAACGTCCGGCGTGCGGATGCCGCACGGTGACATGATCCCCGCAGACCGCGCTGGCCTGACGATCTGTGACGCCACATCAGCCGCCTTCGCGCAGGATTTGCCGTGGGACAAACTGGATGTGACGACGTTTTCGTGGCAGAAAGTCATGGGCGGTGAGGCCGCGCATGGCATGTTGATCCTCAGCCCGCGTGCGGTTGAACGGCTCGAATCCTATACGCCCGCTTGGCCCATGCCGAAGATTTTCCGCCTGACCAAAGGTGGCAAGCTGATCGACGGAATTTTCGAAGGCGCGACCATCAACACGCCCTCAATGCTCTGTGTCGAGGATTACCTTTTTGCACTGAACTGGGCCAAATCCATCGGCGGTCTGGCCGCATTGCGGATGCGGGCCGATGCCAACGCGCAGGCGATCTGGAATTTCTGTGCAACCCGCGACTGGATCGACAATCTGGCGGTGGAAAAGGCCACTTGGTCCAACACGTCCGTGTGCCTGAAATTCACCGATCCACGCATCACGGACGGCGCGGCCTTTGCCAAGGCAATCGCCAAACGGCTTGAGGCCGAGGGGATCGCGCTGGACATCGGTGCTTACCGCGATGCACCCGCCGGTCTGCGTATTTGGTGCGGGGCCACGGTTGAGACCAGCGACATCGAAGCGATGCTGCCGTGGCTCGACTGGGCGTTCCAGACTGAAATCAGCGCGTAATCAAATTTTTCAAAAAATTCGGGCTCAAAACCTCTGATGAGGTTTTGCGGCCCGTCCGAAAGGAACTCAAATGCCTAAAGTACTCGTCTCCGACAAACTGTCCGAAACCGCCGTCCAGATCTTCCGCGATCGGGGCATCGACGTGGATTTCATGCCCGAACTGGGCAAGGACAAGGAAAAACTGGCCGAAGTGATCGGCCAATATGACGGTCTGGCCATCCGGTCCGCCACCAAAGTAACCGCCAAACTGCTTGAGGGTGCCGACAACCTGAAAGTCATCGGCCGCGCCGGGATCGGCACCGACAATGTCGACAAAGAGGCCGCGTCCAAAAAGGGCGTGATCGTCATGAACACGCCGTTCGGCAACATGATCACCACAGCCGAGCACGCGATTGCGATGATGTTTGCCGTGGCCCGCCAAATTCCCGAGGCCAGCGCCTCGACCCATGCGGGCAAGTGGGAAAAGTCGAAATTCATGGGGGTTGAACTGACGGGCAAAACCCTTGGCGTTATCGGGGCCGGCAACATCGGCGGGATCGTGTGCGACCGCGCCCGCGGCCTGAAGATGAAGGTCATGGCCTATGACCCCTACCTGGGCGAAGAAAAGGCCGAAAAGATGGGCGTCCAGAAAGTCGAACTGGATGAACTGTTGGCCGAGGCCGATTTCATCACCCTGCACGTGCCCTTCACCGATCAGACAGCGAATATCCTGTCCAAGGAGAATATCGCCAAGCTGAAGAAGGGCGTGCGGATCGTGAACTGTGCGCGCGGTGGTCTGGTGGACGAGGATGCCCTGGCCGAGGCGTTGAAGTCCGGCCATGTGGCCGGTGCCGCCTTTGACGTGTTCAAAACCGAACCCGCCACCGACAGCCCGCTGTTCAACCTGCCCAATGTGGTTGTCACCCCGCACCTTGGGGCCGCCACCACCGAAGCGCAGGAAAACGTGGCCTTGCAGGTGGCAGAACAGATGTCCGACTATTTGATGACGGGCGCTGTGACCAACGCGCTGAACATGCCGTCTGTGACCGCCGAAGAAGCCAAGGTCATGGGGCCATGGATCGAACTGTCCGGCCATCTGGGCAACTTCACCGGTCAGATGACGGATGAGCCTATTCAGGCCATCAACATCCTGTTCGACGGCACGGTCAGCGACATGAACCTGAAGGCGCTGACCGCGGCGACCATCGCCGGGATCATGAAGAAGGCGAACCCCGACACCAACATGGTCAGCGCGCCCGTGATTGCCAAAGAACGCGGCATCAAGATCAGCACCACCAAGCAGGATAAATCCGGCGCCTTTGACGGCTACGTCAAGGTGACCGTCGTTACGGCCAAACGGGAACGGTCGGTTGCAGGCACTGTCTTCAGCGACGGCAAGCCACGGTTCATCCAGATCAAAGGCATCAACATCGACGCCGAAATCGGCGCGCACATGGTCTACACCACCAACGAAGACGTGCCGGGGATCATCGGTGCCTTGGGCCAGACCATGGGCGAAAACAACGTCAACATCGCGAACTTTACCTTGGGTCGCGCTGCGGTCAAAGGCGAAGCCATCGCGCTGCTTTATGTGGACGAACCTGTGCCCGCACCGGCGCTGAAGGCGCTGGAAGACACGGGCCTTTTCACGCAAGTCAAACCCCTGACGTTCGACGTGGCCTGATCTTCTTGGGTTCAAAAATACCTCAGGGGGTGAATTGGCGCAGCCAAGAGGGGGACAGCGTCCCCCTTCCCCCGCCCGCCGCAGGCGCATAAACAGCCCTTATGTTATATGCAGTTGGCGATA
>NZ_JAHDGE010000061.1 GCF_020627745.1 Pseudooctadecabacter sp.
CAAGGTGCGGCCTTCGACGGAATAGGTGATGTCTGAAATGCGTAACATGGGGGGGCAGTGCCACGGGGCGGGGCGGGGGTCAATCAGCGTTCGTTGTGGCCTTTGCCCGCCAGCACCGCCGCGCGTGATTTCTCCACGCGGCTGACACGTGTTTTCACTTGTTTGGCGGCGTTGAAATGCAGACACCAGCTGCGTTTGCGCCCCGGCGTCAGAGCGTCCCATGCGACGCTGAAGTCCGGGTCAGCGGCAAGGGCATCGGTCAGGGCGGCGTCCATCACCATGGGGTCTGCAGCGCGTCGGGGTGGTTTGATCCCGGCCTCGGCCTTGTCCATCAACTGACGCAGATACCTTTCCAGCACCGGTTGTTTGTCGGTCACCTGATTTGCATGGGTGAAGGTCACTTGTGAGGGCGCGCGCGAATTAGGGCCGATGGGTTCAAGGATGCCGTCGGTGTCATCCAGCAGGTCCGAGTTCATGAAGGACAGGCGAAAGCTCCGTTGAAACGCGCCGAACACGGCGATGTTGCGGCCTGCGTGGGTATAGGCAGGGTGGCCCCATTTGACGGTTTCCGACAGGCCCAGCCCCAGACACAGCTGGCGCAAACGGGCCAGCCCGTCGCCCCAGATCAGCGCCGAACACGCCGGCGTGTTGAACCGTCCGCAGCGGTCGCATCCCTTGGCGAAATAGGTGTCGATATCAGTGATCACGGCGCTGTCCGTTAGCAGTCTTGCGCCAGATTAACCCTGTCTCTGCCGCACGCCAAGCGGGGTCTTTTCAACCCCTAAGCCCCATGTTAGGGCAGCGCCAGATTTACTCCAACCAAGAGGCTTAGTCCCATGGCGATCCAACGCACATTCTCCATCATCAAACCCGACGCCACCAAGCGTAACCTGACCGGCCAGATCATTGCCAAGTTCGAAGAGGCCGGCCTGCGGATCATCGCATCCAAGCGTATCCAGCTGACGCTTGCACAGGCGCAGCAGTTCTACGGCGTCCATTCTGAACGTCCCTTCTTTGACGAACTGTGCGAATTCATGATCTCCGAGCCGATTGTCGTTCAGGTTCTCGAAGGTGAAGACGCCATCGCGAAAAACCGCGAAGTTATGGGTGCCACCAACCCAGCCGACGCCGCTGACGGCACGATCCGTAAGGAATTCGCCCTGTCCATCGGTGAAAATTCCGTCCACGGGTCCGACGCGCCAGAAACCGCTGCCGAAGAAATCGCCTTCTTCTTCTCCGGTCTTGAGCTGGTCGGCTAAGCGCCATAGCGTTTGACAGACACGCCCCGTCGGAGTGATCCGGCGGGGCGTTTTCATTTGAAAGGCCCTCGTTCTGATGCTGCTCTTTGGTTTGATCACCGTCGTGATGATGAATTTCGCGGCCAATTCGCTGTTGAACCGCGCGGGCATTGACCTGTTTGGCATGGACCCGCTGGGCTTTGCGGGGGTGCGTCTGTTGGCGGGGGCGGCAATGTTGGGGGCCTTGGTGGCATGGCGCGGTGGTTGGCCTGCGACGACACGGACGCGCATGGCCGGGTCGGGGTGGCTGGTGCTGTATCTGGTGCCGTTTTCATTGGCCTATCTGACGTTGCCCTCGGGCGTTGGGGCCTTGGTGTTGTTCGGCGTTGTGCAGATCACGATGTTCGCAGGCTCTGCCTTGGGCGGCACGACACCGCGGGCGGCGCAATGGGCGGGCATGGGTCTTGCCATGGCCGGTCTGGCGTGGCTGCTGTGGCCCGGTGCGGGCACGCAGCTTGATCTGGCGGGGGTGGCCTTTATGGCCGTGGCGGGAATTGGTTGGGGTTTGTTTTCCCTCAAGGGACGGGGGTCTTTGGACCCCTTGGGTGATATGGCCATGTCCTTTGTGATTGCCGCCCCCGTTGCCCTTTTGCTGATCTTTCTGGGCACAGCGTGGACCCTTTGGGGCGTCATCGTGGGGGTGATCTGCGGGGCCGTGACCTCTGGCCTGGGCTATGCGCTGTGGTACCGCGTCTTGCCCCAGATCGCGGCCACCACGGGGGCCGTCGCGCAGTTGAGCGTCCCGGTCATCGCCTTGGTCGCAGGCGCCGCCCTTTTGGGGGAGGTTTTGACCGTCGATATCCTGATCGGGGCCGCGATTGTGCTGGGCGGGATCGCGCTGTCGGTCCTCAAACGCTAACAGTCGCGGCGAACCTCCCGGTCACGCAATCCGGTTTCCACCAACATGCAGCGGTCGCGGGCCTCATAATAGTAGCCGCGCGCGTACCAGCCCACGGCGGTGGGAATACTGCCATCCGACAACAGCCACGCACCGCGCAGATAGCGGCCCGCGTAGATCAGGTTGGTTTCCGCATCCAACAGGTCAGACGGCGCGCCGCGAAACCCCATGCCACGTGCGGTTTCGGGCAAAATCTGCATCAGCCCCCAATAAGGCCCGTTGCGCGCGCCCGCGCGGTAATCGCTTTCGCGTTGAATAACGGCGTGCAGCAGGTCTTCTGGGATGTCATGAATGGCGGCGTATTTGACGATCAGCGCACGCATCTGCGGCGTCTCACCGGGGTTGAGTGTGACGGGTGCGGGTGCGGGAGCAGGGACATCGTGCGCGGGGGCTGCGCAGGCGGCGAGTGTCGCGACGATAAAGCAGGTAAGGACGATGCGCATAAAACCTCCGGTCGGGTGACGGGACCGGATTACCGCGCCGCGTTGTCCGGCAAAAGAGGCGCGTCTTGCGGTTGGCGGGGGACCGCCTGTCCGGTGCGTTCCAGATGGTCGCGGATCAGCGCCACGTTGCGGATTTTGCTTTTGTAGCCGATGTCGAACAGGTCACCCACCAGCGGGATCGACCCGATAAGCCAGTCGATGCCCATATTGGCAATCATCCGGCCCTTGGTGTGACCGGACACACCGGCGCGGTGGCCTTCGCGCAGGATATAGACCGAGGGCGCCAGCGCCAATGCGTCGCCCACGCCGGGTACAAGACCCAGAATGGTGTCCAGACCAAACCGGATCCGGGTGCCGGGAATGCGCACAAGGCTGTCCATCTGCACGGCCAGACGTTCGAGACGTTCAATATCTACGGGGGTGTCGGTCATGCCACCTCAACCTTTCGGGAGCGAGGGGGTTCCACCCTATCCATCGCGTGCAATCAGTCCGATGTCATTCATGAAGGCTTCAAGCTCAGACGCACCGGCATTGAAATGTCGCGCCTTGAGGGCATCGAACCTGCGGCGCAGCGCCTTTTTCTCTTCGCCCTTGCAGTCGTTCCAGGGTCGGCCCTGTAGCCCCATATGCAAGACGTAGTAGCCGATAAAATGCGGCCGGTGTCCGTTTTGTAGCAGACGCGCGTAGGCCGCATCTGGGCCGAGATTGCGCAGGTCTTCAGCGGTCATGATACCGGCGTCGTGAAAGGCGGCTTCCATGGCGGGGCCAAGATTGCGGATGGTGGAAATTGCACTCATGCGGGGAAGATTACGCAGCGGCGCGAAAAAGACCAGAGGACGGATGCCGCAGACCGGAGGGCCGCGCATCAACGCCCGCTGGAGGAGGCCCCGCGACCTGAGGGGAAAGAAAGGCCACGGGGGAGGGTGGTCAGATGCTCGCGAAGTCTTTGAAGACGACGGGTGCATCGGGTTTGGGCGCGCGGCGGGTGCCAAGCGGGGTCGGGGCCGGTTTGGACGGGGTCGGTGGGGTAGGTTGGGTCGGCATGGGACCGCTCCTTTATATAACTGCCTTGTGCTGCCTCAACGGGCCGGTTGCGGCCTGTGTTCCGCCCTCTGACGGGGCTGTGATCCGACGGCACCACCGCATCGTGGTCAAATCCGGGCGCAAATGGGGCAGAAATAAGGCAGCGGCGGAAATACCACAGCCAAGAGGGGGCCATGCTGTGGGTAAATATGGGACATTTCTGTGGATAACTTCGAAAATCTTGATGTTCAGACTAGCCCGACAACAACATCTTATGCCATGGTCCAGATATAGGCCACATTTGCTGCACCGTGGTCGAGAAGTCATTTTAATGACCTGCGTAAAGACTCTTGGGGGATAGACATGAGCAAGATCATCAAACACCTGCCGTGGATTGCACCGACTGTGGCCATTCTGGCCGTTGGGTCGGGATTTCTGGACCGGATCAATATTTCATTCGACGGCGCTGACAGTGATGTCGCACAGACCGCACCGGCACCTGCCCCCGTCGATGAGGCGGCAGCGGCCCTGGCGGCTGTCGAACCTGTGGCTCCTGCCGCCTCTACACCGGTGCAGGCCCCCGAAACAGTGGCACAGCAACTTGCCGCGCTGCTGAACGAGGCCAACACCGACGTTGCCCCCGCAGCCGACGTGGACGTGACACGCAACATCGGTTTTTCTGTCGATACCCTGCAGGCTGCCACGGACACTGCGCTGGCCGCCGAACCCGCCGCCGCCCCTGTTGCGGCCCCGGCTGTTGCACAACCCCAGTCCAACGCCGTTGGCGCCGATTTCTTCGCTGCCGCACAGGCCAATCTGGCCCGTGACCGCCAGTGCATTGACGATCTGAAAACACTGTCGTCGCAGGCACGGGTCTATTTCCCCTCCGGTGGGGTGACCGCCGAACAGGCCGGTCTGGAACAGGCGCGCCTGTTGGGCGTTCTGGCACAGCAATGCCCCGGCGTTATCATTCAGGTGGAAGGCCATTCCGACCCGTCGGGCAACCCTGTGGTGAACCAGCGGCTGAGCCTTGAACGGGCCGAGGCCGTGGTGGCCCGCGTCATTGCCTCCGGTGTGGATGCGTCGCTGTTTCAGGCCGTAGGCCGCGGCGATGGTGTGCCGTCGCTGGTGCGTGGCCCGCAACCGCAGTCCTATTATGACCGCCGCGTTGAATTTTCCATTGTGGAAACGGCCCAACAGGCAAGCTTTACCGCGCCGGCCTTTGCCGCACCGGGTACGAATTTCCGCGTGGCGGCCTGTGTGTCCCAGCTTCAGTCGGCTGTGCAGGGGGCCTCTATCGAATATGCGCCCCGCGGTATGACGATCAGCGATACGGATTTCGCCCTTGCGGCCCGGCTGGCCAATATTGCGGCGTCCTGCCCTGATGCCCGTCTGCGCATCGTGGGCCAGCACAGTGATGATCCCCGCGCCAGTGAGGATGCATCGACCGGACGTCTGCGGGCTGTTGTTCTGATGAGCCGTCTGGTCAATCAGGGCTTCCCCTCCGAACAGCTGATCCTTGGCGCGCCGTCCGATGCGCAGCCCGTCGCGGGGTTGAGCGACAGCCGCGTTGATTTTGATGTGATCCTCGAAGATATCTGATCCCCATAAGGATCAAGCGATGCGCCCGGCCTTTTGGTCGGGCGTTTTGCGTTTTAGCGACCCCAGACCGCAGGGTGACGGCGCAAGGGCCCGGCGGGCAGGGGCCAGTTCGGGCCGTGGCCGTCCAACGTGATCGGAAAAGTGATGCGCTGGGCCGGCCCCCATGGGGTCTGTTCGATATGGTCCGCCAGATCGGCCGGTGTTTCGGTCAGACCGTCCCCCGCAAAGGCGCGATCCCCGGCTGAGGTCAGCAGCCGCGCCGTGCGCGCCAAGGACAGCCGCGCCGTACTGCAAACGCCTGTGTCATTGCGCATCCGCACCGCGCGCAACACGGCAGCGGCGATCAGATAGCCGGTGCCATGGTCCAGCGCCTGAACGGGCAGGGGGCGTGGTTTGCCCGCGCCTGCGTGCTGTTGCCCTGTATGGGCGATGCCGCTGCTCATCTGCACAAGGCTGTCGAAGCCGCGTCTGTCGGCCCATGGCCCGCTGTGCCCGTAGGCGTTCAGGCTGACATCTATAAGGTGCGGCGCGATCCGGCGCAGACTGTCCGTGTCATAGCCCAACTTGGCGAGGGCATCGCGTCTGTAGCCGTGGACCATCACGTCCGCTTGGGACAACAAAGCCTCGAACCTGGCGCGGTCGGCGGCGTCAGTCAGGTCCAGACCAGCGCAGCGTTTGCCCAAGGTGACCTCAGGCACGACGCCGGGTTCGTCCCAGCTGGGCGGGTCGATCCGCAGCACATCCGCCCCGAAGCCCGCCAAAAGCCGCGTGGCCACGGGGCCTGCCAGCACGCGCGTCAGATCAAGCACTTTGAGGCCCGTCAATGACACCGGCGGCGCGTCCTGTGCGGTGGTCTGCCAAGCGATCAACGGCTCGCCTGCCACGGCTTCCCCTTGGGGGTGGGCGGCCCATTCGGTCTGGCTGTGCAGGGCGGCGGCGCAGCCGTCTGCTGCAACAATGGCTGTTTCAAGATCGGTCTTGGACCACTGGGCGACTTTGGCGGCCACAGCATCGCGATCTACAGGGCACTTAATAACAGACAGCGCCGCATCGCGGTGATGGGGCGCATTGGTGTGCAGCCTGATCCAGCCGTCCGCCGCTCTGTAATCCCCCGCGACGGGATCCCACAGGTCGGGCAGCTCCCATCCGTGGGGGCGCAGGGTCATGTCAAACCACATCAGGGCATGGCGACGGTTCACCACCGGCGCGGTCCCGGTCAGCGCCGCCAGTTCACCCGCCGCTGCTGCCACGGTGGCGGTGGCAAAGTCGGATGTGTGAAAGCACGACGGCAACTCCCCCTCCGATACGATGGAAACTTCGCCTGCGGGGAGGGCGCCAAGGGCGTCGGTAATCTGCGCTAGAAAATGATCTGTCATGCCCCCGACGATAGGGGGCTTGCCCGCGACGGTCCAGCGGCTGGCCCATGGGGTGAGGCCCGGCGACCGTCTGGTGGTCTGAGAATGGGGCCGATTCCACCCCACCGGTGTGCGGAACACGCGAGAAGAGAGGAGCGAGAAGGTGCCCTTGGGGAAACGGAATCGAACAGGTGTGATTCCGGTTCATTCCGGTGGGATTGCTCAGACCTTGGGGCGGCATTTGGCAAGAATTGTCCGGGGCAGGGGAGGGGGCTGTGACGCTAAACCCCTTATAAACATAGGGTTTGGCAATGCAGCACGGACCAAATTGGAAAATCTTCGCCTTTGGTGCGGTTTTCTTCAAAAAAGGGGTTGCGGGTGTTGTTGAGTAACCGTAGAACCCCCCTCA
>NZ_JAHDGE010000062.1 GCF_020627745.1 Pseudooctadecabacter sp.
CGTGCCGATGTTTACGTGCGGCTTGTTACGTTCAAACTTTTCCTTAGCCATGATGGCCTCCTTATCCGTTTATCGTGTTCTGGACCTGTGAAAGGTCCGTGGTGTGTTGGTTTACGCAGCCAGACGTTCGAGGTGATCCCCGAACATCCGATAATCTTCCGCGTAAAAATCCAGAAGTTTCTGTTCGAGACGGGCGTTCAGTCCTTCGACCTTTTTTCCCTGCCCGCGCTTTTGCAGATGGGGGATGGTAACCGGCATCCCGCACCGCTGTGTCAAATCCGCCTGCAACGTGTCCAGTTCGCTGACGTCGTAAATCCGGTCGTAGAAAGAAACATCAGTTCCCAGGAATTTCGACATCGGGTCTGTGTGGCCTTCAAGATCGGGTGAAAACTCCCGGTAGGCCTCCAGATTTTCGACAAACGTCGGGAAACTGGGCTGCTCCGTTACGCCAAGCCGGCGCGCCAGACCTTTCTTTGCCTTGATCCGCTGTTGGTACGGACCGGTCAGCACCCTGTTCTTATAGCACGAGGCAAGCCGTTTGATCGGATCGCGCACAACCGCAAATTTCCAGTGCCCGTCAGGACAGTGTTCCTTTGCGACGTCAAACGGAGCGCCGGGATAGACATTGTGAATATGCATCACCCGTCCGTTCCGTGTGAACTGGCGCCATTCAAAACCGTTTTCGAGGTAGAAGAAAACGGCCTTGAGTGAGGACGAAGCACATTTAGGCGCAGCGAAATACGAGATTTCATACTTTGAATTGTAAATCGCCATGTGCTTCGCCCCGACCTTTAAGCGAACTTTGCCTGAATCTCTTCCGAGATGTTGCTTGGCACCGGATCGTAGTGGTCGAACTGCATGGTGAAGTTCGCACGACCCGACGACATGGAGCGCAGGTTGTTGATGTAGCCGAACATGTTGGCCAGCGGCACGAAGGCGTCGATCGCGATGGCATTGCCGCGCGTATCCTGACCCTGCACCTGACCGCGACGGGATGTGAGGTCACCGATGATGCCACCTGTGTATTCCTCAGGCGTCACGACTTCGACCTTCATGATGGGTTCCAGCAGTTTCGCGCCGGCCTTTTTCATACCTTCGCGCATACACATACGTGCGGCGATTTCAAAGGCGAGGACCGAGGAGTCAACGTCGTGGAACTTACCGTCAAGCAGTTCAACCTTGAAGTCGATGACGGGGAAGCCCGCCAACGGACCGGAGTCCATGACCGAGTTGATGCCTTTTTCGACGCCCGGGATATATTCCTTAGGCACCGCACCGCCGACGATTTTGGATTCGAAGGAATACCCTTCGCCGGGCTCTGTCGGCATGATGGACAGCTTGACCTCACCGAACTGACCGGACCCACCGGACTGCTTCTTGTGGGTATACGTGTGCTCAACGGCGTGACCGATGGTTTCACGATAGGCCACCTGAGGCGCACCGATGTTCGCTTCGACTTTGAATTCCCGCTTGAGGCGGTCAATCAGGATGTCGAGGTGAAGTTCGCCCATGCCCTTCATGATGGTCTGACCGGATTCGAGATCCGTTTCGACGCGGAAGGACGGGTCTTCGGCGGCCAGACGCTGCAGACCGGTGGACATCTTTTCCTGGTCGGCTTTTGTCTTGGGTTCAACCGCGATCTCGATCACCGGATCGGGGAAGGACATCGTTTCCAGAACGACCTGCTGCTTTTCGTCAGACAGCGTGTCACCTGTTGTGGTGTTCTTCAGACCGGCGAGCGCGATGATGTCACCTGCGAAGGCTTCGGTGATTTCATCCTGCTTGTTGGAGTGCATCATGACCATACGGCCGATGCGTTCCTTGTTGCCCTTCGTGGTGTTCATGAGCGTATCGCCTTTTTCCAGCTTGCCGGAGTAGATACGTGTGAACGTCAATGTGCCCATGTAAGGGTCGTTCATGATCTTGAAGGCAAGACCGGAGAACGGCATCTCGTCGTCGGCACGACGGGCAATGTTGCGGACTTCTTCTTCGTCGCCGGGGGCAAAGCCCATGTAGTCGACCACGTCCAGCGGGCTGGGCAGATAGTCGATCACGGCGTTAAGAAGCGGCTGAACGCCTTTGTTCTTGAAGGCAGAGCCACCCAGAACGGGGACGAATTTCAGTTCAAGACAGCCCTTGCGGAGAAGCTTGCGCAATGTTGGAACGTCAGGCTCGTTGCCTTCGAGGTATTCCATCATCGCCTCGTCGTCCATTTCGACGGCGGCTTCGACCATTTTGCCACGCCATTCGTCGGCCATGTCCTTGAGGTCGTCACGGATGGGGGCCTTGATCCAGGACGCGCCCAGATCTTCACCCTGCCAGAGCCATTCTTCCATGGTCACCAGGTCAATCAGACCTTCAAGTTCGGTTTCCGCACCGATCGGGATGCCCACGGGAATAGCCGTGGCCCCTGTGCGGTCTTCGATCATGTTGACGCAGTTGAAGAAATCGGCGCCGATCTTGTCCATCTTGTTGACGAAGACAATGCGCGGAACCTTGTAACGGTCGGCCTGACGCCAGACGGTTTCTGTCTGTGGTTCAACACCGGCGTTACCGTCGAGAACCGTGACGGCCCCGTCGAGAACGGCCAGGGAACGTTCGACTTCGATGGTGAAGTCAACGTGGCCGGGGGTGTCGATGATGTTCATGCGGTGCTTGAGGGAGTCAGGCGTTTTGCCGTCCTCAGTGCGTTCCCAGAAGGTGGTCGTCGCAGCGGAGGTAATGGTAATACCCCGTTCCTGCTCCTGTTCCATCCAGTCCATGGTGGCCGCACCATCGTGCACTTCGCCGATGTTGTGGGATTTGCCTGTGTAGAACAGGATACGCTCGGAACAGGTGGTCTTACCGGCGTCGATGTGCGCGATAATACCGAAGTTACGGTAGCGTTCGAGGGGATAGTCGCGTGCCATATTGGTTGGCTCCTATTACCAGCGGTAGTGGCTGAATGCTTTGTTCGCATCGGCCATCTTGTGGGTGTCTTCGCGCTTTTTCACAGCTGTGCCGCGGCCGTTTACGGCATCGACAAGCTCACCTGCGAGGCGCTCTTCCATGGTTTTCTCGTTGCGGTTCTTGGCGGCGGCGATGAGCCAGCGGATAGCCAAAGCTTCGCGACGCTCGGGGCGGACTTCGACGGGCACCTGATAGGTGGCACCACCGACGCGGCGCGAGCGCACTTCGAGGTTGGGTTTGATGTTGTCGAGGGCTTCGTGGAAAACCTCAACAGGGGCTTTCTTGAGCTTGTCTTCAACGCGGTCAAAGGCGTTGTAGACGATGCGCTCGGCAACGGATTTCTTCCCGTCGATCATGAGGTTGTTCATGAACTTGGACAGGACCATATCACCAAACTTTGCATCGGGCAGAATCTGGCGTTTTTCAGCGGCGTGACGACGTGACATCTGATGTTTTCCTTACTTCGGCTTCTTGGCGCCATATTTCGAACGGCGCTGCTTACGGTCCTTGACGCCTTGCGTATCGAGAACGCCGCGCAGGATGTGATAGCGAACGCCGGGAAGGTCTTTTACACGACCGCCACGGATCAGAACCACAGAGTGTTCCTGAAGGTTGTGGCTTTCACCCGGGATGTAGCTGATGACCTCGAAGCCATTTGTCAGGCGCACTTTGGCAACCTTACGCATAGCGGAGTTCGGCTTCTTCGGTGTCGTTGTATAGACACGTGTGCAAACGCCGCGCTTTTGCGGGTTGCCTTCAAGGTGAAGCGATTTGGAGCGTTTTACTTTGGGCTGCCGGGGTTTCCGGATCAGCTGTTGGATCGTTGGCATTGGGTGTTTCCCGTTTCCTACACATGTGTTGCGGGTCTGACGCCGCAGTTTCGAATTTCAGCGTTTCACGCGTCCGTAAAACACAAACAACTTAACCCGCTGTCGTTGCCTTACCGGAGCAAACGGAGCGGTGGGTTTTCAGAGGATCGGCCCAGCAGTAGGACGGATCTTGAGTATCCAAATTATGATCCCTGACAGACAAAGGCCGTGCCAAGTTGCGCGCTTCATAGGGGGGTTCAGGTTGGGTGTCAACAGCGCCTCAGCGCGGGCGCAGGCCTTTGGCGGACAGCCCCGCGGAATGGCGGCTGGCCCTTTCGCGGTAAAGCGTAAACAAGCCTGTGGTGACCACGATCGCAGCCCCCAGCAGGGTCAGCACATCGGGCCATTCGTCAAACACGACGAGCCCGAGAATCAAGGCCACCAGAAGAGAAGTGTACCGGAACGGCGCAACAAACCCGATGTCGCCCGACCGCATCCCCGACACGGCCGCCACGTAGCCCGCCATCAGACACAGGGCCGCCCCCGCAATCAGGGCCATTTCTGTCAGGTCAGGGACGACCCAGCGTTCTTGCATCACCCACGACCCGCCCCCCGCCAGTGCCGTGACCCCGATGGCCGCAGCCAGGGCCACGCGGCTGGACGGAATTTCAGGCGACAGTCTGCGCGCCGCCAGATCGCGCAAGGTCACGGCGGCGACTGCGGCCAACCCGTAGAGCGAGAAAATGGTGAAACCGTCCATGCCGGGCCGGATGATGATTGTCACCCCGACAAAGCCCACGATGATCGCAGCCATCCGCCGCCACCCCACCGGTTCGCCCAGAAAAACCGCTGCAGCCAGCGTTACCGTCAGTGGCAGTGCCTGAAGGATCGCGGACAGATTGGCCAAGGGCATGGAATAGAGCGCGGTGAGGAAAAAGACGGTCCCGAATGCTTCTGCCGCTGTGCGCAGGGCCGTCAGACGACGGTCCTTGGGTGTTGGCCTGTAGGCCATATGTCCCCACATCCGCGCGAGGATATAAAGACCTGTCGTGATCAGACAGCCCCGCATGAAGACCTGCTGGAAAAACGGCAGGTCCGGCGACGCCAGCTTCATCAGCGCATCATTCACCGTAAACGCCGTCATCGACAGCATGATCAAAAGCGCCGCGCGGATGTTATCTGACAGGGACATGGGACCGTGGTATCAGCGGGGCCATGTCGGGGAAAGAGGCGCGGATGACCAAAGCTGTCGAAGAAGACCAAACCAATATCGCGGCCAGACGGGCGCAGGGTGAATTCGTGCGCGGTCACAGCGGCTTTCGCCACTGGATCGGCACGGATGATTTCCCCGCTCAGGCAGGCCGCTATCACCTTTACGTGGCGCTGAATTGTCCGTGGTGCCACCGCGTCACACTGGCAAGGTCGATCCTGGGCTTGACCCAAGCAATCACCATGGATGTGGCCTTTCCCAACCGCGAGGACAATCTGTGGACGTTCGACCCCACCCTCACCGCCAGCCTGACGGGCACCACGCTGCCGGAGTGCACACTTGAGACCGCGACGGGTCAAAGGCACCGGCACGCGAAAACTCTTTACGAGGCAGAGGGATCTGACGAAAAATCCCTTCCCATCCTTTATGACAAAACCGCCCAGCGGATCGTCACAAACGAAAGCGCCGAGATCGTCCGGATGTTGGGGGCGCAGAGCGCGAAATTGGGCGGGACAGGGCAAGACATCTACCCCGAAGCGCTGCGTGATGACATCGACGCTTTGAACGACGTCATCTATGTGGCCATCAACAACGGCGCCTACAAAGCGGGCTTTTCCTCGGACCAAACGGTCTACGCCGAAGCCTTTGACGCCTATTTTGATGCGCTGACCGACCTTGATGACCGCCTGTCCGATGGCCGACCGTTCCTGACGGGCAACACCTTCACCGAAGCAGACCTTCGGCTGTTTCCGACCCTCTATCGGCACGATCCGGTCTACTATGTGCGCATGAAATTGAACGGCGCGCGTATCCTTGACTATCCCCACCTGTGGCAATGGGTGTGCCGGGTCTATGCGCTGCCCGGCGTGGCAGAGGCCGGATCGCTTCTGCATTGCCGACAGGGCTACTTCGGCAATTCGTGGAACAAGACCGTCCCGCTTGGTCCCCGGCTGCCGATGCCCTACCCGCAGGCGTACCGACACCCTGAACTGGCGGATCGCTAGCCGCCCCTTTCTCTGGTTCAAAAATACCTCGGGGGACGCGGCGCAGCCGCGGGGGGCAGCGCCCCCATGCGCGTGCCTTGCACGCGCGGATCGGATTTGGCGCAGCCAAATTCGAACCTCACAGCCCCGAACGAAAAGGGCCGCAGGATTTCCCCTGCGGCCCGTTCCATAATTGATATGGTTCGACTTACTCGTCGCGGCTCTCTTCTGTGTCCGCGATGATCGTGTCGAAGGCGTCGCCGCCGATGATGTCATCGGCTGTGGGCTCAGGGGCTGCCAATGCGGCGGCCTGTTCGGCCTCCTCACGGCGGGCCTGAATGACCACGTTGTCCCGCTCGGACGCAATACGTGTGACGCGCTGTGTCGCACCACCAGTACCGGCCGGGATCAAACGACCCACGATGACGTTCTCTTTCAGGCCGACCAGTTTGTCCCGCTTGCCCTGCACGGACGCTTCGGTCAGCACGCGCGTGGTTTCCTGGAAGGACGCGGCAGAGATGAAGGACCGTGTCTGCAAGGACGCCTTGGTGATACCCAACAGGATGGGCTCACCCTGTGCAGGGCGACCGCCACGGGCGATGGCCTTTTCGTTGGCCTCATCAAATTCGACCTTGTCGACGTTTTCGCCCTTCAGGAGCGTCGTGTCACCGCTGTCGGAAATCTCCCACTTCTGGAGCATCTGACGCACGATCACCTCGATGTGCTTGTCGTTGATCTTCACACCCTGCAGGCGATACACGTCCTGCACTTCGTCGATCATGTAGTCCGCAAGTGCTTCGACACCCATGATGGCGAGGATGTCATGGGGGGCCGGGTTGCCATCCATGATGTAGTCGCCCTTTTGCACGAAGTCGCCTTCCTGCACTGGGATGTGCTTGCCCTTGGGCACCATGTATTCGACCTTGGTGTCCGGATCATCGGCCGCCTCAATCGCGATGCGACGCTTGTTCTTGTAGTCCTTGCCAAAGCGCACGTAGCCATCGATTTCGGCGATGATTGCGTGATCCTTTGGACGGCGGGCTTCGA
>NZ_JAHDGE010000063.1:0-2132 GCF_020627745.1 Pseudooctadecabacter sp.
CCCTTACCAAGGGAGTGCTCTACCTCTGAGCTACGGCAGCGACCGTGGCGCGGGGATTAGACGCAAATGGGCGTCCATGCAAGCCCTCTCTGGACGGTTTTTGCGCGCTGGGGTAACAAGCGACATGAGCAGGAAAACGACCCCCACGGCTGGCCAATCCCGCGAGGACCGGTTGAAGGCCGCGCTGAAGGCAAACCTGGGACGCCGTAAGGCGCAAGCCAGACAGAAAGCACAGGCGCACGCCGCGCCAAAGACAGGCGAAGACGCCGCAGATAAGAAAGAGTAACAGGCATGGATTCCATCGTTGTACGGGGCGGCAAACCGCTGTCAGGCCAGATCGAGATTGCGGGTGCCAAGAACGCCGCACTGACCTTGATGCCCGCCACCTTGCTGAGTGACGAGCCACTGACGCTGACCAATACGCCACGGTTGAGTGACATCAAAACGATGACGTTGCTGTTGGAATCCTTGGGCGCCGAGATTTCGTCGCTGCAAGATGGCAAGGTGCAGACCATGTCGTGTCACGGCGCGATCAACACCACCGCTGACTATGACATCGTGCGCAAGATGCGCGCGTCCAATCTGGTGCTGGGGCCTTTGCTGGCACGTGAGGGCCATGCGATTGTGTCGCTGCCCGGCGGCTGTGCCATTGGTGCGCGTCCGATGGACATTCACACCGACGGTCTGGCCAAGATGGGCGCCGAGATTGATCTGAAGGATGGTTACCTGCATGCCAAAGCAGATGGCGGCAAGTTGAAGGGGGCGGTGATTGATTTCCCGTTTGCTTCTGTCGGGGCGACCGAAAACATCATGATGGCCGCGACCTTGGCCAAGGGCACGACCGTGATCAACAACGCCGCGCGTGAGCCAGAGATCGTCGATCTGGCGACCTGTCTGCGCAAAATGGGCGCACAGATTGAGGGCGACGGGACATCGTCGATCACCATCCAAGGGGTCGACCGGCTGCACGGTGCGACCCACCCCGTCGTCACCGACCGGATTGAGCTGGGCACCTATATGCTGGCCCCGGTGATCGCGGGGGGCGAGGTTGAATGTCTGGGCGGGCGCATGTCGCTGGTTGCGTCTTTTGCGGAAAAACTGGATGCGGCGGGCGTGGATGTGCAAGAAACCAAGGCCGGTCTGAAGGTGAAGTTGCGCGGGGATCGCCCCCATGCGGTGGATGTCACCACAGAGCCGTTCCCCGGTTTCCCGACGGATTTGCAGGCGCAGATGATGGCGATGCTGTGTTTTGCGGACGGCACGTCTGTGCTGGAGGAAAAGATTTTCGAGAACCGCTTTATGCACGCGCCGGAACTGGTGCGCATGGGCGCGGATATCGAGGTGCACGGTGGCACCGCCACAGTCACCGGAGTGGACCGCATGAAGGGCGCGCCCGTGATGGCCACGGATTTGCGCGCCTCGGTGTCGTTGATTTTGGCGGGCCTGCGCGCCGAAGGAGAGACGCAGGTGAACCGCGTCTACCACCTTGATCGCGGCTATGAAGACGTGGCGGGCAAACTGGGCGGCGTGGGCGCCGACATTGAACGGGTGCCCGGATCATGAGTGACGCAACCTTTGAGGACGGCGCGGAAAAGCCGCTGCGCCTGAAGGCTCTGGATGCCGACGACCTCGGCATACTGTCGGGGCTGGTTCAGGATGCGGTGTTTCCGGCGTCTGAGGTCAAATGGGACCGCAAGGGACGGCGGTTTGCGGTGTTGCTGAACCGCTTTCGCTGGGAAGACGCACCCAAGGCCGAGGCGCGGAGCCGGGATTATGAGCGGGTCCAGTCGGTTTTGATGATCGAGGATGTGATCCGCGTGCAGACCCAAGGCGTCGATCCGAAAGATGCGGAGATGGTGTTGTCTGTCCTCACAGTGGTCTTTCATGCCGCCGAGGACGGGGCAGGGTTTGTGGAGCTGACACTGGCCGGAGACGGCGCTATCCGTGTCGAGGTTGAGGCGCTGGAGGTCGTGTTGAAGGACGTGACACGGCCTTATGTGGCGCCCTCGCGCGCCAAGCCGGACCATCCCGAATAGGGTTTCGAATTTGGCGTCGCCAAATCCGATCCGCAGGCGGGCGGCCCGGCCGCCCCCCATTCACGTAATTTTGAACCCCCTGAAAGGCGGGGCACC
>NZ_JAHDGE010000063.1:2142-6895 GCF_020627745.1 Pseudooctadecabacter sp.
TATGTCGCGCCATCGCGCGCCAACCCGGACCATCCCGGGTTTCGAATTGGGCGTCGCCAAATCCTATCCGGGGCGGCCCTGCCGGGCCGCCCGCCTGCGTTTTCAGGTATTTTTGAACCAGAGAAAGGGCCATGTCTCGCATTGAAGGCGGGGGGCAGGCGCGGTATGTGGGCGCGGATTGGGAGAGTGATATGCCACAGTTTCTGACAACCACGGACGCGGATTTTGAACAGCGGTTTCGCGCGCTTTTGGCGGCCAAACGCGAAGACAGCCCCGATGTGGATGCGGTTGTGGCGCAGATTATTGCCGATGTGCGCGCGCGCGGTGATGCGGCGGTTCTGGAGCTGACGGCGAAGTTTGACCGGCTGTCGTTGCAGGCAGACGGTTTGCGGTTTTCCGAGGCCGAGATTGAAGATTATTGCGCGCAGGTGTCGGACGAGGACCGCGCGGCGCTGGAACTGGCGGCAGAGCGCATTCGTGCCTATCACGCGCGGCAGATGCCCGAGGATGCGTTTTGGGAAGATGCGGCGGGTGCGTCGCTCGGATGGCGCTGGACGCCGGTGTCGGCGGCGGGGCTGTATGTGCCGGGCGGCATTGCGACCTATCCGTCGTCTGTGTTGATGAACGCGGTGCCTGCGAAGGTGGCGGGTGTGGGGCGGTTGGCGATGGTGGTGCCCACGCCTGACGGGGCCGTGAACCCGTTGGTGTTGATGGCCGCGCGGATTGCGGGGGTGGATGAAATTTACCGCATCGGCGGCGCACAGGCTGTGGCGGCGCTGGCCTACGGGACCGAGACGATTGCGCCGGTGGACAAGATCACCGGGCCGGGCAATGCCTTTGTGGCGGCGGCCAAACGGCGGGTCTTTGGCAAGGTCGGCATTGATATGATCGCCGGTCCTTCTGAGATTTTGGTGATTGCCGATGCGGACAACGATCCGGACTGGATTGCGTTGGATTTGCTGAGCCAGGCAGAACATGACGAGAGCGCACAGAGCATTCTAATCACCGATGATGCGACCTTCGGGCAGGCGGTGGCCGACGCGGTCGAGGCGCGGTTGCAGACCTTGGAACGGCGCGCTGTGGCGGGGCCAAGCTGGCGCGATTACGGGGCTGTGATCACGGTGCGCGATATGGTTGAGGCGGTAGACTTGTCTGACAGGATTGCGCCCGAACATTTGGAGATTTGTGTGGCGGATGCGGACGCTTTGACGGCCCGGATCACCCATGCGGGTGCGATTTTCATAGGCGCGTGGACGCCCGAGGCCATTGGCGATTATGTGGGCGGGCCCAATCACGTGCTGCCCACGGCGCGGTCTGCGCGGTTTTCCAGCGGGTTGTCGGTGATGGATTTTCTGAAACGCACCACACTGGCGCGGATGACGCCGGAGGCGTTGCGCGCCATTGGGCCTGCCGCCGAGAGGCTTGCAATTTCGGAGAGTTTGGAGGCTCATGGCCTCAGCGTTCGCGCGCGGCTGGACCGGTTGAACAGGGACTGACCTGATGACGAAGATCATAGATATCGCCTTGGACGACCGCGCCTTGCCGCCGCCCACGCCGGAGATCGAACAGGAACGCAAGGTCGCGATGTTCGATCTGTTGGAGGAAAATTCCTTTGCTCTGGCCGACCGCGACGGGCGCGCAGTCCCTGAGGGGCCGTATAAATTGGGCCTGTCGATCCGGCAAAAACGGCTGGTCTTTGAGATTGCCACTGAAAAGGACGATCCGGCGGGGGAGTTCCATCTGTCCCTTGGTCCGTTCCGGCAGGTGGTGAAGGACTATTTCCAGATTTGTGAGAGCTATTTTGACGCCGTCAAAACCGCAGCCCCCAGCCAGATCGAGACGATTGATATGGCGCGGCGGGGCATCCACAACGAGGGCGCGCGCATCCTTGAGGAACGTCTTGAGGGCAAGGCGGAGGTCGACAATGATACGGCCCGACGCCTGTTCACCCTGATCTGCGTTTTGCATTTCGGGGGCTGAGATGAAGGAGCTGCCACAGTCCATTTTGTTTTGCTGTGACCACAACTCAGTCCGGTCGCCCATGGCCGAGGGGATCACCAAAAAGCTATATGGAACAGAGGCTTATATCCAGTCAGCCGGGGTGAAATCCGATCTGGATATTGACGGGTTTGCGGTGGCCGTTTGTCAGGAAATCGACGTGGAGCTGTCGCGCCACCGGTCGCGCAGTTTCGATGAGATGGAAGATTGGGGCGATGATCTGTCGTCCTTTGATCTGGTGGTGGCGCTGTCACCGGCAAGCCAACGGCGGGCGCAGGAATTGGCGCGGCACAGCCATCTGGAGGTGGAATACTGGCCCATTCTGGATCCCACGGGACTGGGCGAAAGCCGCGAGGCGCGGCTGGTGTCCTACCGTCAGGCGCGCGACCAGATCCGCGACCGATTGGTGGACCGCTGGGGTGAGGGGGCAGGCTGAGGCCGCCACTTGGGCCAGCGGGGCCGGGATGCCGCAGGGCAGGGGCTGAATTAGGCCTTGAAAATTCACCCTGATCGGACCATTTAAGCCCCGTCCACGTTTGGTGGACTTTTTGATGGAGAGAACATGGCCAAGGAAGAACTGCTCGAATTTCCCGGTGTCGTTAAGGAACTCCTGCCGAATGCGACATTCCTGGTCGAGCTGGAAAACGGCCATACGATCATCGCACATACGGCAGGCAAGATGCGCAAGAACCGCATCCGCGTTCTGGCAGGCGACAAGGTGCAGGTCGAGATGACCCCCTACGATCTGACCAAAGGTCGGATTAATTACCGCTTTAAATAAGGTGGGCGACGCCCCCCGATTGATTTTAGGCTCCGGTTCGCCACGGCGGTTGGAGCTTTTGGCGCAGCTTGGGCTGGTGCCGGATGCGGTGCGTGCGCCCGATATCAATGAAGACCCCCTCAGGGACGAGAAGCCGCGCGATTACGTGCGGCGCATGGCGTTGGAAAAGGCGCAGGCGTCGGACTGTGCGGCGGATGAGGTCGTGCTGTGCGCGGACACCACCGTGGCCGTGGGGCGCCGGATTTTGGGCAAGCCTGCGGATGCGGGTGAGGCCGAGGCGTTTTTGCGGATGCTGTCGGGGCGGCGCCACCGCGTGATCACGGCCATTTCGGTCAAGACCCCAGCTGGCATCACCGTCAAAGACAACATGACCGTCGTGAAGATGAAGCGGCTGAGTGATGCGGAAATCGCCGGGTATCTGGCAACAGATGATTGGCGCGGCAAGGCGGGTGGCTATGCCATTCAGGGGCCAGCCGGTGCGTTCATTCCATGGATTGGCGGATCGTTCGCGGCCGTCATGGGATTGCCGTTGGTTGAAACGGCGAATGCGTTGCAGAACGCGGGCATAAAGGTGTGGGCATGAAGGGTCGTGTGATTGTTTTGGACCACATCGCGGGGCGTGAGGCCGCAGCGTTGTTGGTGGATGGAAAGCTGACGGACCTGTTGGTCGATGACGACAGCGCCCCGCGCCCCGGTGCGATTTTCCGCGCGGTGTGTGACCGTCCGATCAAGGGCATGGGCGGCATGATGCTGCGCCTGCCCGACGGCGAGACCGCGTTTCTGCGTCAAGGCAAGGGGCTGGCGCCCGGTCAGTCCATGCTGGTGCAGGTGACAGGCTATGCGGACGACGGCAAGGCGGTGCCGGTGACGGACCGCGTGTTGTTCAAATCCCGCTATGCGATTGTCACGCCCGGCAAGCCCGGCATCAACATCAGCCGTGCGATCAAGGATGATGATGTGCGCGACCGCCTGCTGGCCTGCGCCCATGAGGCAGGGGTGGCCGAGGGTTTCGGCCTGATCATCCGGTCCTCCGCGGCGGAGGCTGCGGACGAGGACATCATCGAAGATATCGCGGCGATGGACGCGCTGGCCACAGCCATCATGGCCGACACAGACGGCGCGCCAGAGGCCCTGACCGAAGGCGACGGCCCCCACGCGCTGGCGTGGCGCGACTGGGTCGAACCGGCCAAGGTCGTGACCGAGGCGGGCGGGTTCGAAGATATGGATGTGTTGGGCCAGATGGTGGCCCTTGGACAGCCGCGCGTGGGGCTGGACGGACCTGCGTTCATGTATGTGGAACCCACACGCGCCTTGGTCGCGGTGGATGTGAACACGGGCGGGGATACGTCGCCTGCGTCAACACTCAAGGCCAATCTGGCGGCCTGCAGAGCCCTGCCACGGGCGCTGCGGCTGCGGGGTTTGGGCGGGCAGGTCGTGATTGATATGGCGCCCATGTCCAAAGCCCACAGGCGTGAGATAGAGGGCGCCCTGCGTTCTGCCTTCAAGGCGGATACGGTGGACACCGCCTTGGTCGGTTGGACGCCGCTGGGCCATTATGAGTTGCAACGCAAACGCGAGAGATTGCCCCTGCCGGCTGAGGTCATGGAGGCGCTTGCGTAATGGCCTGCCCCATGTGTGAAAAACCCACCGATCCTGCCTATCGCCCGTTTTGTTCCAAACGCTGTGCCGACCTTGATCTGGCGAAATGGCTGGGCGGAGATTATGCCGTCCCGTCCCAGAACCCCGATGATTATGATGAGTTGCTGGACGCACTGGAACAGGCCACGACGGAGCCTGACGACGACGACGACACCCCGCGTTTGTCCTAATTCGCGGGTTCTTGCGATCGGGGGCAATTTGGGGCTGGACAGTCGTTTGGTGCGCTTCTAAAACGCCCACACCCAAGGGGTTCGCCCCTACCGGTGCCCGGGTAGCTCAGGGGTAGAGCAGTGGATTGAAAATCCTCGTGTCGGT
>NZ_JAHDGE010000023.1 GCF_020627745.1 Pseudooctadecabacter sp.
GTGGCCGACAGCAAGTTCGTCATCAATTATTTCCGCCTTTCCGATGACAATCGTCTGCTGTTTGGTGGCGGGGAAAGCTACGGCTACCGCTTCCCCCGCGACATTGCGGCGACTGTGCGCAAACCCATGGGCCAGATTTTTCCGCAGCTTAAGAACGTGCAGATTGATTATGCCTGGGGCGGCACCTTGGGCATCACCATGAACCGCTTGCCGCATTTTGCACGTGTATCGGACCGCGTATTGTCGATCTCGGGCTATTCGGGCCACGGGGTCGCTATGGCGACCTTGGGCGGCAAACTCGCCGCGGAGGCGGTGCAGGGGCAGGCGGAACGGTTTGATCTCTTCGCGACCTTGCCCAGCCCGCGCTTTCCGGGTGGTGCGGCGCTGCGGTCGCCGCTGCTTGCACTGGCGATGATTTGGTACGGATTGCGCGACAGGCTTTAAGGCAACGCGCTGGCGGCTTTTTTCACGCTGTCTGCGATGACGCGGAATTGATCGGCCAAGGGCGACGTCTTGCGCCAGATCATCCCGATGGTGCGTTTGGGGCAGGGCGCGTCAAACCGCGCCACAGACACATTGGCCGACCGCGTTTCCACCGCCACGGCCATTTGCGGGATCAGCGTCACACCAATGCCAGCCCCGACCAGTTGCACAAGGGTCGAAAGCGACGACCCGTCCAACCCCTCACGCGGCAAGGCCGACCGCATGGAGCAAAACGCAAGCGCCTGGTCGCGAAAACAATGGCCTTCTTCCAGCAACAACAACTGCATCTTTGCCAAATCCCGCGCGGCGGGCACGGGTCTGTCGGCATCCTCATCCGGGCGGACCAGCACGAAGTCTTCGTCGAAAATGGCGACCTCTTCGAACGACGGTTCTGACACGGGCAGGGCCACGATGGCCGCATCAATACGGCCGTCCCCGAGTTCCGTGATCAGCTTCGGGGTAAGGGTTTCGCGGATGTGGATGTCCAACGTCGGGTGGTCACGGGTTAGATGGCCGATAAACGACGGCAGCAGATAGGGTGCAATCGTAGGAATCACGCCGATGCGCACACGTCCCGACATGGCCTGTTGGGATGACCGCGCCAAATCCGCAACCTCATCAACGGACCGCAGAATGGCCCGCACGCGGGGCGCCAGATCCTCGCCCAGACGGGTCAGACGCACCTGACGTGAGGCCCGTTCAAACAGTTGCGCGCCCAAGGTCGCTTCCAAATCCTTGATCTGCATGGACAAGGCCGGTTGGGAAATTCCGACCGCATCGGCGGCATGTCCGAAGTGTCGGTGTTCGGCCACGGCCTCAAAATACCGCATCTGTTTGAGGGTCAGGTTGTTCATAACCCTGCCTTATCGAACCCATCAGAAAATACAAGTTCAACTAATGATGCAGCCTTGCTAGACCGGTGCCAAATTCAGCATCTGGAGGACCACCCCAATGGACGGCACCGTCGAAAAAGACATGAACGATTCCCAAGCCAAATGCCCCGTGATCCACGGGCCGCGTCAGGCGACGGGCACCACGGCCAACCAGCATTGGTGGCCCAATGCGCTCAACCTCAAGCCGCTGCACCAGAACCATCCGGGCGGCGATCCGATGGGCGGCGATTTCGACTATGCCGAGGCCTTCAAGCAGCTTGATCTGGATGCAGTGATCGCAGACCTGACCGCGTTCATGACCGACAGTCAGGAGTGGTGGCCAGCAGATTATGGCCATTACGGCGGCTTGATGATTCGCATGGCTTGGCACTCTGCCGGGACGTACCGTGTGGGCGATGGCCGTGGCGGCGCGGGGTCTGGCCAGCAGCGGTTCGCACCGCTGAACTCTTGGCCGGACAACGGCAACTTGGACAAGGCGCGTCGTTTGCTGTGGCCAATCAAACAGAAATACGGTGCGAACCTAAGCTGGGCGGACCTGATGATCCTTGCGGGCAATGTGGCGCTTGAATCCATGGGCTTCAAAACCCACGGCTTCGCAGGTGGCCGTGCCGATGTGTGGGAGCCTGAGGAGGATGTTTATTGGGGGCCTGAGACCGAATGGCTGGGCGATGACGCCATGCGCTATGATGATCCGCGTGAATTGATCGGCAATCTGGCCGCCGTTCAGATGGGCCTGATTTACGTCAACCCCGAAGGCCCCATGGGCAATCCTGACCCGCTGCTCTCGGCCCATGACGTGCGTGAAACATTCGCCAAGATGGCCATGAACGACGAGGAAACCGTCGCCTTGGTCGCGGGCGGTCACACCTTCGGCAAAGCCCACGGTGCCGCCGATCCCGAGGCCTACGTCGGGGCCGAGCCTGAGGGCGCGGATATCGCCGAACAGGGCCTTGGCTGGAAGCAGGGCTTTGGCAAGGGCCACGGCGTTGACACGATTACCTCCGGCATTGAGGGCGCGTGGACACCTACGCCGACCCAGTGGGATATGTCCTATTTCGACATGCTCTTCGGGTATGAGTGGGAGCTGACCAAATCCCCCGCCGGTGCCAACCAGTGGCAGCCAAAGGACCTTAAAGAAGAGGACATGGCCCCCACGGCGGACGGCGAAGGCAAAACCTTCATCATGATGACCACCGCCGACATGGCGATGCGCATGGACCCGGCCTACGAAAAGATCAGCCGCGATTTCCATGCCAATCCTGACAAGTTCGCCAAGGCTTTTGCCAAGGCATGGTACAAGCTGACCCACCGCGACATGGGCCCTTATGAGCTTGGCTTGGGCAAATACGTCCCCGATCAGCCTGAAAGCTGGCAGGACCCCGTGCCCGCCGTGACCCACGATCTGATCGCGGGTGCCGATGTGGATGCGCTGAAAGCGGCGATTGCGGACAGTGGTCTGACGGCCTCTGAACTGGTGAAAACCGCTTGGGCCTCTGCGGCGTCTTTCCGTGGGTCCGACAAACGGGGCGGGGCCAATGGCGCGCGCGTCCGTCTGGACCCTGCGAAAAACTGGGCGGTGAACGATCCGGCGGAGTTGGACAAAGCATTGGCCAAGCTGGAAGAGGTCCGCGCGGCCTTTGGCAAGGACGTGTCGCTGGCCGACACGATTGTGCTGGCCGGTGGCGTGGGCGTTGAAATGGCTGCGAAAGCGGCAGGCCACGACATCACAGTACCGTTTAACCCGGGCCGCACAGATGCCACGCAAGAGATGACCGATGTGGAAAGCTACGCTTGGCTTGAACCCAAGGCAGACGGTTTCCGCAACTACATCAAAAGCGGTGCGATCCGGTCTTCTGCCGAACATCTGGTGGACCGTGCCCAGCTGTTGACCCTGACTGCACCGGAGATGACCGTTCTGGTCGGTGGCCTGCGGGTCATCGGGGCCAACACCGGTGGCACGACGCACGGTGTGTTCACCGACACACCCGGCGCGCTGGACCAGTCGTTCTTCAAGAACCTGCTGGACATGAACACCGTCTGGGCCCCCAAAGGCGCGGACAGCGGCATCATGGAAGGCCGCGACCGTCAGTCCGGTGATCTGAAATGGACCGGCACACAGGTCGATCTGGTCTTCGGGTCAAACTCCATCCTGCGGTCCTTGGCTGAGGTCTACGCCTCCGCCGATGCAGAGCAGAAGTTCCTGAATGACTTCGTATCCGCATGGGTGAAGGTGATGGAGCTGGATCGCTTTGACCTGAAGTAATCCCGAAACACAGAACAAACGACGGCGTCCCGCGCAATCGGGGCGCCGTTTTGCCTTTTGACGCGGGGTTTGCCCCCCAATGTGACGATTCCCCATGGAAACGGGCCCCAAGCCTTGCTAGCAATTCGCATCCTGAATCAGGCGCGATCAACGCGCAGGTCAGGGCCAGACCTTGGGAGAGGGGCACAATGGCAACGGATACGGTTCTCAGCGTCGCTGGGTTGACCAAAAGCTTTGGCGGCCTGCAAGCCGTGCGCGGCGTGGATTTTGAGGTTGAGCGCGGCGCGATCGTCGGGCTGATCGGCCCCAACGGTGCGGGCAAAACCACCACCTTCAACATGATCGCAGGTGAACTGCCGCCGACAGCGGGCAAGATCACACTGATGGGCGAGGATATCACCGGACAAAGCACCGATACCCTTTATCACAAGGGGCTGATGCGGACGTTCCAGCTGTCCCACGAATATGCGCGCATGACGTCCATTGAAAACCTGATGGTCGCCGCCCCCGATCAGACCGGCGAAAGCATCTGGTCCAGCTGGTTTGCAAACGGCCGCGTCAAAAAGCGTGAGGCTGAGGTGATTGAACTGGCCCGCGATACGCTTGAATTTCTTGGTCTGACCCATGTGGGCGAAGAACTGGCAGGTAACTTGTCTGGCGGTCAGAAAAAGCTGCTTGAGATCGGGCGCACCATGATGAACGACAGCAAGGTTGTTCTGCTGGATGAACCCGGGGCAGGGGTGAACCCCACGCTCATGCGCAAAGTCGCTGAAATGATTGAACAATTAAATCAGGATCGTGGCTATACCTTCTGCATCATCGAACATGACATGGACATGATCGCGCGGCTCTGCGGCAAGGTTGTTGTGCTGGCCGAAGGTCAGGTTTTGATGCAAGGCACGATGGATGAGGTCCGCAACGACACCCGCGTCATCGACGCCTATTTTGGCGGAGAAGTCGTATGACGCCTGTGCTGTCCCTTAACAACCTGAAGGCCGGCTATGGCCAGACGGAAATCCTCCATGATCTGTCGCTGCATGTGATGCCCAACGAAATCGTGGCGATCATCGGCCCGAACGGGGCAGGGAAGTCGACGGCGATGAAATCGGTACTGGGGCTTTTGAACATCCGCGAAGGATCGGTCGAGCTGAACGGTGAAAACATCACCGACACGCCCGCGCAAAAGGTCATCGAGCGTGGCATTTCGTATGTGCCGCAGACCAACAATGTGTTTGTGAACCTCAGCGTTCAAGAAAATTTGGAAATGGGCGCTTGGACGCGGCCAAGCGGGGTCGAGGCTCGGCTGGATGAGATGTATGACCTTTTCCCCGACCTCAGCGAGAAACGCAATCAGGCGGCGGGGTCGCTGTCAGGCGGGCAACGTCAGATGGTCGCCATGGCCAAGGCGCTGATGGTGGATGCCAAGATTTTGTTGCTGGATGAACCCACTGCGGGCCTCAGCCCCAAGTATCGGGGTGAGATTTTTGCCACCATTCAGAAGATTAAAAACACCGGTGTTCCCATTCTAATTGTTGAACAAAATGCCAAGCAAGCATTGGGTGTGTCTGACCGTGGCTATGTGTTGGTCGACGGGGCCAACCGCCACGAGGGCACGGGGGCTGGCCTTGCTGGCGATCCTGAAATTGCACGCATGTTCTTGGGCGGGGGGCACTGATATGTGGGACGCATTCGGCTTTGAATTCGTAAACTTCTACCTCATCCCCGGTCTTGTGCTGGGCTGTATCTATGCGCTGGGGGCCATCGGCATCACGCTGACCTTTGGCATCCTGCGGTTCGCCAACTTCGCCCATGGTGAGATCATGATGTCGGGGGCTTATATCGCCTGGACCTTGATGACACTGGTGGGGGCAGCGGGCCTTGTGATCCACCCGCTGGTGGCGCTGCCCTTTGCCGCGATCTTTGTGATTGGTCTGTTTTTGCTCTGTGACCGGTGGTTTTACAAACCGTTCCGCAAGGCCGACACGATCAAGATCGTGATCGCGTCCTTTGGTGTGATGCTGATCATCCGGTCCGCTGTGCAGGTCATCTGGGGGCCCAACCAAATCGCCTTCGTGCGCGGCATTTCGCAACCCAATGCGGTCCTGCGAGAGATCACCGCCGATTGGGGTGCAATGATCATCATGCCCAACAAACATATCTGGATTTTTCTGGGCACCATCGTGCTGGTTGTGGCCTTGGGCTACCTGTTGAACCGCACGCGGATCGGCAAAGCCATGCGCGCGGTGTCCGACAGCCCTGATCTGGCCCATGTGACCGGCATCAACGTCGATATGGTCATCCGTGCCACGTGGATCGTAGGCGGTGTTTGCGCGACAGCGGCCGGTGTGTTCCTTGTGATGGACACGCAAACCTTGGAAACCACCATGGGGTTCCGCATGTTGCTGCCCATGTTTGCCGCCGCCATTCTGGGCGGGATCGGCAAGCCCTATGGCGCGGTCTTCGGCGGGTTGGTGATTGGTCTGGCCGAGGAACTCAGCGCCTATCCTTGGATCGGCGACACGCCGCTGTTGTCGCCGGGCTATAAAACCGGTGTCGCCTTTGCGATCATGGTGGTGATGTTGATCGTGCGTCCGCAAGGGCTCTTCAAGGGGAGGTCGTTCTGATATGGAAGCCTATCTGGGATATTTCCTTTACCTTCTTTCCTTGCTCACCGTGGGGGGCATCTACGCCATCTTCGCCTTGGGCCTGAACGTGCAATGGGGCTTCGCGGGGCTGTTTAACGCAGGCATCGTGGGCTTTGTCGCCGTGGGCGCCTATACCTATGCGCTTTTAACGACGGCGGAATCGACCTTCCACATCGGGGGCTTTGGCCTGCCATTGCCCGTGGGCATGGCCGTGGCCATGGCGATTGCGGCGTTGATTGCGGGGCTGATTGGCCTCGTGTGTATCCGGTTGCGGTCGGATTATCTGGCCATCGCCACCATCGGCATCGCGGAAATCATCAAGCTGATCTTCAAGAATGAAACCGACATCACCAACGGCCCGCGCGGCATCAACAAAATCCCGCGTTCGTGGGAGCATTTCAGCGAGGAACGATTTTACACCAGCTGGCCCATGTCGTGGTTTGCAAGCCCCGAACAATGGGAGGCGTTCTTTGCCAGCCTGCCCAACTGGTACTGGCAGCCGCTGTTTGCAGGCACGATCCTGCTGATTGTCTTCATCATTTACAAAATGCTCGAACGTGCACGCACGTCGCCTTGGGGCCGCATGATGACCGCCATTCGTGAAAACGAACCGGCCAGCCGTGCCGCCGGTAAGGACGTGACCAAACGCCGGATTGAGGCGTTCGTGATTGGCGCCGCCATCATGGGGCTGGGCGGGGCGCTGTTTGCGCAGCACTTGCGTCTGATCGAACCCACGAACACCTTTGACCCGTCCAAAGTAACCTTCCTTGTCTGGGTCATGCTGATCGCAGGCGGGTCCGGCAACAACCGTGGCGCTGTTTTGGGCGCATTTCTGATCTGGACAATCTGGTCCGCGTCAGAGCTACTGATCGCAGGCATGATCGACCTTGTGGGCGCTGTGTTCAGCACGCTTGATCCGTCGATCCTGGCAACGAGGGCAGGGTTCCTGCGCATGATGCTGATCGGCATCCTGATGCAAGTGATCCTGCAACGCTATCCCGGTGGGATACTACCTGAGGTGAGACCCGCATCACCGAAGGCCGAAAAAACGACCGCGGGTGCAACGGGAGAAACCAAATGAAAAAGATCCTTCTGGCCACTGCGGCCACGTGCATGGCGACCTCTGCCATGGCCGACGTCAATATCGGCAACCCAATGGCCATGACCGGCCCAATTCCTGACCTGAACGCACCAATTGCTGCGGCTGTTGATCTGGCGGCTGCCAACGTCAACGCACAGGGCGGCATGTTCGCGGACGGCGAAACGCTCAACATCATCCGCGCGGATTCCGCGTGTGATCCAACGGCGGCTGTCGACGCTGTGACCAAGCTGATCAACGTAAACTCCGTCTCTGCGATCGTGGGTCCTGTCTGTTCCGGTGCGACCATCGCGCAGGCTGAATCCGTGTCGATCCCGGCAGGCGTTGTGACACTGTCCGTGTCCGCATCCAGCCCAGCCATCACCAACATGGAAGACGGCACCGATCTGGTGTTCCGCGCTGCGGCCTCCGACGCGTATCAGGGCGTGGCTCTGGCTGAACTGGCGCTGGCCAACGGCTTTGACAACATCGCCGTCAGCTATGCCAACGACGACTACAATGCCGCCATCGCGGAAGTCTTCGTGCAGGCCTACACAGACCTTGGCGGCACTGTGACCGCGAACGAAGCACACGAGCCGAACAAAGCGTCCTACCGCTCCGAAGTTGCCACCATCGGTGCGACGTCCGAAAACCTCGCTCTGTTCTCCTACTACGGGTCTGGCGGCATCACGCTGATGCGCAACGCGCTGGAAACCGGTGCCTTCACCAACTTCATCGGTGCTGACGGCATGTTGTCTGATGAACTGATCGAACAGATCGGCGCAGAGAACCTGATGACGTCGACTTTCACGACATCTGCCTCCGACGACAGCACACCGTCCTTCGCCGCATGGAAAGCCATCGCGGACGAGGCAGGGGTGCCAGCCTCCGATCCGTTTGTGGCCAACGGCTATGACGCGACCTTCATGATGGCGCTGGCGATCGAAGCCGCAGGCTCTGACGACCGCGCCGCCATCGCCGAAAGCCTGCGTGCCATCGCATCCGGCCCCGGCGAAGTCATCCTGCCGGGCGAATGGGCCAAAGCGAAAGAGATCCTCGCCGCTGGTGGTGAGATCAACTACGAAGGTGCTGCAGGCAATCAGGACTTTGACGAAAACGGCGATGTGGCCGGCAACTTCTCCAAGTCCGTCATTGTCGACGGTGCGTGGCAGGCAGAATTGATCCAGTAAGGATCGTCTGACCATCCAGAAACAGACCGGGGCCTGTCCGTCAGGCTCCGGTCTTTTTCGTGGTAAACGGGGTGGGCCGGATAAATTACCAAATCATTGGTTGCGGAACCAAGTTATACAATTCTCATAATCAGTATTATGTAAAATTTATGTGGAAGAGAATTTGGTTGAATGATCAGTGCTTTACCGCAGGCAATGCATCCGGTTTGACCGAAAAGTAAAAAATGTTTCGCGCCTTGCCGATCAATGCTACGCATAGGCCATGGATACATTCCTCACCTATCTGGACCGTGTGACCAATGCCCCGTCCGTAGAACAGCTGTGGTCGCTGCATACAGACGCGATGGCCGCCTACGGGTTCGACCGTTTGATCTACGGCTTTACCCGCTATCGCAGCGGCGGATCATTGGGCGACCCTCAGGATTGGGTCCTGCTGACCAACCATGGCGACACCTTTATGGAAGGTTTCCTCAGCCACGGGCACATCTACCGCGCGCCCATGGTCCGTTGGGCGCTGAACAACACTGGCGCATGCAGCTGGCGTTGGATGTCCGAACCGGGAAACATCCTGGAACCTGAAAAAGCCGCCGTGGATTTCAATATCAGTCAGAATGTGACCGCAGGCTACACCGTCAGCTTTCTCAGCGTGTCCGAACGCACCAAGGGTGCGATGGCACTGACAGCGCGCCCCGGTCTGACCCAGGACGACGTTGAGGACATCTGGGCCGAACACGGCGATGCCATCACGGTGATGAACAATGTTATGCACCTGAAAATCCAGACACTTCCGTATTCCCAACGTCAGCTGACAAAACGTCAACGTGAGGTGTTGCAATGGGTTGGCGATGGCAAGACCACGCAGGATATCGCGATCTTGCTGGAACTGACGCCCGCAACGATCGAAAAACATCTCCGCCTCGCGCGTGAGGCGCTGGATGTGGAAACCACCGCACAGGCTGTCCTAAAGGCTGCGTTCTACAATCAGATGTTTGTGATCGATTCAGAGGCAGCGTAGTCAGAATTCGCACAAATATCTTGCAAACCCAGTCTCAAATCCATGTTTTAGGACCGGGTAAGGGATTCCGGACTGTGGTTTACCCTAGGTAAATGTGAAGATGGTCCTGTTCCGTGAGTGGTGGCCTTAGGCCTGGGAACAGCGTCTTCGAACCCTTGTGATTTCAAGGCCAGCGAAGGGGCGCCGGGTAACCGGACGTCGGCCTGTTCGGGCTTAGCCTTTGACAGGTCGACAATCAGTGTCTGTTGCGCAGTTTACCTATCCCTGAGATGCGCAACGTAGCGGTCCCGCTTTCTCCCAAAGCGGGGCCGCACCATCGTAGGCAAAGAAAAAGGCCGCCAAAATATGGCGGCCTTTCAATGCGTTCTAGGGCGATCTTAAAGTTTAGCCGCCCTGTGCAGCCTTGGCCACTTCGGCAGCAAAATCTTCTTTTTCGACCTCGATGCCTTCGCCGACTTCAAGACGGGCAAAGCCCGTGATCTTGGCGCCTGCATCAGCCGCCGCCTGCCCCACGGTCACGTCGGGATTGACGACGAAGGACTGGTTCAGCAGCGTGGATTCGGCCACGAACTTCTTCATACGGCCAACGATCATTTTTTCGATCACAGCCTCGGGTTTGCCTGACTCCCGGGCAATATCCATCTGAACCTGCTTTTCCTTCTCGACCACGGCGCTGTCCATGTCGGCCTCGGACAAAGCGGCTGGGTTTACAGCGGCGATGTGCATCGCAATCTGTTTGCCCAAGGCTTCGTCGCCGCCTGTCATGGCAACCAACACGCCGATCTTGCCCATACCAGGGGCGGCCGCGTTGTGGACGTAAGTGACGACTGTTTCACCTGTCAGAGCCGCCATGCGGCGCACGGACATGTTTTCGCCGATCACGGCAACCGCGTCGGTCACGGTCTGTTCAACGGTCTTGCCGCCCATGTCGGCTGCTTTCAACCCGTTGACGTCATCCACAGACAGGGCCACATCGGCGATACCCGCAACCATCTTCTGGAAATCGGCGTTCTTGCCGACAAAATCGGTTTCGGAGTTTACTTCAACCGCGATGCCCTTGCCGTCTTTGACAGCGACAGCCACCAGACCTTCCGCCGCCGTGCGGCCGGATTTCTTTGCCGCCTTCGCCAGGCCCTTGGTGCGCAGCCAATCGACCGCCGCCTCCATGTCGCCGTCGGTTTCGGTCAGCGCCTTTTTCGCGTCCATCATGCCTGCGCCTGTGCTGTCGCGCAGTTCTTTCACCAATGCAGCTGTAATCGCCATCTTTGGTCTCCTTAACGGTAAGATTTGTCCGGACGCAAACGGTGTCGCGTCCGGGTTCAGGATTTTGACAAGTTAAACTGTCAGCCTTTTGCGGCTTCAACGGTCTCTTGCGTGGATTCCAGCTTGTCGAGAAGGCCGTCATCCTTGGCGGCCACATCGTCGTGGGCCGTCTCGTCAGACACTGCGCCGGTTTCGACACCGGTGGACGCAGGTGCAAGTTCTTCTTCGACCGAGGCTTCCATTTCGCCGATGTCGATGCCGGCGGCACCCATCTGCGCGGACATGCCATCCAGCGCGGCACGGGCGGCCAGATCGGTGTAAAGCGCAATCGCGCGCGCCGCGTCATCGTTGCCGGGGATAATGTAATCCACGCCTGCAGGGGAACAGTTGGTGTCAACGACAGCCACGACCGGAATGCCCAGCTTCTTGGCTTCGGCGATGGCCAGATCTTCCTTGTTGACGTCGATGACGAACAGCAGATCAGGAACACCGCCCATTTCGCGGATGCCGCCCAAAGACGCCTGCAGTTTGCCCTGCTCACGTTCCATGCCAAGACGTTCTTTCTTGGTCAGGCCTTCGAAGCCACGCTCGGCTGCTTCGTCGATCGCCTTGAGGCGGTTGATCGACTGGGACACAGTCTGCCAGTTGGTCAGCGTGCCGCCCAGCCAACGGTGGTTCATGTAGAACTGTGCGGATTTCTCAGCAGCGTCCTTGATCGGCGCCTGTGCCTGACGCTTGGTGCCAACAAACAGCACGCGGCCGCCTTTGGAGACAGTATCGCGCACAACCTGCAGGGCCTGATCCAGCATGGGAACCGTCTGTGTGAGGTCCATGATGTGGATGCCGTTGCGGGCGCCGTAGATGAATTCTTGCATTTTCGGGTTCCAGCGCTGTGTCTGGTGTCCGAAGTGAACGCCGGCCTCAAGCAGCTGGCGCATGGTAAACTCTGGAAGAGCCATGGTCGTTTCCTTTCCGGTTTCAGCCTCGACGGGGGTATCAGGCCCCTGCCCCACATGGGTGACACAGGCCCAACCGGTGGATGTCTTGGGATGTCTCCCCAATGCACCCGCCCCCGTCTGGGGATTTCGTGTCGCGCGTATAAAAGGCGGGTGTCCGATGCGCAAGCCCCCAATATGCGAGTGGGGCTTTATGACCGGCCAGCATTCACCAGCAAGCCATCCGTTGTCGCGTCAGGCGACCTGATGACGGAACGCATCCGCCTGATCCTTGGCCCCTTGCAGGACCTTGAGGCCTGCCAGAAAGACCACAGCATTGCGCCCTTTGGACTTGGCCTGATAGAGGGCGCGGTCCGCAGCCTCCAGCATCTTGTCGATCTCGACGGGCGACCGCATCCAGACGGCACCGACAGAAATGGACAATGGCAAGGCGTCGCAGTCCACTTCGAAGCCAGCGTTTGACACGACTTCGCGGCAGCGTTCCGCAATGGTTTCCGCCTCTTGAGCGTCAATATTGGGCAGGATCACCGCAAATTCGTCACCGCCCAGCCGGACAAAGACATCGTCCATCCGCAAGTTGTTGGAAACCAGTTTGACCACATGCCGCAACACGTCGTCCCCAACCGAATGTCCGTAGGTGTCATTGGTCTGCTTGAACCGGTCCACGTCAAAATACAGCAGCGCCCGCCCCGCTGTTGAGGGCAGTTTGGAATTGAGCTGCGGATAGGTCAGATCAAGCCCGCGCCGGTTCAGCAGTCCGGTCAGATGATCGGTGTTGGCATTGACCATGGAGGCCTGCGCTTCGGAGATAAAGGAAAACTCGCCCGTAATCAGGTAGTGGATCAGGAGCGAGCCGAGCACGCTCGAGACGACCATATAAGGGAAAAGGTTGGTGAACAGATCAGCCCACATGGCTTGCGGCGTGGCAAAGATCGCAACGCCCTGACTGGACAAAAGGATGCCGAGGATCAGCGACTTGGCCCATTTTGCCAGGTTCAGATCCTTGATAAACACCCGCCACAGACAGCCCATGGCAAACACTGTTGCCATGCCCACAACCGCAGGCACGACACCGGGCTGTCCGATATAGGCGCGATACAGGATGCCGACACCCAGCGTGATCGCCCCGGCAATCGGGCCCAAAAGGGCCGCCGCCGTGCCCACCAAAAGCGCCCGCATGTCAAAGATGCCCGTGTTGTTGGGCAGGATGATCGGATCGGACATGGACATGACCAGCGCAAAGGAAAAGAGCGCGCCCATCACAGCCTTGTTCCGCAAGGGCCGTCCGCCGCCGCGTTGCAACAGACTGATCATCAGGATCAAGGCCATGATCAACGCGATCGCATCCACGAATGTCGTTGTCATTTTCATCAGGTCGGTCATCGGGCTGTCCCACGGAGTTCCATGAAACAGCCCTATCCCAAAGGTCACTAATGAACCGTTACCCGGCCCCGATTACTTGCCGCCGTGGTTGTGAGAAGGTTAACGCCCCTCAGAGGAACACGCGCTCCACCACCCAGTAGGCACCCACCAGTGCGATGGCGATACTGGCCGGCATGGCGACCATGTGGCGGTAGGTGTCAAACCGTTCCACCGCGCAGGACGCCGAACACAGCCCGCTGAGCGCTGCGACCATAAACAGCAGCGGCAAATAGGCCTCTACCGCGTCTGGGCCCATGGCCGAAATCGGGATCATCGCCACAGGCACGGCCACAATCGCGATCGCCATGTAAGCCCAGGCCGCACCACGGTTCACCTTGCCGTCCTCGCTCAACCGGATGGCGCTGACCACGATGATGAAGGCCACCGCGATGCACAAAAGCTGGCCCAGTTCCACCCCGATGTTAAAGCCCAGAAGGGCCGGAATGACCGCACCGTCCGGCAGGCCATAGGCCGTCAGAACGGAGGCAAAGCCGAGCCCGTGCAACAGCCCGAAGCCGAAGATAATCGCGGGCCGCCACGGGTTCAGCCCGTCGGTAAAGATGTTCTCGACCGCGATGTAGACAATCGACGCCGCGATGATGCTTTCCACGATCCACATGTATTCATCGGGGATGTTGACAATCCCCAACGTCGCCAGCGCCAGCGTCACGGTGTGCGCGGCCGTAAACGCCGTGACCTGCCACAACAGAGGACGGATGCGTGCGGCCAGAAAGAACAGCCCCAAAACAAACAGGATGTGATCCAGACCCAAAGGCACGATGTGTTCGACACCTACGGGGATAAAGCGGAAAAACGCCTCCCATCCGGTCATCTCGTTGCCGCCGCCCAAAAGGACCTCTTCGGTCAGGCCGCCGCCGGACAGATATCCGTCCCAGCCGCCTTCGACGCCCATCTGACGCAGAACCAGCACGCCGTACTCGGCGGGCCATTCGATCTGCATCGTCGCGGCGTCTTCCGGCAGAGGCGCGGAAAACCGAACGGTGGACTGGCGCACGACCTCTACATCGCCGACCTCGGGGACCATCACGGCGTCAAGGGTCAGTGGCGCCTCTTCTCCGTTGACCAGAACAGTGATGTCTTCGGCCATCGTGGGCCAATAGCTGCGGAACGCAGCCTCGAATGCCGCCGGATCCTGGGCGCGCAAGGCATCATATGTTTCGGCCTGGGGCGCGTTTTCGGTGTCTTCCAACCCGTCAAGATCAATTCCTGCCACAAGGCTTTCGAAATTGCCCTCAAGGCTGAAGGTCAGGCGGCCGTCGACGGCCTCCATATCGCCGATCGTGGGCAAGACCTCATGTGCAGCCACCGATGACGCCGCCGTGATCCATACCAACGCGGCCATTGACACCAGCCATCCCAGTGTCACCTTAGCCCCAACCCAACCGGAGTTTACAATGCGCATCCTTGCCGCCCTTTTTACTATTATGTCCGCCCTGCCCGCCCAATCCCATGAATTCTGGATTGAACCGCTGGACTATCAGATTGAATCGGACACTACGGTGCAGGGTATCCTTGTCAACGGGCAAGAATTCGCAGGATCAACCGTGGCCTATCTGCCCTTGCGGTTTGACCGTTTTACCATTTCGTCGGGCATGCGGCAGGCGGATGTGGAAAACCGGATCGGGTCGTCGCCCGCCCTGGATACAGAGCCTTTTGGCGAAGGCCTGCACGTGGTCAGCTACCAGTCGCGCATGTCGACCCTGCCCTATACCGAATGGCAGAAATTTCTGAATTTTGCCGACCACAAGGATTTTCAGGATATCGAAGCGCGCCACGACGCCCGTGGATTGCCCCGTGAAGGGTTCCGCGAAGGATACTGGAGGTTCGCCAAATCGCTGGTCGGGGTCGGGTCGTCCCTGGGGCGGGATTTCCGCACCGGGCTGGCGGTGGAATTCGTAGCGCTGGACAACCCCTACACAGCCGATCTGTCGGACGGTCTGCGCGTGCAGCTTTATGTGCTGGACGACCTGAAGGCCGACGGACAGGTGGAGCTGTTTGAAAAAGCCCCCGACGGCTCGGTTGAGATCACCTTGCACCGCACCGATGCCGACGGGATTGCGACCCTGCCGGTCAAGGCAGGACACAGCTACCTCGTGGATCACGTCTATCTGCGCGAACCCTCGGCGGATCTGGCCGAACAGGCGGATATCGTATGGGAAACCTTGTGGGCCGCGCTGACCTTTGGTGTGCCTGAATAAGTCACCTTAGGGGAGTGAGGCTGGCCGGCCCTCCGGGGGGAGTTTTTCAGGCCAGATGAAGACAGGGGACAGGTCTAGCCATTCAGGCGGCGTTCAAGATCGGCGTTGAAGGCGGCAAGGTCTTCCTTCGGGTCAAGATCGGTGACAGGGGTCAGGGTCAGTTGCACGTGGCGGCGGCCTTTTTGGCGGCCAAGAAAGCTCCAGAATTTGTCGTGTTGGGCGGGCTGGAATTGGCCCAGCCCGTCAATATGCAGCGTCATGACAGGTGTATCCGGATGCGCGGCCAGAATGTCGCGGACGCCGGACAGATGCGGCGCGATGATTTCTTCGGGCTGGCGGCGGATTTTCCCTGCGGGGAACAGCAAGACGGAATTGCCGTTGCGCAGCACCTTGCCGATGATCTTCAGCACCTTTGTCTTGCGCGCCGCGCGCCGTTCAGCCTCCCATGATTTGGGTGACGACAATGCGATTGCACCGGACACATACATGGGAAACCATTGGGCCTTGTTGTGGAATTCATCCCAATGGACTGTGGGCCGCACCCGCGCAGTGGAATACAGCATCGCCGCAATCAGCGGTCCGTCGTGGCGGCTGACGTGGGTGGCGAGGATCAAGGTGCCGGGTTGGGCCTGCAACAGATGTTTGCCGGACACGCTGACGTTATAGAACAGCGCGTAATAGCTGCGCACGAGAACGAAGAAAAAGTGCCGAGTCCAGCGCCCCAGCGTTTTGTCAAAGAACCGTTTCATATCCTACCCTTTCGTCATAACTCTGCGTCAGGTCTGCGCTGATCACAATCATGAACATTGTTCATGTGATTTCTTAGTTCAAGGCGAAACCATCACGGGTCAGGGAAACCCGACCTGTCGGGACACATTGACCTCCCTGCGCAAAACCGCCATTCGAGGGGCATGAAACAGCCAGATATCCTTTGTATCGGATCGGTCCTGTGGGACATCATCGGACGGTCCACCTTGCACATGCGCGCGGGATCGGATGTGCCGGGCCACATCACCCGCCTGCCCGGCGGTGTGGCCCTGAATATCGCCATGACGCTGGTGAATTTCGGTCTGACGCCTGCGGTCTTGTCCGCCGTGGGGCGCGACGCGGAAGGCGATGAACTGGTGGGTGAGGTCAGCCGCATGGGCATCGTGACCGATCACCTTTACCGGTCCGATGATCTGCCCACCGACGCCTATATGGCGATCGAGGGCGCCAACGGGCTGACGGCGGCCATTGCCGATGCCCATTCGCTGGAACAGGCGGGCATGAAAATCCTGCGACCTTTGTTTGATGGCGCCCTTGGCACCGATGCGGCCCCGTGGTCCGGCCTTGTGGCGCTGGACGGGAACCTGACACGGGATCTGTTGGCCGATATCTCAAAATCGGCGCTCTTTGCGGCGTCTGATCTGCGCGTGGCCCCGGCCTCCCCCGGTAAGGCGGAGAGGTTGCTGGCGCTGGTGGGTCACCCGTCGGCCACGCTTTATGTGAACCGTGAGGAGGCAGGATTACTGTGCCAGACCACATTTGACGCCGCCCAGGACGGTGCGCGCGCTCTGGTGGCGCGCGGCGTGCACCGCGTCCTTGTCACCGACGGCGGCAACCCCGCAGCCGAGGCCACGGGCGACATCCTGCGTCTGGCCCAACCGCCCGAGGTGCTGGTGACCCGTGTCACCGGCGCAGGCGACACCTTCATGGCCGCCCATATCGCATCCGAAGTGCAGGGCATGGCCCCGCAAGCGGCCCTTGAACGCGCGTTGAGCGCCGCCGCCACCTATGTGTCCGGAGGAACCCCATCATGATCCCCCTTCAATACAGCCCCGAGGTTCGGACCGCCAAAGAGGCCGGCGCGCCATTAGTGGCGCTGGAATCCACCATCATCACCCACGGGATGCCCTACCCCCAGAATGTGCAAACCGCCCGTCTGGTCGAGGACGATATCCGCGCCCTTGGCGCGACACCGGCGACCATCGCCGTCCTCGCTGGCACACTACACATCGGGCTGACCGAGGAGCAGTTGGACCAGTTGGGACAGGCCCGGGATGTGGCGAAACTCAGCCGTGCGGATATGGCCGCCTGCATCGCCACAGGCGGCACCGGTGCGACCACAGTGGCCGCTACCATGATCGCGGCCCGTCTGGCGGGGATTGACGTCTTTGCCACCGGCGGCATCGGCGGCGTGCACAAGGGCGCGGAAACCACTTTTGACATCTCGGCCGACCTGCACGAACTGGCCCAGACACCGGTGACTGTTGTGGCCGCAGGGGCCAAGGCCATTCTGGATCTTGAGAAAACTTACGAAGTACTGGAAACCCTCGGCGTGCCGGTCATTGCCTTTGGGCAAGACCATCTGCCTGCGTTCTGGTCCGCGACCTCGCCGCTGACCGCACCCCTGCGGATGGACGATGCCGCCAGCATCGCACGCGCCCACCGGATGCGCGCCGCCATGGGCCTGCCTGGTGGCCAGCTGGTCGCCAACCCGATCCCCGCTGACGCGCAAATCCCGGCTGAAACGCTGGCCCCGATCATTGCGCAGGCGCTGGATGAGGCAGACGCCCAAGGGATCGCCGCGAAGGCCGTCACGCCGTTCCTGCTGGGCCGGATTTTCGAACTGACCGATGGCGCGTCCCTGACGGCCAATATTGCGCTGGTGCGCAACAATGCCCGGCTGGCTGCACAAATTGCAGGCAGTTTGACCGGCTGAGGCAACCAATGACCGCGCGGCGCATTGTGGAACATCACACCATCGCCTACATAATCCCCAACCGCATGTTTTTCAGGCCCTATTCCCCGTGACACACACCCCCGACCCCCAACCGCGCCGCGGCTTCATCGCCAGCCTGCGCAACAATTTTATCGCGGGTCTGGTGGTCATTGCGCCCATTGGTCTGACGCTGTGGTTGATCTGGACCGTGGTCGGCTGGGTCGACAGCTTCGTGTGGCCGTTCGTGCCCGACGCCTATCAGCCCGAACAGCTTCTCAACCGCGTGATGGGCAATGCCAGCCCTGCGGATGAAGACTGGGTGACCGTCAACGTGCGCGGCATCGGGGTGATCATTTTCCTCATCTTCACCATGCTGGTGGGCTGGATGGGCAAGGGTCTTTTGGGGCGCAGCTTTCTGCGCTGGGGCGAAAGTGTCGTGGCGCGGATGCCCGTGGTCCGGTCGATCTACAACGGCGTCAAACAGATCGCCGAAACCGTCTTTGCCCAGACCGAGACCAGTTTCGACAAGGCGTGCCTGATCGAATATCCGCGCAAGGGCATCTGGGCCATCGGCTTTGTGTCGACATCCACCAAGGGGGAGTTGTTGGACAAGGTCGGCGTCGGCCCCATGACCTCCGTCTTTGTGCCCACCACACCCAACCCCACGTCAGGCTTTTTGCTGTTCTTCCCCACCGCTGACATCATCGAACTGGATATGTCGGTCGAGGATGCGGCCAAGTTGGTGATCTCAGCCGGGTTGGTCTATCCGGGCGAAAAGGACACCGAAATGCCGCCCGCCCTTGATGAACTGGCGGACAAGATAAAGTCCGGCAAATCAGACATTTAGGGGGCGAACATCGCCTCCAGATCAACGGTGTCACGTTCGTTGATGTCGTCGAAATGGGCGTCAAGAAACTGGGACGCAGCGGCCTGACCGGCGGCCTTGAGCCGCGCAAGGACCACCGGATTGGGCAGTGATTTGGTGGCCACGCTCAGATCGTTCATCAGCTTGTCGTCCGAAATCATGTGCACCAGCACGTTGCGCATGGCCCCCTGCGGGATCGTGCCCGCGTGCAACAGACGTTTGACGAAATTGATGGCGCGCAATTCCCGCAACAGCGACGTGTTAAAGCTGATCTCGTTGATCCGGTTGGCAATCGACTGCGGATCGGTGGGGATGTCATCGCGGTGCAGCGGGTTGATGTTTACGACCACAATGTCATCCGGCACGTCGCCCTCAAACAAGGGAAACAGCGCCGGATTGCCCGTATATCCGCCGTCCCAATAGGTCTCTCCGTCGATCTCGACCGCCTGGAACAATGTGGGCAAACAGGCCGACGCCATCAGCGCCGGGCCGGAAATCTCGTCTCCGGTGAAAACCTTGATCTTGCCGGTGCGCACATTGGTCGCCCCCACAAATAGCGCCGGTCCCTGATCGGAACACACGTCATCATAACGGAACTGTTCCACGATGGGTTTCAGCGGATTGGAATAGAATTTACCGGTGCTGTAGGGCGACATGATCCGCGTGGCCATGTCAAAGGCCGCATAGGCCGGCGAATAGGCCATGGCCTGCGCCAAGAGCGGCGCCGCAGGAGCGACTGCATCCATCCACGCGATCAGCGCATCATCGGTCACCGCCCCGATCTGCGACCAGAACCAGTCCAGATTGGCCTTGGCCCCCGCGCGCCCGTCCTTGGCCCATCCCGCCTTGAGGGCCGCACCGTTCATAGCCCCCGCAGAGGTGCCCGACATGGCCGCAATCTCAATGCGTTCGTCATCTAGCAGCCGGTCCAGCACGCCCCATGTGAATGCACCGTGGGCACCGCCCCCCTGCAAGGCCAGATTGATCCGTTTCACCATGCGCCCGAATCCTCAGCGCGGATATCTGCGCACAACCCGTGCAGGATGTCGCTGTTGAACCCGTTGATCACAACGCGGTCCAGCCGCCATCCACGGAAATGGTCGTCCCCGTGATCTGCGCCGCTGCATCCGATGCCAGAAACACAGCCGTGCCGCCCAGTTGTTCAACGGTGGCAAATTCCTTGCTGGGCTGACGTTTCAGAAGCACATCGCGCACGACGGTGTCGCGGTCCATGCCGTATTCCTTCATCGTGTCGGGGATCTGCTTTTCCACCAGCGGTGTCAGCACATAACCGGGGCAGATGGCGTTGCAGGTAATGGGGTCTTCTGCGGTCTCAAGTGCCACGGTTTTCGACAGGCCCACCACCCCGTGTTTGGCCGCAATATAGGCGGATTTGTAGGGCGAGGCCGTCAACCCATGGGCCGAGGCGATGTTGATGATCCGCCCCCAGCCGCGTTCGCGCATCCCCGTGACCGCCGCCGCCGAGGTGTGGAACGCCGAACTCAGGTTAATCGCAATGATCGCATCCCATTTTTCGGTGGGGAACTCCTCGATCGGGGCCACGTGCTGGATGCCTGCGTTGTTGATAAGGATGTCACACCCGCCTGCTGCAACCACCAGACGGCGGCAGTCTTCGGCCTTGGACATATCGGCGGCCACATATGTCGCCTCTACCGAAAAATTCTCCGCAATTTCGGCGGCCAGCGCGTGATCTTCGTCGCGGTCCGTGAAGGAATTGAGCACCACATTCGCCCCCGCCTTGGCCATCTCGCGGGCCACGCCCAGCCCGATGCCTGAATTGGACCCCGTGATAACGGCTGTTTTTCCCGCAAGCGCGCCTGATGTCGTCATGGTTCGATCTCCTTCATGTTGCATTGCAGCATAGCGGTGAAAGCGGGCGCGGCAATGGCTGGCGGCATCACAGCTCCGACATTGTGCCGTTGGCCCCCGTTTCATCGTCTTTGTGCCCCAATCTGTTCCCATTGTGGCGCTATCACCGAAGATATCTTCAGCAATCAGGCCCCGCATCATGTCATCTGACGGCCCCCTTCTAACCAATGCCTCCGCCGCGCGGTTCCTGTACGGATCGTTCCGCTTGCACGATGGCGCATGGGTCTTTGAGGGCAGCGTCATCACAGGCGCGGGGTTCACCTACGATGCCGCGACCGGCCTGCCGGTCACCGGTCAGGTCGCAGCCATCGCTCTCCAGACCCGATCCGAGGCGGCGGTTCTCGCCGTTCATGCCCACCGCGCCTGCCCCGATCACGACGTCGCGGTGCTGAACCATGTCTATGAAGACTGCCCCACAGGCTGGTTCGATCCGGTGGCGGTCTTCGGCCCCGCCGCGCTGTCCCGTTCCGAACAAAACGCACCGGCGGTCCGTGACATGCCCGAACTTGCGCTTCAGACCGGTGACATTCTGACCGACGCCGATTTGCGCGACATCTTTGGCACGCGGGTGCGCAAGCTGCAGCGTCTGGCCCGCACCGCCGTCCGGCCGGATGTGGATTTCTGGGATATCGACCCGGACGGGGCCTCTGCCCACCGCGCATCCGCCTAACGTGCCCCAAATCTGGCCGCAGGCCGGCTGCGCGCTCCGCGTCAGAACACCGATTCTCTGATCATTAACGAAGGTTAATCCGGAAGGTCTGAAATGCACCTGTCCGTCGCCGATTTATCCAATAAAACTTGGACAGAAAAAAACCCTGGCCGAAGCCAGGGTTAAGTCATTGAGGCAGGTTTCATACAGGCAAGAAACCTATCGAGCAGTGCCCTTCTTATAAGCAAATGCTTGCCCGCATCCAAGCTAAAAGTTTGAAATGGTTTGTTTCCCCATCTAGGCTACTCCCAAAAGAAGCCATAATTCATCGGGGGAACCACACCACATGACACGTCCATTCCTGATCCAAACGGGTCGATCCTTGCGCGCACTGGCCCTTGCGGCCACCACATCCGCGCTGGCCACCATCGCCGCAGCCGAGCCGATGCATGGCATAGCTATGTATGGTGACCCCGCCCTGCCCCCAGATTTTGCGCATCTGCCCTACGCCAACCCCGACGCGCCCACGGGCGGCGCGATGGTCACATCGACCGTTGGCAGCTACGACAGCCTGAACCCGTTCATCACCAAAGGCACGTCTTATTGGCAGCTGCGGTTCTTGATGGGTGAAAGCCTGATGGCGCGGTCTTTGGACGAACCTTTCACGCTCTACGGCCTTCTGGCCGAATCGATTGAGACCGCGGATGACCGCTCATGGGTGGAATTCACCCTGCGCCCCGAGGCCCGATTCTCTGACGGCAGCCCCGTGACCGTCGAAGACGTCATCTGGTCCTATGAGACCCTGGGCACCATCGGCCACCCCCGTTATGCGGGCTTTTATTCCAAGGTCGACACGATTGAACAGACGGGCGACCGGTCCGTGCGGTTCACCTTCAACGTCGAAGACCGCGAACTGGCGCTGCTGGCGGGCCTGCGTCCGATCCTGCAAAAGGCCCAGTGGGAGGGGCTGGATTTTGCGGAATCCGGCATCGACAATATCCCCGTCGTGTCCTCGCCCTACGTGATCACCGATTTCGAACCCAACCGGTTCATCGAATTCAGCCGCAACGAAGATTATTGGGGCGAAGATGTCGTGCCCTTTGTGAACGGTCTTTATAACCTCGACACCCTGCGGATCGAATTTTTCGGGGACGAAGTGGCCGCGTTCGAGGCGTTCAAGGTGGGCGATGTGAACTCCAACCGCGAATTCAACGTGAACCGGTGGGACAGCCAGTATAATTTCGAACTGTTGCAGACCGGCGAATACGTAAAATCCGTCCTGCCCCATTCGCGCCCGTCCGGTATGACCGGTTTCGTGATGAACACACGGTCGGACCAGTTTGCCGACATCCGTGTGCGTGATGCGATGATGCATGCGTTCAACTTCGAATTCATCAACGACACGATCACGGGGGGCGCGCAGCCGCGCATCACGTCCTATTTCTCCAACTCGCCCTTGGCGATGCAGGAGGGTCCGGCCACGGGCCGCGTTCTTGAGTTCCTTGAACCCTTCGCAGACAGCATCCCCGAAGATGCGATCAGCGGCTACGCCCTTCCCGTCTCAGACGGATCCGAACGCAACCGCGCCAATATCGGCGCCGCTTTGGCGCTGATGGAAGAGGCGGGCTACACCATTCAGGACGGTGTCATGACCGGCGAAGACGGCACGCCGTTCACCTTTGAAATCCTGCTGGAAAACGCCTCGACCGAGAACACGGCGATCATCGACATCTACACCGAAAGCCTCAGCCGGTTGGGGATCACCCCCACGGTGACCTTGGTGGATGGCGCGCAGTACAAAGAACGCACCGATGCCTATGATTTCGACATGACCTACTACCGTCGTGGTCTGTCGCTGAGCCCGGGCAACGAACAATACCTTTATTGGGGGGCCGAGGCTGCGAACACCACAGGGGGCCGCAACCTGATGGGGGTGCAGTCCGAAGCGATTGACGCGATGATCAACCGCCTGCTGACCTCGGACAGTCAGGACGATTTTCTGGCCGCCACCCGCGCCATGGACCGTCTGCTGACCGCTGGGCGCTATGTCATTCCGATTTATCAGTGGAACATCAGCCGCATCGCCCACGACGCGGACCTGAAATTCCCCGATACCATGCCGATCTTCGGCGACTGGCCCGGCTGGCAGCCGGACGTATGGTGGTACGAAGAGGGGTAAGGTCGCCACCAATCCCCGACCTGCATAATTTTCAACAGCGCCGCCCCGATGCGGCGCTGTTTTCATTTTTGTGTAAGGAACTTGCGTTATGGCGTCCCCCGTTCGTGTCTATCATCAGGAAACTCAAAAATGTCAGCATCCTTGTCTTCCAAAACCGTCCTGCTCGGCCTGTCCCTAACCCTGTCGCCCGCAGCCTTTGCCGAAACTCTGACCGGCCCACAACGCAACGCAGTCCGCTCTGCAGAAAGCTATCTGGCATTCGCCGGTTTCTCGCGCACCGGATTGATTGAACAATTGTCCTCCGCATTCGGTGACGGGTACGACGTCGCAGATGCGACTGTTGCGGTTGATTCTCTGGGGGTGGACTGGAACCGGCAGGCTGTCCGGTCAGCGGACTCCTACCTCAGCTTCATGGGCTTTTCCTGCAACGGCCTGATCGAACAGCTGTCCTCGGATGCGGGTGACGGGTTCACTGTCCAGCAGGCACAATTTGGGGCGCAACAGGCAGGCGCTTGCTGACTGGCGTCTGGTCTGACAGGTAGATAATAAGTGACCGTCACACCCCTGTTACAAACCTGACCTAATCGGCCCTCATGAATATACTTGTCCTGTGCACCGGCAACTCGGCCCGCTCAATCCTTCTGGAATCCATTTTCAACCGAGACAGTGGCGGGCGCGTCACCGCCTGGTCCGCAGGCTCAACCCCGTCGGGCAAGGTCCATCCGCAGTCGCTCGCCCTGCTGGCGGAACTGGGCTATCCGACCGACGGCCTCAGCTCCCAAAGCTGGGACGTTTATGCCGAACCCGATGCGCCCAGAATGGATGTTGTCATCACCGTGTGTGACAGCGCCGCTTCGGAAACCTGCCCCTATTGGCCCACCACGAACGGTCACGCCCCCGTTCAGGTCCATTGGGGCATCCCCGATCCGGCTGCCGCCGCCGCGCCCGACTGGGACAAGGCATTCTCTTCGGCCTATATGCGCCTGCGTGCCAAGGCGGACGCCTTTCTGGTCCACCCGGTTGAGGCCTTCTCTCCGGCGGAGCTTAAGTCCGCCCTGCAGTCGGCCGCCTCCGCATGATCGCGCGTCGCCTTACGGCAGAGGCCCTCGGCACCGCTCTTTTGCTGATTGGCGTCGTAGGGTCCGGCATCATGGCCCAGACCCTGACCGATGACACAGCGCTGGCGCTTCTGGCCAACGCCATTGCGACGGGCTGCACGCTCTATTTCATCATCACCGTTCTGGGGCCGCTGTCTGGTGCCCATTTCAATCCGGTCGTCACTCTCGCCTTTGCGCTGCGCGGGGACCACCCGTGGGGTCTGGCTGCGGCCTATATTCCGGTACAGGTCATCGGCGGCATTGCGGGGGTGTGGCTGTGTCATGTGATGTTCGATCTCGACATTATTCAGGCGTCCGGCACCGCGCGCACCGGTTTGCCCCAATGGGTGTCTGAGGGTTTTGCCACCTTCGGGCTGCTGTTCGTCATCTTTGGCGGGTTGCGCAGCCGCCCCGATGCGGTGCCGACACTGGTCGCCCTTTATATCACGGGGGCCTATTGGTTCACGTCCTCCACCAGTTTTGCCAACCCCGCCGTGACCATCGCACGCGGCTTTTCGGACACTTTCGCGGGCATTGACCCGTCACATATCGCCGCTTTCATCGCGGCCCAGATGATCGGCCTTGCCCTGTCGCTCCCCGTGATCGGCTGGCTGTTCCGGCCCGAAAGCCATTAACCAAACCTCAATCTTACCATGCTTGGGTAAGGGTCCCTTCCGTAAGGGAACCAATCCGGCTGCAGCGCGTTTGCATCGCAGTCAATCATGGGAGGATACCAATGTCTTGGACCACTGCACTGACCCACTGGCCCCACCTTCTGGAACAACTGGCGGCTGATTTTCCGCAGCTTAATCTTGAGGCGCTGAAACGGTTTCGCGGTGACCGCGACAAGATGGAAGGTTATCTTGCAGACGCCCATGATCTGACAGCCCGCGAAGCCCGCACAACCCTCGACGACTGGCTGATGTACCGCGCCCCCGTCATCGCAAGTCAGGCAGCTGCCTGACCACTACGCCAGCGATGTGACCCACAAGATGGTCGCATCCTCGTTGGAGACCGAAATAACGTTATGCCCCATGGAGGCATCGTAATAGGCGCTGTCGCCGCGTTTCATTTCGATGGGTTCGTAAAATTCGGTGTAAAGGCGGATGACACCCGTCAGGACGTAAAGAAACTCTTCTCCGTCGTGACGCACCCATCCATCAAATTCATCGGCACTGCGCGCGCGCACCTGCGCACGGTACGGCAACATCTGCTTTTTCGTCAGACTTTCTGCCAGCAGTTCATGTTCATAGGTGGCGGTGGCATGGCCCGTCCCCTCCCCTGACCGCGTCACGGCCATCCGGCCATTCACCTGATCCCGCTGCGGGGGCGTAAACAGCTGGGGCACCGAAATCTGCAGCCCCACGGCAAGTTTTTTCAACGCATCATAGGTGGGTGACATCTGCCCGTTCTCGATCTTGGACAGGGTCGAGCGCGCCAATCCGGCCTGCGTCGCCGCCTGTTCCAGCGTCCATCCCTGTGCCTTGCGCAAATCACGGACCCGCATGCCCAGATCCAAAGGCTGCGCTTGCGCGTCCTCACCGTTTTCGCGGGCAATGGTAATCAACTGTCTGGGGTCTGTACTGGTCATACCCCCCTATAGGGCAGCGCACGGGCGGCTTGCAACTCTGCTGCGCGCTGGGGTAGCGATCAGCATGACCCTCGCACCCGCGCCCGCCTCTGCGCCCCCGCCGCATCCGTTCAACATGGCCGCCCATGTGCTGGCGCGGTCTGCGCAGGCGCCCGACAAAATCGCATTGGCCGTGCTCGGCCCCGCACGCGCAGACCGCTGGTCCTATGCGCGGCTGGAAAGTGCCGTGCGCGGCACCGCCACGGGGCTTTTGCAATCGGGCCTGACTGCAGGCGACCGCGTGTTGATGCGGCTGGGAAACACGCCGGATTTTCCGATCACCTTTCTGGCCTGTCTGGCCGTCGATCTGGTCCCCGTGCCCACATCCCCGCAATTGACCAGCCCCGAGGTGACAGCCCTCGCACACCAGTTGGGCCCGAAGGTCGTTGTGGCCGACGATGCAACACCACGTCCCGATCACCCCGCCCCTGTGCTGACGACCGACATTCTGCGCACGTTCCACAGCCTGCCCCCTGCAGGTTTCGTCATGGGTGACCCCGACCGCGCAGGCTACATCATCTTCACCTCCGGCACGTCGGGCCGCCCGCGCGGTGTGATCCACGCCCACCGCGCCATCTGGGCGCGCCAGATGATGATGGACGGCTGGTATGGCCTCACCTCCGGCGACCGGATGCTGCACGCAGGCGCGTTCAACTGGACCTACACGCTGGGCACCGGTCTGATGGACCCATGGACCATGGGCGCCACCGCGCTGATCCCTGCCGCGGGCACGCCCCCTGCGATGCTGCCCCTGCTTTCAAAACGCCACGATGCGACGATCTTTGCCGCAGCCCCCGGTGTCTACCGCCAACTTCTGCGCGCGCCCATGCCATCCTTGCCAAAACTGCGCCATGGGCTGTCGGCAGGTGAAAAGCTGCCCGATACGGTCCGCGCTGGCTGGGAAGACGCGACGGGCACGCCCATATTTGAAGCCTACGGGATGTCTGAATGTTCGACCTTCATCTCTGCCAGTCCCACGACCCCCGCTGACGCGGGCACCTTGGGGCCACCGCAACCCGGTCGTCGGGTCGTCCTGTTGGAGGACGGATCGCCAGCCCAAAGCGGTGAAATCGCAATTCACCGCGATGATCCGGGCCTGATGCTGGGGTACCTCAACGCCCCCGAAGACACCGCCGCGCGCTTTGACGGCGGCTACTTCCGCACCGGCGACCTTGCCAGCCTCTCCCCCAATGGGCACATCATTTATGAAGGCCGTGCGGATGACATGATGAACGCAGGCGGCTACCGCGTCTCCCCGATTGAGGTTGAAACCGCCCTTGCCCTGCATCCCAACATCCTTGAAGCCGCCGCCGTTGAACTTCGCGTGAAATCAGACGCTTCGGTCATCGCGGCCTTTTACGTCGCGGACAATGTGATAGACGAAGACGAACTGGCCGCCCATGCGGCCCATTATCTGGCCCGCTACAAGTGTCCGCGCCTGTTTATTCGCGTCGATGCCCTCCCCCGCGGGGCCAACAACAAACTGCTGCGCCGCCAGCTTCGCCAAGATTGGAACGCCCGCCATGGTCAAACTTGATATCCTGTCCGACCCGATTTGCCCGTGGTGCTATATCGGCAAGACCAACCTTGATCGCGCGCTGGAACAGATCGGCGATCATCCCTTTGAAATCGAATGGCATCCGTTCCAGTTGAACCCCGACATGCCGGCAGGCGGCATGGGCCGACGGGAGTATCTTGAGGCGAAGTTCGGCGGCAAAGAGGGCGCGGTGCGTGCCTATGCCCCCGTGGTTGAGATGGCCGAAAAGGTCGGCCTGAAGATCGACTTTGAGGGGATGCAGCGCACGCCCAACACCATGGACGCCCACCGTCTGATTCACTGGGCGGGCATCGAACAGCGCCAGTCGTTCGTGGTGCAACGTCTGTTTGAAGCCTATTTCCGCGACGCCCGCGATATTGGCGATCATGAGGTCCTGCTGGACATCGCCGACGGCTGCGACATGGACGCCGCCGTGATTGGTAAACTGCTGGCCTCGGACGCAGATGTGGCGGACATTCAAAAACGCGACGCCCACAGCCGTGAGATGGGCATTCAATCGGTGCCTACGTTCGTGGTGGCCAACCAGCACGCCGTGCCCGGCGCGCAACCCACCGAGATGTGGGTCAAAGTCATCGGTGAGATCATGGACCAGATCGAGGCCGCCGAGTGACCCCAGTCACAAAGCGGCTAGGCCAGACGGAGTTTGTGGCGCTTATCGCCATGCTCATGGCGACGATCGCGTTTTCCATCGACGCCATGTTGCCCGCCCTGCCCGAAATCGGGGCCGAGCTGACGCCTGATACCTTGAACAACGCGCAACTGGTCATCACCAGTTTCGTGTTGGGCATGGGGTTGGGCACGTTTTTCACCGGCCCTTTGGCGGACAGATTTGGCCGCAAGGCGGTGATCGTCACGGGCGCGTGGCTGTATATTGCGGCGACGCTTTTTGCCTATTTCGCCCAGACGCTTGAGACGATGTTGATCGCGCGCGTGCTGATGGGGTTGGCGGCCGCCGCCCCGCGTGTGGCTTCCGTGGCGATGGTGCGTGACCTTTATGCAGGCCGCGATATGGCGCGGATCATGTCCTTTGTGATGTTGATTTTCTCACTGGTGCCCGCGCTTGCGCCGTCACTTGGGGCGCTGATCATCGCGGTATCGGGCTGGCGCGGGGTGTTTGTGGCCTTTGCGCTTTTTGCGGCCGTGACTTCCACGTGGTTGATGTTGCGCCAGCCTGAAACCTTGCCCGCAGACCGTCGCCGGTCCCTGCAATTCGCCCCGCTTTGGTCCGCCGCACGGGAGGTCGTGACACATCCGACCGTGCGTCTGGCGACACTGGCGCAGACCCTGTCCATGGGGATGTTGTTTTCTGTCCTTAGCTCCACCCAGCAGGTGTTTGATGTGACCTACGGCCAAGGGCACAGTTTCCACTTCTGGTTTGGCGGCATCGCCGTGTTGGCGGCCTCCGCTTCGCTGATCAATGCGCGGATCGTGCAGCGGCTGGGGATGCGCCCGATCATCAAGGCGATGTTTCTGGCGCAATCGGCGTTGTCGCTGGCGATGATTGGGGTTGTGTTGCTTGGCCTGCCTGTCCGGTTTGAACTGCTGTTCTATGCCTTCTGGACCACATCGGTGTTCTTTCAGGCCGGGCTGACGTTGGGCAATCTGAACGCGCTCGCGTTGGAACCCATGGGCCATATCGCAGGCATGGCCGCATCCTTGGTCACCGCCATCGCGACGGTCGGCGCGGTGATCATCGCGGCCCCCATCGGGTTGCAGTTTGACGGCACACCGCTGCCGCTGGCTGTGGGCACATTCATCTGCGCCGTTCTGGCCTTCTGGATCACCAGCAAAATCCGCCGAGACACCGACTAAAATTTGAGAATTCTAGTCACCCGTTCAACAGCCGTGCGGCCGCCGGTGCGAAATAGGTTAACACCCCGTCACACCCTGCGCGTTTGAAACACATCAGCGATTCCAGCATCACCTTGTCACCATCCAACCAGCCGTTTTGCGCCGCCGCCTGCATCATCGCGTATTCACCCGACACCTGATAGGCAAAGGTCGGCACGCCGAATTCGCGTTTCACACGGCCCACGATGTCCAGATAGGGCATCCCCGGTTTCACCATGACCATATCCGCCCCTTCGGACAGATCACGTTCCACCAACCGCATGGCTTCATCCGAATTGGCGGGGTCCATCTGATAGGTGTTCTTGTCCCCCGTCAGCGCCGACGACGCCCCCACAGCATCACGGAACGGCCCGTAAAAGGCGCTGGCATATTTCGCCGTGTAGCTCAGGATCGTCACATGGCTGTGCCCCGCCTCCTCCAACGCGCCGCGGATCGCGCCGATGCGGCCGTCCATCATATCGGACGGCCCCAGAATATCGGCCCCGCACTCCGCCTGCACCAGCGCCATCTTGACCAGCGCCTCAACCGTGCGGTCATTGACGATCGCGCCGTTTTCCACAAATCCGTCGTGGCCGTTGATGTTGTAGGGATCGAGCGCGATATCCGTCATCACCGCAATCTCGGGACAGGCGTCCTTGATCTCACGGATGGCGCGGTTGGCGATGTTGTCTCGCGACCATGCCAGCGCGCAATCCTCCGTCCGCGCGTCCATGCCGGTGTAGGGGAAAATGCAGATCGCCGGGATGCCCAAATCCCATGCTTCACGCGCGGCAGCGCCCACGCGGTCCACCGTGCGGCGCACCACTCCGGGCATGGAGGCCACGGCCTCCTCCCGGTCCGTCCCCTCCATCACGAAAATCGGCCATATGAAATCCGCCGGGCTCAGCGCGCTTTCACGCACCATGGCCCGCAAAGCGGGGGTGCGGCGCAACCGGCGCAGACGGGTCTGGGGAAACGGGGGCAATGTCATAGATCGGGCCTTTCAAGTCACACATTTTGGGTCGCACGAATTGCCGCACATCACAAGGCTGGGCATTGCCCGCCTGCACCGCTAGGTTGCGCAAAAATCAGACACATCACATCCCACAGGCTGCCACCCCCGTGAACTGGACCAACACCCTTTTCGAAGTCATCGACATGCGGAGCTTTTCGAACCTGTGGTTCTGGATCGCGCTTGCGGTGATGTGGTCATCGGTCAGCCACTGGGTTCTGGGCGTGCCCTTCGACATGATCCAGCGGGCCAGAAAACAAGGCGGCACAGCCGAAGATGATCTGCACGACATGGTCCGCATTAACGTCAACCGCCTGCTTTATATTGCCGAAGTCTCCGGCCTCGTGCTGTCCGGCGTTCTGTGCTTTATGCTGACCTCCCTCGCAATTCTTGCCTTCGTCTATGACGTCGAATTTGCGCAGGCCGTCTTCTTGCTGGCCTTTCCCATGACGCTTGTCGGTATGCTCAGCCTGAACACCGCCAAAATCATCGCCCGTGACATGCCCCATGGCGACGACCTTTACAAACGTCTCAGCCGTCACCGTGTGGCCACGCAATTCGTCGGCATGTTCTCCATCTTCATCACGGCGATGTTCGGGATGTATAAAAACCTCGCCGTGGGCATCTGGCTGTAACGCGCAGCCATTGACACCGGCCCCCGTCGGGGTAGGTCCGGTCCCATGGCCCATTCCAAACACATCACCGTTTCCGGCGCGCCCGAGGGGTTCGATGCCCGTCTCATTCTGGCAGAGGCCGAAAAGGGCCCCGTCGTTCATGTCTGCCGCGATGACAAACGGCTTGAGGCGACCCGCGCTGCATTGGCCTTCTTTGCGCCCGATATGCCGGTCATCATTTTCCCCGGTTGGGATTGTCTGCCCTATGACCGCGTGTCACCCAACGCCGACATTTCTGCGGCCCGCATGGCGGTGCTGGCGGGTCTCGCCCATGCGATGCCGGACCGGTTCGTTCTACTGACGACCGTCAACGCCGCCACACAGAAGGTCCCCGCCCGTGATGTGCTGAGGGAGGCTGCGTTCTCCGCCCGTGTCGGCGGGCGGATCGACGAAAAAGCCCTGCGCGCCTTTCTGGTCCGCATGGGGTTCACGCAGGCCCCCACCGTGACCGAACCGGGTGATTACGCCGTGCGCGGCGGCATCATCGACATCTATCCGCCCGGACAATCCGGCCCTGTGCGCCTTGATCTGTTTGGCGACGATCTGGACGGCGCGCGCCGCTTTGATCCGGCAACCCAGCGCACCACCGAAAAGCTTGACCTGATCGAACTGGCGCCTGTGTCCGAGGTGATCCTCGATGACGCCGCGATCACCCGCTTCCGCCAGACCTACCGTCTGGAATTCGGCGCCGCCGGCACCGATGATCCGCTGTATGAGGCCGTGTCCGCTGGCAAAAAACACGCAGGCGTCGAACACTGGATGGGGTTTTTTCACGACCATCTAGAAACGCTGTTCGATTATCTGCCGGGTGCCACCATCACGCTGGATGATCAAAACGCCGCCCAACGGGAGGCGCGCTGGGTGTCCATCGCCGATCAATACGATGCGCGGCGTGAGGCGATGCTGGCCAAGGGTCGCATGGACAGCGTCTATAAACCCGCGCCACCTGAGGGGCTGTATCTGGACAACGCAGCATGGGAAGCCGCGACGGCCGCCTTCCGCACCTTGCAGTTCAACGCATTGCCACAGGCCACCGGTCCCGGTGTGATTGATGCAGGCGGTCGGATCGGGCGGGATTTCGCGCCCGAACGTCAACAGGAATCCATCAGCCTTTTCGGGGCCTTGGCTGATCATGTTAAAGTGAAACTGCAAGAAAGACCCGTTATCATCGCCTCATATTCCGAAGGCGCCCGCGAACGTCTGATGGGCCTGATCGAAGACGAGGGCGTGGGTGAGGCGATCCCCGTCACCGACTTTTCCCGCGTCGGCAAAACCGGCCTGCATCTGGCCGTTCTGGCGCTTGAGCATGGGTTTGAGGCCAAGGACCTTGTGGTCATTTCCGAACAGGACGTGCTGGGTGACCGTCTGATCCGCCAGACCAAACGCAAACGCCGTGCTGAAAACTTCCTGACCGAAACCCAATCCCTTACACCGGGCGATCTGGTGGTGCATGTGGACCACGGCGTGGGCCGCTATCTGGGGTTGGAAGTCGTGACCGCCGCCGGTGCGGCCCATGAATGTCTGCTGTTGGAATATGCAGAAAATTCAAAGCTGTATCTGCCCGTTGAGAACATCGAACTTCTGTCGCGCTTCGGCCATGAGGTCGGTCTTCTGGACAAACTCGGCGGTGGCGCGTGGCAGGCCAAAAAGGCCAAGCTCAAGGAACGCATCCGTGAGATGGCGGAACGCCTGATCCGTGTGGCCGCGGAACGCGCCCTGCGCACGGCCCCCGCCCTGACCCCGCCCGACGGGATGTGGGATCAATTTCTGGCCCGTTTTCCCTACGCTGAAACCGACGACCAACTGGCGGCAATCTCCGACGTCCTCGAAGACCTCGGCTCCGGCCAGCCCATGGACCGGCTGGTGTGCGGCGACGTGGGCTTCGGCAAGACCGAGGTTGCGATCCGCGCGGCCTTCGTGGCCGCCATGTCCGGTGTGCAGGTCGCGATCATCGCACCCACCACCTTGCTCGCGCGCCAGCATTACAAGAATTTTGCCGAACGGTTCCGCGGATTTCCCATCAATGTCAGACCTTTGTCGCGCTTTGTTGGCACAAAGGAGGCCACCGAAACCCGTGAAGGCATCGCCAAAGGCACGGTGGATATCGTCATCGGGACCCACGCGCTGCTGGCCAAATCCATCCGCTTCAAGAACCTTGGCTTCATCGTCATTGACGAAGAACAGCACTTCGGCGTGCAACACAAGGAACGCCTGAAACAGATGCGAACGGACATTCACGTCCTGACCCTGACGGCGACGCCCATCCCGCGCACCCTGCAACTGAGCCTATCGGGCGTCCGCGAACTGTCCATCATCGGCACGCCGCCCGTGGACCGACTGGCAATCCGCACCTACGTTAGCGAATTCGACACGGTCACCCTGCGCGAGGCGCTCTTGCGCGAACACTACCGTGGCGGTCAGTCGTTCTTCGTGGTCCCCCGCATCTCCGATCTGCCAGAGATTGAGGAATTCCTGAAAGAACAGGTGCCTGAAGTCAGCTATATCACTGCCAACGGCCAGATGGCCGCCGGTGAACTCGATGACCGGATGAACGCCTTTTATGACGGGAAATATGACGTGTTGCTGGCCACCACCATCGTGGAAAGCGGCCTCGACATCCCCACTGCCAACACCATGATCGTGCACCGCGCCGATATGTTTGGCCTCGCTCAACTCTACCAGATCCGGGGCCGCGTGGGCCGCTCCAAAACCCGCGCCTATGCGTATCTGACCTATAAACCACGCCAGAAACTGACACCCCAGGCCGAAAAACGTCTGAAGGTGCTTGGCAGCATCGACACGCTGGGCGCAGGCTTTACGCTGGCGTCACAGGACCTTGATATTCGTGGCGCGGGCAACCTGCTGGGCGAAGAACAATCCGGCCAGATGCGTGAGGTGGGGTATGAACTCTACCAATCCATGCTCGAAGAACAGATCGCCAAGATCAAATCGGGCGAAGTCACATTGGTCGAGGACGGCCAATGGGCACCGCAAATCAACCTTGGCGTGCCTGTCCTGATCCCCGAAGACTACGTGCCTGATCTGGACGTGCGTCTTGGCCTTTACCGTCGTCTCAGCGATCTGACCACCAAAGTCGAACTCGAAGGATTCGCCGCCGAATTGATCGACCGTTTCGGGTCACTGCCCAAAGAGGTGAACACCCTCATGCTGGTCGTCCGCATCAAGGCCATGTGCAAACGCGCCGGCATCAGCCAGCTGGATGGCGGTCCAAAGGGCGCTGTCATCCGGTTTCACAACGACAAATTCATCTCCCCCGAAGGGCTTGTCGAATTTATCGAAGACCAGCGCGGCCAGGCCAAGGTTAAGGACAACAAAATCGTCATCCGCCGCGACTGGCCCAACGACCGCGCCAAAATCCAGGGCGCGTTCGGCATTGCCCGCGATCTGGCCGCTAAGGTCAAGGATGCCAAGAAAAAGGCCGCGCCCGCCTGACGCGGGCCAAAACCCGCCGAACTGCAACTTGGTGCTGACAGGTCGCAAAATCCCGCCTATAGTTCTGCCCATAACGGGGAAAAACCCCGAACCTAGAGGCACGAGGCAGTTATGACCCTTCTTTCAAGACGCAATTTTGCGCTATCCGCGCTGGCGACCACCACCCTGTCCGCATGTGGCAATGGCATCGGCGGCGACGGCGCAGCCCAGATCGACGCCCGCGTCGACAGCACCCTGTCATTTATGTACAACAATTACCCCGGCACGCGGGATTTGGCGAACAAGGCCAGCGGCATGTTGGTCATGCCTGTCGTCACCGAAGCGGGCCTTGGATTGGGGGCATCCTTCGGGCGCGGCGCGCTGAAGGTCGGGGAAACCACGGTCGATTACTATTCCGCCGCCGCCGGCAGCGCGGGTTTGCAAATCGGCGCGCAGCAGTATTCCACCGTGTTGTTCTTCATGACGCAGGATGCACTGATCGACTTCCGCCGTGCGAACGGCTGGGCCGCCGGGGCTGACATTGAATATGCGCTCAACGACACTGGCGAAACCCTGCGGGCTGAAACGACGACGTCCCTGTCACCGGTGATTGCCGTGGTCTTCGCGCAGGCCGGGTTCCGGGCCGGTGCCACCATCGAAGGCACCAAGTACACGCGGATCATTCCGTAATTACGCTCTGAGCCGTTTACCCTTGGGATCAAAGGGCGGCTCAGCCAGCACCACGCCACGGTGGGCTTTGCCAAGGATCATAACGTCAACCTCTGTGCCGGCGGGGGTGTCTTTGAGGTACCCCAACGCCAGCGACATACCGACCGAATAGCCATAGGTGCCCGATGTCACACGACCGACAGGCGTGCCGTCAGGGCGGAAAACCGGCTCTCCTCCGGTGGCGTCGGCGGTGTCCACCTCCGTCACATGAATCAAGGACAGAACTTCACGTGATGGATTATCTTTAATCCGTAAATATTTGTCTCTGTGCAGAAATTCCTTATCCGACTTGATCAGTCGGTCAAGCCCGACCTCTTGCGGCCAGTATTCGGGGCTGTATTCGCGCCCCCATGATCCATAGCCCTTTTCAATGCGTAAGGACATCAGCGCGCGGCTGCCGACGGGGCCGCCCTCCAATTCACCTGCCGCGTCCAGAAGTGATTTGTAAACAACGGCTTGATCCTCTTCCTTACAGTGGATTTCCCATCCCAGATCACCCGTAAAGGACACGCGCAGGGCGAGGCATGTCACGCCCGCAAGCTCCAGCCACTTGGACCGCATGAAAGGGAAATCCGCAGTCTCCAATGAGGTATTCGTCAATGTCTGCAACGCCTTACGCGCCAAAGGTCCTGCCACGTTGAACCCGCACCAACTGTCCGTGCGGCTTTCAAATGTGGTGCCGTCGGGCAAGGGCACCATCGCCCAGAACCGCTGGTGATACCGTTCGGCCATGCCCGACCCGATGATCCAGAATTCATCTTCACCCATGCGGGTCACGGTAAAGTCCCCCGCGATCCCGCCATTGACCCCGATGAGCGGCGTCAGGCAGGACCGGCCCACCGCCTGTGGCATCCGGTTCGCAAAGACCGCATTCAGCCAGCTTTCCGCGTCCGGTCCGGTGCAGACGTATTTGGCAAAGTTTGAAATATCAATGATCCCGACCGACTGGCGTAACATCTTCGCCTCGCGCCCGACGCTGTTGAACCACGGCTGGCGGGTGAAACCCGCGCTGTCGGGCACATCGGCGTCAAAATAGGCAGGATGTTCCCAACCGTAATTCAGCCCGAACACCGCCCCCATGTCACGTTGCATGTCATAGACGGGGCGCACGCGAACCGGCCGGCCTGCCTCGCGTTCCTCACCGGGGAAATGAATTTTGAACCGGTGTGCGTATTGGTCCCCGACGCGGGCTTTGGTGAATTTTGCATCGGCCCATTTGCCAAATCTTGAAACATCCCATGCAAACATGTCGTAAGTCGACTCGCCTTTCGTGATCCATTCTGCCGCCATCAGGCCCATCCCGCCCGACTGGCTGAACCCCGGAATGATCCCGTTGCAGCAAAAGTAGTTCCGCAGATCGGGATGCGGACCAAACAGCACATTGGAATCCGGTGACCAGATCATGGGGCCATTGATGACCCGCTTGATCCCGGCCTCACCCACTGCGGGCACCCGGTCGATGGCGCGCATCATGTTGTCCTCGATGCGTTCCAGATCGTCAGCGAACAGCTCATGCCCGAACCCTTGGGGCGTGCCGTCCTCAGCCCAGAACCGGACATCCTTTTCGTAGGCCCCCACCAGCAAGCCCTGCCCCTCCTGACGCAGGTAATACTCCCCGTCGCGGTCTGCGACCGATGGCAACCGGCGGTCCAGGGCTGCAATTTCGGCAATCGTTTCGGTCACAAAATACTGGTGCTCAGTGGGCAACAGCGGCAGTTCGATCCCCGCCAGTTTCGCCACTTCGCGGCCCCAAAGTCCGGCGGCATTGATCACCCATTCGGCGTGAATATCGCCCTTTGGCGTCTCGACGATCCATGTCCCGTCGGGCTGCTGCACGGTCGCCGTGACGGGGCAAAAGCGGATAATCTCGGCCCCGCGCTGGCGCGCGCCGATGGCGTAGGCGTTGGTCACGCCTGACGGGTCCACATTGCCGCCGTCGGGTTCGAACATGATGCAGCGGATGCCATCGTAATTGACCAACGGATGCAGCCGCTCGGCCTCCGCCCGATCCACCTCATGGAAGTTCATGCCGTAAAATCGGGCCTTCGCGGCCTGCAACCGCAACTGGTGTTCGCGGTCTTCGGTCTGCGCAAGATACAGCGATCCGGGCTGGAATACACCACAGGACTGGCCGGTCTCCTCCTCCAGTTCATTGTACAAATTCATCGTATAGTGCTGAATACGCGAGATATTTGTGCTGTCGTGCAGGCCGTGGATGTTGGCCGCTGCGTGCCATGTGGACCCCGATGTCAACTCGTCCCGTTCAAGAAGCACCACATCCGTCCAACCCAATTTGGCCAGATGGTACAGGATCGAACAGCCGATTACGCCGCCTCCGATGACGACAGCTTGGGCGTGGGTGCGCATTGGGGTCCTCCGGTGGGCCATGGGTTTCCCCCAGCAGACGGTCTGAGCCGCGCCGTCACTTGGCCCTAACCGACATATCCCGTCGCATTTCGCCCGCGTCTAGCCGTTCGTCACCTCGGCCGGGGTCTGGTCCCGCAGCCGTTCCAGATCCTGACCGTAATCCATCTTTTTCTCCGCCCGTTTGAACGCACGTTTGGCGGCTTCGACGGCGGCCTCCGACAAATCGTCGTCGGGATGGCGCGACAGATGGTCGAGGGCCTTTTGCAAGGCCAGCTGGACCTCAACAATGCCACCGCCATCGCGCGCAATGGGGTCAAAGCCGTCCTCGACAAGGCTGGCCGCCTCAAGCGGGGGCAGCCACAGTCGCGGATGGGCCACTTCCACATCGGTGCGGTCCATCTCACTGCGGTATCCGTCGAAAATGCGCGCCATGCGTCCGACCACATCAATCGCGGTTCCCGGATCGTTGATCCCCGGACTAAGCGCTTTCGACCCGATCTCACCCAGCACGATCAAGCCAAACCGCGGGTCCTGTTCAAAGGTCCGCAAATCCCCGATCGAGATGCTTTCGTTCAATTTGTCAAAGATGCCGTCGGTTTTCGCGGTGATATAGGCAATCGCCTCTCCCTTATACACAAAGTGCCCGACAGGCGTGCTGAAGTAGATGTCGATGTCTTCCTTTTCTGCCAGTTCGGCCAGCTGCTGTTCATAAATGAACTGGATGTAGCCTGTCTCATCCGCCTTGACGGCCACCGCATCATCGGGGACGGCGTCCATATCCGTCAGGGGATTGGCCCCCAGACAGGGGTTTTCCATCCTCAACGAAAAGGCGGCCTTTGTCTTTTCCTCAATCCGGCGGGTCGTCTCAATCAGGCTGCCCAAGGTCTGCAAATGCACGATCCAGCGCACAATCGCGATGATGATCAGGATAAGGATGATGATGGTGAAGCAAAACAGGACCACGACCTGATCGTCGGAAAAAAGTTGTGTTTCCAACAAGATGATTGAGGCCAGCGCATAAATATAGGCACCAACAAGCGTGGACAATGTGGTTTGGGTGATTTGGTCATCCATCATCAGACGATGGATACGCGGGGTCCACTGGCTTGAGGCGGACCGGAACACGGACACCATCACGGTCAGTGAAAACGTCGTCACCGCCAGCATGGAATTCGCGATGATTTGCAACAGGGATCCGATCGACCCCGCGCCGATTACGTCCTTGATCCCGTCGGGGATGAATGGCTCTGTCAGTCGTGCGACGATAATGGCCAGCAACGACATGAAACCGATCAGGGCAATACGCACCCACAGTTTATTGAACTGCCGTCTGAGTTTTCGGACAAAGGTCGTTTCCCCGACCGTATCCAGCCCCTTGGAAAATACTTGGTTTATCTGCACGTGTTGCCCTTTGTCCAACGTCACGCCGGTCAAATAGCGCGGTATCGACGGAAGGCGACGGATGGCGTCGATTCTGTCTTGGCAGCGGCCATTTGTTTTGGCCAAGGTGGGCCAAACCAGTGCCCGGAGGCCACACATGAAAACCACATCCCGTGTCGTCATCATCGGAGGCGGCGTCGTCGGCGCATCGGTTCTGTACCACCTGACCAAGCTGGGCTGGTCCGATGTCATGTTGCTGGAACGTGCGGAACTGACGTCCGGGTCCACATGGCATGCCGCCGGAGGGTTTCACACCCTGAACGGCGACACCAATATGGCCGCGCTGCAGGGATATACCATCAAACTCTATCGTGAGCTTGAGGAGATCACCGGTCTGTCGTGCGGTCTGCACCATGTAGGCGGCGTCACACTGGCGGACAATGCGGACAGGTTCGACATGCTGGTCGCCGAACGGGCCAAGCACCGCTACATGGGGCTAGAGACCGAAATTATCGGCCCCGAAGAGATCCGCAAAATCGCGCCGATCACCAACACGGATGGCATTCTGGGCGCTTTGTACGATCCCCTTGACGGGCATCTGGACCCGTCCGGCACAACCCACGCCTACGCCAAGGCCGCGCGCATGGGTGGGGCCACCATCGAAACCCACACCATGGTCACGGCCACCACTCAAAGGGCGGATGGCACATGGGATGTGGTCACGGATAAGGGCACGATCCACACGGAACATGTGGTCAACGCAGGCGGGCTTTGGGCGCGCGAAGTGGCTGCGATGGCGGGCATCTATGCCCCCCTGCATCCGATGGAACACCAATACATCGTCACCGATGACGTGCCCGAGATCATGGAGCGTGACGCCGAACACCCCCACGTCATGGACCCAGCCGGGGAAAGCTATCTGCGTCAGGAAGGGCGCGGATTATGCATCGGCTTTTACGAACAGCCCTGCCGGCCGTGGGCCGTGGACGGCACGCCGTGGTCCTTTGGCGCTGAATTGCTACCCGATGATCTGGACAAAATCGAGGACAGCATCGAATTCGCCTACAACCGTTTTCCCGCGCTGGCCCGTGCCGGTGTGAAGACTGTCGTCCATGGGCCGTTCACCTTTGCGCCCGATGGCAACCCGCTGGTGGGCCCTGTGCCCGGCATGCGCGGCTATTGGTCCGCCTGCGGGGTCATGGCGGGGTTCAGCCAAGGCGGCGGCGTCGGTCTGATGCTGGCCCAATGGATGATCCACGGCGAATGCGAACGCGATGTGACGGCCATGGATGTGGCGCGGTTCGGGGATTGGATCACGCCGGGCTACACCCGTCCCAAGGTGATTGAAAACTATCAAAAACGGTTCTCCGTGGCCTACCCGAACGAAGAACTGCCCGCCGCACGACCCCACCGCACCACGCCGATGTACGACATCTTCACAAGCCATGGCGCTGTCTGGGGCCATCAATACGGGCTTGAGGTGCCCAATTACTTTGCCCAAGGCGATGAACCTACGTTTGAAACACCGTCCTTCCGCCGATCCGACGCCTTTGACGCCATCGCGCGTGAGGTCAAGGGGGTACGCTCGAACGTCGGAATAACCGAGGTGCATAACTTCGGCAAATACCGCATCACTGGCGCCCATGCGCGCAGCTGGCTGAACCGCATCATGGCCGGTCGTATCCCCAAAGAGGGTCGCATATCCCTGACGCCTATGTTGTCGCCCAAAGGCAAGCTGCTGGGCGATTTCACGGTGTCCTGTACCGGCGAAAACAGCTTTCACCTGACGGCCAGCTACGGCGCACAGGCCCAACACATGCGGTGGTTCCTGCAACATCAAGAAGATGGCGTAAGTATCGAAAATATCAGCGATAAACTCAATGGGTTCTCCATCGCCGGACCACATGCAACCGACCTTCTGGCCGCTTGTACCCGCGACGATACGGACATGCGGTTCCTCGACACACGCTCCATGACCATCGGCCAGACGGCCTGCACCGTCCAGCGGGTCAGCTACACCGGTGATCTGGGGTATGAGATTTATTGCGATCCCATGGACCAACGCGCCCTGTGGACAACTTTGTGGACGGCCGGTCAGCCCATGGGCCTCAGCCTGTTCGGGATGCGCGCGATCATGTCCCTCAGGCTGGACCGGCATTTTGGCAGCTGGATGCGCGAATTCAGCCCTGATTATACCGCCAAAGAAACCGGGATGGACCGGTTTATCCAATGGGACAAAGACTTTATCGGCAAAGAGGCTGCCGCGGCGGATGATCCCGACCGGCAACTGGTAACCTTCATCGTCGATGCAACAGATACGGATGTCACCGCCTATGAGCCGATCTTTCTGGATGATGAGGTCATCGGGTTCTGCACCTCCGGCGGCTATTCTCACCATCTGGGCAAATCCATCGCCTTCGGGCTGATCCCCAAAGGACAGGTGGCCGAAGGTCTGCGGGTTGAGGTTGAACTGCTGGGCGACCGCCGCCCCGCCACATTGATCACAACCCCGCTCTTTGATCCCGACGGCAGCCGGTTGCGCGCATGATCTTCATCTGGCCCAGAAAACTCCCGCCGGAGGCCCTAAAATTCGAGAATTTTAGGTTCCGCCGTGGAAGATAAAGCGCAGATTCCGACGGTGATCCTCGCCGCGGGCCGTTCTTCGCGCATGGGCGCGCGTGACAAATTACTGGAAGATATTGACGGCCTCCCCCTCCTCAGACGACAGGTGGAGCGGGCGCTGGAGAGTGGCTTGGTGATCGTCACCCTGCCCTCCGCCGATCATCCGCGCGCCGCTGTTGTGCCCGCCCGAGCGACCATTGTTGTCGTTGCGGGGCAAATGTCTGACAGCATCCGCGCGGGGATCGCTGCGGTGCCCGTTGATGCCCCCGGTGTGGTCATCCTGCCCGCCGATATGCCCGATATCACCGCCGCAGATATCTCCGCCGTCAAGGCAGCAGCGACGGATGATATAGCAATCGTGCGCGCGGCCACGCAGGATGGGAAACCGGGCCATCCGATCTACTTTGCCCGCAAGACTTTCTCTGATTTCAACATATTAGAGGGTGATCGTGGCGCATTTCGCATTTGCGAAAACTGGCCGGACGACACCAAAATTGTCCCGCTCAACGGACAACGGGCGCGCCTTGATCTGGACACGCCCGAAGATTGGGATCGTTATCGGAACCGGTCTAGGCCGTAAGAAGCCGCGCTTCATGACGTTTCAGAACCTTGCGCGCCGCAGACCAACCGGCAGCGCTTTCGACGTTCTTGAGTTCCGGGAACAGGCCGTACACCTCTTCGCGTTGTTCGTCACCGATGCTGCGCAGGGTGTAATCGGCGGGCTGAAAACTTTCCGTCCAGGCGCCGTTGGACAAGATAACTTCGTGACGGTCGAACAGAATGTGGAAATAGGCCACGGCGCCTGCTGGGTCACGGGACACACCGTCCATTGAAACCAGATGTTTGGCCGCCACCAGAACCTCATTCTCACCGAAAAACAGGGCAGCCCGTTCGCCGGTGATCAAGACGCGGTGGTTGGGGGACAGCAGCAGATCGGTCTCGGGCACCGCGCCGGATAAGGCACCGGCGGCCACGCGGATGGGGGCCCACTCAGGCGTGGCGATGACCTCTTCTTCGGTCACATCGCGCCGTCCGATCCAGCGGATTGCTTGCAATCCGTTGTCGCGGGTCATGACACGGTCCCCGATCTTAAGCGCCTCGACCGGAATTTCACCGCGATCCGTGGCAATCATGGTGCCAAGGGTAAAACACGGGACCAAATCCGCCGCCTGTCTGTCCGCCACAAGGTTGTAGCCCTGCCCCGGATTGCCATTGGCATAGATCGGGGAAATCAGCTGGATCGACTGGATCGGCGCCGCTTCAATCGCCGCCTGATCTGCGTTGGCGCTGAATTCGGGCATCAGATAGACGTCACCATTCGTGGCCTGACTGACCACTGCGGTGATATTTGCAGTCGTGCCATCGAAATAGGTGATCGTCGCGTTGAAGATCATCGTGGCGTCATGGGTTTGGGTCACGCCGTCGACGGTGAATGTGTCGTTCGATGCGTTGTTGTCGATATCGTAGGACGCGGGCTGAAGTCCGCCGGAAAAACTGTCCGCCTCCCAATCCTTGACATTGTCGGTTGAGGCCAAGGGATCCGTCGCGCTGCCATATGTACCAAGCCAGCTGTCGACGGCCGTTTGGCTGACAAACTGATTGCCTTCACCGGTGTCGATATCCGGCAAATTACCAAGAAAAAGAACTTCGAACGACGTGGGCATTTCGGACCTCGGGCAGCAGGGACAGCAGTATCCCGTTCAAGTTGTATGTAAGCATTCTGGCGTTCGATTTACGGGGAAAGTTCGGCCGAGACGACCACCTTCAATATTTTTGATTAAAATCGCCCATTTCCCGCCGAGGGCTGAAACCAATCACGGTTAAACGCCAAGATTGTTTCCTAAATGGAAACGGGGGGCCAGATGACCCCCCGTTCCTATGCCCCCCACCCAAAGGCGGGAAAGCAGCTGCATAGTCGTTTACTTCACCAACAGGCGTGCTTCGTGCTTTTTCAGGGCGCGACGCGCGGACTGGTAGTTGCCCAGACCTGTTTTCGTGGCCAGTTCGGGGAACAGTTCGAAGATTTCGTTGCGCTGGCTGTTGCCAATGCCCTTCAAGCTGTAATCGCCCGGCTGGAAGCTTTCGGTCCAGGCCCCGTTCGACAGAACCACTTCGTGGCGGTCGAACATGAAGTGGATGTAGGCTGTGCCCATCACGTCCACCTCGTGGATGCCTTCGCTGCCCACCAGATGCTTGGCTGCCGCGAGGACTTCACGCTCTTCGAAGTAGAGCTGTGTTTTCTCCGAGGCCACCAGACAGCGGTGGTTTGGCGACACCATCATGTCCCGCTCGGGCAGACCGTTGCCCAAGGCGCCTGCCTTGATCAGGATCGGCTTGAGGTGCGGGTTCGCCACCAGTGACTTGCCGGACATCTCCTTGCGGCCCACCCAACGGATCTCTTGGATACCGTTGTCGCGGGTGATGATCCGGTCGCCTTCGCGCAGTTCTTCGACAAGGCGTTCGCCCTTCGGGGTCGCGATCGTGGTGCCCGGCGTAAAGCAGGGGATCACGTTCTCGATTTCCGAGAAGGTCAGGGTCGTGCCGTCGAGGAAGGTGACAACACCGGCCTCCGGATCGTCGTCCTCGTACGTGATGAAGTCGACGTTGGATCCGGTCAGGTCAAGAACATCAACGTCATCAGACTGGCCATCGCCATCCAGATCGGGGTCTTCGCCACCGACGATCACGTCGCCCGCGCCCTCTCCGGGTGTGTCGACGATAAAGACATCGTTGCCCAGACCACCGAACTGGCTGTCAGCACCCTGACCACCGGTCAGCGTATCGGCACCTTCGTCACCGTAGAGCGTGTCGTCGTCAACGCCGCCGTCCAGCACATCGTCGCCGGTGCCACCGAACAGGGTGTCATCGTCGTCTTCGCCGAAGATGGTGTCGTTGCCAGCGCCGCCAAACAACGTGTCGTTGTTGTTGTTGGTGACCAGGTCTTCGCCCGGGTCGTTGCTGTCGCCGTCACCGTCCAGATCGTCGGGCAAGTTGCCGAAGCCACCGATGGTGCCAGGAACCAGACCACCGTAGATGGTGTCGTTGCCGTCTTCACCCGCGATTTCGTCGTTGCCTTCGGACCCGATGATGATGTCATCGCCGGTGCCGCCTTCGACGGTGTCGTCGTCGACGCCTGCATCGATCGTGTCGTTGCCGGAGCCACCGAAGATGGTGTCGTTGTCGTCACCCGTGGAGATGCTGTCATTCCCTGCCCCACCGAAGACCGTATCGAGGTCGTCGTTTGGATCAAGGTCCGCAGGATAGACACCGGGGTAGCCGACGTCCGGCAGGTTCTGACCGAAGTCAGGGCCCAGCGGGTTCTCGTCGTTGCCTGTGTCGATGATGTCATCGCCGTCGCCGCCTTCGACCACATCGTTGCCTTCGGCCGTGGCGATGGTGTCATCGCCTGCGCCGCCGTCAACGCTGTCATCACCGGATGCGCCCCACAGATCGTCGTTGCCTTCCCCACCGATGAGAGTGTCATCGCCGGAGCCGCCTTCGATCTTGTCGTCGCCTGCGCCGCCATCAAGGCTGTCATCGCCTGCGCCGCCGAACAGCATGTCCATATCGTCACCACCGTCGATGGTGTCGTCACCGATGCCGCCGCGGATGATATCGTTGCCCGCATCGCCAGACAGGCTGTCGTCGCCGGCGTTGCCTGTGATGCTGTCGTCACCCTCGCCGCCGAAGACATCGTCGTTGCCTGCGCCGGCCTGAATGGTGTCATCCCCACCGAAGCCGAAGATCACGTCATTGTTGGTGCCTTCATCGCCTGGCAGGATACCGTCATTGGCGTCCACGATATCACCATCGGCATCCACATAAGGAATGTCGGGGTTGATGATGTCGTTGCCTTCGGTGCCCTGCACCGTACCGTCGTTAATGCCGGTGACGGTGAAGGTGACGGTTGCCGTGTCTTGCCCGCCTTCAGGATCGGTGATCGTGTAGGTGACAGATGTTGTGTCCGTCTCACCCAGACCCAGATCGTCAAAGTCGCCATTGGCGTCAAAGTCGACCGTGCCATCGGGATTGATGGTGAACAGACCACCGTTGTCACCTGCAACAGGTGTTCCAACATTGGCCGGATCGCCGTCCACAGCCACAACTTCCAGAGGATCACCTTCCGGATCGCTGTCCACATCATCGCCGGTGTTGTCGGTGATGACGTTTCCGTCTACGTCGCCCTCGGCCTCGGTCAGTGTGACCGTATAGGCGTTGTCAGTTGCGTCCGGCCCGTCATTCACACCTGTTACAGTGATGGTGACGGTTTCGGTGTCTTCGGCACCCGATGGGTCGGTGACGGTGTAGGTGACCGTGGTGGTCGCCTCTTCACCTGTGCCGAGGTCTTCGAAGTCGCCATTCGGGTCAAACGTGACAGAGCCGTCGGGGTTGATCGTGATCAAACCACCGTTGTCGCCTGCCACGGGCTGGCCCACGTTGTCGGCATCGCCGTTGACTTCGGCCACGCTCAGCGGATCGTTGTCGGGGTCCTCGTCATTGTCCAGAACATTGCCGATCACCGCGGGTGCATCGTCCTCGCCCGCGTCAAACGTGTCTTCTTCGGCCACTGGACCATCGTTGGTGCCGGTGACAGTGAAGGTCACGGTGGCCGTGTCTTCCAGCCCCTCAGGGTCTGCGATGGTGTAAGTGACGGTGGTCGACGCGCTTTCACCCGTGCCCAGATCGTCAAATTCGCCATTGGCGCTGAAATCAACAGAGCCGTCCGCATTGATCGTGAACAAGCCGCCGTTGTCGCCAGCAACAGTGCCGCCCACATTGGCCGGATCACCGTCCACGGCCACAACCGTCAGGGGATCATCTTCGGGATCGCTGTCTGCCCCTTCGCCGGTGTCGTCCGTGATCGCATTGGCATCGTCATCGCCAAACGCCTCGTCCTGAGCGACGGTGTAGGAACTATCCCGCGCCTCCGGTGCATCATTGATGCCCTGCACCCTGATCGTCAGCGTGGCCGTACCGAAACCGCCATTGCCGTCAGAAACTGTGTATTCGATCTGGGTTTCCGCAGATTCACCGGGGGAGAGGTATTCGAATTCCTCATTCGCGGTGAAGTCGAAGGATCCATCGGGGTTCAAAGTGAACAGGCCGCCGTTGTCGCCAGCAATCGGTGTGCCGACGCCGCCAGCGTCGCCGTTGATCGCAACAACGGTCAGGGTGTCGCCATCAGGGTCGATGTCGAGGCCCGCATTGTTGTCGGACGGGTTGGTGATGACGTTGCCATCCACATCGCCCGTGCCTTCGTCTTCGGTGACAATGTACAGATCGGGGCAAGCGATCGGATCGTCGTTCACGCCGTTGACTGTGACGTCGACCGTAGCCGTGTCTTCGCCGCCATTACCGTCGGAGATCGTGTAGGTGATCGTCGTGTCACCGTTGAAGTTCTCGTCGGGCTCAAACGTCAGCGTGCCATCGGTATTGATGGTGACTGTGCCGTTGGGCGACGTGGCCTCGGTCACGGTGAGAGGATCACCGTCGGGGTCATTGTCGTTGTCCAGAACCGGGATATCGACGGAACCGTCCTCGTCCACCTCGGCGGTGTCGTTCTGTGCGACAGGGCCGTCGTTCACAG
>NZ_JAHDGE010000064.1 GCF_020627745.1 Pseudooctadecabacter sp.
GTCCAGTCCATCATGGGGGCCACGGACAGGCGTGCGGAGGTGTGCAATAGATGGGTCATGGCCGCCATATAGACCCGCCACCAGCCTCTGTCATCCCTTGACGGCGCGGCGCGGTGCGGCCACGAAGTCCATATGACACATTCGCTGATTGCCCAATCCCATATCGACACCTTCCAGCGCGACGGCGTTGTCCTGATCAAAGGGCTCTTTGCCGATCACGTGGACACCCTGCGCGCAGGCGTTGACCGCAACATGGCCGATCCGGGGCCCTATGCGGCAGAAAACCTGCATGATCACGAAAAGGGGCGCTTTTTCGATGACTACTGCAACTGGCAACGCATCCCTGAATTTCAAAAGGTCATCGCAGACAGCCCCGCAGCCGAGGTCGCAGCCGACCTGATGCAAAGCCAAACCGTGCAGCTTTTTCACGATCACGTGCTGGTCAAGGAACCGGGCACCTCAAAACCCACCCCGTGGCACACCGATGGCCCCTATTACTTCGTCGAAGGGCGGCAAACCGTCAGCTTCTGGTCGCCCCTTGATCCGGTGACCGACGCGTCGCTGCGCTGTGTGGCCGGATCACACCTCTGGCCAAAACCGGTGCTGCCCACCCGCTGGTTGTCCGAGACCTCGTTCTATCCCGATGACGACACCTATATGCCCGTGCCGGACCCCGATGCCCAAGGCATGCGCGTGGAAGAATGGCCGATGGCGCCGGGCGATGCCGTGGCCTTTAACTACAACATCCTGCACGGCGCGCGCGGGAATGAGACGACACAGCGCCGCCGCGCGTTTTCCCTGCGTCTGCTGGGCGATGATGCCCGCTACACCGAACGCCCCGGCCCCACATCGCCACCCTTTCCGGGCCACGACATGCAGCAGGGCCAAAAGCTGCGGACCGACTGGTTCCCCCAAATCTGGCCGCGCCCCTAAAATTCGGGAATTTTAGGTCCCCGCCGACAGATCAACCGCCTGTCCCGTGGCCGCCGATCGCTGCGCCGCAAGCCCCATGGCCACGGCCTTCGCCCCGTCCGACACCGTGACCTCAACCCCGCCCTGCCCGCGCACGACAGCGTTGAACCGCTGGTGCTGATAAAAGGTCGATCCGTTGTGATCCCCAGCCTCAAGCAAAGTGGGATCGACAGGGATATCCATGGTGATCGGCCCTTTCGGCGCACGCGGGCTGATGATCAGCTGCGGCACCGGCGCTGGCCCCAGCTTGGCCGGCCAGAACCGGCCCGGACCGGGCACCAGACATTCGATCTTGCCCTTGGGGCCCACGGCCGAAATCTCCTCCTGATACTGGCTGCCTTCGGCAAACATGCACAGCTCCAGCATGGCCCGCGCGCCTGAGGCGAAGTCGATGATCACATAGCCGTTGTCCCAGATGTCCGGGCGGCGTCCGTCGTAATCCTCATCCACGTGATTGAAATTCTGCCCCGCGCTGGCCATCACCCGCACGGGTTCCGACTTCAGGATCACCCGCATCAGATCAAAGAAATGACAGCACTTTTCCACCAAAGTCCCGCCCGTGTTTTCATTAAACCGGTTCCAGTCGCCAATCTTGGGCAAAAACGGGAACCGGTGTTCGCGGATGGTCAGCATGGCAATCCCGCCGGTGGCCTGTTCGGCCTGTTCGATCAGCGCGGCCACAGGCGGCATATACCGGTACTCCATCGCCACCCAGACCGGATACGGATAGCCCTTGAACAGCCTGTCCAGTTCGGCGGCATCGGCGGGGTCCGTATAAAGCGGCTTTTCACACAGGATCGGCAGGGGCCGCTTGGCCACGATCTGGCGCAACTGGTCCATATGGATGTTGTTGGGGCTGACAATCACCACCGCATCCAGATCCTCAAACGCCAGCAAGTCATCCAAGGTCGCCGCCACTGCGGCAGGCGCCGCAGCCCCGTCCTTGCCCGCCAAAATCGCCGCACTCTGCGCCAGCTCCGCCACCGGATCATAGACCACAGACACCCGCCCCTGCGGCAGCAAATTGATGTTCTGGATATGCTCCCGCCCCATCATACCGCAGCCGATCAGCCCGTAATTCACCATATCTTGCGCACCTGTCGCCATTGTCAGCTTTTCCCCAGTCTCGAGACGTAGTTGATGTGGTTCGGATCGAACCAAGTTCTTGAAAATTCGACGGTTTCCCCCGCCTGTGACCGGCCCGTCCGCTCGATATATCCCGCCATCTGCCCCGCAGACAGGCCAAACCGCACATCCACCCAAGCCGGCACCGCCGCGACATTCACGCGGTCCTCGGCGGAGGTGATCGTCAGCCCGAGGCTTTCGGAATAATAAAGGTAGAGGGAATCCGACACCGCCCGTTCATCCACCGTGTCGGTCACCGCCCCGTCGAGCCAGATTTCCTCCATCGCGGCGGGCACATCATCCATGAACCGCAACCGGCGGAACCGGAACCCGTTGGGGCTGCGAAAGCCTGCGGCGCGCGGCGCGGCCATGTGATCAATCGACAAAACCTCCGCCGTGGGCAGGCCGCCACCGTCGCGCCGTTCGATGCGCAAAAACGAATAGACCGACGCCACATCGGCCCGCGCGCGCACGTAATTGCCGGACCCCTGCACCCGTTCCAGCAGGTCCTTGTCCGCCAGAACCTCCAGCGCGTGGCGCAGGGTGCCGACGGAAATCGACAGCTGCTCGGCCATCTCCCGTTCGGGCGGCAGACGTGCGCCATCGGCCAACCGGCCAGCGGCGATATCACGGATCAGCCCTTCGGCGATCTGTACATATTTCGGAAGCGCGCCGGTCTGTTCTGGGCGGCGCTGACGGTCTGACATATCGCCCTCCTCCCAAAGCGCGAATAAAATTGATACAGGATTGATGCAATGAAAACGCTGTGCTACGCAAGAGGCAATGAAGCGACCACCGCAGGGGGAATCATGACAATCGTTCCGGTGACAAGCGCGGACCTCGCAGCCTCTGAAGTGTCGTGGTTTTCCGCCTTGTGTTCAGACGACTACCAATTCCTCGGCGTGCCCGATGGTGATTTGCGGTCCTCGTGGGAACACTGCCGCGACATCGTTCTGACGGCGGAACAGCAGGGCTTTCGCAACATTCTGGCCCCCTCGTCCTATCAGGTGGGGCAAGACACGCTCAGCTTTGTGGCCGGCATGGCCCCCCTGACCGACCGCATCAACATGCTGGCCGCGATCCGCTGCGGGGAAATGCAGCCCATCATGCTGGCGCGCACGGTGGCCACGCTGGATCACATGATGAAAGGTCGCCTGACCCTCAACATCATCTCCTCCGATTTTCCCGGCGAAGTGGCCGACAGCGGCTTTCGTTATCAACGCTCCCGCGAAGTGGTCGAAATCCTCAAACAGGCCTGGACCCAGGACGAAATCAACTACGACGGCGAGGTCTACCAGTTCAAAGGTGTCCCCACCGCCCCCGCCACGCCCTACCAGACCGGCGGCCCGCTGCTCTACTTCGGGGGCTATTCCCCTGCCGCGCTGGACCTCTGCGGTCAGCATTGTGACGTCTACCTCATGTGGCCCGAACCCGAAGAAAACCTTGCCCAACGAATGCGCGACGTGAACGCTGTGGCCGAAACATACGACCGCACGCTGGACTACGGGTTGCGCGTGCACATGATCGTGCGCGACACCGAAGCCGAGGCCCGCGAATACGCCGATTACATCGTCTCCAAACTCGATGATGACTACGGCAAACTGATCCGCGACCGCGCCCACGACAGCATTTCCCTTGGCGTCGCCCATCAAGCCAAGGCCCGCGAACTGGCCGATAAATTCGGCTACGTCGAACCGGGCCTGTGGACAGGCGTCGGCCGTGCGCGGTCCGGCTGCGGGGCGGCCCTTGTCGGGTCCGCCGACCAGATCCTCAGCAAGATCGAAAGCTACCGCAAAATGGGCATCCGCGCCTTCATCTTCTCGGGCTATCCCCACATCGACGAGGCCGAATATTTCGGCAAACTCGTCATGCCGGAGCTTGAGACCTGTTCACTGCCCCACGCCTACGGCAGAGTACCCGCAGACACACCCGCAACACCCCTAGGAAACGGACCACGGACCTGATGGCCAACACAATGGAACGCGTACAAATTACATCCGACCTCTCCTTCTCGCGCATCGTTTACGGCATGTGGCGGCTGGGCGACGTGGACGACACCAGCCCCAAAACCGTCCAGGCCAAGATCGAGGCCTGTCTGGAACAGGGCATCACGACCATGGATCAGGCCGACATTTACGGCGGCTACATGGCCGAAGAGATCATGGGCGCAGGCCTCACCCAATCCATCCGCGACCAGATCGAGGTTGTCACCAAATGCGACATCCTCATCCCCGCAGGCCGCTATGCCGACAGCCCCGGCAAGTACTATGACACCAGCCGTGAACATATCGTAAACTCCGTCGATCATTCCTTGCGCCTCATGGGCCTCGACAAGATCGACTGCCTGCTGATCCACCGCCCCGACCCGCTGATGGACCACCATGAAACCGGTGCTGCCCTGGATGAGGTCGTGGCCTCTGGCAAGGTGCGCAGCGTTGGCGTCAGCAACTTCAAACTGCACGATTGGACCCTGCTGCAATCGGCCATGAAAACCCCGTTGGTCACCAACCAGATCGAAATGTCGCTGGGCCACATCGACCCCTTCACCAACGGCGATCTGGCCTATCTGCAAGAACGCGGCATCCCGCCCATGGCATGGTCGCCCTTGGGCGGCGGTGCGCTGATGACAGACGACAGCGCTGTGGCCCGCGCCATGGACGCCGTTGCCGCCGATTTCGGCGTGGACCGCGCCGCCGTCGCCGTGGCCTTCCTGCTGGCGCACCCCGCAGGGATCATGCCCGTGATGGGCACCAATAACCTCAACCGGATCAAAGGTTTCTCCGACGCTCTTAAAGTCGACCTCGACCGGCCCACATGGTTCAAACTCTATGAGGCCGCCCTCGGCCATGAGGTCCCGTAGGTGGCGGTCTTCAACCCCACAACCGACCCGCGCGCCTTTCGCGACGCATTGGGCGCCTATGCCACCGGCGTCACAATCGTGACCGTGCCCGGCGCCGATGGCCCCACAGGCATCACCGCCAACAGCTTTGCCTCCGTGTCGCTGGACCCGCCCTTGGTGCTCTGGTCGCCTGCGAAATCATCCAAACGTTTCAATGACTTCTCGGGCGCTCCTCATTTTGCGATCCACGTGCTGGACGCCCACCAACAAGACATCTGCGACGCCTTTACCCGTGACAAACACGCCTTTGACGGGCTGGACTGGCAGACAGGCGACAACGACGTGCCGCTGATCAACGGCTGTCTGGCCCGGTTCGAATGCACGCGCGATGCCGAACACGACGCAGGCGACCATATGATCATCGTGGGCCGCGTCACCGGTGCCAGCGTGCGCGATGGTCTGCCGTTGCTGTTCCAAGGGGGACGGTTCGTCGCGATAAAAGGATGAAGAATGGGGGCCAAGCCCCTGAAATCAGGCCGAAAGGCCCAAGAAGGGAGGGCAAGCCGTTGGGAGGACGTCTTGCAATCATCGCCGTCAGCACAGCCTATGTGGCGATCCTGGCTGTCGGCGCTTTTGAAGACCGGCGGGAGGCTTTGGCCGACGCCATCGGCATGGCCGACATGGCCGTCGTCGCCGCCCTCGCCGGTCTACTCTGGCTCGCCTGCCTGATCCGCCCCACAGCGGGCGCACGCGCCCATGCGGCGATCAACGCGACATTGCACCCCATCGGGAAATGGATTTCCATCGGCGCGCTCATCGCCATGGTCTGCTTTATCCTGCTGCAGGTCCTCATGCGCTACGTCTTCAACGATGCGCCCAACTGGACCGAAGAAGCCGCGCGGTTCGGGATGCTCTGGCTTGTGGGTCTGATGTCGCCGATCGCCTACCGTCACGGCGGGTTCGTGGCCATCGACATGCTGGAACGCGCGCTGAATGCGCGGCTGGCCGCCATTCTGTCGCTCATCCTCTTTGCCATGTCCTTCGCTGTGTTGCTGGTCATGTGGGACAAGGGGTTGAACAACCACGTGGACAGCCTGTCAGGCCGCGGCTGTTCCTCCACCCTGCGTTGGCCCTTCGGGATCGAGATCGGCAAATGCGGCGCGAAGTTCTCAAATTATTACCAATACCTCGCCCTTTGGGTCGGGATTAACCTGTTGATCCTTGTCTGCGTGGAACTGATCCTGCGGCAAATCCTCACCCTCTTGGGCCGCGATGCCGGCCTAGACCCCTTGGGCGATAACGAAGAAATCGGGAGCGCATCGTAATGCTGATCTGGTTCCTCCCCCTCTTCCTCGCGATCCTGATGATCGGCACGCCGGTGGTCTTCGCCCTGCTCTTCGCGCCCGGTTTCATGACATGGGTCACCGGCAACGAACGCGACCTCGCGATCCTCTACCGCAACGTCTACACCGGCATCGACAGCTTCCCGCTGATGGCGCTGCCGTTCTTCATGCTGGCCGGTGAAATCATGAACCGCGGCGGCATCACCACGCGGCTGGTGGAATTCAGCCAAGCCTTCATGGGCCACCTGCGCGGCGGCCTTGCACAGGTCAACATCCTCAGCTCGATCCTCTTCGCGGGCCTGTCAGGCTCCGCCGTGGCCGACACCTCGGCCCTCGGGTCCACCCTCATCCCCGCGATGGA
>NZ_JAHDGE010000024.1 GCF_020627745.1 Pseudooctadecabacter sp.
CCCAGTTCCCGCGCCATGGCCAGTTCATGTTCGAACGTGTGACCGGCCAGAATGGCGTGACCCTGTTCGATATTCATCTGCACCTCGCCTTCAAGCCCGAACTCTTTCAGGAAGCCATAGACCGTGGCGACATCGTAGTCGTACTGGTGTTTCGTCGGCTCTTGGGGCTTGGGCTCAATCAGAATGGCCCCCTTGAAACCGATCTTGTGCTTGTAGTCGACGACCATTTGCAACATGGCCCCCGCCTGCGCACGTTCACGGCCCATGTCTGTGTTCAGCAGGGTTTCATAGCCTTCACGACCACCCCACAAAACGTAGTTTTCGCCCCCCAGTTTCATGGTGGCATCCATGCAGGTTTTGATGGTGGCGGCAGAAAAGGCAAACACCTCGGGATCAGGGTTCGTGGCGGCCCCAGCCATGAAGCGGCGGTGTGAAAACAGGTTCGCAGTCCCCCACAGCAGTTTCATCCCACTGGCGTCCATCTTGTCGCCGAAGTAATCGACGATCTCTTCCAGACGCGCCGTGTTTTCCGCGAAATCCGCACCCTCTGGGCGGACGTCGGCATCGTGGAAACAGAAGTACGGCACGTTCAGGATTTCGAACATCTCGAACGCAACATCTGCTTTCAGGCGGGCCAAATCCATCGTGTCGCCAAACCAAGGCCGATCAAAGGTCTGGCCGCCGAACGGATCGCCACCGGGCCACGCAAAAGAATGCCAATAGGCCGCCGCAAAGCGCAGATGGTCCTTCAGCGTTTTGCCCATGACCATTTCGTCCGGATTGTAGTGGCGGAACGCGAATTCATTGGAACTGTCAGGCCCCTCATAGGCGATCTTCGGGATGCCGTTGAAAAAGTCAGTCATGGTCAGAGGTCCTTCAATATCGAATAAGCCTGTTTGTAGCGGGCGTGCCCCTCGGCCATCGCCGCGCTGAGGTCTGTGTTCGGCACGATTGTCTTGGCCAAAGGCGGCTGGGTCGCGATATCCGTGCTGGCACCGGCGGCCATCATGCCCAAGCGTGCGGCACCCAGCGCTGCACCAAAATCGCCCGCTTCGGGGACGTCCAAAGGAAAGCCCAATGTCGTCGCCATCATCTCAAGCCAGTGACCTGATTTCGCACCGCCGCCCATCGCCAAAGCGCGTGGCAATGTCGTGCCGGTCGCGGCCAGCGCATCGCGGCAATCGGCAAAAGCGTAGCACACCCCTTGAAGAACAGCGCGCGCGGCTTCTTTGGCATCGGTCGCGTGATCCAGATGCAGGAACTGCCCGCGCATGGCCGCATTGTTGTGGGGGGTACGTTCGCCGCCCAGATAGGGCAAAAACAAAGTGCGCGACGGGGCTGTCTCATCGCCCAGATCCTGCGTCAGCGCGGCCGCCGATTGGCCGGTCAATTGCGCCAACCAGTTGAGCGCGTCGGTGGCCGCCAGAATGACGCCCATCTGGTGCCACGTATCGGGCACGGCGTGGCAAAACGTATGAACGGCCGTCGCAGGATCAGGCCGGTAGCCCGCGTTGGCGGCAAACAAAACGCCAGAGGTGCCCAGTGACACGAACCCCGTCCCGTCCCGCACCACGCCCGCGCCGATGGCCGCCGCCGCATTGTCCCCTGCCCCGCCTGCGACCACGCAGCGCGGCAGGCCCAAATCCGCGGCCAGATCAGCGCGCAACTGACCGGACACGGCGGACCCCTCGACCAAGGCAGGCATCTGATCGCGGGACAAATGACAGGCCGCCAGCAGGTCTTCCGACCAGTCGCGTGCACCGGTATCCAGCCACGACGTTCCTGCGGCATCCGACATTTCGGACACATGTTCGCCGGTGAGGAACAGTCGCAGGTAGTCCTTGGGCAACAAAACCTTGGCGATCTTTTCGAAAACCTCGGGTTCGTTTTCGCGCACCCAGTCGACCTTGGGCGCAGTGAAGCCTGGAAAAACGATGTTGCCGGTCAGATCGCGAAACTGCGCATCCGCGTCCATAGCCGCCGCCTGGGGCGCTGATCGCGTGTCGTTCCAAAGCATACAGGGCCGCAGCGGCGCGTCATCCGCACCCACCAGCGTGGCACCATGCATGTGCCCGGCCAACCCGATCCCGCGCAGGCCTGACAGATCAACCCGCCCCGCCAAAGCGCGCAAAGCCTCGATCGCGGCATCGCACCACGACTGGGGGTCCTGTTCGGACCAGCCATCATGAGGGCGCTGCACCGACAGCGGAACGGAATGTTCCGCCACCAACGTCTGCGCCTCATCGACCGCTATCGCCTTGAGGGACGACGTCCCAAGATCAAGACCGATATACATCAGGCGGCAGCCTTGGGGTTTTTGCCCAGAATGATCATCGACAGGATATCATCCTCGGTCACGTCCTCCACACGTTCGGCGCCGACCATCTGGCCGTTTTTCATCACCGCCACACGGTCGCACAACTCCATCATCTCGCGCGTGTCGTGGGAAATCAGGAAAATCCCCAGACCTTGCTTTTTCAACTCCTGGATAAGTTCGGCCACCATGGCGGTTTCATGCACGCCCAAAGCCGCCGTCGGTTCGTCCATGATCAGGATTTTGGCATTGAAATAGACCGCGCGGGCAATCGCCACGGACTGCCGTTGCCCACCAGACAGCGCGGACACCGGTTCTTTCAGCTTTTTGAAATTCGGGTTCAGCCGCGCCATGATCTTGCGGGTCTCCGCCTCCATCCGGTCGTCATCCACAAAGCCGAAGGCATTTGTAATCTCACGCCCCAAAAAGAGGTTCGACGCCGCATCCAGATTGTCGGCCAAGGCCAAGGTCTGGTAGATCGTTTCGATGTTGTGGTCGCGGGCGTCACGGGGCGATGTGATCGACGCCTTTTCGCCGTTGATGAAGATTTCGCCACTGTCCATTTTGTAGGCACCCGACAGCATCTTGATCAGGGTCGATTTGCCGGCACCGTTGTGCCCCAACAGGCCCACAACCTCGCCCGCGTTCAAACTGATCGAGACATTATCGACAGCCTGCACCCCGCCAAACGCGATGGAGACGTTTTTCATTTCAACCAAAGGTGCCATCATTTCGCTCCCACTCGTTTGCGATACTGAATGTCGATAAAGACGGCGAGGACCAGAACGGCACCCACAACGAGGTTTTGCAGCGGCGCATCCACGCCCACCATGGCCATGCCTGATTGCAGCGATTGCATGATCAACGCACCCAGGATCGCGCCATAGATCGTGCCCAGACCACCCGACAAGGCGGTACCCCCGATAACCGCTGCCGCAATGACGCGCAGTTCGTCCAAGGTGCCGATGTCATTGGTGTGGTTGGCCAGACGGGCCGATGCGACCAAAGCAGCAAGACCACACAGAATGCCCATCAGGGTGAAGATTTTAACCGTCAACATCCGCGTGTTGATGCCCGACAATTCCGCTGCATCGGGGTTACCGCCGGTGGCAAAGATGTAGCGACCCAGCCGTGTTTTTTGTGCGATGATCGTCATGGCGGCGGCCACAGCAATCAACAACAGGACCGAAATCGGCAGGCCGTAGACCGGCGTGCAGCCTTCGGCGACCTCGCAGCCAAAACGGCTGGGATCACGGGCAACCACGCGCTCGGGCACGGAGTAGCTGGTGAGGATACCGATGAACCCTGCGATCGCCGCCACACAGATCGCAGCCAAGGACACTTCTGCCCACATCGGTTTTACGTTGAAGCCATGCTTGGTCTTCACACGGCGGCTGTTGAAGATCAGAACCACCGTTGCGATCATGGCGATGATGCCGACCACCCAGCTGACGGGCCCACCCAAAGTGCCACTGATCCCGCCGAAGGTCTTGAACGTCTCATTCAGCGGCCCGATGGTCTGGCCTTCGGTCATGTACCAGCCCACGTTGCGCCAGACGAGGAACCCGCCCAAGGTCACGATGAAGGCGGGAATGCTCAGATACCCGATCATCCAGCCGTTGAACGCCCCGATCAGCGCGCCGATGATCAATCCGCCTACGATGGTGATCCACGGGATGGCCCAATGTCCAAGCTCCAGCATCTCGGGCAGCCAGCGGACCTGCGACATGGCCATGAAGGCCGAACAGGTCGCCAGCACCGCGCCGACGCTTAGGTCAATGTGGCGGGTGACAATCACGAACACCATGCCGGTTGCCATGATGGCGACGCTGACCGTCTGGATCGTCAGGTTGAAAATGTTGCGCGGGGTCAGAAACCGCCCCTCGGTCATGATGTTGAACACCAAAGCGACCAGAATGAATGCGCCGATCATGCCCAGAAGGCGCGTATCAAGCTCCAGCTCCTGGAAAAAGCTGCGTTTGGTTTGGGTCTTTGGGGCATGTGCCGTTTGATCGGACATGGGGTATGGCTCCTCCGCTCAGGCGCGCTTCATTGCGGCCTGCGGTGACAATAGCGAATTTTCAGGAAATCGAGAAATCCGTGGCCCGCTTGCTAGGGCGGCGGGCCACGGGATCGTCTTAGTTACAAGGTGCGGGACCGTCGGTCACGCCCTGGCACAGGGCATCGACTTCGATCCAGCCTGCATCGGTCACAACGCTGAGGTTGTCAGCGGTGATCGGCACCGGCGCAAGGAAGATCGCAGCCATTTCGGTGCCCGCCGGGGACGTCCAGTCGATGACGCCCTCGACCGCAGAAAAGTCACCGTCGGCTTCAGCAAGCTGTACCGCGATGGATCCGGCAGCCGCACCCAGTTCACGGGCGTCTTTCCAGACGGACACGGTTTGCGTGCCCAGTGCGACGCGGTTCAGTGCAGCGTGATCGCCGTCCTGGCCGGACACTGGAATACCTTCCATGCCCTGCGCTGTCAAAGCAGCCACAACACCACCGGCGGTGCCGTCGTTGGAGGCCACAACAGCGTCAACGTTGTTGTCGTTGGCGGTCAGGATCTGTTCCATGTTGCGCTGTGCGTTCGCAGGCAACCAGCCATCTGTGTAGGCTTCGTCAACGATGGTGATATCACCGGCGTCGATCGCGGCCTGAAGAACCTCTTGCTGACCACCACGCAGGAAATCTGCGTTCGGATCGGTGGGGGAGCCTTTGATCATGACATAATTGCCGGACGGCTGCGCCTCAAGAACGGCACGGGCCTGCATCCGGCCCACTTCGACGTTGTCAAATGTCAGGTAAAATGCGCGGCTGTCTTCGATCAGACGGTCATAACCCACAACCGGAATGCCTTCGGCGGCGGCGGCATCAACAGCGGGACCAATGGCGGCGCTGTCTTGTGCAAGAATGATCAGGGCATCCACACCCTGTGCGATCAGGCTTTCCACATCCGACAGCTGCTTGGACGAAGACGACTGCGCGTCTGCGGACACATAGGTCGCACCAGCCGCTTCAAGGGCTGCAACGATTGCCGCCTCGTCTGTCTTCCAACGCTCTTCCTGGAAATTCGACCAGCTCACGCCGACCGTCACGCCATGGCCGTCCGCGTAAACGGTCGTGCCCAAAGAAGTCGCCGTCAGTGCGGCGGCCATAAATAGTTTTTTCATTGTAACCTCCCAGTTATCCCCGCCCTGATCCGGACGGCAGCGAGTCGTTTGACCCGATGCCGATTAAACTCCCCTAATTTATTTTAGCTGTCAAAATAAAAATTTCTCAGGTCGCAAATTTTTGTCGCAAATCGGGAAATTCCGCCCTAACCTGACAGCAACCTACCGATTTATGCTGCAACTGCGGCATTTTTATTTTAGAGACCGAAAAATGTCTGACGTACTGACCCATCTGTCGTCCCATGATCCGTCCGAAGGGTGCGGACCTTTGTTGACAGGCACCCGCGAGGGGGGGACGTCATTGCGCCAGGAGGCTTTTGAATACGTGCGCGCGCGGGGTCAGGCGGCCCGGACCGATATCACGCATGCACTCAACATCAGCGCGGGCTCGGCAACGACCCTGACCGCCGATCTCATCGCCTCCGGCTATCTGGAAGAGGTTGAAAGCACCCCGCGCGAAACCGGTCGCGGACGCCCACGGGTGGCGCTTCAGGTGGTTCCCGACGCAGGCTTTGTCATCGGGATCAAGCTCGCCTTCAAACGCCACATCGCCGTGATGGTCGATTTTGCAGGCAATCTGGTAGCCGATGCAGACCTTCCGTCAAACGAGACACGACGCCCGGTTGGCGACCTGATGGACGAAACCGAGGCCCTGATCCGGAAGCTGTTAAAGAAAAGCAACAAATCAGAGGGCGACATACGCGCCGTGGGCATCGGCCTGCCGGGGATTGTCGATCACGGATCGGGCAGTGTGGTCTGGTCCTCCATGCTGACCACACGCGACGAAAACCTGTCGCATGCTTTCGCCCGTCGTTTCGATATGCCGATGGTTCTGGACAATGACGCCAACATGCTCACGCTGGCGGAACTGTGGTTCGGACAAGGACGGACCATGTCGAATTTCGCAGTCGTGACGATTGAAAGCGGCGTGGGCATGGGGCTTGTTCTCGACAACACGCTTTATCGGGGTGCGCATGGGATGGGTCTGGAATTGGGCCATACCAAGGTGCAGCTCGACGGCGCATTGTGTCGCTGCGGCCAGCGCGGTTGTCTGGAGGCTTATCTGGCAGATTATGCCCTCAGCCGTGAGGCCGCGACAGCCCTCGACCCGGACATGACGGTGACAAACCGGCCCGAAGACACCCTCGAGACTTTGTTCCAGCAGGCCAAATCCGGCCACACCGCGGCGGAAACGATCTTTCGTCGCGCGGGACGATATCTGTCCCTCGGGCTGTCCAATGTGGTGCAACTGTTTGATCCGGCGCTGATCATCCTGTCCGGCGAACGCATGCAGTACGACTATCTCTATGCGGAAACTGTCCTTGACGAGATGCAGAAACTGACCCTGAACGAAGGTCGCAAACCTTGCAAGGTCGCCATTCATGCGTGGGGCGATCTGGTCTGGGCGCGGGGCGCGGCGGCCCTCGCCCTGTCGCAGGTCACAGACACCCAGATCGGCGGAGAGGCCCGCAGCGCATGATCCGCGCGGCGATCCTGTGTCTGATGGCTGCGCCGCTTGCGGCGGACCCGCTGTTCGAAGATATGTCGTCGGCGCTGCCCCCTCATGTCTATGATGGCGACTGGACCCATTTTGTAGGTGGCGGCCTTGCCGTGATGGATTGCAACGGGGACACCCTGCCGGATATTTTCGCAGCCGGCGGCAGCACACCCGCAATCCTGATCGTCAATCAGGGCGGCTTTTCGTTTGAACAGGCACCCCTTGTTGAACTGACCGGTGTCACGGGGGCCTATCCGATCAATCTTGACGGCGATGAGCACACGGATCTGTATGTCCTGCGGGCCGGCAGCAACGTGGCGCTTCGGGGCGGACCAGAGTGTTCCTTTTCCGATGCGACAGCTGACTGGGGACTGCCGCAGGATGACCGGTGGTCCACCGCCTTCACGGCGTGGTGGGAGGGCGACCGCCCGACCCTCGCCATCGGCAATTATGTCGACCGCGATGATCCCATGGGCCCGTTTGAGGCTTGTGACGACAATGTTTTGCTGACCCCGTCTTCGGACGGCTACGATGCCACCTTGCTGACGCCGGGGTTCTGCCCTCTGTCGATGCTTGCCGCCCGTGACGCCCGTGGCAAACCCGCGCTGCGCCTGTCCAACGACCGCCACTATTATGTCAAAGACGGCTATGAACAGATGTGGGACATCACCGAAAGGCGGTTTTTGGGTCCCGAAGACGGATGGCAGCCCGTATCGCTTTGGGGCATGGGTATTGCGTCGCGTGATCTGGACGGCGACGGCCTGGACGAGGTGATGCTGACCTCCATGGGGGACCAGCTGCTGCAACTGGCCCAACCCGACGGAACCTATCAGGCGGCCCCCTATGAGATCGGGTCCTACGCGCAACGCCCCCACATCGGCGACGAAGGGCGTCCCTCGACGGGCTGGCACGCGGAATTTGGCGATGTTGATAACGACGGCCGCGCCGATCTGTTTATCGCGAAAGGCAATGTCGATCAGATGCCTGGGATGGCCACGCGTGATCCCAACAACTTACTGATGCAGACGGAGGGCGGCACCTTTGTGGAACATGCCGCAGATGCTGGCGTCGCATCAATGGACAGGTCGCGCGGTGCGGCGCTGGTCGATTTTGACGGCGACGGGCGGCTCGACCTCCTTGTGTCAAACAGGCGCGCGCCGCTGGAACTTTACCGCAACACGACACAACAAACCGGCAACTGGCTGGGTATTTCGCTGCGCCAATCGGGTGGCAATCGCGACGCCATAGGGGCGGTCATCCGTATCGGGACGCAAAGCCAGCAAAACACCATCGGCGGCGGCCATGCCGGCGGGCAACTTGGCCCGCGCCATTTCGGGCTGGGCGACCGTCAGACGGCCCGAATTGATGTAACATGGCCCGACGGGTCGACATCGTCTCACGTGGCCGAGGCGAACCAGACCGTGGTTCTGCAAAAACCCTAAGGCAGCGGCAAGCCACTTGGGACAGCCGCCGGAATACCCAGCCGTCCGGTCAGTGCCGCAGGGTCGGTCAGACTGTTCAGAAACGCGACAATCGACGCGATCTCTGTATCGTTCAGCCGGACAGGCGTGTGCCGGACCGCCTGCGCAATCGCGCCGATCTCTTCTGGATCATCCAAAACCGCAAAGTCCGCCGCCTCGAAAGCAGGCCAGATCACCTGTGAACGATCATACCGCGCGAGGCTTGCCACCGGATCAAGGTGGTCGCGGACAAATTGCGTCAGATCGGTATGTGCCCCCGCATGTCCCCAAGGCCCTGTTTTGGCGACATTGCGCAGTGACGGGGTTCGAAAGGCATACAGATCGGCGGAATTGCCGGTCACGCGAAAGCGGCCCTCGTCACGGTGGTGGTCCTCGAACGTCGCTGATTTGCCTGGCCCGATCTGCGGCACGCCCATGGCGTGAAAGCGGTGATCGGTCTGAAAAGGCCCACTGTGGCAGACCGAACACCCCGCAGGGCCGTAAAACAATTCCATCCCGTCGCGCGCTGGTCCGGTCAGCGGTGCGCCCCGCAGATGCGCGTCGAAAGGGGATGTATCCGACCGCCATTCCCACGCCATAAAAACAGCAAGGGCATTTGAAATATCCGTGAATCCGATGTCATCAGGTCCGTCGATGTGCGGATAGACGGCCCTAAACCGCGCCGCATAATCGGGAACGTCAGCCACGCGGCGTGACAGCAGATCCCATGCGCCACCCTGCCCGCCGATCCGCCCCTGACGCACGGCCAGCGCCACATCGTTTTCGCGAAACGATCCGGCCATTTCATCGCGGCTTAGTACGGGGAACATGGTTTGCGCCGACAGCACCGACGCAAAGCCCGTCGCCATATCCGCATCCATTGGAGACCGCAAACCGCTGGGATGCGAAGGATCTGCTTCCAGCCGTCCGTCATGGAACATGACCGTAAATTCCTTGGCCCCCAGATTAAACAGGGCCGGTGCGTTGCGCGGAATTCTCTCTTCGGGCGGGTTGTCGGGGTCCACGCGCCGGTCGGGGCCCAACCCGATGCCACCGTCTCCGATGGACAGGGACACGCCGTCTGCGGTCGCAAAATCGGGATGGTGGCAACTGGCGCAGGAAACGGTCCGGTTCCCCGACAGGATCGCGTCATAAAACAGAAGCTGTCCCAATTCCGCTTCGGCCAGATCGACCGGCGCGTAAAGGTCATCTGTTACGGCGTCCGGCAGGGTCTGCGTCAAGCCAGCAGTGGACACCGCACATAAGATGAGGGTCAAAACGGTCTTCATGTCATCCTCCGCACCACACAGCCAAGGATGATCACAACCCTATAAATGTGCAATGAACGAAAGGCCGTCATATCCCGTCGGAATGCAGGCGATGCACAACGGCAACCATTCCGTCCAATCCGGTCTTGGCATAGATGTTGCGCAGATGGGTTCTGACCGTCGGCATCGAAACCTCAAGGCGCTGGGCCACGTCTTTGGCCGACAAACCATCGGTCAGCAGATGGCAGACCTTGCGTTCCGTCTGCGTCAGATTGAACGGGTTTCGCGGACCAAGGATCGCGTCGCTTTTATCCTCTTCCGACACCATGCTGGCAATAACGCCCTTGATGCGACTGCCCCAGATTACAGGCAGTTCCTGTGCCAGCGGCTCAAGCCATTCGCATTCCGGGCAAGTCAACATCACCACGTCGGTATGGGCATAGCCTTCGTCCAGGATCATGCCCCACCGGGGGGCCTGCGGCGTCGCAACCTGTGCCAACTGCCCCTTTTTGCCGTGACTGACGGTGCGCGCGTCGTTGTCTTCAACCTCGCCTGTCATGTCATCAAGCGCGGCAATCACGCGGATCACCGACACGCGGTGATCTATCCGCAAAAATCTGACGTCACTTGCCGCACACAGCAAAGCCAGTTCTGCAAGGGCTGCGCGCAAATCACCGCGTCCCGACAGCGCGCGGGTCAGCACAAACACCAGCCGAATCAAATGACCTGCCCGCTGGGATGTCTGTTCAAATGTGCTCATTTTGCCCTCTCACGATTCCGAAATTCTTAAGACACGCGTCATATTTCGACCTTGGGTGCGGAAAATTTTGGTGTGTTTACCCCGATCCACCCTCGGGAATGGAGGTATTTTTGAGAAATTTCGCCGGAATATTAAATTTTTGTGAAGGTGAAACTTTTTTCGCGACCCCACGTCCCGGCGTTGGAAATCGCCGAAGATGGCCGCGGCCTGACAACAAGATGTCAGGAACTTCACGTGACTGTGGCAATTTTCGGGCACCCCCTAATCCCATCGCCTTCCAGCTGTGCACCTCATCCATATGGATGATGTGCAGGTGCAGCGCAATCCGCATCCTGAAGACACACGGCAAAGTTCGCTTTGAATTTTGCAGCCCCGTTTCAAACAACCTCGGAGAACGAAAATGACACACTACATCATGGCAAAATGGATGGCCTTCCGCGCAGACGAAGATGGCGCGACTTTGGTCGAATACGGCATCGCGCTGGGTCTGGCGATCACACTGGGCGCCGGTGCGCTCGTCACGCTGGCCGGTGACGTCGGCGGTTCCATGACGGCTGCGGGATCTGCGCTGCCGTCTTAAGAACACGTTATAAACGACCTTAAAATAAACGCCGCCCCCGCTTGACCTTGTATCGCGGGGGCAGCCTTTCCCCCCATTCCTCATTCCCATTCGGATGCCCAGATGCGCCTTAAACCTATCCTTTTTTCGTTAACCGGACTGATCTTTGCGATCGGGTCGATTTACGTGGCCGAGGGTCTGTTGAACGCACAACCGGCCACGGCATCCAATCCCGGTCAGACGGTTCAGTCGGAAAATGTGACACTCCTTGCAGCGGCTGAGGACATACCATTTGGTGAACCCATTACCCGCGAACAGCTTGCCCCCCAAACCTGGCCAGCCGATCTGGTGCCCGAAGGGGCGTTTGACGGCACAACCGCCCTTTTGGGGGCCGATGGCACTCCGCCACGCCGCGCCACTCAGACAATCCTCGCGGGTGATCTCATCCTGCAAAACACCGTCTCGGACTTCGGCGCGACAGTCAGCATCGGCCGTTCTCTCAATCCCGGCACCCGTGCCGTGGCGATACGCGTGGATGAAACGACCGCCGTCGGCGGCTTTGTCACACCGGGTGACCGGATCGACATTGTCCTGACCCAAGGCAATGGCAGCTCCCTGCGCACAGGCACCATCCTGCAGGACATTCGCGTTCTGGCGGTCGATACGTCTGCGGATGACAACCGCGCCCGCGCAACCCGAACCGTCACGGTCGAGGTTGGTCAAAGGGACAGCCAGAAACTGGTTCTGGCTCAGCAAGTCGGTATGTTGAGCCTGACGTTGCGCAATGACGATATCCTACTGACAGAGGATGATCTTTCCGAAATTACACTCAGCGACATCTGGGGCGAGACCGAGGCCATCACCGCCGAACCTGCGCCTGTCACAGCTCCAGCTGCGCCAACCACGATGGTGCGCGTCCGACGTGGCACACAATCTCAGGATGTGGTGCACGACCAATGATGATCCGCGCGCGTCTTTCGACCTTCAGGCATACAGAAGACGGATCAATTCTGGCCCTGTTTGCCGTGCTGATGGCGGTATTCTTCGGCATCCTCGCGCTCAGCTTCGATTTTGGACGCACCGCCGCAACCCAATCGGAGATGCAGTCCTTTGCGGACAACGTAGCGCTTGCCGCAGCGGGGGAGCTTGACGGTTCCGCAGACGCGATCAACCGTGCCACACTTGCGGCGCAAACCCTGGTGACGGACACCCAGACCTTTGGCACCGGACCCTCCGGCCTTGGTTTTGATGATCTTACGCTGACCTTCTACACCACACGCCCGGACGCCTTTACAGCGGCAACCAACGCCCCCCGCGCGGCGCGGTTCGTCACTGTAGACGTGGCACCCCGTGCAGTGTCCGCAATTTTCGGAGCCGCATTTTCGGCACTTAGCGGAACGGGGATTGACGGTGCCAAACACGTCTCGGCGCGGGCCACCGCCGGTCATGAGCGACAGGTCTGCGACATCACACCCCTGATGATCTGCGCGCCTGCGGCAGGTATTGATGTGGACGCTTCGGTTGGCACCGCGCTGACCCTCGATGTCAGCGTTTCTACCGGCAATCTGGTGCCGGGCGTCATTGCAATGCTTCAACCTGTGAATGAGGTCGCTCCGGTCATAGACGCCCTGTGCGGCGGGCTGGACGGACTTGGCCTTGACTTATGTCAAATCGCGGCCGAGGGCCCGCGTGCCAGCTGCTATGACGATACGAGCGCGGCAGCCCCGGATAATCTCCTCGACCTCGAGGTTGATTCCGCCCTCAACGTCCGTTTCGACATCTTTGGTGGCGCGGCCACTGGTCTGGTGAACAATCCGCTTTACCCCTCCGCCCCGAACATACTCAACGGGTTCGAACCCTCCAGCGGACAATGCATCGCCGACAATCCCCAAGCGTCCGCAACCGTTATGGGCTTGCCGGGGGACGATTGCCACACAAGCGGCGTGTGTTCTTTCGTCGGCAACGGCGAATGGTCGGCGGGACGTGCGGCATATATCAATGCCAACTACGGCGGCACAGACCCACACCCCGATGCGACCTCACGCTATGATTTTTATCTGGCAGAGATCGAAGCATCTGCCCAAGGTGGCAGCGCCACCGGCGGGGTTCTGGGCGGGCTGGGTGGCCTGGGCGGCGTCGTAGCAGACATCACTGATAGCATTCTGCCATCCTGCACGAACCAGATAAGCGCTGATCCGGCCCGCCGTGTGATCGTTACCGCCTTTGTCGACTGCTCCGGTGGCGGCATCAATGCCAGCGTCGATACCCTGCCGATTATTGACTACGCGGAGGTGTTTTTGCTGTCGCCCGCAGGACTTGACGCGACAGGTAGCGTTCAGGTGGAAATTCTGGGCGGCTTGTCTTCCGACCCCCAGAACAACGTGACGAATGCACGGGTCCGCCCGGTTGTCCGGCTGTACGAATGATGATGCTGGCGAGGTCTCTCCTGCAGATGCGCCGCCGGGACGATGGCGCGGCACTGGTCGAATTTGCCTTCGTCCTGCCGGTCATGTTGCTGATTTTTGCGGTCATTCTTGAAGGCAGCCGAACATTTTGGGCCTACCAGACCACCATCGCCGGCGTCCGCGACGCCACCCGGTTTATCGCCCGCGCGGAAGGGTCTGACATCTGCACCACGGGCGGGGGTCTGACAGGCTGGACAACACGCGCCAGCCAGATTGTGCGTCAATCGGCAACCGGCACCGATCTATTTCCCAGCACCATAACCGTCACCTCCGTCACGCCAACTCTGGCCTGTATTTCCGGCGATTACGGGATGGGCACGGTACCCGTCGCCACGGTCACAGCGCGATTGGAAATCGACTATCCTTTTGCGGGTATTTTCAGTTTCTTCGATCTCGCTTTGCCCAAAGCACAGACGGTCGTCCGCGACACCGGCCGGATTTTCGGCACATGAACATTCGCGCCCTATCCCCTTATTTGATGCGGTTCAGGCGTGATGAAACCGGCGCAACGCTGGTTGAATTCGGCCTGGTTGCTGCCTTCTTCTTGTTTCTGGCCTTTGGCCTTATTGATTTTGGCCGCTTGGGGTTCTCTTATGTCATGGCGCAGAAGGCCACCGAACGTGCGGTCCGGCTGGCTGTGGTGCGCGCGCCGGTGTGTCTGGGCGTTCCGCTGATCAACCAGCGCAACCCGCTGTCACTGGCCAATTCCGCCTTGACTGTCGGCATGTCGTGTTCAACCGATCCGACCCTTTGCCAGTCGCAAACCACCGTTACATGTGACGCGCAGACCAACGCGACAGGACAGGACATTTACGACCAGATTCGCGTATTGTTGCCAACCAATGCCACGCCTGAAAACCTGCGCTTCAGCTACGCCTTCGACCCCGATCTTGGTTTTTTGGGCGGGCCGTATACGCCGGTCGTGACGGCGGAACTTCAGGACCTGAATTTTGAATTCGTGACCCCGATGGGTGCCCTTGCCGCGCTTGTCGGGGCAAGCCCTTCGGGCACACTTGGCGAAGAATTCGCCTTCCCCAGCATGAGCAATTCCCTGCCAGCTGAGGCCCTATCCGACGGAGAATCCTCATGACAATGCCGAACCTCGCCCCATCCGGCCCCGATCCCGAACCCACACGAACTCTGGTCGTTTCGAACAGCGCGGGAACCGCGGCCCGTGTGGCGGCCGCCTTGTCGCAGGATGTGTCGCTCACCGTGAACCACCGCGACACCAGCCTCGCCGATCTGGCCCGCGTGCCTTCGGTCGATATTGCGGCAACCGACCTGATCATTTTCGACATCCGCGTCGGCAACGAAGCCGATCTTGACGCTCTGCAAACCCTTCGCACGATGGGGCACGACAACCTTAAATTTCTGGGCATAACAGCCCAGACCCTGACCCTTGCGACAGCCCGCGCTTTGATGGATGCCGGTGTGGATGAGGTTATCCCCATGGCCTCGATCGCGCCCGAAACGCCGCAGCCGCCACCGGTTGAGGACCCGCCCCCCCAGCGCCACGCGGGCGACCTGCACAATGGCCTGATTGTCGCCGTCTGTTCGGCACGTGGCGGGGTGGGGGCGACGACCACGGCACTCAATCTGGCCACGCAACTGGCCCGCCCGCCAAAGGGCGACAGCCATGGTCCCTCCCTTCGCGTCGCCGTGATTGATCTTGATATCCAAAATGGTGTGTTGGGCGCCTCTTTGGATGTGCACGACGAAGGCGAAGTGATGGACTGGCTGCAATCCGGCACTGCCCCGGAGGAAGATTTCATTCCCCGGTCCATAAAAACCTATGAGGCGGGGGCGTTCGACGTGATGCCGGCCCCCTTGGCGTTCGCGCCCCTGGATATCCTGCAATCCGAAATGCTGGCCGCTTTGCTTGACGATCTGCGACTGGCCTATGACTTTGTCATTCTTGATCTTCCACGTGCGGTTTGCGAATGGATCGACGCTGTCCTGACACGCGCGGACAAGTTTCTCATCCTGACCGATCATGCCGTTCATACACTGCGCCAGACGCGCCGTTTGATGGACACATTTACGGACGAACATCCCAGCCTGCCAATAGAGGTTGTGGTGTCCAAGGATTCCAGAACAAACAATTCCACCGCGGCCCTCAAAGAGGCGGAAGCCTTCTTGGATCGCAAGATCACCAACTGGATTCCGCGCGACGACAAATCCGCCCGACGTGCCGCAGATGCCGGACAGCCCATGCTGGCCCTGCGGCCCAGATCGCCGGTCGCCAAGGCACTTGCGCCCATCGTGGACAGCCTGAAAGACGCCCATGCCTCCAGCACACGGCGGAGGGCATAGATCATGGCCGTCTTCAAGAATTTTACGTCGACCCGCACAGCGCCCGTTCCGGACGGGGAGGCGCCCCGTACAGCAACCGGTCAGGCGGTCCTGCCACGCCGGTCGCAGATCAAATCTATCCTGCCGCAACGCGGCTCTGCGCGGGTATCGCCACCTGTCACCGATCGCACCGCACCCTCTGCCGCCACCACATCGTGGTTTCAGCTGAAACAAAAGATGCATGAAAACCTTCTGGAGCAGATGAACCTGTCGATCATTGATCAGGTCGACACGGCTGAACTGCGCCGTGAGGTGAATGCGATCGTCCTGCAAAACCTTGAAGACGAGGACGTTTCGCTCGGTTCAGATACTTTCAACAGGCTGATTAACGAACTGATGGATGAAGTTTTGGGTCTTGGCCCTCTTGAACCCCTCCTCGCTGATCCGACCATTTCCGACATCTTGGTTAACGGCGCGGACCACGTGTTCGTGGAACGCAAAGGTCTGCTTGAACGCATCGCAAGCGGATTTCACGACGAAAAGCATTTGTTGCGTATCATCGACAAGATCGTCAGTCGGGTCGGTCGCCGGATTGATGAAAGCCAACCATGGGTCGATGCACGTCTGCCGGACGGAAGCCGTGTAAACGCCATCGTGCGGCCTTGCGCGATCGACGGCCCGTCATTGTCGATCCGCAAATTTTCAGCCGACAAGCTGACAATGGACAAACTGGTGGCCTTCGGCGCACTCAGCGAGGAAGCAGCGATCTTTCTGGCAGCAGCGGTCAAAGCGCGGCTCAACATCCTGATTTCCGGTGGCACAGGGTCCGGCAAAACGACCATGCTGAATGCCCTATCAAGCCATATTGACCGCCACCAACGTATTGTCACCATCGAAGACGCCGCCGAATTGCAACTTCAGCAGGATCACGTCGTTCGCCTTGAGACACGACCGGCCAATGCCGAAGGTCGCGGCGAAATCAGCCAGCGACTGCTGGTTCGCAATGCATTGCGCATGCGACCCGACCGCATTGTCATCGGCGAATGTCGCGGGTCCGAAGCCTTCGACATGTTGCAGGCCATGAACACCGGCCACGACGGGTCCATGACCACCATCCATGCCAACACGGCGCGTGACGCGCTGAGCCGGCTTGAGCAAATGGTTATCATGATGGGATCCGAACTGCCCATGTCCGCCGTACGCAGCCAGATCGGCGCAGGCATTCATCTTGTGATCCAGTTGAACCGTCTGGCCGACGGCCGCCGCAGGATCACCTCAATCTCCGAGGTGACGGGCCTTGAGGGGGAGGCTGTCCTGATGCAGGACATTTTCGCCTTTACCCGTAAGGGTATCGGTGAAGATGGCACGGTCCTCGGTCATTTCGGCCCCACCGGTGTGCGCCCCCAGACGGGCGATGTTCTGGCCGCCGCGGGCTATGCTTTGCCGGCGGACATTTTTCGTGATGCGGAGGGACCGAACTAATGTCTCTCGAACCTCGCTATATTCTTTACGCAGCCATTGTAATCAGCATCCTTCTGGTGATCGAAGGCCTCCGGCAGATGTTTTTTGATGACGATGCAAATGATCCCAAGGCCAAAAGGCTGCGAACCCTTTCAGGCGGTGATCAGGTTGAAAGTGCCATGGCCGAGTTGCGCCGTAAAGTGGACCGCCCCGCGTGGACCAGAATTCCAATTCTTGGCCAACTGCCGGGTCGGATGGCGCAGGCTGGTCTCACAATCAGTCCCCGACGGGTTTTTGTCATGTCGGGGCTGGCTATGGCGATCACCTTTCTGCTGGGCATCCCGCTGATTGGTCTGCCATTGGCTGCGCTCGCGTCTGTCTCTGTCGGCTTCGTGGTTCCTGTCGGCTATATCAATATCGTGCGCAACCGGCGGGTGGAGGCGTTTTCACGCCAGTTGCCAGATGCGCTGGATCAGATGAAACGGGGGCTGTCTGTCGGCCATCCCGTCAACACGACCATTCGCGCCGTCGCATCCAACATGCCCGAACCCGTCGCGACCGAATTTCGCCGCATATCCGATCAGGTGATCTACGGCGACAGCCTGCCCGATGCCATTGAGGACATGGCGCGACGGATGGACATTGAAGACACCTATTATCTGGCGGCATCCATCCGGATCCAGCATGGAACCGGTGGCAACCTTGCGGCGATGCTCGCCACCTTGTCGACCGTGATTCGAAACCGCTTTGCCATGCGCCGCCGGATCAAAGCCGTCAGTTCCGAGGGGCGCATTTCCGCGATATTACTGTCCGCGCTGCCCTTCGTCATGTATCTGGGCACGCTTTTGACAGCGCCTGATTATTACACGTCGGTCCAGAACGATCCTTTGTTCTACCCCATGTGTGCGGCCATTTTGTTTTTCGTCATCGGCAACGGATTGATCCTGCGCCGCCTCGTCAATTTCAAGTATTGAGGCGCCTGCGATGGATACCTTGTTTTCCCTTCTGCCGGATTTGTCGCCGTTCACCATGCTGATGCTGGCCGTGGCCGGTATCTTTATCGGGGCGGCGGCCCATTTCACGTTTTCCGGTCCGGGCGCGGCAGCAGAACGGCTGGCCCATTTGACAAAAACCTATGGCGATCCGGGCCGACGGATTGACCTGCGAACCGCGCGTGATCACACGCCCGAAGGTGTGTTCAAAGCCCTGTTGCCGGATACCAAAACCGAAAGGGCGCAAATCCAGCTTCAGCTCAGGCGGGCAGGATTCGACAGCCCACACGCCATGAGGAATTTCTTTCTGATCCGGTTTCTGGCGGCAATCGCGGGGCCGCTTATCGTTATGTCGATGTACGGATTGCATCAGGCGGCCGCACTGCCCGACCCGTTTGCCTCCTATTTTCAGGGAATGTCGCCGCTGGGTGCCGCGCAACTGGCGGCCATCACCGTGGCAGTCTGTTTCTACACGCCGACGATCTGGCTGAACCGCAAGGTAAAGGCGCGCAAAATGCAGATCGAACAGGGGTTCCCCAATGCTTTGGATTTGCTGCAAATCTCGACCGAGGCCGGGATGGGGTTTGACACCTCCATGACCCGTGTGGGTCAGGTCCTTGCCGAGGTGTGCCCGCCCATCTCTGAGGAATTTCTGATGTGTCAGGCCGAAATTCTGGCCGGTCGCGACCGTCAGGAGGCCCTTTTCGACATGGCGGAACGCACCGGCGTTGAAGAGGCGATGTCATTCGCACAGCTGATCAGCCAGTCGATGGAATTTGGCACATCCATCTCGTCAGCCTTAAATGCCTACGCCAAGGAAATGCGCGAAACGCGGGAAATGAAAGCGGTGGAGCAGGCCAACAAACTGCCTGTCAAAATGTCCGGCGTCATGGCCAGCATGATGCTGCCAGCGCTTTTTCTGATCACCCTCGGCCCGACAATCCTGCGATACATGCAGGTTTTCGGGGACTGATGCGGCCCGCCCCGGCCCGCTCCATCCCTCATTCATCAGCAACCGAAACAGAATCTGCAAAACGCGATTGCAACCGGTTGCAAAATCGTTATCGTCGGGTCTTGAAACTTGTGGGCGGTATCGCGCGGCCCACACCGAGGGAGGAGACGCGCCCATGACGGACGCAACCGTGCGGCTGACCACAGCGCAGGCCATTATTCGCTATCTGAACAACCAGTTCATCGACATTGATGGCGTGGAATACCGCGTGTGTGGCGGGGGTTTCGGCATCTTCGGGCACGGCAATGTCACATGTCTGGGTGAGGCGCTGTTCGGTGTACAGGATACCTTGCCGCTTTATCGTGGCCAAAACGAGCAAGGCATGGGGTTCGCCGCAGCGGCCTATGCCAAACAATGGCTGCGCCGCCGGTTCATGTTCTGCACCGCCTCCGCCGGGCCGGGTACGGCGAACCTGTTGACGTCAGCCGCGCTCGCTCACGCGAACCGCTTGCCCATGCTGATGCTTTGCGGCGACGCTTTCCTGACCCGCCTGCCCGATCCGGTGCTGCAACAGCTGGAACATTTCGGCAATCCGACATTGGGCGTAAACGACGCGTTCAAGGCGGTGTCGCGCTATTGGGACCGCATCACGCATCCCGCGCAGATCATCCAGTCGCTGCCAGCCGCGCTGGCCACCATGCTTGACCCTGCCGATTGCGGCCCCGCCTTCATAGGGCTGCCGCAGGATGTGCAGGGCTGGGCCCATGACTATCCCGAAACGTTCTTTGAAAAGCGCGTCCACCGCATTCGCAAACAGGCTCCCGATATGGAAGAGGTCGTAGATGCCTTCGCGCTGCTGCAAACGGCCAAACGTCCGATGATCATCGCCGGTGGTGGCGTGCAGTATTCCGGTGCTGTGGCCGAATTGACAGCCTTTGCCGAAGACAGCGGCATTCCTGTGGTCGAAACCATCGCAGGCCGTGCGAATATGAAATCCGACCATCCGTTGAACTGTGGCCCCTTGGGCGTCACCGGATCGGACAGCGCCAATGCCATCGCCGAACGGGCCGATGTAATTCTGGCCGTCGGCACACGGTTGCAGGATTTCACCACCGGCAGCTGGACCGCTTTTGCCAAGGACGCCAAAATCATCGGCATCAATGTGGGCCGCCACGATGCCATGAAACACCTGTCGTTGCCACTGGTGGGGGATGCCGCCATTTGTCTGTCGTCGCTCAGCGGGGATTACAAAGCCCCCGCTGACTGGACGACGTTCGCCCAGAACGAACGTGCCAAATGGGACGCCTATGTGGCCGAGAACGTCAAACCCGGAAACCGCCCGAACAGCTATGCCCAAGCCATCGGCGTTGTGAACGATTTGTGCGACCCGCGCGACCGGATCGTGGCCGCTGCCGGTGGGCTTCCTGCCGAAGTCACCGCCAACTGGCGCACGCTGGACGTCGGCACCGTTGACGTCGAATTCGGCTTTTCCTGTATGGGATACGAGATCGCGGGCGGCTGGGGCGCGCGCATCGCGCAGGCCGAACGTGAACCGGATCAGGACACCATCGTCTTCACCGGTGACGGGTCCTATCTGTTGATGAATTCTGACATCTATTCATCGGTCCTGACCGACAAGAAGCTGATCATTCTGGTGCTGGACAACGGCGGCTTTGCCGTCATCAACAAACTGCAAAACAACACCGGCAACGAAAGCTTCAACAACCTGATCGCGGACACACCCACAGCGACCCGTCAGGTGGGCGTTGATTTCGAAGCCCACGCCGCCGCCATGGGCGCAAACGCCGAAACCGTGTCGAACCCCGCCGAACTGGCAGAGGCGTTCAAACGCGCCAAGGCCGCCGACACAACATCGGTCATTGTCATGAACGTCGATGCCTATGAAGGGTGGACGACCGAGGGCCACACCTGGTGGGAGGTCGGCACACCCGAAGTGTCGGACAGCGCCCGCATCCGCGACGCCCATGCAGATCAGGAAGCCACCCGCAGCAAACAACGGCATGGCGTGTGATGAAGACCTTTACCGCGGACAACTATGATCCTGCTGAAATCGTCGAGGAACTTCTTGATGGGGCGGGTGCTGTGCGCTTCACGGGCCTGTTTTCCGACGATCAGATCGCGCAGGCACGGGCGATCATCATGGATCATTCCAACGCCGAGGCGGAAAAGGTCACGCATTTTCAAGGCGCTGCCGCAGAGGACGGCAAAATCAATCTGCAACGCCGTGTCTGGAACCTGCTGGCCAAGGGCGACGTCTTTGCCGACATGGCGACGCATCCGGTCTTGCTGGATTGCCTCAGGGCGTTTCTGGGCACCGATATGGTCATGGGCTCCATCGCCGCCAACCGCATCCTGCCCGGCGGCCCGGGACAGGAACCCCATGTGGACTACCCCTATTGGGACATGCATGATCTGCCGTCGCACCCCGCGCGCCTCAATGCGTCCTATCCTGTAAATGCTCAAGTGACGATCATGCTTGACCCTTTCACGGAAACAAGCGGCGCGACCGCCTACATGCCCGGCACCCAAAAAAACCTGCGCTATCCGACCGAAGCAGACAACTTCTTTGAAAGCTGCCACCGGATGCTGGGCGATCCCGGCGATACCGTCTTGTTCTTCGGCGCGGCTTGGCATTGCGCCATGCCCAACGCCTCGGACCATGACCGCAACGCCGTCCTGTCAAATTACGTGCCCAAATGGGTAAAGCCCCTCGAAGATTTGCCCGCAGGCCTCACGCAGGACTTCAAAGCCTCCGCCAGCGCGGAATTGCGCCAAATCATCGGCCTCAACCACCCCTATCCCGAGGTTCTGGACAAAGCCCAGGCGATCAATGCGGAGGGACGCACATGACCGCGCTCAACGGGATCAGGGGCGGTAAATTCATCGTCGTCGGGCGCGTGGGCATGGACCTCAGCCCCACTGACCGCGCCCAAACCGAACATGCAACGGATATGTTTGTGGCCATGGGCGGATCGTCCGCCAATATCGCGGCTGGGCTGGTCAAACTGGGGCTGAACGCGGATCTTGTGACCTGTGTCAGCGATGACGCTGTCGGGCGCTACTGCCTCAACCAGCTTGATGCCTACGGCGTCGGCCGCGCCCATGTCCGCACCATTCAAGGCGAAGAACGCACGTCGCTCGCCGTCTATGAAACCCGCGTCGAGGACCACCAATCGGTCATCTACCGCAACAACGCCGCCGACTTTCAGATGTCCGTCGAAGATGTCGAGGCCGTAGATTACACCCAATTCACCGCCCTGATCACCGCTGGCACCGTTTTCGCATCCGATCCCAGCCGCACAGCCGCGTTTCGCGCCTTTGAACTGGCGAAAAAGGCGGGCCTGCCGATCATTTTTGACGTGGATTACCGCCCCTACTCGTGGCCCAGCCCCGAGGTCGCGGCAGACGTGTTGTCCCGTGCAGGTGCACTATCCGACGTCATCGTGGGCAACGACGAAGAATTCGGCTTCATGGCGGGTGGTATGGACAAAGGCCGCGCAAAGGCCCGTGATCTGGCGCGCAGCACTGCTGAAATCGTCGTCTACAAAATGGGCCAACACGGCGCGGTCACCTATACCGCCACCGATGAAATTCCCACCGGCATCTACCCCGCCGAGGCCGTCAAACCCACTGGCGCAGGCGACAGTTTCATGGCCGGCTTCATGGCGGCCCTGGCCGAAAACCGCGACCTGAAGACCGCGATCTTGCGCGGTTCTGCCTGTGCGTCCATCGTGGTCGCCAAACCCGGCTGCGCCCCGGCCATGCCCGATGTCGCGCAGCTTGACGCCTTTCTCACAGATCACCCCGGCCCCACGGCCGGCCCCACGCAATAGGACCACCACATGCACATCGCGCCCCATGACAACCAGAACAAACCCATTGTTGACGCCGATGATCCCACGGTCCCGCTGAACTATTTCAACATCGTCAAACTCAAAGCGGGTGAGGCGTTCACCTATCAGGTGCCGGGCTATGAAACCTGCATCGTACCCGCGACCGGCACCGTTGATGTGGATGTCGAAGGCGTGACATTCGACGCACTTGGCGGGCGCGGCGTGGATGTCTGGGACGGCCAGCCGCAGGGCGTTTATGTCCCCGTCGGCGCCACTGCGACCATCGTTGCCAAGACCGACACGGAAACGTTCATCGCCGGTGCGAAATACGACAAGGTCCTCGATCCCTTCGATGTGCGCGAACATGATTATGTCCAATACGGGTCCGACGACACAAAGACGCACCGGTCCATCAAACACATCCTCGGCCAGCGCGAGGCCGGCAAGGTGGGCCGCCTTCTGGTGTCCGAACTCTTTACCGTCGGCGCGGGCGGCTGGTCCGGCTTTCCGCCGCACAAACACGACACCGACCGCACCGATGACAACGGCACCATCATCGAAACCCGTCACGATGAAACCTATAACTTCCGCTTTAGACCCAACCACGGGTCTGCAGTGCAGATCATCCAGCACAAAGAGGGTGAGCCGGGTGACGCCTACCAGCTGATGGATCGCTCCACGATCCTTCTGGGCTCGGGCTATCATCCCTGCGTCGTGATGCCGGGGTACGAAATGTACTACTTCACCATCCTCGGCGGCCTCAGCCAACGCAGCCTGGTGCAGTATTTCCAGCCAACTCACGCCTATCAGGTCGAAACCATCCCCGGCATCAAGGATATGGTTGCCAAGTTCAAGTAACCCGCCGTTAAGGTTAACGCGCCCGTCGAAGGCAGCGCGCGCGCGCCCTCTTCATCTTGGCCAATACAACTCATTCCACCGTCTCACCAAAGGACCGTCCTTTGCCCTTAGTCACTCTTTCAAACGTCCTTCAGCCTGCCCTGAAACAGGGCCATGCGGTCGCCGGTCTGGTCACCTTGGGCTGGGAAGACATGCGCGCCTATGTGGCCGCAGCAGAGGCCGAAAACTGCCCCGTCATCCTACAGGCCGGGCCCGGTTGCCGCGAACACACGCCGCTGCCGGTCTTGGGCAAGATGTTCCGCCATTTGGCGGAAAGTGCCTCCGTTCCGGTCGTGGCCCACCTTGATCACGGGTACACGTTCGACGACTGCAAGGAGGCGTTGGAGAGTGGCTTCACATCCCTCATGTTCGACGGATCGCGCAAGCCGCTTCAGCAAAACATTGATGAAACCGCCGCGATTGCCGAAATGGCCCATGCTGCGGGCATCTCCTGCGAAGGCGAAATCGGCTTTGTGGGCTACGCCGACGGGGAGGCCTCAGCCGGAACCGACCCGCAGGAGGCCGCGCAATTCGCCCGTGAAACGGGCGTCGACGCCATGGCAATCTCTGTGGGCAACGTGCATCTGCAACAAGACAAGGACGGCGGACTGGATGAACCGCGCATTCGCGCCATTCAGGCCCTGACCGACACGCCGCTGGTCATTCATGGCGGCTCCGGCGTGCCAATGGCGCAACGCACGTCGCTGGCCCGCACGTCCAATATCTGCAAATTCAACATCGGCACCGAATTGCGCATGGCCTTCGGCGCGGCGCTGCGGGATGCGGTGAACAGCGACGACAGCCGCTTTGACCGGAACCAGATACTCAAAGACACCCACGACCCGTTGGTCGCGGCCACGCGCACCGTCTTGCGCGCCTTTAAGGGAGAGGACACATGACACGCATTGGCATACTGGGCTGTGGCCGCATCGGCATCGTTCACGCGCGGACCTTGCGCGGTATGGACGACGTTGATGTCGTGGCCGTATCGGATTTCTTCCCCGAGGCCGCTGAAAAGCTGGCCCAATCCTGCAATGCAGAGGTGCGCACCACCGAAGACATCATCGCCAGCGATGACATAGACGCCGTCGTCGTGGGCACGCCGACCGATACGCATTTCGACATCATTAAGGCCGCGGCCGAAGCTGGCAAAGCCATCTTCTGCGAAAAGCCGGTGGACATGTCCGCCGACAACATCCGCACGCTGATCAAACACGTGGATGACGCGGGGGTCGCCTTTTTCACCGCGTTCAACCGCCGGTTTGACCCCAACTTTGCCAATGTGCAGAGACGCATCGTTGCCGGCGAAATCGGCAGCGTGGAAATCGTCACGATTCTGTCGCGCGACCCGTCCCCGCCGCCCATCAGCTACATCACGTCCTCGGGCGGTATCTTCCGTGACATGATGATCCACGATCTGGACATGGCGCGCTTTTTGCTGGGCGAAGAACCGGTGCAGGTTTTCGCTGTCGGCGCGGCCCTTGTGGACCCTGAGATCGGCAAGGCCGGTGATGTGGACACCGCAGCGGTCACACTGACAACCGCCTCCGGCAAGATTTGCCAGATCAGCAATTCGCGCCGCGCGACATACGGCTATGACCAGCGGATCGAAGTCCACGGATCGGGCGGCATGTTGCGCGCGGCCAATGTCTTGGAAAACACCGTTGACGTCGCCACTGCCGACGGCTTTCGCGCCGCGCCAACGCTCAACTTCTTTCTTGAACGGTATGAGGCCGCCTACGCGATTGAAATGCAGACCTTCATCGCGCATCTGGCCGATGCGACGGTCAAAATCCCGACCATTCAGGACGGTTTGCGCGCACAAATCCTCGCGGATGCGGCGGCCCGATCTCTGGAAACAGGACAGCCCGTCACCGTTTAGGTGACGCGGCTGCGTGCCTTATATTCGGGATCATCCCACAGCCGGTTGTCCAACACATCCGCCAGAACATCGACGGCGCCGCGCACGTCGGTCTCGTCGATATAAAGCGGCGTAAACCCGAACCGGATCAGGTTCGGCGCACGGAAATCGCCGATGACATCCCGCGCGATCAGGGCCTGCATCACGGCGTAACCTTCGGGGTGGGCAAACGACACCTGCGACCCGCGATCTGCGGCGTTGCGTGGTGAAAACAGCGTCAGCTCGGGGCATCGGGCCTCAACCAGTTCGATAAACAGATCCGTCAGTTCGATAGACGCCGCGCGCACGTCAGCCATGTCAACGCCGTCCCAGGCCTTCATCGCCTCTTCCAGAACCGTCAGCTGCAAGACCGGCGGCGTGCCGACGCGCATCCGTTCGATCCCCATGGCGGGGCGATAATCCAGATCAAAGGCAAAGGGCGCATCATGGCCCAGCCAACCCGACAAAGCCGGTTGAATATCCCCGATCACATCAGGACGCACATAAATAAACGCCGGCGCGCCGGGCCCCCCGTTGAGGTATTTATACGTACACCCCACCGCGAATTCACAATTCGAACCCTCCAGATCGACAGGCACCGCCCCGGCAGAATGGGCCAAATCCCAGATCATCACAGCCCCTGCCGCGTGCGCTGCTTTGGTAATCTGCTCCATGTCATGCATGCGCCCACTGCGGTAATCCACCTGTGTGATCATCACGGCCGCAACCTCATCCGTGATCGCGTCTGCCACGTCTTCAGGGGCAACCGTGCGCAACTCATGCCCTTGGCCCAACTGCGCAATCAGGCCCTGCGCCATGTAAAGATCGGACGGGAAATTGCCCGTATCCGACAAGATCACCTTGCGGTCAGGCCGCATCTGAACCGCCGCCGACAGCGCCTGATAGACCTTCACCGACAGTGTGTCGCCCATCGTCACGCTGTCCTTGGCCGCGCCAATCAGACGCCCGACCAGATTGCCCACGCGCATCGGCTGGCCCATCCAGTCATCGACATTCCAGCCCTTGATCAGATGCGCGCCCCATTCATCACGCACCATCCCCTCAAGCCGCGCAGGGGCGGCCTTAGGCAACGGACCCAGCGAATTCCCATCAAGGTAAATCATGCCGTCAGGCAGGTGAAACATCTCTTTGCGCAGCACGGTCATCGGCGGCCTCCTTGGTTGCGCCTCTGCCTAGCCTAACTGCGCATGCGCGCATAGTCGGGATCGTAAACGCCCATCGGGACAACCGTGGCGGGGACACGGTGGCCCAGAACGTCAACCTCGAACGCAGTGCCGAGGCTGGCAAAGTCTGGTTTCACAAACGCATAGGCGAGGTTTCTACCCACGCGGTACCCCCAGTCGCCCGACGTGACCGTCCCCACAACGCGGTCCCCGTCCATCACCGACGCACCGCCATGGGCCGCAGCATCGGTGCTGTCCAGATCAAGGCACACAAGCTGCGCTGTCTTGCCTGCCGCCACGCGGGCCTCAAGCGCGGGTTTTCCAACGAAATCCTTGTCCAATCTCACGAACCGATCAAGGCCGGTTTCAAACGGGTCAAATTCGGTCATCAGGTCCGCCTTCCAATGAAGGAACCCCTTTTCCATCCGCATGGAATCAACCGCCTTGGCCCCGAACATCCGCATGCCATGGGCCACCCCCGCCGCGCGCAAGGCTTTATAGGCGCTGTACAAATTGGCGTTGGGTACGTGGATTTCATAGGCGAGTTCACCCGAAAAACTGACCCCCAAAACCGTCGCGGGGGCAAAGCCCACGAAACATTCCCGCACGCTGAGCCATGGGAACGCCTCACGCGACCAATCGGCGCGGCTCACCGCCTGCATGACGTCCCGCGCCTTGGGGCCCGCAACCACCAAGATGGTCTGGTCATTGGTCAGCGACCGGATCTGTACGTCCTCATCCGCGCGCAGATGCGATTGCAGCCAGTCCATGTCGTGGAATTCCGCCGCCGCCGCAGACCCGTACCACGTCCGCGCAGGGCCACGATCTGATGCGGGCAAATTGGCAACCGTCGCTTCCCCCTTGATGCACCCGTGATGGTTCAGCAAATACCCCAAACCCACGCGCCCGTCCTTTTGCGTAACACGTCCGCAGAACATGCGGTCAAGGAAGCTGTGACGGTCCGCACCCGTAAGTTCAAACCGGTTGAACCCGTTGACTTCCGCGATGCCAACGGCATTTTGCACGGCGGCGACCTCCTCCCCCACCACGTCAAACGCCTCGTCGAATTTGAACGACGGCGTCACGTGAAAATCGGGGGATGGCTTCATAAACTCGACCCGTTCCCAGCCGTTGACGACCGTAAATTCCGCGCCCTCGGCGGCCAGAACCGGTGTCAAAGGCGTGGTCTTGGCGTCCCGTCCGGCGGGGCGGTGTTCGTTGGGAAAGTGAAAGCGGAATTCGTTTTGGTAATCCTCAATCGCCTTCAGCGCTGTCAGTTCGACATTGGTGTGGCCCGTGAACCGGCGCGGGTCGATGACCCAAGTGTCATAACACGCCTCACCATGGACAATCTGTTGCGCCAAAAGCCAGCCGTGCCCGCCGCCTTCGCCCAGACCCGCCCGCAGACCAATGATGCAGAATGCATTGCGCTTGCCCGGGATCGGCCCAACCAAAGGCGCGCCGTCGATGGTGTAGGTGATCGGGCCGTTCACCACATTCTTGATGCCGACCTCCATCAAAGCAGGCATCCGTTCAAATGCGCCTTCAAGGACATCCGTAATCCGGTCCAGATCGTCGGGGCACAGGTCATTCGTAAACTTCGGATCAATCCCGTCCATGCCCCACGTCCGGCAGTCCTGTTCGTAGAACCCCAGCAGCAGACCCTGCTTTTCCTGACGGCAATAATAGTCCGAAATCGGACAGCGCAGCAGCGGCATCCGGTGGCCAGCCTCGACGATGCCGGGGATGTCTTCGGTCACAAAGTACTGGTGTTCCATGGACATCACGGGGTGATGGACGCCCATCATCGCGCCCACTTCGTTGACGCGGTATCCGCAGGCGTTCACGACAACTTCGCAGGCAATATCGCCCTTGGATGTATGCACAATCCAGCTGTCGTCCTTCAGCTGTGTCAGGCCCGTGACCTCCGTCTGGCGATACACTTCTGCGCCCGCCTTGCGTGCGCGGCGGGCCAGCGCCTGACACAGGGACGCGGGATCAATATCCCCGTCGTTGCCATCCCACAGACCACCCAACAGGTTTTCGGTCGAAATCAGCGGGTGCCGCCGCGCGCATTCTTCGGCGTCGATCACCTCAAACTCCACACCCATGCCCCGCGCCATTGAGGCAAAATGCCGATAGCCTTCCATCTGCGCCTCGGTGTTGGCCAGCCGGATGCCACCGTCGCCGTGGTTGTATTGCACCGGATAATCGGGGTCGTCGCGCAGGTCTTGGTAGAGGTTGATCGAATGGGTCTTAAGCCCGACCATCGTCTGGTTCATTCCAAAGTTCGTGACCTGCGCGGCCGAATGCCATGTGGTGCCGCTGGTCAGTTCGTCCCGTTCGACCAGCACCACATCTGTCCATCCCTCTTGGGTCAGGTGGTAGAGGGTCGAACACCCGGCGATACCACCTCCGATGACGACGGCTCTGGTCTGGGTTTTCACGGCGCATCCTTTCGACAACAAGACGCGCAACCGGAACAAATTTCAGGGCACGGATCAATCCCGCGCAGGCAGCAGAAATCTATCATTCGAATTTACCGAAGGATTTGCAATCCGCCGTCCAGAAAAGGCACCCTGGTATCGGCGTCCCTGACAATCCGGTCCGTAAGGCATCCGCGCATGTCCTCAGCCATTTGCGCTGGAAGTTCGCCCAGCGCACCGGCCCGCGTGTGCAACGCCAGCACCCTTGCAAAGGCAGGCACCGGCAGCGCATGGGCCCGCACAAGGTCACCGGCAAGGGGCGTGCCAAAAAACGCCAGCGCCGTCGTAATCGCCCATCCGCCCAGTTCGGCGGTCATCGCGAACAACGCCTGATTTGTGGAAAATTCGAACCCGCGCACAGGGACAACGCCCGACCGGCGCAACTGCGCCTCGATCTGTCGCCCAATCTGAAGGTCGCCCGAATACCGCACAAAGGGTCGCGACAAAATCGCATCGGCAGCCAGATCAGGGGCCGTTACAAGAATGAACGGGTCACGCAAAATCGGGTGCTGATCCACCCAGTCGGCCTGTGCAACCGTGTCGACAGCCATCATCACATCAACAGCCCGACTGGACAGCGCATCGTGATTTTCATGGCTGGCCCCGCTGGACAACGTGACCGAAATATTCGGAAACCTGACCTTGAGGCGTAACAGCCATGGGGCCGAAACCGTGGCGTCCAGTTCTTCAATGGACGCAACACGGACCGTCATCGGGGGTGCCTGATCTGCCATCACCAGCTGCGCCTTGGCTGCAGAAACATCATCAAGAAGCGCTTTGGCCGCAGGCAGAAAAACCTCTCCCGCGCGGGTCAGTCGAAAGTGTCGCGCCGACCGTTCGATCAGCTTTGCCCCGAGTGCTGCTTCGAGGGTCGACAGTTGCTGGGACACCGAACTGGGCGCCATGCCCATCCTGTGGGCCGCGCGCGTCACAGACGCAGCCTCAACCGCTGCCACGAAAACCTGTGCCGCGCGAAAGGTGAATGGGGGGTCTGGATTGTCCATATCAAAATCATGTTTTCGGTTTTTCCGTACCCTGTCCAGCCCTCTTGCGTGAATCTGCGTCACAGCAGACCTTTGACGCATGTCCAGACGTTCCGGCCGCAAGGCCCGCCACGCCACCGCCGCAGCACCCCCCGCAATCAATCCGGCGCCGCCGGGTCAGGCGGGCGGCCAGTACCGCCCGTTGCGCGACGACGAATGCGACGCGATTTACGAGACAGCGATCCGACTTCTGTCCGATCTTGGCATGGGGGAAGTCCCCCGCAGACTTCGCACCGATCTGATCCGCGCTGGATGCACCCCGCTTGACAACAATCGCCTTTCCATCCCGCGTGCCCTTGTGGAAGACGTAATCGACCGTGCGCCCAAAACCTTCCCGCTTCATGCGCGGGACCCGAACCGCACCATCGAAGTCGGCGGCGACAAGGTCTATTTCGGCACAGGCGGGGCCGCCGTAAACACGCTGGACCGCGACACCGGCCTTTACCGCCCCTCGACCCTGGCCGACTTGCACGATTTTACCCGTTTGCAAGACGCTTTAGACAACGTCGCTTGGTTCACCCGCTGTTGCATCGCAGGCGACATGGACAGCGAATGGGCGCTTGATGTGAACACAGCCTATGCCTTGATGGCCAACACGACCAAACATGTGGCCACCGCATTCACGCTGGCAGAACACGTGGCCCCCTTGGTCGACCTGTTTAACATGGCCTCGGATGGTCAATTCGCCAAAACACCCTTCGTAAAGGCGCATATCTCGCCGGTCATCAGCCCCATGCGGTTCGGGGCGGATGCGGTGGATGTGACCTACGAATGCCTTGCCCACAACATCCCGGTGTCCTGCATCACGGCCGCACAGGCAGGGGCCACGGCACCTGCAACGCTTGCGGGATTTCTGGCCATGTCGCTGGCCGAAACGCTGGCCTCGCTCGTCATGGTCAATGTCATCAAACCGGGCCACCCGATGATCTTTTCCAACTGGCCACTGGTCATCGACCTGCGCACGGGCGCTTTTGCGGGCGGCGGCGGGGAGACGACGGTCCTGAACGCGGCCTCCGCCCAGATCATCAACAGGCTGGGCCTGCCGTCAGGGGTCGCGGCATCCATGACCGACGCCAAGGCGATTGATGCCCAATACGGGGTGGAAAAGGCGATGACATCGCTGGCCGCAGCCTTGGCAGGTGGCAACTTGATTTACGAAAGTTCCGGCATGACGGCGTCCCTGCTTGGCGCGTCCTTCGAAGCCTTCGTGCTGGATGACGAGATGCACGCCCAAACCTACCGCACCCTGCGCGGGGTCGAGGTTTCCGAAGACACCCTTGGCTATGATGCTATCCGCGACGCAATTCTGGGCGACGGCCATTTTCTGGGGTCGGATCACACGTTTCAGGCCATGACACGGGACTACCACTACCCGACATTGGCCGACCGCGACCAACCGCGCACCTGGGCCGAAAACGGCGCAATGACGGCTTACGATCGGGCAAAGGCAAGGGTCGATGACATCCTGTCAAACCATAACCCCCGGTATCTATCCGCCAAACAGGACGCAAAAATCCGCGCAGCCTTTGACATCCGGCATCCCCCGCGCACTTGACCCGGCGCGCGCATAGCCCCAACGTGCCGCAGACCCATCAAAAGGCGGCCCGACCATGACCAAACTTCATTCAAAAATCGTTCTCACAGGGGCTTTGGGAAATCTGGGCATGGAATTGCGCGAAACCCTCGCCAGCCGCGCCGACACCCTCGTTTCCGTGGACGTGAAAGACCCGCCGGACAGGCTGCTGGACAATGAAACCTACATCAAGGCCGATTGCGCGGTTTTTGATGAAGTCCTTCCCCTGATGGAGGGCGCGGATATGGCCGTTCACTTCGCATCCATCGCCGACGAGCGCCCGTTCGAGGACCTTCTGGGGCCAAATTACCTAAGTTCATACAATGTCTGGGAAGCAGGATATCGCCATGGCGTGAAACGGGTCATCTATGCGTCCTCGGTCCATGCCGTCGGGATGGTTGAAACGGCAGCCGGTGCTGGCGTGGACGCCGATCACGCGCCCGATACATTCTATGGCCTTGCAAAATGTTTTACCGAAGATCTGGGCAAACTTTACTGGACAAAGCGCGGCATGGAATCTGTGCATTTGCGGATCATGTCGTGCACCAAAGAACCGCAGAACGCCCGCGCGCTGCGCACATGGCTCAGCTTTGATGATCTGCGTCACCTGGTCGACCGATCCGTCACCGCCACCACCACAGGCTTTGCCGTCATCTACGGTGTGTCAAACAACGACCGTGCCCCGGTGAACAACGACAAGGCCGCGTTTTTGGGATACAAACCGAAAGACAACGCCGAAGATTGGGCAGACGCCCTTCTGGCCTCCGCCCCGCCTGCAGATGCATCAGACCGTGCGCAAATGTGCCTTGGGGGGCCATTTGCCACAGTTCCATTGGGCGAAAGCGGCGTCGCGGGCATCAAGGCCATGTCTGCAACTTCATCCGAGGATGACGGGGCGCAAACGGACGGAACCTCAACAGATGGGGCGTCAACGGATGAGGCGGAAACACAAGTCACGCCGGACATCGCATCCGCCAAGTCACCCGGAGAGACGAACAAACTGCCGTCCTTTCTCACACGGAAAAGCATGAACGACTGATCCGGGCCCGTTACGCCTAGAACCGGATTTCAAAACGCGCGCCACGATCTGACGGCACAAGTCTGATGTCTGCCCCATGGGCATCCAGCATGCGTGCGACAATCGCCAGCCCCATGCCCGTGCCGCCGGTTTCGCGGCGTGTGGTGAAGAAGGGCTCGAAAATGCGGTCTCTGTTTCCGGGGGATACGCCATGGCCGTCATCCTCGATCCAAAGACGATCGTCGTAGCCCACCCTAATCCGCGTTGCACCATGCGCACGGGCATTGCCGGTCAGGTGATCCAGAACCAGCCGCAAGGTGGCCTCGGGCAACGGCACGCATCCATCTGTGACAACCTCAAGACCATCTGCCACATCGGACAGCCGCACCATGCCCGCCGCGGCCGGTTCCTGTGCCCGCGCAAGGGCCCGTTGCGCGTCAAGAAGGTCGGTCATCCGACCGGAGGCAGCTTCGATCTTGGCCAAAAGGCGCGCGCGCTCTGCCGGCTCCAAGTCCGGTGAGGCAAGCAACTCCGCAGCCCCGCGGACCACTGTCAGCGGCGACTTCAGTTCATGGGTGACATGGTCGGCATATCCGCGCAACACGGCCTCGCGGCCGCGCAGGGCGCGTCCCATGTCCAGCACGGATTGACCAAGGGCCTGCATGTCGGACGTGCCGTAATGCTCAAGCGGGTCGAGGGCATTTCCAGCACCCGTTCGCACGCCGGAGGCACGGTCCCGCAGGGTCTGCATCGGTCGAAGCAAAATCCGCCACAGCATCCAGCCCAGAACAAATGTGGCCCCCAGCACACCGAACCCCGCAAGCCACACTGCTTCACGGTAGCCGATCACGGGCCACATATAGCGCACGACAAAGATGCCGATGATGGGCAGGGCCAGAACCACAGCCAGCGTGCCTGCCACCACCAGCCACAGCGGCGGACGCCATTTGACGGCGATGCGGTTCAACCGTCAGTTCCACGACACGGGCCCATGCGGATACCAATGCCGTGCATCGTTTCGACAGCATCGAAACACCCCGCCGCCGCCAGTTTGGCCCGCAGGTTTCGCAAATGGCTGTCCATGGTCCGGTCACTGACATGGACGTTGACCCCGTAAATCGCATCCACCAAGGCGGGCCGCGCATGGACCTGATCGGGGCGCGCCATCAGTTTGACAAGCAGGTCCATCTCACGCGCGGTCAGCGCGACAGCGGATCGGTTCACACGGCACAAATGCCGGTCGGGGTCGACCTCCAGAACGCCGCGCCGCATCGGCTGGCCGGATGGTGCGGCCCCGCCCCGTCGCAAGATCGCCCGCACCCGCGCCACAAGTTCGCGAGGCGAAAACGGTTTGGCCAGATAATCGTCCGCGCCCATTTCAAGCCCGACAATGCGGTCGATTTCATCACCTCTTGCCGTCAGGAAAAGGACCGGAACATCCGTCGACACCCGCAATGTGCGGCAAACCTCAAGACCGTCCATCTCCGGCAGGCCGATGTCCAGCACGACCAGATCGGGCTTCACCTGCGTCACGGCTGCCAAGGCTGCGGCCCCGTCCGCGGCCTCTTCGGTCTGGAACCCGGCCTGCAGCAACGCGATACGCACCACATCGCGGATATCGGCATCATCATCAACGATCAGAACTGTATGGGTCATCCGCGATCCTTTCGTTCGCCAAGCTTAGCCGCTTGCGGCGGAATGGGGAACGGCCGGACATCATGATCCAGCCACCAGCCATCCCAAAGAAGGCGCGGCGGAATGCGCGTCTGGCGGCGGGTGTCTTTTTGGGTCAAGGGCGGCCTCCGGTGCAGATGACGGCCCGATCCGGTCGGGCCTGTCACCGGTGTGACGCAGCGCTTCGCAGACGGTCCTGCACATTTGTGCAGACCGTGTGCAGGCGTCAAACCGCGTTCAGCGCGGCCTCTCGGATCGCCCGGATGTTGTCACCGTAGACGCCTGGGTTGTCCACCGACCCGCCACGGAACACCGCCGATCCGGCCACCAGCACATCGGCTCCGGCTTGCGCAACCAAAGGCGCCGTGTCCGGGTCGATCCCGCCGTCCACCTGAATGTGAATGGGACGGTCCCCGACCATTGCACGACACCGCGCAACCTTATCAACCATGGCATGGGTGAACTTCTGCCCCCCGAAACCGGGATTGATCGTCATGATCAGGATCATGTCGATGTCATCAAGAATGTCGGCCACATGGTCCAGCGGGGTCGTCATGTTCAGCGCGACACCCGCCTTGCAGCCTTCCGCCCGGACCGATTGCAAAGACCTGTGCAAATGGGGGCCAGCCTCGGCATGAACCGTGATCATATCGCTGCCCGCTTTGGCAAAATCCCCGATGTAGGGGTCGGCAGGCGAAATCATCAGATGGACGTCCATAAATGTGGTCACATGGGGGCGGATCGCCGCAACCACATTCGGCCCGATTGTCAGGTTGGGAACGAAATGACCGTCCATGGGATCGACATGAATCCAGTCTGCGCCTTCGGCCTCAACTGCACGAATTTCAGCGCCAAGGTTGGCAAAATCCGCCGACAGGATGGACGGCGCAATCTTGATGGAACGGTCGAAGGACATAAGGAAAACCCTGCTTGTGAAGACTGACATCCTCCTAGCGTGTCGCCGGGATTTTGTCACACCGGTTTTCGGCCGGTGTCGCCGGAGTTTTGACTGCCCTAGATCAAATTTCCATGCTAATTGAGGTCTATGACCTGCCCCTCCCTGTCCGCATCCGACATTTTCGCAGCGAACGAAGCTTTCGTTCTCAGCCGTGCCGATCTGGACAACCGCCGGCCTCGCGATCTGCATGTGCAGGATTTCTATGAGATGATCTGGGTCCAGAATGGACAGGTGCGCCTGCACACGGACAGCACACCGCGCGACCTGACCGAAGGACATCTTGTCTTTGTCGCACCCGACCAGCGTCATGCGATACAGGGCCGTGGGGAAGCCGCCCTTGTCGTTTCTGTGGCTATCCGTCCGGGCGTCGTACGCGCCTTGGGCAACAGGCATGAGGACCTGACCGGATTTGCATTCTGGTCCGGTGGCTCCACCCCGTTTGTCACGCACCGTGACATGCGACAGCTGGCCGATCTGAACGCAGCCGCCTTGCGGCTTGAACGCAGTCCGCGTGACAAACTCTATCTCGAGGCTTTTTTACTGCCGCTTCTGACAGCGCTTGACCGTCCGCCCGAACAGATGGCCGACGGCGCGCCGGACTGGCTGATTGCGGCCTGCGCTGCGGCCCGTGATCCCGCCCTGTTTCAAAAAGGGGCCGCCGGTTTCGTGGATCATTGCGGGCGTGCGCATCCCCATGTGTCGCGCACGATGCGTCGCTATATGGGTCAGACACCGGTCGCATATATCACCGGATTGCGGATGGCCTATGCGGCGCGGCGGCTGACAGGCACGGCAGACAGCCTGACCGAAATTGCAGCCGACTGCGGCCTTCCCAACCTGTCGCATTTTCACAAAACGTTCTTTGCGGCTTTTGGCGAGACACCCCAGAAGTACCGCAAGGCGCGCCAGCGCGACCTTGTCCAGCCCCGTCTTTGACGGCCCGTCACTTCTTGCCAAGGGGCATCCGCCATGACAGGCTGGTGCCTCACAAACCGGACCCGCCCCATGCACACGATGACCCCAACCGACACCCAGCTTCCGCAAGTGCAGGAGCCGCGCAACGACGGCACGCCTCTGGACCTGAGCTGGGTGCGTGGGGTGCAGGCCAATACATCGGCCATCGAACGCCGCGCCGCCTCCTTGCCGGGACGGCGCACCGTGAAAAAGGACTATCAGGCGGCATGGCTGTGCAAGGCCATCAGCCTGATGGACCTGACCACACTGTCCGGCGATGACACCGAAGGGCGCGTGCGCCGGCTGTGTGCCAAGGCCCGCCAACCCGTCCGTGCCGATCTTCTGGACGCACTGGGCATGGAAGGTCTCACCACCGGGGCGATTTGCGTCTATCACGACATGGTCCCAACGGCCGTTGATGCCTTGCGCGGCACATCTATTCCCGTGGCCGCGGTGTCCACAGGATTTCCCGCAGGTCTGTCGCCGTTTCATCTGCGCATCGCCGAGGTGGGGGAAAGCGTCGCCGCAGGCGCCGAAGAAATTGATATCGTCATCACCCGCCGCCATGTCCTGCAGGGAAATTGGCAAGCGCTCTATGATGAAATGGCGCACATGCGCGCGGCCTGCGGGTCTGCCCATGTGAAGGCCATTCTTGCCACCGGCGAATTGGGCAGTCTGCGCAACGTCGCCCGTGCCAGCCTCGTATGCATGATGGCAGGGGCCGATTTCATCAAAACCTCGACCGGGAAGGAAGGCGTGAACGCGACCCTCCCCGTCACCCTGACCATGATCCGCGCCATTCGCGACTATCACACACGCACCGGCCTTCGCGTCGGATACAAACCGGCGGGTGGTATCAGCAAGGCCAAGGATGCCCTGGTTTATCTAAGCCTGATCAAGGAAGAACTGGGCGACCGCTGGCTGCAGCCCGACCTGTTCCGCTTCGGGGCCTCTTCGCTTTTGGGCGACATCGAACGCCAGTTGGAACATCACGTGACCGGCGGGTATTCCGCCGGCTGGCGTCATGCAATCGGATAGGTCGGATATGAGTATTTTTGGCAAAACGAAACACGACGTCACCCCGATTTTGCAAACGGCGCGGGCGACATTCGAGATCAGACAGGGCATTCAACCATGACCATCCGCGACATCTTTGAAAGCATGGATTACGGCCCGGCCCCGGAAGACGCGTCCGACGCGCGGGCATGGATCGCGGACCGCGGCGGCCTTGCGGGACATTTCATCAACGGCAAATGGGACGTGCTGCGCGATGACTTTGCCACACGCAATCCCGCCACAGGCGAGGTTCTGGCCGGCGTCACCAAAGGCACCGAAGCCGAAGTCAACCGCGCGGTGGCCGCTGCGCGCAAAGCCCAGCCAAAATGGGCAAAAGACGCCAAGGCCCGCGCCCGCATCCTCTATGCGATTGCGCGGCTTTTGCAGAAAAATGCGCGGCTTCTCGCAGTGATGGAGACCCTCGACACCGGAAAGCCCATTCGCGAGGCGCGCGACATTGATGTGCCACTGGCGATCCGCCATTTTTACCACCACGCGGGTTTCGCCCAACTGATGGACGACGAATTGCCCGACGCCGCCCCCTTGGGCGTGTGCGGCCAGATCATCCCGTGGAACTTCCCGCTTCTGATGCTGGCGTGGAAAATCGCACCGGCGCTGGCGATGGGCAATACCGTGGTTCTCAAACCGGCCGAATATACGCCCATGACCGCGATGGTCTTTGCCGAAATCTGTATCCACGCGGGCGTACCCCCCGGCGTTGTCAATATCGTCACCGGCGATGGTGAAACGGGGGCCGCACTGGTCCGCGCCGATGTGGACAAGATCGCCTTTACCGGCTCGACCGCCGTGGGCCGGCTCATCCGGGAAGAGACCGCAGGGACAGGCAAGGCGCTGTCTTTGGAACTGGGCGGCAAATCCCCCTATATCGTATTCGACGACGCGGACCTCGACAGCGCTGTCGAAGGTCTGGTGGATGCGATCTGGTTCAACGGTGGTCAGGTCTGCTGCGCGGGATCACGGCTTATCGTCCAGGAAGGCATCGCCGAAAGGTTCTATTCCAAACTGAAGACACGTATGGACGCCCTGCGCATCGGTGATCCTCTCGACAAATGTATCGACGTCGGCGCCATCGTCGACCCTGTGCAACTGCAACAGATCGCATCGCTTGTTGACGCAAACACCGCAGGCGAAACCTACCAGTGCAGCGCACCGGACGGGTGCTATTACCCTCCGACCCTTATCACCGGTCTTGCCCCGTCTGACACCCTCATGCAGGAGGAAATCTTTGGCCCGGTGCTGGTCGCCACGACATTCCGCACACCCGCCGAAGCGGTCGAGGTTGCCAACAACACCCGTTACGGTTTGGCGGCATCTGTCTGGACAGAGAACGTGAACCTCGCCCTCGACATCGCCCCCAAACTTGTTTGTGGCATCGTCTGGGTCAATGCCACGAACCTGATGGATGCAGCCGCAGGCTTTGGCGGCGTCCGCGAAAGCGGCTTTGGCCGCGAAGGGGGCTGGGAAGGTCTGCTGGGATATACGCGCCCCAAAGGCAAGGCGGCGGCCCTGACTGCGCCCGAACCCTTCACCAGCGATGACGGCACACCAGCAGACCCTCTCGACCGGACGGCGAAACTTTATATCGGTGGCAAACAGGCCCGTCCTGACGGCGGTTACAGCAAGCCCGTTTTCAACAGATCCGGCCAGCTTTTGGGCCATGCCAGCCTCGCCAACCGCAAAGATCTCCGCAACGCGGTAGAGGCCATGTCAGCCGCCAAAGGATGGTCAAAAAGCACCGGCCACCTGCGGGCCCAAATCCTCTACTATGTCGCGGAAAACCTGTCTGCCCGTGCAGAGGAATTCGCCCTGCGCATCAACGCCCTCACCGGCACCAAACACGGCAAATCCGAGGTCGAGGCGGCCATAGACTGGCTTTTCACATGGGCCGCCTGGGCAGACAAACACGACGGCGCAGCCAAATCCGTCCCGATCCGCGGCGTGGCCGTTGCCATGAATGAACCGGTTGGCAACATCGGAATTCTGACCGATGACAACCGGCCCCTGATGGGGTTGATCGAACCACTGGCGCCGGCCCTCGCCATGGGCAACCGCGTCACAGCGGTGGCCTCGGAGGCCTATCCCTTGGCGGCGACCGACTTCTATCAGGTCCTTGAAACCTCTGATGTGCCCGCCGGTGTGGTGAACATCCTGACGGGTCCCCATTCCGACCTTGCCCCCCATATGGCCGCGCATGGAAACCTCGATGCGGTTTGGTCCTTCTCCTCGGCCGACATCAGTCAGGTGATCGAGGCAGGATCGGCCGCGAACCTCAAACGCACATGGGTCAACAACGGCTTGTCCCGGACATGGCCATCAGCCATCTGGCGCGCGCAGAGTACCGAGGTCAAAACAATCTGGATTCCCTACGGCGAATGACCTGCGGTTCTCTGGTTCGAAAATACCTCGGGGTGAGGCCGCAGGCCGAGGGGCAGCGCCCCTGAACGCGCCCCGCAGGGGCGCCCCCGCCCGCCGCAGGCGCGGATCGTCAGATCACTTCTTTGATTTCCACGTGTCCAGCCAGCGCCGGAACCGGCCCCGCCGTTCGGCCAGATCCGCATTCACGTGATCCAGACGGTCGCCGGCACTGTCAGCCAGCGGATCAAGCGTCCGTTCGCGAAACTGCAGCCACATGGCGCGCACAAACAGAAGTCCCGCAATCAGGACCACAAAAATGATCAGATTGACCCAAGGAAAGGGCCGGTAATCCATGGGGTTCTCACCTTCCGCCACTTCAATGGTGCGGATCGACACGGCATTGGGATAAATGGATGCCCAGCGGATCCGCCAGCCATAATGGGTCACAACAACCCATTCACGTGGCGCGGCAATCGAAATGGCCGCCGCGGCCTCGGCCTGCAAATCGGAACTGTCGAACTTGAAATAGGGTGGGTAAATCCAGCCCGTGTCCTCGTTGCGATAAACCATCGTTTCGGGGTCGCCGCCACGGATCAGGCCGAACATATATGTGGGCAGCCGTTCGGTATTGATCAGACGCAGGTCGCGTGTCACGCCGTCCAGCTGCCCGCTGTCGGCCTGCGCATAGAACAGGCGCTGCAATCCGCCGAAATCGGTCCGGATAATCTCCGTCGATGTGACCCGTGCCACATCCTGCTGTGGCATGACGTAGTGCAGGAACAGCCCGACAATCAGCAGCAAGGCAATTCGGAAAACGCGGCGTAGATTTCGCATGGGGCCAACCTTCAGTTGATGAAATAGATGATCGTGCCTACCACGATCGGGGGAATGACGAAGATCAGCCAGATCAGCTTTTTGCGCAATCCGGCTTCGTACTTGGCCATGCCGTCTGCGATATACGCCTCACGGGTCATGCCGTCCACCGGAGCCTCGTCCCACCAGTTTTCCAGCTTTTCGCGGCGCACCGACCGCGAATAAAGGGTGACACAAATATAGATCACCCCGAGGATGACAAAACCACCCAGGACCAGTCTGACAAATCCCATTTACAGCCTCCTTACTGCGCCCCAGGGTCCGACCCGTTCGACAAGATCGGGCTGGGGGCCAGAACCGGCGGGGTCTTCCATCGGGGCTTCATGGCCGAACAAAGCATCACGCGTGCCGGCCTTGTCCACTTGATATTCGGTCGCCAGAAATTCCGCGACATAGGCTTTCTTGGCATCCGGCCAGTCCATATAGGCCGCATAGAACGCCTCTTTGTGACAAATGAACAGCTGGCGCACGTCTTTGGGGGCCAGTTCGGCCAACAGCATGTTCACCAGATCGGCATCCTCGTGAGGACGGGCGCGCAACGTGTAGAAATACGCAGGATGTTCACTGTCAATGCGGGGCCACGGCCCGCCATCCTCGGCCCAGCGCACAAGATCGGCCAACCCCTGCCATTCGGCGGGCAGCTTGTCGAAATGCCGCTGGCCCAAACGCCGCAGATCGCGCCGCGTGGCCCGCGTCAGATCCTCGCCCAGACCGGCGGCCACATCGGCCACGATGAAATCCATCTTCTGTCGCAGGATCGCGGCGCTGTCGATGCCGCGTGCCTCGACAATCGGCTCCACCAGATCGTTTAGCTTGAGGAACTGCGCAATCGCAGACCGGTTGGCGCCGCTGATGACAGTTTCCGTCACCCCTGCCACGGCCTGTGCGTCGCCCATGGCGATTGCCGCCGGCGCATCCACATCACGAAACAGATAGACGCCCCCGAAATGGGCGGTCCAGAAATTACGCTGTTCATAGGTTTGCGCGGTCAGGGCAACGGGGTTGCGCGTGATGTCCCCGGTGTCTTTTGCGAGGCCGATCATCTGGGCAATCAGCACGTCATCATACCACGCCGACGTTTCAGACATAAAACGATCAATGAGGCCACCCAACCGGTCCGCAGATGCCACCGCACCGTCTGTGGTATCTGCCTCAATCGTGACCGTCCCGATATCAAGAAGCCGCGCGGGCGTGGTCATGGCATAGACGGAATTGACCAATTCCCCCGCGACCGCATCGCGCGCCGTCAGGGCAAACAACTGCGCCTCGTTGGCCTCGATGAACTGCCGCAATATCCCGCGTGAGGTTGAAAACTTGGCGTTCAGCAGCGGCGCGGTCTTCTGCTCTGTCGTCAGCAGGATGAACTGCCGGTTCACGCCCTGATGGTTCAGGTACAGATCATCCCCCAATTCATCGCCGATCTCGGGGCTATAGCCCGAAATATCGACGTGAAAGTCCGCAAGCGCCGTGCGCTTTCCCGTCAGCCGTTCCAACGCGCGGTTATAACGGTCGACCAGAACCGGGCTGACCACGGGGATCAGATTGCCGAACATCAGACCTTTCTGGATTAGTCGTTTCACCTCACCAAACCTCCTTCACCCAGTTGCGCGGGATATAGGCGATGGACAGCACCATCAGCGGCCCCCACATCAGCGCGGAAATCAAACTGAGCCGCAGGAAATGGGCTGCCAAAGCCATCCCGCCTGTTTCCCACAGATCATCCACCCCGATCCCCTGCGAGGTATACAGCAGCGCGAAGAATGCAGCGCCCACCCCAGCCATCACAATCGTCGAGGCCAGCGCGAGAAGCATCAGCCATTTGACGCCCTCAGGCCAGAACAGCGCCAAAAGCCGTGGCACAAACCAGCCCAGCGCGGCCAAGACCAATGCGGGCAGGATCAGGCCCGTTGAAAAGGCCGCACTGGCAAAATCACCCATGACGGCCCCTCCACCACATCGCAGCACAGATCAGCACGGTTGCCGCCAATGCGGCCCCCAACACTTTGACCAGTGTAAGTTCTCCCATCACGGCGGACCCGCCGAAAAACAGCACAAAGGCACCGATGTGCAGGGCCACCCGTTGCACCGTCACCCAAACGGAACGCTGCCCCGCCAAACCCAGGGCAATGTCGACAGGCCACCAGACCAGCAACGCCATACCCGGCCAGAACGCCGACACCCGCGACGTGTTTTGCATCCAGTCGAAATCGCCACCGAAGAACCAGAAGGCCGACACATAAAGGTGGACAGCATATCCCACCCAAGCCGCCGACCAGAACGCAAGCCACACCCGCCCCGCACCCTGTAGGATCAAAGCGGCATAGGCCGGGATCAACAGAACAAGAACCGCCCAAGCCGTATAGGCCGCCTGCCCCAAAGCCAGCGGATCATCCGTATCGGCCACCGGATTTGGCACAGCCTCACTCGCGGGCGGGACCCGCGACAAAAGCCCCATGTCCTGCGTCATGGACGCCGCCGCAAACGCCGCGACCATCAGGCCCGCCAGCAGCAAAAAGGCTATGGGAAACGGACGTATCAGGATTTGCCCTCCAGATACCGTTTCTTGGCCTGTTCCTGGCGTGCGTAATCGCGGACCATGTTTTCAATGGCGACTTCATCGGATTTGTCCGCATAACGGAATTCACTGTCCGCGTATCGGTTGATTTCCTGAATCACCATTTCAACGGTGATCGGCTGACGCATCTCTTCGATCATCGCCTTTTTGGTGTCGTAGTCCTTTTGCAAGAACAGCTCAGGGTTTTCCATCCACGCATCGGGCAGTTCGAAATCCATCGCGCGGACTTTGACCGCATCGGTGATGTTCTTGATCGCGCGGCCCGTAAACCGGCTGTCTGCCTCCTGAATACCTTTCAAGTAGGTGCCCAACTTGTTGATCGTATCAAGTTCCCCCACTTGGGACGACACCCGATCAAAGACATTCATCAACCCCGGCTCATGGGGTTTTGAATGGCTTTCGAACGATGCAGCCACCGCCTTTTTGATCTCTTGCGCGCTGAACACCTCATGATCGCCCACTGGGATGTCGTGGTTCTTGCCCATCAGCAGATACAGGATATCCACGTAGTCTTCCCGCGTCTGCGGCCCGTCCACCAAGAAACGCGCCCCGGCCCGTTGGCGCAAGGCATCATCGACATTCTCGGGGTAGTTCGAAAACATCCCGAAGGTGCAATTCCCGCGCACCACGGTGTTGGCCCCTGCAAAGCTTTCCATCAGGACCGCCGTAATTTCCAACTGCCCCGCGCTGGATTGCCGATCCCCCCGCTTGCCCGCCAACTGATCAATGTCATCAATCGTGCCAAAGCCGATCACGCCGGGATCAATCACGTTGTTGATAAACGCCTTGGCGTTCTGGCCTGATTTGCCCTGATAGCTGTCGATGTTGTCGGTGCTCAGGTTCTGATACCGGAACGCATATCCTGCCACCTGACAATAGTCGTTGATCAACCCCGCCATCATCTGGATCAACGTCGTCTTACCGGTGCCCGGCGCACCATCACCCATAAAGGTAAAGATGAACCCGCCCAGTTCCGCAAAAGGGTTCAGCTTGCGGTCAAAATCATAGGCCATCAGCATCTTGGCCAGCTTCATCGACTGGTACTTGGCGATGTGGTTGCCCACGACCTCATTGGGTTTCTTGAAGGTCATGGTCAGCGTGCTGGATTTGCCTTTGCGCGCGGGGCTGAAGCCACGGATCGTCAGCCCGTCTTCCTCAACCGTCCATGAGGCGGAGGTGAAAGGATCCAACCGCCCCGCAGTCGATGCGCGCGCCTCGACCTTGCCCATAAGCGCCTCGGCAAAGGCCAGCACAGTGGCGACCAGCTTGGGTTCCGTGTCGGCAAAAAGACCAATGTCCTGATCCAGTTCCCACAGCGCGCCATGCAGCGCGAGGGTGCCGTTGTCGGTCAAAACCTCCTCGACTTCACCAATCTCCACGGTCTCTTCGCCCGCATGGGGCGCCAGTAGAAACGCCGTGGCATTGGCGAAAACAAAAAGCGTCACAAGCGCCTCAGCCGTCAGGAATTCGCTGAACTCGGCCGTCTTGCCTGCGGGCAATGTCCCCTCAAGGTTCGCGCGTTTCAGATCGGCCAGCCCCGTCCGGTCTGCATATTGTTCCGCCACCGTCAGGGCGATGGCGATGGCGCGGCGCAAACCGTGCAGCACGGTGGCCTGCGCGGGTGAGACCAGATCGTCCCCCGCATCCGCGCCTTCAATCCGCGCCAACAACTGCACGCCTTCGCTGCGGGTCGTCCGCCGCGTCACCAAACCGGGCGTGGTGCTGCGAAACCGCCGCCGTGTGCCGATGCCGCTGGATTTCTCGGCCACCGGCGCATCTTTCGCCTCCGCTATCCGCGGCGTATGATCAAACCCTTGCACCATCGCAGTGGCGGCGGCGTAGTGCGCAACAATATCTTCCTCGCGCAGCTCCATTGTGTCGCTTGTCTGGCTCATACCGCCCCCTGCTTCGTTTTGCTAAAAATACTCAAATTCCGACCTAACGATAACTCAGCACCCGCCCCTTGGGGGACACCACAAATTTCCGCACGTCCGCAAACCCCGGCGGCCTGCGTTCTTCCAGCGCCTGATAGGGCCGCTGTGGCAAGATGATCGACCGTTCGACCTTTGACGCGCCGGTCTCCGCACCGCGCCCCTCGAACGGATCAAGCGCAAAGACCTCACGTTGGACGGACCCGAACCAGCCCGATTTTTCCTGCCGCGTGTCCTCGGACACCAATTCCTCTTCCGTCCAGACCAGCGCCCAGTCCTCGCCCACGGGCGCGCGCGCCAGTTCCAACACCTCGCGCAGCGGCCCCGTCTGGCGGGTGAAAGCATGGCTGTACATCGGCCCCACATGGAACCGGCGAAGGCGTTTGGGGTGAAGGTCCGCGAAATCCTCATCAAAGCCGCGCGCGATGGTCAGAAGTTTCAGCCCCGCCACCGATTGCGCCATCAGATGGGCCTGCACTTCCGGCCAGCGACGGTCGTCCTTGGGCAGACCCACGCCACCTGTGTCCTCGACCTCCATCAGGTAGATCGTCGGCAGGTTGATCTGGCTGTCATAAACCGCCCAGTGGATCAGAAACCGCCTGCGCATCCGCGCCTCATTGCCCAGCCATATGGCCTCAGGATCGTTGCGTGCCCAAAAGAGCTCCCCTTTGGACAACTCTTCGTAGTATAGCCGCTG
>NZ_JAHDGE010000025.1 GCF_020627745.1 Pseudooctadecabacter sp.
CCGTCCTCGTCCACCTCGGCGGTGTCGTTCTGTGCATCGGGGCCGCGGTTGACCTCGTCGCCGATGACCCGTTCGATTTCGGTAAAGGACAGGGTTTCGCCAGTCGGGACACCGTTTTCATCTACAAAGATAACCGTGCCGTCGATGCCGTTGCCGTTGCTGTCCGGCACGGGGGCTCCTGTCCCGTCAGGACCGGCAAGGAAGAACGGGCCTTCACCTGTAAGGTCAAGCGTATCGTGGTCATTGCCGCCTGCACCGCCGTCTACAACGTCGCCTGCGCCTGCAATGATCGTGTCCGCGTCATCGCCACCGAACAACTGGTCGGGTCCGTCGGCACCGGTGTCGTCCTTGAAGTTGCCGCCGCCATTGATCAGGTCGTCGCCGCTGCCACCGAATACGGTGTCGGACCCGGACCCGCCGGAGACGGTATCGTTGCCTTCGTCGCCGTAAACAATGTCGTTGCCGGACCCGCCGAAGGCAGAATCGTCACCGGTGCCACCGAAAACGGTGTCATTGTCGGAGGACGCCCAAAGGTTGTCATTGCCCGAACCACCAAAGAGTGTGTCATCCCCGAAGGACGTTTCGAACATATCGTCGCCAGCGCCGCCGTAATATTCGTCGTTGCCGAAGTCCGCGCCGCCCAGGGTGTCGTTGCCGTCACCGCCAAAGGCCACGTCATCCCCGTCATTGCCGAAGATACGGTCGTTGCCGTCGCCGCCGTAGATTTCATCGTCGTCAGCGCCGCCATTGATGCTGTCGTTGCCGACTTCACCGTAGATGGTGTCCTGACCCGCACCGCCAAACAGCGTGTCTGCCGCGCCGGTGCCCGTGTCATCCTTGAAGACCTTGTCGCCGTAGATGACGTCGTCCCCGTCGTCGCCGTAGACCGTGTCGGTGTCGGATCCGCCGTAGATTTCGTCGTTGTCAGCGCCGCCGAACAAGGTGTCGTTGCCGGACCCGCCGTAGACTTTGTCTTCACCGGTGCCGCCTTCGACGTAGTCGTCGTCGTGGCTGGCCCAAAGGTCGTCGTTGCCAGCGCCACCAAAGATGGTGTCGTTCCCGTGGGCGGCCTCGACCATGTCGTCGCCTTCGTTGCCCTCGATATAATCGTTGCCAGCGCCGCCGCCGATCACGTCGTTTCCGGTGCCGCCGAAGATATCGTCATTGCCGTCGCCGCCAGACAGACGGTCGGCACCTGCATTGCCTTCGATATAATCATCGCCTGCGCCGCCGAAAATCACATCAGCCCCGTCCTGCTCATCACGGTCGATGGAATATTCGATATTGTCGATCGCACCGGAATTGCCAAGGATCACTTCCATCCGGAACACGCCGTCAAAATCGTTGTCGATGACGATCTGGCCGTTGTCGGCTGTCCGCGCATCGACCTGACCCAGCAGGTTGCCGTTCATGTCGTAGTATTTGACCCAAGCACCGCCATCGACGTCCAGCAAGGTCAGGGACGTCACAGACGCCGGACCATCAAACTCAAGATTGAAGACGCCACCGCGGGCGTTGTCATCGGGATCGGAACTGTCACGGTCTTCGGACAGGATCAGTACCTTGCCCAGATTGCTTGTGGCAAGATCGGTGTCACCACCCGTTGGATTGGCCGTGTCGAACACCATCACTGGTGTCTTGGGATCGCCGGACGTGATGGTCAGACCATCTGCAACAAACTGGCCGTCGATCAATTCGCCAGCAGACAGATCATCGAAACCCTGAACGCCGTCAAAGGATGCATTGCCGCCGATCAGCGTGTCATCGCCCTCGCCGCCCAGAATGCTGTCGTTGTTGGCACCGCCAAACACGGTGTCATTGCCAGTGCCGGCTTCGATAAAGTCATCGCCCTTGCCACCGGCCAGCAAATCATCTTCGGAGCCGCCATTGATATCATCATGACCCCGGCCGCCGGACACTGTGTCCGACCCACGCCCGGACCAGATGTCATCCTCACCTTCGCCACCGATGACAACGTCGTTACCTGCGCTGGCCTCGATCTTGTCGTTGCCCGTGCCGCCGTACACGACGTCATCGTTGAACCCGGAGGAGATCATGTCGTTGCCGGAGCCGCCATAAATCTCGTTGTTGCCATTGCCGCCAGACACGGTGTCGTCACCCGCACCTGCCAGAATGATATCATCTTCTGCGGCTTCGCCGGGCAAAAGGGCGTCGGAATTGTCCACGCGGTCGCCATCAGGGTCGCCCGTATAGGCGACATCAATGACGTCCGAACCAGCCGTGCCGTCCACATATCCGTCAAGGTTGGCAACGGCGTCAAAGTGAATGTCGCTCAGTCCGATGGTCCCGGACATGGCGGCACCCGCCCCGTTATCATAGATGACCTCAAGGCTGGCGATGGGTCCTGCGATGTGGACAGTTACACTGTCCGCCGCACCCGAGCCTTCGACGCCCGAATTGACGTTTCCTGTCGTGTCCAGCTGGTTGCCGTTGACGTAGTGGTGGTGTGCGAGATTGGAGAACTGAACGGGGACGATATTGCCATCGGCATCACGGGCGATGACGGTCACGCGATCGTCCCATGTGTGATTGTCGGAATCGACGTCGAAAATCTCGAACGAGATGTTCTCGACATCCTGATCGAAGGTGACTTTGACCGACGTCGGGTCGTTTACATCCCATGCCTTCAGGCCGTCATATCCGCCGACAGTGCCCTTCATCCATTGGTCATGGTCGACATTTTCAGGCGTTGCCACCGTAAAGCCGACGGAGCCGGACGTACCGGACACCGAGTTGGTTCCATCGATATTCGTGTTGGACCAGTCAATTGTATAATCAGACATCGTCAATTCCTATCTACCCTTCAGATCAGGCAAGGCCCGACCATCATCTTGCAAATGTGCGTTCCGGGTTTGAGCCTTAAACACACACAATCGCCTGTCGCCGAAGCGACCAAACTTTCATCCGCAATTTGGAAGGGTTGATTGACCCGATCCCGCAGACACCACTCAAAACTACCAAGACCGAAATCTTGGCCGGCTTCCCCAGTCAGCCGGAATGCCCCCCAGTTGGGCAAGGTTTGAATACAGAGAGGATTGGTCTCAAAAAAGGGAAAAATTTTCGACATTGATCACGGCGCAGTGATTTTACGTACCAAAATACAACCCAAGGTTGAAGTGAAGCCGATTTCCCATGAGGGCTGAAAATATAGAAAATTTTCTGGAATCCCCTTTTTTTTCAGGGGACTCTGTCGAACCTTCTATCGACCTTTGTCAAAAATGAGACTCATAAACCCGTCCCTGCAGTTGCATCAGTCGTGACACATAGTTCAAGAAATTCCCCCCCGGGGCCTGCCCTGATTTAGACATGTTGGTTAAGTTTACGTTCTGTAAACCAGAGCAATTCCCTAAAATTAGCCTAATTGTTTACGAAAATTGCAAAAAGACGAATCGAAGTGCCTTCGTTTCGTCAAAATCTCAGCGTGTTTTGTGAAAGTACCCTGTGGTACCGGTGGCCGGACTCGAACCGGCACGATGTCACCATCGGGGGATTTTGAATCCCCTGCGTCTACCATTCCGCCACACCGGCACGCTGGGACAGCCATATGGGCTATCGAGGCATGCGGCTGCAATAGCCAAGCCCCCGCCCGTCGTCAACGCACGAAATGCGCCTTACAGACGATCGGTGCTAAAGGTGTCGCAATCGGTGATCTGACCGCTTTCATATCCGCGGGCAAACCAGCGCTGGCGTTGTTCGGACGTGCCGTGCTGAAAGGTGTGGGGGGTGACTGTCCTGCCAGCGTTGCGCTGCAGTGTGTCGTCCCCGATCTGTTCGGCTGCATTCATGGCCTCTGCGATATCGCCACGCTCAAGCGAATTGAACTTCTCTTGCGCCAGACGCGCCCAAATGCCCGAAAAACAATCTGCCTGAAGTTCGATGCGCACGGAGATCGCATTGCTCTCACGCTCGCTGACCTGCTGGCGAATGCGGTTCGCCTGACCCAGAATGCCCAACTCCTGCTGAACGTGATGTGCGACCTCATGGGCCACCACATAAGCCGCCGCAAAATCGCCGCCGGCCCCCAACCGCTGTTCCATGGTCACAAAGAACGACGTATCGAGATACGCCTTTTCATCCGCAGGACAATAAAACGGCCCTGACGCCGCAGAGGCCCCGCCGCAGGGCGACTGCGTTGCCCCCTTGAACAGGACAAGCGTCGGTGGCTCGTACCGCTCACCAACCTGCTCACGGAAAATATCGGTCCAGACCTCCTCCGTGTCGGCCAGCGTCACCGACACAAACTGGGCGGCCCGTTCATCGGCTTCGGTCACTTCGGCGGTCTGTTGGGTCTGACTGCCCCCGCCGACATTCACGAACTGGGACGTATCAACGCCGAAATACCAGCCCAGCAACAAGATGATCACACCGGCGATCCCGCCGATCCCTCCGGCCGCACGGCGTCCCCCGCCGGATCTGCGACGGTCCTCGATATTCCGGCTTCCCCGACGTCCTTGCCATCTCATGCCCAGCTCCCCTTCGTGAATTGTTGCGGTTGACCCTACACACAGTCTCTGGCCTAACCAAGCAAACAACAGAGCAGTTCCATGATCCGACGCCTTTACGACTGGACCTTGTCCCTCGCCCATCATCCCAAGGCCCTGTGGGCGCTGGCCCTTGTGGCCTTTATCGAAAGTTCCGTCTTTCCGATCCCGCCGGATTTGCTCATGATCCCCATGATCATCGCAACGCCGCGCCGGGCCTTCGTCATCGCGGGTGTGGCGACAGTTGCATCCGTCCTTGGCGGCCTTCTGGGGTACGCCATCGGCATGTTCGCCTTCGAGGGCATCGGCCAGCCAATTCTGGAAAGTCTCGGCAAATCCGACAGTATGGAAGACTTCAACGCCCGCTTTAACGGGGTCGGCTTCTGGGCAGTGCTGATCGCAGGCCTTACGCCTTTCCCGTATAAGGTCATCACCATCATGTCGGGCTGGACGGCCATGCCATTGGGGACATTCCTTGTCACATCCATCATCGCACGCGCGTTGCGGTTCTTTATCATCGCGACCCTGCTGTGGAAATTTGGTGAACCAATCCGCGATTTCATCGAAAAGCGCCTCGGGCTGATGTTCACGCTCTTTTGTATCGTTCTGGTGGGCGGCTTCCTTATGGTCAGGTACCTATGACACAGCTTCAATCCATCACCCTTGCCACCCTCGGAAGCTTCGCCCTTCTGGCCGGTGCTTTTGTGTTTCAGGCGCTGGGATACGCCCCGTGTCAGATGTGCCTGTGGCAACGCTGGCCCCACGCAGCGGCCATTGTCATCGGCCTTGTGGCGCTCGCGACGCCCGCGCTTCGTCGCCCCCTCGCCGTCCTCGGTGCCCTCGCCGCACTTACCACGGCCGGGATTGCACTTTTTCACACCGGCGTGGAACGCGGCTGGTGGGACGGTCCGACCAGCTGTTCGGGCGGCGCGGGTCTTGGCAACCTGAGCGGCGATGCCTTGCTCAGCACCGACATCGCCCCCGTGGTCATGTGTTCCGACATTGTGTGGACCCTCGCAGGCCTCTCCATGGCCAACTACAATGCCATAATCTCTCTGGTGCTTGTGGCCATCTGGCTTACTGCGGCGCGCAAACGGGATTGATCAGCGCGCCCGCCCCTCTGTCTTGGGTTCTCAAATACCTCGGGGTCCGGGGCAGCGCCCCGGCGGATCGGACGGGCGCAGCCTGTCCGATCCCGCGTTCACCGCCCCGCGCGCCGTGTCGACAACAAAAGGCTCGTCTCCGACCGGGTGACACCATCAAGCCGCCGGATCCGGAACAGACATTCATCCAGCGCATCCAGCGTGCCGGTCCCAAGCTCAACGATCAAATCCCACGTGCCATTGGTGGAATGGACCGCCTGAACGTCCATCATCCCCGCAAGCGCGCGCATGACCCGTTCCGTCCCGCGCCCCTCGATGCCCAGCATCATCAATCCACGCACCGCATGATCGGCAACGTCCGACCGCGTCAGCACCGTAAAGCCCGCGATCTCGCCCGAGGCACGCAACCGGTCCATGCGCGCCTTCACGGTCGCGCGTGTCACACCAAGGTCCGCAGCCAGTTCGGACACCGACGCTCGCCCGTCCCGCCGCAGGGCCTGCACCAGCTTGCCATCCAACTCGTCCATCACCGTCGCTCACTTTGATCAATTTACGTTCACTTTGAACAATGCGTCCCCTTTGAAAGGACTGCAACCCACGTCACCATCAACCAAACAGTTCAGGAGCCTCCCATGACCCCCAAAACCCTTCACCTCATCGGTGCGCCTGTGGACAGCGGCAAGGACCGCAAGGGGTGTATCATGGGGCCGGACGCCTACCGCACCGCAGGGCTGGCTGAAACGCTGAGCGCACTGGGGCATCTGGTGACCGACACCGGCAATGTGGTGGCCGACACGAATGACATCGCTGAGCACAACCACCTGATCGCCCTGCCCCAGACCGTCGGCTGGACATCGGCCCTCCATCGTGCCGCGCGCGACCTGCCCGCACAAGCCGTCCCGATCTTTCTGGGAGGCGATCACTCGCTCGCGTTGGGCACTGTCACCGGCATCGCCGATCGCGCTGCGGCCCAAAACCGCCCGCTCTTTGTGCTTTGGTTGGATGCCCATAGTGACTTTCACACCCCCACCACCACCAGCAGCGGCAATCTGCACGGCACGCCGGTGGCCTATTTCACGGGCCGTGAGGGATTTGATGCCTTCCCGACCGTCACCAATCCGGTCCCTACAGAAAATATCTGCATGATCGGCCTGCGCTCCGTAGATCCCGCCGAACACGCAGCCCTTGCCGACACAAATATGTCACTGGCCGACATGCGCGCCATCGACGAAGGCGGCATCCGCGCCCCGCTGGCCGAATTCCTCGCCAAAGTAGAAGCCGCGGACGGCCTTCTGCACGTCTCTCTCGATGTCGATTTTCTCGACCCCGACATCGCCCCCGCCGTTGGCACCACCGTCCCCGGCGGCGCCACCCTGCGCGAGGCGCATCTGGTCATGGAAATGCTGTGCGACAGCGACCGCGTGACCTCCCTCGATCTGGTGGAACTCAACCCGTTTATGGACGAGCGCGGGCGCACCGCCTCGCTTATGGTGGACCTCACCGCCTCGCTCATGGGCCGCCGTGTCTTCGACCGCCCCACCCGTTCGTTTGCCTGAAGGATTTCGTTATGCTCACCCCCTCCGACAAAGCCCTCGTGCCGTTCGTGTCCGTCGACAACATGATGCGCCTCGTCCATCACACTGGGCTGGAACAGATGATCACCCGAATTGCGAACACCATCGAGGCGGATTTTCTGCGCTGGGACGCTTTTGACAAAACCCCGCGTGTGGCTTCGCACTCCGACGTAGGCGTCATCGAACTGATGCCGACCTCTGACGGGGACATGTACGGATTCAAATACGTGAACGGCCACCCCAAGAACACGGCAGAGGGTCTGCAAACCGTGACCGCTTTCGGCCTGCTGGCCGACGTACAATCGGGCTATCCTGTGTTGCTCAGTGAAATGACCCTGCTGACCGCCCTGCGCACGGCGGCCATGTCGGCGCTGGCCGCCAAACATCTGGCGCCCAAAGGTGCGACCACCATGGCGATGATCGGCAACGGCGCGCAATCCGAATTCCAGTGCCGCGCCTTCAAGGCCATCTGCGGCATCGAAACGGTCCGCCTTTACGACATCGACCCCGCCGCCACCGCCAAATGCGCCCGCAACCTTGCAGACAGCGGCCTGAACGTCATACCCTGCACCACCGGGCAAGAGGCGATCGAGGGCGCACAGATCATCACGACCTGCACCGCCGACAAACAATATGCGACCATCCTGACCGACAACATGGTCGGGTCGGGCGTGCACATCAACGCCATCGGCGGCGATTGTCCCGGTAAGACAGAACTGCACAAAGACATCCTGCACCGCTCTGATATCTTTGTGGAATTCCCGCCCCAAACCCGCGTCGAAGGCGAAATTCAGGCCCTGCCTGACGATCACCCCGTGACCGAATTACATGATGTCTTCGCAGGCCGCACGGCGGGGCGCACCTCGGACAAACAGATCACTCTCTTTGACAGCGTGGGCTTCGCCATTGAGGATTTCTCCGCCCTGCGCACGGTTCTGGACCTGATCAAGGACACCGACATGTACGATGACCTCGACATGCTGGCCGATCCTGACGATCCCCGCGACCTCTACGGAATGCTGCAACGCTCGGCTTAAAGGTCCCCCGTTCTTCTGATCTAAAAACTCTGGGGGAGGCCGCAGGCCGGGGGCAAAGCCCCTCAACCGCCGCGCAGCGGCGCGGATCGGACAGGCGCAGCCTGTTCGATGCCCAAACCTTCCGTTGCACCCCATCCCTTGCCTCTGCTAGTATTGTGACAACAAAATATAGCAGCGGGGCGAGTCACCACCCCCGCGCGCACCGGACAGTTAAGGCATCACATGAGCGACGACACGCAAACCCCTGACGACACAGGCGAAATGCCCCCCGAACGCGTCCCGCACGACGGTCCGTCCATTTCCATCACTGCGGAGATGAAAACCTCCTACCTCGACTATGCCATGTCGGTCATCGTCAGTCGTGCGATCCCGGACCTGCGCGATGGTCTGAAACCGGTGCACCGGCGCATTCTCTATGCGATGCACGAGGTCGGAAACACGCACGACAAACCTTACCGCAAATCCGCCCGTCCGGTGGGTGATGTGATGGGTAAATACCACCCCCACGGCGACAGCGCGATTTATGATGCCCTGGCGCGGATGGCGCAGGATTTCTCCATGTCGCTGCCGCTTCTGGATGGTCAGGGCAACTTCGGCTCCATGGACGGCGATAATCCAGCCGCCATGCGCTACACCGAAGTCCGCATGGACAAACCGGCAGCGTATCTGCTGGCCGATATCGACAAAGACACCGTCGATTTTCAAGATAACTACGACGGCAAAGACCGTGAACCCACTGTCCTGCCGGCCCGTTTCCCAAACATGCTCGTCAATGGCGCGGGCGGTATTGCCGTCGGTATGGCGACCAACATTCCGCCCCACAACTTGGGCGAAGTGGTCGATGCCACGCTGGCGCTGATCGAAGACCCGGACCTCAGCTCAGAAGACCTGATCGAATATGTCCCCGGCCCCGACTTCCCCACTGGCGGGATCATGCTGGGCCGCTCCGGTGCGCGCAAAGCCTACCTTGAAGGACGCGGCAGCGTCATCACCCGCGCCAAGACCAAGGTTGAGGAAATCCGCAAGGACCGCTGGGCGATCATCATTGAGGAAATCCCTTATCAGGTGAACAAATCCACCATGGTTGAACGCATCGCTGAGGCGGCGCGCGACAAAAAGATCGAAGGCATCGCCCACGTTCAGGACGAGTCTGACCGCAATGGTGTGCGTGTTGTCGTTGAACTCAAACGCGATGCCACGGCTGAGGTCGTGTTGAACCAGCTGTTCCGCTTTACGCCGATGCAGACGTCTTTCGGCTGCAACATGCTGGCCTTGAATGGTGGCCGCCCTGAGACACTTACGCTTCGTAAGTTTCTGACATCCTTCATTGATTTCCGCGAAGACGTTGTCATCCGCCGCACGGCCTTTGAATTGCGCAAGGCCCGTGACCGTGCCCATGTGCTCTGTGGTCTGGCCGTGGCTGTCAGCAATGTGGATGAGGTCGTGGCCACCATCCGCGCCTCCGCCGACGCGCCCGCCGCCCGTGAGGCGCTGATGACCCGCGCCTGGCCTGCTGAGGAAATCCTGCCGTTCATCAAGCTGATTGACGATCCGACCCACACGGCCAACGAAGACGGCACCTATAACCTCAGCGAAGTTCAGGCCCGCGCCATTCTGGAACTGCGCCTGCAACGTCTGACGCAGCTGGGCGTCAAAGAGGTGACCGATGAGCTGGAAGAGCTCGCCGGCAAGATCAAGGAATACCTCGCCATCCTCGCGTCGCGCGAACGGATCATGCAGATCATCCGCGATGAATTGCAGGAGTGCAAAGACCTCTTTGCTGTGCCGCGCCGCACGGAGATCGTCGACTGGTCCGGCGATATGGAAGACGAAGACCTGATTGAGCGCGAAGACATGGTCGTGACCGTGACCCAAGGCGGCTACATCAAACGCACGGCGCTGGCTGATTTCCGCGCGCAAAAGCGCGGCGGCAAAGGCATTTCGGGCGGCAGCCTGAAGGAAGACGATGTTGTCACAACGCTCTTTGTGGCCAACACCCATACGCAGCTGTTGTTCTTCACGACCGACGGCATGGTCTACAAGTTGAAAACATGGCGCCTGCCCCAAGGCAGCCGCACGTCCAAGGGCAAGGCCATCGTCAACATCCTGCCGATCCCCACAGGTGTGTCGATTGCGGCCATCATGCCGGTGGACCGCGACGAAAAAGACTGGAATGACCTGCAAATCATGTTCGCCACCTCGGCGGGCACGGTGCGGCGCAACCGCTTGTCCGATTTCACCAACGTCATGCGCAACGGCAAGATCGCGATGAAGTTCGAAGAGGGCGAAGACACAACGCTGATCAACGCCCGCATCTGCTCTGATGACGATGATATCATGCTTGTCACGAATTCCGGCCGCGCCATCCGCTTCCCGACAACAGACGTGCGCGTCTTCAATTCCCGTGCGTCGCAGGGTGTCCGTGGCATCAAGCTGACGGGCGACGACACCATCGTCTCCATGTCGGTGATCCGCCACTTCAATGCCGAGGCCGATGAACGCACGGCCTACCTCAAGATGCGCCGCGCCATGGCGGGTCTGGCTGATGATGCGGAGGTGGAGGACGAAGAAGCCCCCGCAGGCGATATCTCCCCCGAGCGCTATGCAGAAATGTCGGCGGCGGAAAATCTTATCCTGACGATCACAGCGGGCGGGTCCGGCAAACTAAGCAGCAGTCACGACTACCCCGTGCGCGGGCGCGGCGGCATGGGTGTCACGGCCATGGACAAGGCCATGCGCGGCGGTGAAATCGTGGCCTCCTTCCCCGTTGAGATGGATGACCAGATCATGCTCGCCACCTCGAAAGGTCAATCCATTCGCGTTCCCGTCGATGGCATTTCCTTCCGGTCGCGGTCTGCGGGTGGCGTGCGGGTCTTCAACACCGGCAAGGGGGAAGAGGTCGTCAGCGTCGCATGGATTGCCGATCAGGGTGACGAAGAAGACACCCCCGCCGAGGAATGATGTCAGGCGGATGATACCGACAGCGCGCGCCCGCACCGGCGCGGGCTGACTTTGACGGATGGGACCGGCCGAATGTCGGCCCCGAGGCACCAAATGTGTCACATTCATGTCATTATGGCACTAAATCAAGGCATACAGGTCGGGACGTGTTGCGCGACCGCCTGTCTGCGGATACCCGGTTATCAAGACCAGTGCTTACCGTTTGAAAAAGGAACTATGTTTTGACTTCCAAATTATTCTCCATCGCTCTTCCCCTTATTGCCGCCGGTTCTATGGCATCCGCACAAGAGGTAAATTACCTCTCCTACGGTGGCAGCTATACCAACCTGTCTACGGATTTCGGTGATATTGATCTGTTTGGTATCGGCGCCAGCATCGACTATTCCAACAGCGGTTTTATTTTCAACGGCAGCGTTGGCTATATAGATCTTGATGACGAATCCGAACTGACACGCCTGTCGTTTCGCGTGGGATACGAAATCACCCCCAGCATCGTGGCCTATGCAGGTGCTGACTACCTCGATATCGGCTTCGACGATGTGACATTCTACAACATCGGTGGTGAATACAGCACCGGGCTGTACACCGTCGGTCTGAACTTCGAAGAAGCAGATTTCGATGGCGCGGACACTTTGACGACCCTTTACGGCAGCTATCAGGTGTCGTCCGCCCTTGAGGTTGCGTTGGCCTTTGCCGATGACGGAAACGATACGGTCACGACGCTTGGCGCTGATTATGATATGGGCGATACCGAACTGGCCGCGGTCTATTCCACAGCTGACGGGAATGATATTTTTGCGGTGAACGGCAACTACGACTTTGGCAACGGTTTCCGCGCCGGCGGTGGTTATGTGAACTTTGACGGTGAGATCGACATCCTTCAGGCCAGCGGTGGCTATGAGGTGTCCGACAGCCTTTGGGTCGACCTGTCCGTTGGTCAGGCAGATATCGGCGGCGAGGACATTGATCTGTTGGGCCTGTCTCTGACCTTTGAAACCGGTCGTGAGTCGCTTTTGATCGACCGCGCCCAGACGGCACAAACCCGCGCTTTGGGCACATTGGGTGAACTGGCGGCCTTTGGCTTCTAAAGAAAACTGACCTGTACTAATGCTGAACCCGGCCCCCCATGGGCCGGGTTCTTTCGTTTCGCACATACGCGGCGGGTCACGCAGGTGCCGGATCGGTCACCGGTACTGGGTCAGCGACAAAACGGCCCTTTCCTTGCCACGCCACAGCCCTTATCTGGTGGGCCATGGACAACAGATTACACATCGTCGGCGGCGGAATGGCCGGATCAGAGGCCGCATGGCAGGCCGCCAGTCAGGGCATCAACGTGGTCATTCACGAAATGCGCCCCAAGGTCGAAACATTCGCACATCGCACGGGGCATCTGGCGGAAATGGTGTGTTCCAATTCCTTCCGGTCCGACGATGATGAACAAAATGCCGTCGGTCTTTTGCATTGGGAAATGCGCGCCGCGGGCGGGATTATCATGACCACGGCGGACCAGCATAAATTGCCGGCCGGTGGTGCTCTCGCCGTTGATCGTGACCCCTTTGCCGAGGCTGTGACAGCCCGACTGACAGCCCACCCCAACATCACCGTGTCTTATGAAGAAATCGACGCGCTGCCGGATGACGGCCAGTGGATTATCGCCACAGGCCCCCTGACGTCCGGCAAACTGGCACAGGCCATCGCTGCTGAAACGGGGTCCGAGGCCCTCGCCTTTTTCGATGCCATCGCACCCATTGTCTATGCGGATAGCATCGACATGACCAAAGCATGGCGGCAGTCCCGCTATGACAAGGGCGACACCGAGGACGAACGCACGGCCTACATCAACTGCCCCATGACCCGCGAAGACTACGACGGTTTCATCACCGCGCTGCTTGAGGCAGACAAGACCGAATTCAAAGAGGGTGAAACGGCGGGGTATTTTGACGGCTGCCTTCCCATTGAGGTCATGGCCGAACGGGGTCGCGAAACGCTTCGCCACGGGCCGATGAAACCGGTGGGCCTGACCAATCCGCATCAACCCGATGTCAAACCCTGGGCCGTGGTCCAACTCCGGCGCGACAATGCCCTTGGCACACTTTACAATATCGTGGGCTTCCAGACCAAAATGAAGTACGGCGCGCAAACGGATGTTTTCAAACGCATTCCCGGATTGCAGGATGCGTCGTTCGCCCGTTTGGGCGGCATTCATCGCAACACCTTCCTGAACTCGCCCACATTGCTGGATGGCCAGATGCGCCTGAAATCGCGGCCGAACATTCGCTTTGCGGGCCAGATCACCGGCGTCGAAGGCTATGTTGAAAGTGCCGCGATGGGCCTTTTGGCCGGTCGGCTGGCCGCGGCCGATATGCAGGGTCGCACGCTGGACGCCGTGCCCCACACCACGGCCACGGGGGCCTTGGTCACCCACATCACCGGCGGGGCGGAGGCAAAGACCTTTCAGCCGATGAACGTCAACTTCGGTCTGTTCCCTCCGGTCGAAGGGCTGAAGGCCGGCAGGCGCGGCCGTAAGGATCGCTATAAGGCCTATACCGACCGCGCCAAGGCAGACTGGCAGGCGTGGTTGGGCCAATCGGCACTGGACGCCGCCTGAGCCTGCCGATTAGGCTTGGGTCATGACAGATAAAACCAACGACAATAGCCTGTGGACCCCGCGTTCGCCCGAAGAAACGCAGAAAATCTACGCCGACTGGGCCGCCACCTATGAGGAGGATGTAACCGCACTGGCCTATGCCACGCCCGACCGTGTGGCGCAGGCCCTTATGGCGCAATCCCCCGATCTTTCGACCCCGGTTCTCGATTTCGGCTGCGGCACGGGGCTGTCCGGCCTCGCCCTGCGCAAGGCGGGATTTACAACCGTCGACGGCACCGACATTTCGCCGCAAATGCTGGCGCAAGCCCGCGCAAAGACCTATGGGGCCGCGCCCCTTTACCGCCAGACATGGCTGGGGCAGATCGGGCAAATCCCCGTTCAGGCGGGCGATTATGACATCATTGTCGCCACCGGCGTCGTCTCCCTTGGCGCCGCCCCGCCAGAGATGTTGTCGCAACTGCTGGACAGTCTCGCATCCGGCGGGCTCCTGGCCTTCAGTTACAACGATCCCACGTTGCAGGATGCAAACTATATCAGGGCGTTGGACGACAGTCTTGCGTCGGGCGTGGCGACACAGCTGTTTCGCGAACACGGCCCGCATCTGAGCGAAAAAGTCACCGGATCGGACGTAATCATCCTGCAGAAGACATGATCACACGCTTTGCGCCGTCCCCGACGGGGCCGCTTCATCTTGGTCACGCCTATTCGGCTCTTATGGCCCATGATCTGGCGCAGGCAGACGGCGGCACGTTTGTCTTGCGCATCGAAGATATCGACCTCTCCCGCGCACGCCCGAAATGGGAATCCCAGATATTCGACGACCTGACCTGGTTGGGCCTTGACTGGCCGACACCTGTGATGCGCCAGTCCGACAGGCAGGCGGTCTACCAACATGCCCTGTCGCGGCTGTGGTCCGAAGGTCTGGCCTATGCCTGCACCTGCACCCGCCGCGACATCATGGCCGCGGTCGCGGCCCCGCAGGAAGGCGGGCTGCACCTGATGGGTCCCGACGGGGTGATCTACCCCGGAACCTGCCGGCCCGACGGGCCCGCGCCAAACGCCCCCCTTCCCGACAATATGGCGCTGCGTCTGCATATGGATCGCTGTCTGGACCGTCTGTCGACGACCACGTTTGCCTTCGAAGAAACCGGCGGCGGTGCCCCCCGGACCATCACGTTCTGCGCGCAGGATGTGCGCGAGACCATTGGCGACATTGTTCTGGCGCGGCGCGATATGGGCACGTCCTATCACCTCTCGGTGGTCCTCGATGATGCGGCCCAGAACATCACCCATGTGGTGCGCGGGCGTGACCTGCAGGAGGCCACAAAGATCCACGTTGTCCTGCAACATCTGCTTGGCCTGCCAACCCCCATATACCACCACCACCGGCTGATCCGCGACGACACCGGCAAGCGTCTTGCAAAACGCGACGATGCACGTGCCATCGCCAAGTACCGCGAAGACGGCGCCAGCCCCGCAGACATCCGTGCGATGGTCGGGCTGTGACCCCGTCTTCACCTGGCCGGAAAAACTCCCGCCGGAGGCTCCCTCACGATGTCATGGGCGCCATCAGTTCGGTTTCATCCCCACTGATTACAGAGGTATAGAAACACACCCGTCTGTTGGTATGACAGGCCGCACCGGTTTGGCGAACCACGGCCAGCAGGCAGTCGCGGTCACAATCAATTCGCAGATCGACAAGCTTCTGGACATGTCCCGATGTTTCGCCCTTGATCCAGAACGCCTGTCGCGACCGCGACCAATAGGTCACCCGCCCTGTCTCAAGGGTCATGGTGACGGCATCCGCATTCATCCATGCCATCATCAACACCTCGCCCGTGTCTTCAGCTTGGGCGATACAGGGGATCAACCCGTTGGAATCAAACTTCAAAGTGGACGGATCAAAACCCATGACAGCTTTTCCTTTGGCACTCGGGATCGAAACGCCTATCTAGAGGTCAGACACAGCAAAGGCAACGATATGACCGCTGACGCCGATCTGATCAAATTGTACTCCACCCGTATTCTGGGGCTGGCAGCCGATATCCCCCATCGCACCCGGCTGGCGGACGCGGATGCCACGGCCAAACGCCGCTCGCCGCTGTGTGGGTCAACCGTGACGGTGGATGTGCAGGTCGAAGACGGGCGCGTCGTGGCCTTCGCGCAGGATGTAAAGGCCTGCGCACTGGGTCAGGCCGCCGCCTCTGTGGTGGGCCACAACATCATCGGCCGGACACAGGACGAGGTGCAGCGGGGCCGCGACCAGCTTCATGCGATGCTGAAATCCGCTGGTCCGGCCCCCGATGCCCCGTTCGACGGTCTTGAGGTTCTTGGCCCCGCCGCAGATTACAAAAATCGCCATGCGTCGATCATGCTGGCCTTTGATGCCACGCTTGAGGCTATGACCGACGCCCGCGACACCAAAACCGCCTGACCCGCCCCCGCCAAAAGAAAAAACCGCCGCTTTCCGGGACAGGGAAAGCGGCGGCAGATATGCGTTTCGTGTTGGGACCGGTACGAATTCGGGAAAGGCAGGATCCCTATTCAGGTCGAGACAGGCAGTGTCGGACGTTAACAGATCGAAGGTTTGGGACAGAAGATCTGGATGTACCGCACGAAACGCGCAGGCAGTTAAAAGAAACTGGGCAAAGACAACGCACCGAACAACATGACCATCAAGCTGACCACACCCAGAGCATCTGCGATAAGTGTGTCAGAAGACCGGACAACAACCTCTTTGATCTCTCGTGCCATTTTGATGTTCCTCTTGCTCGTGTTCTCTTTGTTGCACCTTTGTTCTCATTTACGATTGGTTAATGCAAGAACTTTTTGAGAACAAAAGTGAACAAAATGTTCCATTTGACCCTAACCTACTGAAATCAAACGGATCGCCTTGTCCTGTTCCATCAACCACAAAAGCACGCGGGCCGCGCGGCCCCTGTCACTTTCCAACGTCGGATCGTCGTGCAGCAACTTGCGCGCGTCTGTCTGCGCCACAGCCATCAATGCCGCCTGCCGTTCCAGATCGGCAATGCGGAAGCGGGGCAGTCCCGATTGCGCCGTACCAATCACATCACCCGCCCCGCGCATGGCGAGGTCCTCTTCGGAAATGCGAAATCCGTCTTCGGTTTCACGCATAATCTCGAGCCGCTGACGCCCGTTTTCGGACAAAGGCGCCTGATACAGCAGAAGGCAGGTCGACTGCGCGGCCCCGCGGCCCACACGCCCGCGCAATTGGTGCAACTGTGCCAGACCGAAACTTTCAGCCCTTTCAATCACCATGATGGAGGCATTGGGCACGTTCACCCCCACTTCAATCACCGTTGTCGCCACAAGGACCTTGGTGTCCCCCGACACGAAACGCGCCATCGCCGCGTCCTTGTCTGCCGGCGGCATCTGGCCGTGAACCAGCCCCACCACGCCTTCGCCCAAGGCCGCACGCAGACGTTTGTACCGTTCTTCGGCGGCGGTCATGTCGCTGACCTCGGATTCTTCCACCAACGGACAGACCCAATAGCACTGACGTCCTTCGGCCACGGCCGCCCGCAACCGTTCGATCACCTGATCCATTTTCGCCGTGGCCACCAGCGCAGTGGTCACAGGGGTCCGGCCGGGCGGTTTTTCGTCCAGTACAGACACATCCATATCGCCGTATTGCGCCAGCGCAAGCGACCGGGGGATGGGGGTCGCTGTCATCACCAACACATCGACCGCCTCACCCTTGGCGCCCAGTTCCATGCGCTGCGCAACGCCAAACCGGTGCTGTTCGTCAATGATCGCCAGCCGCAGGTCGCGAAACACCACGTCTTTCTGGAACACGGCATGGGTCCCGACAAGGATCTGGATATTGCCCGCCGCCAAAGCCTCCAGTTTGCTGCGCCGCGCGGCCCCTTTGTCCCGACCGGTCAACAGGTCAAGGACGACACCCGCCTGATCTGCCAAGGGACGCAGCCCGTCCAGATGCTGGCGGGCCAGAATTTCGGTGGGGGCCATCATGACGCCCTGCCCGCCCGCCTCAACCGCCGCCAGCAGCGCCATCAGCGCCACAAAGGTCTTGCCCGACCCCACGTCCCCCTGCAGCAGGCGGTTCATGCGGTGCGGCTGCGCCATATCCTCTGCAATTTCGGCCACTGCGCGGGTTTGCGCGCCCGTGGGAGAAAATTCCAGCGCCGCCAGAACCTTCCTTTGGCGCGTCCCGTCTCCACGGGTCACGCGACCGCGGCTGCGCCGGAGTTGCGCGCGCGCCAGCGCAAGGGTCAACTGATGGGCCAGAACCTCATCATAGGCGAGCCTGTGGCGCGCGGGCGACGTAGGCGCAACCTGCGCCGAAGACATCGGCCGATGCGCTTGGTGCAGCGCCTCATTCCACGCGGGCCAGCCCTCTTTCTGGTGCAATGCAGGGTCGATCCATTCCGGCAGTTCGGGCACCATCGCCAACAGGTCCCTGGTCGCCCTGAACATCGCCTTTTGGGTCAATGATCCGGTCAGGGGATAGACCGGTTCGTATGGCGGAATCTGTTCGGCTTCGTCAGGGGTCAAGATGTGATCGGGATGGACCATCTGGGCAATGCTGTCGAACATTTCGACCTTGCCAGACACGACGCGGCGCTGTCCTGTCGGCAGCTGTTTGCGCAGATAGTCACCGTGGCTGCGGAAAAAAACCAACTGAAAGGTGGTTTGCGCATCTTCAACCATCACCCGGTAGGGACGCCCCCGCTGGCTGGGTGCATTATGTGCCCCGACCGTGACCTCAACCGTGCAGACAGCAGGGGCCTGCACCTCAAGGATCGACGCACGTCGGCTGCGGTCGACCCCCGAATTTGGCAAGGTAAACAATAGGTCACGGGGTTTCTCGATCTGTGCATTGGCCAAAGCCTCCGCCGATTTCGGGCCGATCCCGTCAAGGGCCTCAAGCGTGCCAAACAGCGGCCAAAGAACCTCAGGTCTGCCGGTCTGCGCGCTCATGCGTCGCCAATCAGCGACAGCCAGCCGTCTTCATCAAGGGTCTCGATGCCCAGATCGGCGGCCTTCGTGGCCTTGGACCCGGCACCGGGGCCAGCGACCAGAAGATCGGTTTTGCTGCTGACCGATCCGCTGACCTTGGCCCCCAGCGCCTCGGCGCGGGCCTTGGCCTCGGCGCGGGTCATCTTTTCAAGGGTGCCGGAGAAGACCACCGTCTTTCCCGCCACAGGGCTTGAGGTATCGCGGGCCTCGGGCGGCACGATCCGCGCCAACTGGTCAATCAGCCGATTGATCGCACCGCTTTCGTCCGGGTTGGACAAGGCATCGGACAGCGACAGGGCCACCGTGGCGCCGATGCCGTCCGCGTCGATCAGGTGCTGCCATGCGCGCGCGGCCTGCGCTGGCACCGCGGCCGCCAAAAGTGCCGCCTTGCGGGCCTCGCCCACGCGCGCACGCCGCCCTTCCGAAACGGCAGCCGCGCGTTCACGTTCCTCCGCCTCATCGGCGGCTCGGTAGGCCAAAGCCGCCGCACGCGCCTCGGACACCGTTCCGGCCAGATCGTTCCACGATCCGAAATGGCGGGCCAGATCCTGTGCCGTCACTTCGCCCACGTGGCGGATGCCCAAAGCGAAAATCAAACGCCCCAGACCGATTTCTCTTTTTTCATCAATGGCCTGCCAAAGGTTGTTGACGCTTGTCGCACCCCAGCCATCCCGATTTGCCAACTTGGCAAGCGCGGCATCATCGCGGGCGCGCAACGTGAAAATGTCAGCGGGTTCTTTCACAGGCAGTTGGCTGTCATCATAAAATGCCTCAACCTGTTTGGCCCCCAGCCCCTCAATATCGAAGGCCGCGCGCGAGACGAAATGTTTGAGTTTCTCAACCGCCTGAGCAGGGCAGATCAATCCGCCGGTGCACCGGCGCACGGCATCCCCCTCCTCGCGAACGGCGGGCGAACCGCAGCGCGGGCATGTGGCCGGCATCTCGAATGGAGCAGAGGTGTGGGGCCGTTTGGACAGATCAACGTCGGCCACCTTGGGGATCACGTCCCCTGCGCGATAGACCTGAACCCAGTCGCCGACGCGAATGTCCTTGCCGTCCCTGATGTCCGCGCCGTCGCTTCCGCGACCCGCAATGTAATCTTCATTGTGCAGGGTCGCATTCGACACGACGACCCCGCCCACTGTGACCGGTTGAAGGCGTGCCACCGGGCTGAGCGCGCCGGTGCGACCCACCTGAATGTCAATCTCTTCCAGCCGGGTCCAGGCCAGTTCGGCGGGGAATTTATGGGCAATGGCCCATCGGGGCGTGGTCGATCGAAAGCCCAGCCGTGCCTGTAAATTCAGGTCGTCCACCTTATAGACCACGCCATCAATGTCATACCCCAGCGTTGCCCGGCGTGCTTCGATGTGGCGGTAATGATCTATCATGTCTTCGGGATCGGCGCATACCCGGGTCAGCGGGTTCGTTTGGAACCCCAACTCCGCCAACCGCGCAATCGCCCCCGATTGTGTCGTCGACAACGCGGCCGACAAATCACCCCACGCATAGGCAAAAAACCGAAGCGGGCGGGATTTGGTGACGGAGGGATCAAGCTGGCGCAACGAACCTGCCGCCGCATTGCGCGGGTTGGCGAAAGGCTTTGCACCCGCGCTGTCCTGTGCAGCATTAAGCGCATCGAAATCGTCGTGGGACATGTAGACTTCCCCCCGCACCTCGATCACATCGGGGGCGTCGGGCAAAGTCTGGGGGATATCCGCGATGGTGCGGGCGTTCTCTGTCACATTTTCCCCGGTCGCGCCGTCCCCCCGGGTGGCCGCATATTGCAAAGTGCCGTTTTCGTAGCGCAGCGACAATGACAGCCCGTCGATCTTCGGCTCAGCCGTATATTGGACAGACCCCGGCGACAAACCCAGAAACTTGTGAATGGACCGGTCGAATTCGTGCACGTCCTCATCATCAAAGGCATTGCCCAAGGACAGCATCCGAACCGTATGGGTGATTTTTCCAAATCCGTCCGACGGTGCGGCCCCGACCACATCGCTGGGGCTATCCGCACGTTTCAGGTCGGGAAACAGGGCCTCGATCTCGAGGTTGCGACGCTTAAGGCGATCATACTCGCCATCCGTCAGGGTCGGAGCGTCCTCTCCGTGATACTGAACGTTGGCGGCGTTCAAAGTGTCAGCCAACCGCTTAAGTTCGTGTTCTGCTTCCGTCCGAGACAGCCCTGTCACGTCTGATGTGTCACTCACCTGAGGCCCCTATCCCACCAAATCCGATCTATGGGACAGTGATAGGTCTGAGACCCTGTCAGGTCCAGTGCAGGTCAGTCGCGCGGCAGCACTTTGTCCGACCGCGCGACCCGATGGATCCTAGGCCCCGACAGCCAGCTTTTCATCGTCCATCATGCCGGCTGGTTCGGGATCGCGCAGGACATAGCCACGCCCCCATACCGTTTCGATATGGTTCTCACCATTTGCGGCCTCGCTCAGTTTTTTGCGCAGCTTGCAAATAAACACGTCAATGATCTTGAGTTCGGGTTCATCCATGCCGCCATACAGATGGTTCAGAAACATCTCTTTGGTCAGGGTCGTGCCCTTTCGCAGGCTCAACAGTTCCAGCATCTGGTATTCCTTGCCGGTCAGATGCACCGGCACGCCATCCACCTCAACCGTTTTGGCATCCAGGTTCACGGCAATCGCACCCGTCCGGATGATGGATTGCGCATGGCCTTTCGACCGCCGGATGATGGCATGTATCCGCGCCACCAGTTCTTCGCGATGAAAGGGTTTGGTCATGTAATCGTCTGCCCCGAACCCGAAGCCTTTGAGCTTGCTTTCAGTGCCGTCCTCACCGGACAAAATCAGAATAGGCGTGTCGATCCGGCTCAATCGCAGTTGGCGCAGCACCTCATGGCCGTTCATATCCGGCAGGTTGATGTCCAGAAGGATCAGATCGTAATCATACAGTTTCGCAAGATCGATCCCCTCCTCCCCAAGATCGGTCGTGTACACATTCAAATTCGCATGGCTTAGCATCAGTTCGATGCTTTTGGCCGTGGAGGGATCGTCTTCTACCAGCAATACGCGCATTACGCTTCTCCGCTCAATCTATGTCTGCCACGACCATAAAGTAAGAATGGTTAACCACACGTTACCGGAAACCGTAAAGTTTACAACTCTTCTTAAAGTTGTCTATATTTCTGGACAGTGGTGGCCTTCAAAGCGATCTCGCCATGATTACGCACCGCGGCCTCCCATTCCGACAGTTCATCCTCGGACAAGCCGTACATGGATTTCGCCTCGTCCCGGACCAGCAACCCGTAGGCTACAGCCCTGACAACGCAGGCTTTTCGCGACGCGACCCAGCGTCTGGTGTCGGCCGGCGGCAGGTCAGCGCGTGTCATCACCGTTCCATCTGGCAGCTTGACCGACCGTGGCCCGTCAATCTTTTTCAAGTACATCTTCTGAACCCTTCGGCTGATTTCTAAGGCCCTTGTGACCAAATCCCCCTAAGAACACGTAAAGCCGCCCCTTGAGAGTGATTACATTTTTCATATATTCCGACCGATATCCCGAAAGGTCAGCCCATGCCCCTCGATCCGAGCCTGAATTCCCTTGGCTTTGCCAAGCCTCCGTCCGAAACCCGTGTGGTTGTGGCCATGTCGGGTGGCGTCGACAGCTCGGTCGTGGCGGCACTGCTGGCCGATCAGGGGTATGACGTGGTCGGCGTGACATTGCAGCTTTACGATCACGGGGCAGCGCTCGCCAAAAAGGGCGCGTGTTGCGCCGGGCGCGACATCCATGACGCCCGCCGCGTGGCCGAGGACATGGGCTTTCCGCATTACGTCCTCGATTATGAAAATACCTTCAAAGAAGCCGTGATGGATGAATTTGCGGACAGCTATCTGGCCGGTGCGACGCCTGTGCCCTGCATCCGCTGCAATGAACGGGTGAAGTTCAAGGACCTGCTGGAAACGGCGAAGGACCTCGACGCCGATTGCATGGCCACGGGGCATTACATCCAACGCATGATGGGCGATCATGGCGCGGAACTTCACTCCGCCGCCGATCCGACCAAGGACCAAAGCTATTTCCTGTTCTCCACCACGCCAGAACAGCTGGATTACTTGCGCTTCCCGCTGGGTCACCATGCCTCCAAAGAGCAGACCCGGGACCTCGCGCGCAAATACGGGCTGTCGCTGGCCGATAAACCCGACAGTCAGGACATTTGTTTTGTGCCCAACGGCAATTACGCGCAGGTCATCGAAAAGCTGCGTCCCGGTGCGGCAGAGCCGGGTGACATCGTCGATGTGGAAGGCACTGTCCTGGCCCAGCACAAGGGCGTCATTCACTACACCATCGGCCAGCGCCGCGGCCTTGGCATCGGCGGGCTTGCCGACCCTCTTTATGTGGTGAAACTGGATGTGGACAAACGGCAGGTGATCGTTGGCCCCAAAGACATGCTCACGACCCGCACCGTGCCTGTGCGTGAAATCAACTGGCTGGGGGATGATGCCTTCGATGCGGTGCCCGAACGTCACCTGTCGGTCAAAGTGCGTTCCACCAAACCCCCGGTTGAGGCCGTGGTTCGCCCCCTGTCCCCCACCACCGCCGAAGTCGACCTTCTGACCCCCGAAGAAGGCGTATCCCCCGGTCAGGCCTGCGTGTTCTACGACGGCGACAGCAGCCGCATCTTTGGCGGCGGCTGGATCTGGCGCGGCTATTGATGCAGCTGCGTCCGGCAACCCCCGCCGACGCCCCCGTCATCCGCCACATCGCGCGGGCGGCCTACACACAATATATCGCCGCAATCGGACGCGAACCCGCCCCCATGGTCGCAGATTTCGAAGGTCAGATCGCGGATGGCAGTGTCCACGTGGCCGAGGGTGATGGCCGTGTGACCGGCTTCATCGTCTTCTTCGGACAGCAGGACACGATGATGCTGGAAAACGTCGCCGTCGACCCGGCTTTTGCTGGCGCAGGGATCGGCAAAGCCCTGATTGATTTGTGCGAAAACGCAGCGCGCGCTGCCGGCAAAGCCTCGGTGACGCTGTACACGAACGTCGCAATGACAGCGAACCAGTCACTCTATCCACATCTGGGATACGAAGAAACGCACCGACAAACCGATGGCGCGTTTCAGCGGGTATACTACAGAAAATCTCTCGACCGGTCCGATCAATAAACACCGTCAGCGATGGCGTGCGGCCTTCGTTTCTCTGGTTCAAAAATACCTGAAATCAACCGATGCGTCACGCGCCAAAGGTTTTGTGTCTTATACCGGCCACGTCCAAACAACGGATCGGATCGGCGAAGCCGATCCGATCCCTGTCAAATATGATCACCCCGTCCGGCGACGGCGCCCGCCTGTCCGCCCCGCCCGACCGCGGCCTTCCTGGCCTGCTTTGGGCGCCTCGCGGTTGAATTCGATCCACTTGCCGCCACCGTCATCGTTGTTGGTCAGGAAATTGGCGGCACGGATGGCTTCCATCTCTTTGCCCGCACGCGGTTTGGTTGATCCCATGCCGAACATCTGAACGAAAGCCTCGTCGTCCATGCCGTCCGGCAAGATAATACCTGCGGCCTCAATCTCTGCGCGTTTCTCGGCGATCTTCTTTGGCCCCACGGGCAGCGCCACGGGGTTCATGATGGCAGACGTCATGCCCGCCCCCATGGCCATGGGCAAAAACGCGTTGTTGATGCCGTGGCGGTTGGGCAAACCGAATGAGATGTTGGACGCGCCGCAAGTGGTGTTCACGCCCAGTTCCTCACGCAGGCGGCGCACCAAAGTGAAGACCTGCAAACCGGCGGTGCCCATTGCCCCGATCGGCATAACCAGCGGGTCCACCACGATATCATGGGCCGGAATGCCGAAATCCGCAGCCCTCTCGACGATCTTCTTGGCCACGGCAAAGCGCACCTCCGGGTCCTCGGAAATGCCCGTGTCGTCGTTGGAAATCGCCACAACAGGCACGTTGTATTTCTTGACCAGCGGCAACACCAGTTCCAGCCGTTCTTCCTCACCTGTCACGGAATTCAGAAGCGGACGTCCCTCGGCGGCGGCCAACCCGTTTTCCAATGCACCGGGAACGGAGCTGTCGATGCACAGCGGCGTGTCGCAGACCGCCTGCACACGTTCGACCAGTTCTTTCATCAATGCGGGTTCGACAAAGTTGTTGTCCGCATAGCGTGGGTCCTCGGCCATCTTGTTGGAGAACACCGCACCGGAGTTGATGTCCAGCACCGTGGCACCCGCCATGGTCTGGGCAATGGCGTCCGCCTCAACCCGGCTGAAATCACCACGTTCCAACTCTTCGTTCAGGATTTTGCGCCCGGTGGGATTGATCCGCTCCCCGATAACGCAGAACGGTTCGTCAAAGCCCATCACTGCGGTCTTGGTTTTGGATTCGATAACGGTGCGGGTCATGGCGGCCTCTCGCTGGTGTGTTTTTCAGACCCTATGCACACTGGTGCAGACGGGTCGGCATACATGCGACATAGGCGGACACAAGGGCGACGTCAGCCCGGTTTGTCTTCATGAAGATGATGAGGCGGGACCCGGAATATGGGGACAATTTTGTCGTCGTGAAACGCCGCCCGACCCAGCAGATGTACGGCGCGCCATGACAGGGCAGCCCCCTTCAGGCTTTGCCGCAAACAGCTGCGACAGATTAAGTTGCCCCCTTGCGTCAAATCGGTATCCTTGGGCCAAAGACATCAGAACTTAAATCCTCCAACCCATTGACGATATATCCTTACGCCGGTTGCGAAGGCCGCCGTTGGCCCTGATCACCCCGCGATGACCTATAAGTGGACCTTTCGTGCAGACCTATATTTCTCCGAACCCTGATTATGTAAGACAGACCCGCGATGCCGTGCGCGCCAAGCTTGCGGTATCGCTAGACCATCTCGTTTTTGATGTTTTTGACGGGCACGTCCCTGCCCCGGTGTCGCGGGCCGAACTGACCTCTTTGACCGAAAGGGACGGTTTTCCAGACCCGGTCGTCTTCGCGCTTCACGCAGCCTTGGTCAAAACCGCGATGGACGGCGACCCTGCCCGCCTTCCGGACCTTTACCGTATTTTGGAAGACCTCAGGGCCAGACCGTCCGCCCCGACGCCGCCCTTTACCGTCACCGCCTTCAGCGACAGCGCCATGCATCCGGATGACATGACCCTGCTGGGCCGTGTCTTTGCCGATGACGTGGGGCTGACAACCACCCTGCACCCCCCCGCAGCGGACGATGTTGATCGGGCCAAGGCCCAGATAAAGGACGCGTTGGACGGTCTGGCGCAGGCGTCCGGTCCGTGGGTTGAAGAAATGCAGTTGCTTGCCACCGACATTTATCTGGCCGTGTCGGACAGCGAGAGCGACCAGAAATTCGGCGGGGCCGCAGTTTTCGATGCCTTCGGGGCAATTTTGATGAACCCGCTGGGGTTCCATGACGCGGCGACCGTGATGATGGCGCTGGTCCACGAAAGTTCGCATCAGCAGATGTTTTTGTTCCACCTTGACGATCCGGTGGTCCTGAACGACGCCGATGCCGCTTATGCGTCCCCACTGCGCAGGCAACCGCGCCCGATGGAGGGGATATTTCATGCCCTTTGGGTTTCGGCCAGAATGGCAGCCGCTGCGCAGGATGTGCTGACCTCAGCCGACACATTGCCCTGGGCGGACGATTTGCGCATCCATCAATCCCGCGCGGTCACGGCATTTCGGGATTGCGAGAAAACAGTCGCGGACCATGCACAGCTGACAGACCTTGGCGCGCGCCTGTTTGCCGATGCCAGAGCAGCCGTCAATGCAATCTGACAATCATAACATCGGCGCAATCATAGCCGATCAGGCGCGACAGAACCCCGATGCTGTCAGCATCGAACAGGACGGCCAACGCTATACGCGCGGCCAGATCATGACCTCGGCCCATGCTTTGGCCGATTTTTTCAGGGCGCACGGCGTGGGCCCTGGCGCAAGTGTCGGGATCGTCGCGGTCGATCGCCTTCGGACCTTTGAAGCCGTGATCGCGCTTTGGGCCTGCGGGGCCGTGGTTCTTTGTCTTGACTGCAGACAGACCATTGGCGAACTTCAGGCCGCGCAGGACAAAGCCGGTCTTGATATCGTATTCACGGATTCCAAAAGTTTCGCGCGGCGCGGTGGGATGACGCTGATCCCCCCGCGCGTAGAGATCGCCCCGCTTGGCACCGAGATGACCTTCTCCGACGCTTCGGGCGACAGTGACGCCTTGATCCTGTCCTCATCAGGGACAACCGGCCTTCCGCGGTATCGCAGAAAATCACATCGGTCCGTTTTGCAGGGGCTTCGCGCCTCGGGCGCAGTGCTGGATCTTCCGGTCCTGCCCCCGTCGGTCAGCGTCGGAAGCCTCGCCTTCGGGGCCATTCTGATGCACTGGGTTAAGGCTTTTGTGTACGGCACGTTCATGATCAGTCTGCCGTTGCTTTACCGGACATCCGATCTGCACGCCGCCCTGTCCAGACCGGACATCGAATTTGTCGGCCTGCCGCCAGTGGTCATCACTGACCTGCTCGCGTTTCACAGCGAAAGGTGCGCCTCAGCTGACGGCTGTGCCTATCCCCATATCACACGTCTGTCGTCGATCGGCGGGCCGATTTCCCCCGATGATCTTGTCCGTGCTTACCAAAAGCTCACCCCCCACGTGCGCAATTTGTATTCCATGTCCGGGGTGGGTGCGGTGTCTGTGCTGTCCGGCCCCGATATTGAGGCAAAACCACGGTCCGTTGGCAGGCCGTTTCCGCAGATCACCGTGAAGATCGAAGATGACACCGGGGCGGCCTGCGCCGCCGGACAGGTCGGTCGGATATACGCCAAATCGAACCTGATGGGCGATGCGATCCTTGTGGATACCGGCGATCTGGGATGGCAGGACGACGACGGTTTTCTGTTTATCGCTGGCCGGTCCGATCAGATTGTGACCCGTAAATCTGTCAACATCAGCCTGACCGAACTGGAAACAGACGTGAAGAACATCGAAGGCGTCCGCGATTGCATTGCCTTTTCGGCGCTGGCAGACGGATCGCTGGACGATCTGGTCTTTTTGGCCGTTGAGGCCCGCGCAGACGGCGATACACTCAAAAACACGATCAGGTCTTCGCTGGCTTCGTTCCGGCGACCCGACCGGATTTTGGTCACACAGCGCCTGCCACGCACCATGTCCGACAAAATCGCGCTGGCAGAATTGAAAAGGATGTCGACCGTAAAGGAGGCCGGATTTGTTGACCTATGACGAAAGCCTTGTCCACGTATTGAACGCATTCAAAGCCGGATACCCCGATGAGGGGATCGACACGGACAGCGACTTTTTCGACCTTGGCGGGGATTCCCTGACGCTGGTCAATCTGTGCCTGTACCTCAGCGAAAAGACGGGCCTCGATGTGCACCCGTCCATGCTTTTGCATCACCCGACGGTCGGCGAACTGGCCTCGGCCATCACAGACCTGTCCGACACCGGCGCATCCCTGAATCCGGCAAACTGAGACAGGATATCCGGAAGGATCGCAGGGCTGTAAAACTGTCCGTGGCCAACCGGAAGGACCACGCGACGATACCGCGAATATGCAGCAACCGCCCGCGCTTTGGCCGCGGCAGGATCGGTGGAAAACGGGTCATGTGCGACGTCTTGATCGCCATAGATCAGCAATGCGGGGCGGTGCGTTTCAACGGGCGGTATGGCGCAGTTGATCAGGCAAAGGTGGTGAACCTGCACCCCCTGTGAAGGCAAAATTCGCGCAAGGTTCATAACCATTGACGCGCCCTGACAACTGGTGCCGATGTCAAACGCCCCCCCGTCAAAGTTGCGCACCACCTCGCGCGCCAGATATCGGGTCAGGGTGTCGCGCGTGGGCTGCTGGTCTTGATCCGGCGGGACAATCAGATGCGCGGAGCGGGAAAACACCAAGGGCTGGTCGTCCCCCAATGTTTCGGCAAGGGTTTTTGGCTCATGGCCCGCATTGCAAATCCAGAACAACGGAGGCTTGGATCCGGTTTCGTTTAGAACGCGCAGCACGCCCAGATCGTCCAGCGGACGACCGCACCATGGCCCCATCAGCTTTTGTTGTGCCAGTAATGGGTCGAAACCGGACATAGCGGGGTCCATCCATATCTTGTTGACGGGATAAGCCGCACCGTTGCACACGGCGCCCCCCTTGGAAAGCTTGCGAGACTGGCTACACCGTCGACAATGGACAAAGACGCCTCAACACATTAACTTTTTATCATTCGAATTTTCGCGTCTTTATGCCCGCATTTATTATTCATTCAAGAAGGTTCACCATGAAATTTGATCGCTCAAAACTCCTCGTTCTTAGAGGATCGGAGGCCGCACGGACGGCCAAAATCAGTGCCCCGGAGCCGGTAGATAATTCACCGGTCAGAAACTGAGAGCCGGTATTTGCCAGCAAACCGGCGATTCTGTCCTTAATCTTGAATTGAAATGGACAGGTCTGCCTCTCGCCGTTAACTATTTATTAACGTGAATGCTAAGCGCTTACGTTTCTTCAAATTTTAGAATGGGTCTCATCATGACATTCGACATTTCAAAACTTCTCGTCCTCAAAGGGTCCGACGCCGCACGGACAGCCAAAATCGGCATGTCCGAACCGTTGTCCCCGACATCAAAAAAGTAATAAACCACGATACAGTTCAAATCTGCCCCGGCGGTCTATTGCCGGTGCAGGTTTCACCGCTTGGTTCGAAAACCCGCAAGAAGATCAGACGCGACTTTTCGCTGTCCTGTCGCTGGGTTGGACGATAAACCCCTGTTTTCCGAAAAAGATGTCAGCTGTCCGAACGGCCCTCGGCGGGCAAATGCGGTCGGTCGCGAAACCAGAAACTGATGATCCGTTTGTTGCCCTCAAACACCGGACAACCCTGATGCATACTGAAGGGATGGACGTTCGTCGTGCCGGGTTTTGTGTTCTGCCAGAACAGCACACGACCTTTCTTTGGCTGGATTTCAACATCAAGCCGCGGAAATTCGGTTGTGCCGCCCGTAAAATCTTCGTTCAGATACAACACAGCTGTAAATATACGCTGGCTCGGCGGACAGTTCGTTCCGGCATATTCCGGCATAACCCCCGACAAAGCTCCGTCAAAATGCAGTTTGAATTCTCCGCCAGCGTCGTAGGAGATCAGTTCGGGCGATTCACATTGTGCCGGTTTCAGATTCAGCAGTGCCGCGATTTGCTTTAAGACGCTATCAACCACAGGGATAGATCCGCCCGGGATCCTGTAACTCTGCGCGACCCGCTTTTCATCGACGACAGGGCCGTCCTCGCTCGTGATCAGTGCAGGCTGCGTTGTCACCTGCGCCAGCGCGGCCTCGATCTGGGCCAGATCATGGGGCGACACGAATTCGTCGATCCATCCCACGACCGGATTGATACTTAGAATGCACAGATCGTGACCTGCCGCCAATCCTGTCATCTTTTCCAAGTCCAGTCCCCCGCTCGCTGCACCAAGAATGCGGACATTGTCGCGATTTCACAACACTCCGTTTGGCAAGGACGACCCGGCCCCGCGCCTTGCCCGGAACCCGAACCTTCTCAGGCATCTTGGCCCAACCACCGCACCGGAGCGGGTGATCCGCACCGGCGCAAAATCCGTATCTAGCCGCCTGCCGCCGCTGGCACGGCGGACGCGCCACCGTGTTCAATCGCCCAATTCGCATTGGTCTTGATGCCGCCCAGCGGGAAGAAATGCACCTGTTCGATATTGCTGTCAGGGTTGGCGGCCTTGTGCGCCGCCAGATCGGTCAACACCTCGGTGGGTTCGAATGGCAACAGCAGCTTGGTCACATCCTTGGCACGCCGCTGCAGCACACGAAGGGACGGGCCCACCCCGCAGGCGATGGCAAACTTGATCATCGTTTGCAGTTTCGCCGGACCTGCAATGCCAATGTGAATAGGCAGCGTGATACCCGCAGCCTTCAAACTGTCGGCCCATTCGATGATCGGCCCTGCCTCAAAGGCGAATTGCGTAGCGAGGGCCATGTCGGCATCGGTGGTTTCGGAAAACCGCTGCTTCCAGCGCAAGGCATCATCCACATTCGCAGAGCCGCCATCGGGGTCGATGTCTTTGTTGCCTTCAGGATGACCGGCCACATGAAGCCGCTTGAATGCCCCGAAGGCGCCGCTTTCCAGCAGCTGCATGGACGAGTCAAAATCGCCGTGGGGCTGGTTCACGCCACCGGCCAGAAGCAACGCCTGATCCACACCGGCCTCCCCCCGGTACATCGCAATCCAGTTGTCCAGCGTCGCGCGGTCCTTGATGATGCGCGCGGGAAAATGCGGCATTACCGGATAGCCGTCGTCCGCCAGCCGCTTGGCCGTGCGCACCATGTCCTCAATCGGGGTGCCCTCGATGTGGGCGATATAAACACGGGTGCCTTTGGGCAAAAGCGCTGTGAAATCTTCGACTTTCTCGGCGGTGCGCGGCATGACTTCGATGGAATAGCCATCCAGAAACGCCTCAAGCTGCGGGTTGGTGCCAGCATCCGCCGGTGTTTGTGTCTTGCCGAAATTCAACAGCCCCATGACAGCCTCCTTCAATGTGGTGATTTTGCCGCTCACGCGCGGCCGTCGTTGTTGATCAGTGCCATAAGCCGGTCTTTGTCGTAATCCGCCTCCAACTGGGCAGCGACAGCCTCCACCGCCTCCGCGTCCGTGCCGTCCACGACATAGGGCGGGGCCTTGCGCCATTCGGCAAGGTAATCGTCGGTTTCCGCCGCGCCGGACTTCATGGCAGCACGGTCAATGGCCTGTTCGAACCGTTCACTCAGCTGCTTTTTGACGCCCCGCCGCCCCTTGCCCACGATGACCTGCGCAGGAATATCGCGCCAGTAGACGACTGTGACCTCTGCCATTTGATTCTCTGCCTCTTTCACTCGCGTTTCGCCCACCTAATCACGGGCACCGTGAATATACGTCCCATTTTCGACATGGACGATGCTTTTGGCGACCCCTCACCGCAAACAGGCCCCCCAAAAGCTGCAACACCATCATGAGGCTTATCACAACGCTTGCGTGAACGCGCCACGGTGCTTACCTTGGGGGTAACTCGAAAATGGAGGGCGTGACCAATGGCGCCCAAGCGTCCCGATGGTGCGGGCGCGTTCCCAAAGCCGGTAGAGCACCCCGTGCCGAAACCGCCCAGCACCGAGGCGCTTTATGCCGCCCTCGATCTGGGTACGAACAGTTGCCGCATGCTGATTGCCCAACCCAAGGGCAGCCAGTTTCACGTGGTCGACAGCTTTTCCAAATCCGTCCAGCTTGGGCAGGGTCTGGAACAGACTGGTAAACTCAGCCGCGCCTCGATGGCGCGGACGATCAATGCCATGCGCGTGTGCCGTCAGAAATTGCAGCGTCACAAGGTGGAACGCATGCGTCTGGTGGCGACCGAAGCCTGCAGGCGCGCGCGCAACGCCGAACATTTTATTGCATCGGTCAAACGTGAAACCGGCCTGACCCTCGAGATTATCGAGCCCGAGGAAGAAGCGCGGCTGGCCGTGATTTCCTGTGCCCCCTTGGTCAGCACAAAGTCCGATCAGTTGCTGGTCGTGGACATCGGCGGCGGCTCGACCGAACTGGTGTGGATTGACCTGACAAAAGTGCCCCCGCGCGAACGCCCGCGCGCGATCATGCGGCTCCATTCCGGGTTCCGGCAGGACCCGGGCCCGTTTGCTGCTGCCAAAGTTGTGGACTGGATTTCTGTGCCGCTGGGGGTGGCTACCCTGCGCGACCAGTTCGCCGATGTGGAAGACGACAGTGCGCGATTTGCCCTGATGTCCTGGTTTTTTGAAGAGAACCTTGAAAAATTCGCCCCAAGCACGTCGGAGCAGGAACGCGAGGGGTTCCAGATCGTTGGCACCTCCGGCACGGTCACGACCGTGGCCGCCAGCCATTTGGGGCTGCGGCGTTATGACCGCACGAAGGTAGACGGGCTGCGGATGACATCCGATCAGATCGACACCGTCATTCAGGGCTATCTGAAACTGGGTGAGGCCGGCCGCCGTGCCGATCCGCGGATCGGCAAGGACCGCCAAGCGCTGATCATGTCGGGGGCTGCGATTTTGCAGACCTTGATGCGGCTTTGGCCGACGGATCGGTTGTCCGTTGCGGATCGGGGGTTGCGCGAAGGGCTGCTGTACCAGCAGATGTCGGCCGATGGCGTGTTGGAAGACGCGCCCTATTAGGGCGCTGCCAAAATTCGCCGAATTTTGGGGCCTCCGGCGGAGGTATTTGAGAACCAGAGAACCTAGGGCGCCTTACCCGCAAGGGTCCGAAGCGCGCCAGACAGGATCATCGCATCCCCGCCCAGCCCCAAGAACCGCACACCCTTTTCGGCCTGTACCGCAAAATCACTCTCATCAAACGAGATTGTCCCGATGATTTTGCCTGCCGCCTGTGTGCGGGCATAAACGTGATCTATGGCGGCGCGGACCTCGGGTGCGTCGGGCTGCCCGACAAAGCCCATATCCGCGCTGAGATCAGCGGGGCCTACGAAGATCCCATCAACGCCTGGGGTCGCGGCGATTGCGTCAATATTGGCAACGGCCTCGGCACTTTCGACCTGCACAAACAGACAGATCTGGTCGTTGGCGCTGCTCACGTAGTCCACGATTTCGCCGTAGCGCGAGGCACGCGCGAGGGCCGCCCCCATCCCGCGCGTGCCCTGCCCCGGATAGCGCACGGCGGCGGCCACCTGGGCGGCCTGTTCGCCGGTGTTCACCATGGGCACGACCACCGTCTGCACACCCAGATCAAGCACCTGTTTGAGCATCCAGTCTTCACCCATAGGCACGCGCACCACGGGCTGGGCGGGGGTTCCGGCCAAGGCCTGAAGTTGGGCCGCGATGGTCTGAAGCGTGTTGGGCCCGTGCTCCCCATCAATCAAACACCAGTCCATTCCCGACCGACCGGCAATTTCGGCCACCGTTGCCGAGGCCAGCGTCAGCCACAGACCTGACTGCATCTCCCCCCGCAGAAGCTTGTCTTTCAGCACATTGATCGGGGCGGGCATGGGCGGTTCCTTTCAGGGCAGTCGCGCCAGAACGGCACGGGCGGCGCGCAGGCCGGGCGCATCACCGCCCTGCCCCAGCCGCGTCATTGTCAGATCAAGCGCGGACAGCTGTGCCTGCGGGGCGGCAGCGACATCGCGAAGGGCCTGAGCAATCAGGGGCGGCTGGCAATCCTTGCCGATGAATTCCGGCACGATCCGTGTTTCGCTGACCAGATTGACCAGCGTCACGGTGTCCGTCAACAACATCCGGCTGATGATCTGTCGGCTGATCCAGTTCATGTCGTAGGCGATGACCATGGGTGTGCGTGCGGCGGCCAGTTCCAGCGATACGGTGCCCGACGCCGCCAAGGCCAGATCAGCCCGCGCCATGGCCACAAGGCGCTGGCGCGCGGCGGCTTTGGCGTCCTCTTCCAGACCGATCAACACAGGGTCCAAAGGCGCGAACACCTCCCGTACGCGGGGGGCCAGATGGGGCAGCGTCGGGATGACGATCTGATGTGGCAGTTGTGCGGTTTGGACGGCTTTGACAAACGTGTCGGACAGGCGTTCAACCTCGGACCGGCGCGACCCCGGCAAGACGACCATCACCGGACCGTCCAACCCGAGGGCGTCCTTTTCGGACCGTGACACCGGCGGCTCGGTGGCAACGGGATGGCCGACAAAATCGCAGGCCATGCCTGCGGCCTCCATCAGCGGCGGCTCGAACGGAAAAAGCGCCAGCACGTGGTCGATCACCTGCGCCATCTTGGCCGCCCGCCCCGCGCGCCACGCCCAGACGGTTGGTGCCACATAATGGACCGTGCGGATATTGGACCCTGCCTTGACGAGCCGCGCCACACGCAGGCAGAAATCGGGGCTGTCGATGGTGATGAGAACCTCGGGCTGTGCCGCGATCACCGCCTCAGCTGTCTGGCGGATGCGGCGTTTAAGGTGGCGGTACTTGGGCAGGATTTCCGCGATCCCCATCAGCGACAGTTCTTCCATCGCAAAGAGGCTGTCCAACCCCTGCCCCTGCATCAAGGGCCCGCCGATGCCATCAAACGTGACTGAGGGGGCTTCATGGCGCAGCCCCTCCATCAAGGCGGCCCCCAGTCTGTCGCCCGAAGGCTCGCCGGCGATGACAAAGACCTTCACGGGGTCACCCACAGGTACAGGCCGTGCCGGTCAAGAATATCGACCACCCGCGCCTGATCAAGGATCATGACCCCGCCTTCCTGCACCACAAGTCCCGCCAGACCCGCGCGGACCGCCCGTTCCGATGTGGAGGGCCCGATGGTCGGCATATCCGCCAACAGCGACTGGCCCGGTTTGGGGCCTTTGAACAAAAAGCCTCCGACAGCCGGGCTGTGCGGGTCATCGTGGTCCCGCCCCGACAACCAGTCCGCAGCCCCCGCGACCAGTCCGGCGGCCCCGTCCAGCACCGCCGAAAACGGGTCCGTGGCAGTGGTGTCTCGTGCAGGATCGGGGCAGAAATCCGACAGCAGCGCGTCGGTTCCGCGTGCGTCTTCGCGCGCAATGATCTGCCCATTGTTGACGATCATCGCCTGTCCGAGATCGGCCTGTCCCATTTCCGCCAGCGTTGTGGTCGCAATCGCAAGGTCCACTGTCAGATCCGGCGGCATGACTTTGGTCAATACCCCTGCGGACGGCATCAATGCGGGGGCAATCTGATGCGCCCCGACGACCGTGAAACCGCGCGCCTCGAACAGCGAAATGATGGCGCGCAAGGTCCCGTCGTCGCCCTTGGCCATCGCCTCTGTCAGTTGCGGCACAAGGGGGGCCGTGGCCGCATCAATGGCCGTTGGGTCAACGGTCGGCCTGCGGACCGCGCCGACCATGCAGACCTCGGACACATTCAGCGCCGTCAACCTGTCCAGCAATGTCCCGAGGGTTTCCAGCCGGAAGGGGACGCGCAGAAGATCGCCCTCAACCTCGCTCGGGTAGCCCATCATCTCGCAAATCACGGGGACGCGCCCCTGATCAATCAAGGCGCGGGCCACAACGGGCGGTACCCCGCCTGTGCCTGCGATCAGGGCGATCGTCATCGCGGCGTCAGGAACTGTCGGTCGCTGTCGCCAAGGATAAACTCGACCATTTGGCTGACGTACGCGCTGTCGGTCTCCTCCCCCAACCGGCGGGCGCGTTCCATGAACGACCCCTCCCCGTCTTTGAGGGTCTGGAACGCAACCCGCAGCGCGGTGATATCGGCCCGCGCCACACCGCGCCGTTTCAGACCCACAAGGTTCAGACCATCCAGTTCGCCCCGCGGTCCCTGCACCAAGCCATAGGGCACAACATCATTTGTCACCATGGACAGCGCACCGATGATGGCCCCGCGCCCGATGCGGACAAACTGGTGAATGCCGCAGAGGCCGCCGATGATGACGTCATCTTCGATGATGCAATGGCCTGCGACGGCGGATTGATTGACGATGATCACCCCGTTGCCGACCTGCGCGTCATGGGCCACGTGGCAGCCGGCCAGAAAGAATCCGTCGTCGCCCACGCGGGTCACGCCGCCACCGCCTTCGGTGCCGGTGTTCATGGTCACGTGTTCGCGGATGCGGTTGCGCGCACCGATTTCAAGGCGCGCGGCCTCACCTTTGAATTTCACGTCTTGGGGCACTTCGCCCAATACGCAGAAAGGATAGACAACCGTCCCTTCACCCACCGATGTGTGGCCTGTCACGACCACGTGGGATTTCAGCTCCACCCCGTCGCCCAAGGTCACTTGCGACCCGACCACACAAAACGGGCCCACGGTGACATCCGCCCCCAAAGTGGCGCCGTCTTCGATGATGGCGGAGGGGTGAATTGCCATGGTCTAGCCCTGTAAATCCATCATGGCAGTGAATTCACCCTCGGCGGCCATGTCGCCTTCGACGGTGGCGACGCCCTTGAACTTCCAGACCTTACCGCCCGGTTTGCCGCGCACTGTCTCGACCTTCATTTCCAGAACGTCACCGGGCACGACCTTGCGGCGGAATTTGCAGCCGTCCAGCCCCATGAAATAAATGAGCATGTTCTTGTCCATCAGCCCCATGGTGGCTCCGACCATGACAGCGGCCGTCTGGGCCATGGCCTCGATGATCGTCACGCCGGGCATGATCGGCGTGCCCGGAAAATGGCCCTGAAAATGCGGCTCGTTCATGGTGACGTTCTTGATCCCCGTGGCAGAGGTCGTGCCGTCAATGTTGATTACCTTGTCCACCAGCAGGAACGGATAGCGGTGCGGAATGATCCGCTGGATCAACTGGATATCGGCGGTGGTGATGACGTCAGACATAGAAGGCTCCGTTCGGGTGGACCGCCCGCTGGGGCGTCCCTGTGATGTTGCTGTGAGGGCCTAGCAAGCCCGCGATGGTGGGGCAAGCCTTAGGGATCACTTGTGTCCCCCGTCGTCCCATCGCCTACGGTGGCGTTGATCCGCGCTATTGCGGCGTCGGTGATATCGGTGTCGGGCAACCACAACAGTGCAGAGCGCCGTTCCATCAGTACGGTCGCGCCGTTTTCGATCAGAAGGGCCTCTAATACGGGGCGGCTGGCCTCAAGAAACTGGGTACGGCCTTGTGCCAATTCCTCTTCTAGGGCCTCTACCTTGGCGTCTTGGGCGCGCCGGATGCCGCGCGCCTTTTCGTCAAACGCCTCGGCCTCCTGACGAAAGATGTTGATGTCCATGGTAGGCCGCTGTGCTGCGAGTTCGAGTTCTTCTGCACGCAGGGCTTCGGCAAGGCGGCGCTGTTCGGCGGCCAGATCCTCACTCGCGGTCCGGTAATCCTGCACCACCCGTTGGCCAAACAGGGATCCGTTAAACAGCCGGTCAAAATCCACAACAAGGATCGACGATTGTATCTCGACCGATGTGCCCGCAGGCGGGGTAACCTCTTGCGCGACGGCGGGACCGGCCAACAGGCCGATCCCCAGTGCCAATGCCCGCAAAAGACGCATCAGAAGTCTGTCGAAATCGTCACGTCAAACTGCTTGGTGCTGTCGTTGGGCTGCACATCCAAGGGTTCTGTCCAGTTGAACCGCAGTGGCCCGATCGGCGTATCCCAGAACAGCGACACACCGGCAATCGCACGTGGCGTGAAGTCGTTGTACTCGATATCGGAGCTGTCGATACCGGTATCCCAAACAGACCCGTAATCCAGAAAGACACCGCCCGAAATGCCGTATTCTTCTGGCAGACCCAGCGGGAACTCAGCCTCAAGGCGTGCAACCGCAAAGGCATTGCCGCCCAAAGCATCACCGGTGTTGATATCCCGCGGGCCGATACCCGCCGGTTCAAACCCGCGCATGGTGCTGGACCCGAGGAAATACCGGTCGGTGATCCGGCTGTTGCCATCCTGATAGGACAGATACCCGCCTTCCAGCGTGGCCCGCAGCACGACCTCCTCATTCAGAACCCGCGTCTGCGCTGTCACCTCTGCGGTGGTCTCGATGTATGTGGCATCGCCGATGCCAAATTCCTGACCGAACCGGAACAGCACGCCGGCATTGGGGTTCAGGCCCGTCCGGCGCGTGTCATAGCTGTAAGAATATCCAAGCGCATTGGTGCCCACGGCCCCTTCGTCGGCCTGAATAAACGGCGACACAACGGTCGCGTCAGGGTCAACATCCTGAATATCGGTGTAATCATAGGAATAGAAAACCGTCAGGCGACCGTTTTCGGACACAGGGAACCCGATCCGTGGCCGGAACTGCGCGGTTTCCGTGTCAAACTGAGCGTTCTGGTTGTCGGTGGTCTTATAGCTTGCATCAAGGCCAAAGCTCAGATCGCGGCCCAGCAAACGGGGTTCGGTGAACGAAAATCCGATGTCACGGCTTTCCGCACCGGCCTGAATGTTGAAACTCAGCGCCTGACCACGCCCGAGGAAATTGCGCTGGCTGAACCGCGCCAAAAGCGTGAAACCGCTGTCCGTCGAAAAGTTACCGCCAAAGGACAAAGACCCGGTCGGCGCCTCGGCCACATCCACATCAATCACCACCTGATCGGGGCTGGACCCCTCACGGGCATCCACATTCGCGTTCGAAAAATAGCCCAGGGCGCGGATGCGTTCGGCACTTTCCCGGATCTGGCGCGGGTTGAAAGGATCCCCCTCCACCGCGTCAAAACGGGACCGGATCACGCGGTCCAGCGTGGTGTTGTTGCCCTCGATATCAATGCGTTCCACAAAAATCCGTGGCCCGTTCACCAGCGCGAATTCCACATCCAGCGTCAGCGTGCGGTCATTGCGTGTCACCCGTGGATCGACGCGCACAAAATTGAGGCCCTGTTGCAGGGCCAGCCGTTCCAGCCGGGCGATGTCCTGTTCGATCAAGGCCGGTGAATAGGTCACGCCAGTGCGCAAACGCAGGGCGTCCTCAAACAACGCAGGATCGGCGCCTGCAATTTCGGATGTGACGGACAGATTGCCAAATTCGAACTTCTGGCCTTCCTGAACGTTGAACGTGATCAGATAGGCATCCCGTTCGCGGGTCAGCGCCACATCGACGTTCTGGACCTGAAAATCCACATATCCGCGGGACTGGTAAAAATCGGTCAGCACTTGCTGATCAAAGGCCACGCGGTCTGCGATAAAGGTATCGCGCCCAATGATCGCGCGCAAAAGTCCCGCCTGCTTGGTTTCGAGCACGCGGCGCAGACGACGTTCTCCAAAGGACCGGTTGCCGACAAAGCTGATACGCTCCACCTCGGTCAGGCCGCCTTCGAAGACCTCAAAAATCAGATCGACACGATTGTCGGACCGCTGGATGATACGTGGAGAGACCGTGGCGTTGATGCGGCCCTGATCGGCGTAAACCTGAGTGATGGCGGCGGTGTCGGCCTCGGCCTGCGTGGGGCTGTACACCCGGCGCGCCTCACTGCGCACGACGGCGGCAAGCTCTGCGTCACGGACACGCGAATTGCCTTCGAAGGTGATGCGGTTGATGGTCGGGAATTCCACGACCTCGATGACCAAAGTGCCACCCTGAGGGCGGACATCGACGCTTTCAAACAGGCCCGTGGCCCGGATCGCCTGGGCTGCATCATTGACCTGCCCCGCGCTCACGGCCTCGCCCCGACCAAACCCCAGATAGGTCAGAATGGTCGCTGTCTCGATCCGCTGGTTGCCTTCAACGACGACGTTCGAAAAGCTGAAATTCTGCGCCACAGCAGGTGACGCCCCTGTCACGACTGTTGCCGCCCCCATAAAGGCGACCAAAGTCCCAACCCGTACCCGTGTTGCACCCCAGATCGCAGCCTGCGCAATTCTATTCATTTTTTTGCTCGTTTCGACATCCCAAGTACAACCGGTCTAACGGGGGTCCGTGGGGTTGTCAAAAGCAACAACGCCCCGAACAGATCAAACTGCGGGGCGCGCCGGATATCGCTTATTTGAAAGGTGCCGGATCAGTTGATCTGGACGGACCCGATGAACGCGCCAAGGCCAAGTGCCACCGCAATGGTCGCCAGATACAAAAGGCGGTCCCAATTCAGGTTCACCAGAAGGCTGACACCTTGATATCCTGCGGCAATGGTCTGCATCGTTCAATCCTCGCATAAGCGTACTGAGGGTTAAATGAACGGCAAATGTGGCAGCTTCTGGGCGGCCTTGTGAAACCTTAGGGGCAAAACAGAAGGTCGTTGCCGATTGCAAACAGCATCAACGTACCGATGATCGCCAGCCCCGCCGCCATAAAGATGCGCAAGGCGTTGTCGCTGGGCATCTTGCCCGTCACAGCCTCATAGGCATGAAAAACAAGGTGCCCGCCGTCCAGAATGGGAATTGGGAACAGGTTCAACAGCCCCACAGCCGTCGACAGGACCGCGATAAAGCTGATGAAGCTGAGCGTGCCCTGTGCGGCCATCGACCCCGAGGTTTCGGCAATGCCCACCGGCCCGCTCAGGTTACAGGTGTTGATGTTGCCGATAATCATCTGTTTGAGCCCGTTCAGCGACTGCACAATGATGAACCAGACCTGCTGGACCGCCAGACGCGCGGCTTCAAACACACCGACATCGGTGGTGGCCGGTTCAAAGAACAGCCCGCCATTGCCGATGCCCAACTTCGGTTCATCGCGCATGGATCCGTCAGGTTGCGGCAGGGCAACCAGACGCGGGGTCAGGGTGTCGACAAACGTCTCCCCGTCACGCCAGACTTCGATTTCGATGGGTGCACCGCCCACGGCCTCAACCACATCGACCATGTCGCCAAACTGATAGATCGGCGTGTCGTTCATCCGCACGATCACATCGTTGATGCGCAACCCCGCGTCATCGGCGGCAGACCGTGGCGTGATGGATTGCACCAGGGCCGGTTGCGGCTGTGGCCCCTGCACCGTCAGACGGTCGCCGTCCCGTTCAATGTCATAGCTGACCGAGGGCTGGGATGGCAGATCGGCCACGGCCGCCCCGAACCCGTCAGGGTAGTTGATCGCCACGCCTTCGACCCGCAAGACGCGGTCGCCAACCTGCAATTCCTGGGTGATTTCATCCGGAAAGCCAGGGATTTCGGACACGGTCAGCGGCGTCATGGGCTGGCCTTGAAACAACAAGACCCCTGCAAAAACAAAGAACGACAGGATGAAATTGAACACAGGCCCCGCCGCAACGGTGGCAGAGCGTGCCCAAAGTGGCGCGCCCAGCATCGTGTCGCGCGCAAAGGCCACCTGCCCGTCTTCGGCCACGGGCATAGAGGCCGCGTTGGCGTCCCCCTTAAACTTCACGTAGCCCCCAAAGGGCAGCGCCGCGATCTGCCAGACCGTGCCGCGTTTGTCCGTCCGGCTATACAGCACCTTGCCGAACCCGATGGAAAACACATCCGCATGGATGCCCGACCAGCGGCCCACGATGTAATGGCCATATTCATGGATCGCCACGATCACCGACAGGGCGATGACGAAAAACACCAGCGTGAAGGCGAAATTGCCAAAGGACGGGATCAGGTTTGTCAGAAAATCCAAGGCTTAACCCTTTGCGGTTCCGGTGATGTCAGCGGTCAAGGCACGCGCCGCAGCGTCCGCCTCCTGCACGCTATCTAAGGTGATCGTGGCATTTTGCAGCCCCTCACGGGACAACATCGCGTCAACACAGGCATCCACCTTGCGCGCCATGTCGGTAAATCCGCAGCGTCCGGCGATAAAATCATCCAGCGCCTGTTCCTTGGCCGCGTTGAACACCGCCCCCGTCAGGCCCCCCTCTTCCATCACCGTCTGGGCGATTTTAAGGGCCGGGTAACGTGCGAAATCCGGTGCGCGGAAATTAAGCTGGCCGATCTTGGCCAAATCCAGCCTCTCCACCGGCAGGGACCGTCGTTTGGGCCAGTTCAGCGCAAAGCCGATGGCGTGGCGCATGTCGTGCGGGCCCACGTGGGCCATGATCGCCCCGTCGTTAAATCCAACCATGGCGTGGATCAGACTTTCGGGGTGGATGATCGCCTCGATCTTATCAGGGCTGACGCCGAAAAACTCTTTCGTTTCAATCAGCTCCATCGCTTTGTTAAACATGGACGCGCTGTCGATGGTGATCCGTTGGCCCATGTCCCAGTTTGGATGACTTGACGCCTCGGCCACAGTGACGGCCTCCAACGCGTCCAGCGGATGATCGCGGAAGGCACCGCCGCTGGCGGTGATGATGACGCGTTCGACGGTGTCCATCTCTTCGCCGATGAGCGCCTGAAAAACGGCGGAATGTTCACTGTCGACGGGCAGCACGGTGGCGCCATGGCGCGCGGCCTCCCCCAACAAGAGCGGGCCAGCAGTGACCAACGATTCCTTGTTGGCCAGCGCCAAAGTCGTGCCGTGTTTCAGCGCCTCTAACCCCGGCGCAAGGCCAGCGGCCCCGACAATGGCGGACATGATCCAATCAGCGGGGCGGGCCGCGGCCTCAATCAGCGCGTTGTCCCCTGCGGCGGCTTCGATCCCGGACCCCGCAAGCGCGTCGCGAAGGTCGGTCAAACGGGCGGGGTCGGAGGTGACGGCGATATCCGCCTTCAGCGCCTTCGCATCCTGCGCCAGCTGTTTGATGTTCTGGGCCCCTGTCAGGGCAACCACATCGAATTCGTCCGGCGCGCGAAGGATCAGATCAAGGGTGTTCTGCCCGATGCTGCCCGTCGCCCCGAAAACGCTGATCCGCCTCAAAAGGCCACCCCGGGCACGTTGAAGAAGGTCGCAACCGCCAGCATGAACAAGGATGCGCCCAAAAGCGCATCAAAGCGGTCAAACAAACCGCCGTGACCGGGGATCAGGGCAGAGCTGTCCTTGACCCCCTGCCGCCGTTTCAGTGCCGATTCCGCGATGTCGCCCATCTGCCCCGCAAAGCTGATGACCACAGACAACAAGATGATCGACAGACCCGCGCGGGTGAACAACGTGAAGATATAGCCCACGATCGCCGCACCGATCCAACCGCCGATGGTACCGCTCCATGTCTTTTTGGGGCTGATCGCTGGCCAGAACTTCGGACCGCCCAGCGATTTACCGGCAAAATAGCCCGCGATGTCCGTCACAACGACGATGCTGACCAGCCAGATCAACCACGTGAACCCGAAATCAATCCGGAAATGCACCAGCCCGTAGCCCGCAATCTGAATGGCCAATGAAAAGATGAAAAACGTGATGCGTTCGCGGTCCAGGACCAGCGCGCCGATGACCGGAACCACCAGAAACAGGGCGAGGAATTCGTAATTCTGCGTGCCGCCAAAGACCTGCGCGGACAGGATGGATGCCACGGCAGCGGCCAGCAGCATCCCTGATGTGGGTGCCGCGCCACGGATCATGATCCAGCATTCCCAGACCATCACGGCTGTGACAAACACCGCCAGCATCTGGAACCAGACGCCGCCTGCAACGATCGCAGCCACACCAATGGCCGCCATAACCGCACCGGACGCAAGGCGAACCTTCAGGTCTTCCCAGTTGCCCGCCATATTAGGCCTTCACCGCGCCGAACCGGCGGTCGCGGGTCTGGAACCCGGCGAGCACTTCGGCAAAAACATCACGGGTGAAATCCGGCCAGAGCGTTTCGATGAATTCATATTCCGCATAGGCCGATTGCCACAGCAGAAAATTCGAAATCCGCGCCTCGCCGCTGGTGCGGATCACCAGATCGGGGTCGGGCAGAAAATAGGTATCAAGATATTTTGGCAGGGTCTCGTCGCCCACATCCTTTGGCGACAATTTGCCCGACGCCACATCATAGGCCAGACGTTTGGTCGCACGGGCAACCTCGTCCCGGCCACCGTAATTGATCGCCACGGTCAGATGCACGGTGTCGTTATGTGAGGTCAGCAGTTCAAGTTCGTCCATCAGCGACACCAGCTTGTCATCAAGACGCACCCTGTCCCCGATAAACCGGACCCGCACCCCGTTGGCCAGAAGGTCCCGCGCCTCGCGCTGGATGTAGCGGCGGAACAGCTTCATCAGACCTGCGACCTCGGTCTGGGTGCGCTTCCAGTTCTCTGTCGAAAAGGCAAAGATCGTCAGGTATTTCACGCCCTGATCGGGGCAGGCTTCGACGATTTCGCGCACACGTTTGGCCCCGGCGTGGTGCCCCAACAGGCGAGGCCGTCCCCGCATCTGCGCCCAGCGTCCGTTGCCATCCATAATGATGGCGACATGCTTTGGTCCTGTTGTTCCCTCGGCCATACGTCCGGCCCCCGCTCGTCTGTGGCCCATAGGGCGATAAGTTGTGCCGGACATCCGGGGCTGCGGCCCTTTGATCCGGCGAAAGGTCCACTGGACCTTTCTTT
>NZ_JAHDGE010000007.1:0-88481 GCF_020627745.1 Pseudooctadecabacter sp.
TCGCCGACCCCGAACACGCGCTTGTACCGTTCGACTTCCGCCTGGGGGCCCATCGCTTTGTTGGGATTGTCGCTGAGCTTGACTGTCGGTTTACCGTTGGCCTGTACGGCTTTGCAGACCAGTGAAAACGGGGCGAGGGTGTCGCCGTCGGTGAGGCCTTTGAAGTCGTTGGTCAGCATGGTGCCCCACCCAAAGGAGACGCGGGTGCGGCCTTGGAATTGTTGGTGGAGGCCCACGATCTTGTCGACGTCGAGGCCGTCGGAGAAGATGACCAGTTTTTCGCGCGGGTCTTCGCCGCGGCTTTGCCACCAGCGGATGGCGCGTTCGGCAGCGGTGGCGGGGTCGCCGCTGTCCACGCGGATACCGGTCCAGCCGGCAAGCCAGTCGGGCGCGTTGTCGAGGAAGCCTTGCGTGCCGTAGGTGTCGGGCAGGATGATGCGCAGGTTGCCGTCGTGTTCGTCGTGCCAATCGCTGAGCACGTCATAGGGGGCCTGCGCGAGGGCGGCGTCGTTTTCGGCCAAAGCGGAATAGACCATGGGCAGTTCGTGGGCGTTGGTGCCGATCGCCTCAAGATCGCGGTTTTTGGCGATCAGACAGTTGGAGGTGCCGGGGAAATTGTCACCCAAACCTTCCTGCATGGCCTGAACGCACCAATCCTGCCAGAGGAAACTGTGGCGGCGGCGGGTGCCGAAATCCGCGACGCGAAGACCCTCAAGAGGTTGAAGACGTTCAATCTTTTCCCAAAGCTTGGTCATGGCGCGGGCGTAGAGGACCTGCAGTTCGAACTTGCCCATTTCGCCCAGAACGGCGCGGCCGCGCAGCTCCATCAGGATGGCGAGCGCGGGGATTTCCCAGAGCATCACCTCCGGCCAGCTGCCTTCGAAGGTGAGTTCGTACTGTCCGTCGCGTTTTTCCAGATGGTAGGGGGGCAGACGCAGGTTTTCGAACCAGTCCATGAATTCGGGGCTGAACATCTGGCGTTTGCCGTAGAAGGTGTTGCCGCGCATCCAGGTGCTTTCGCCACGGGTGAGCGAGAGAGAGCGGACGTGGTCAAGCTGTTCGCGCAATTCCCCTTCGTCCACAAGGTCGGCCAGACGGATGGATTTTGTCCGGTTGATCAGGCTGAAGGTCACCTGGGTGTCCGGTTTGTTGCGAAACACCGACTGGCACATCAGCAATTTATAGAAATCGGTGTCGATGAGGGAACGAACGATCGGGTCGATCTTCCAGCGGTGGTTCCAGACGCGGGTTGCGATGTCGACCATTTTAGTCCTCCCTAAGGCTGAGCACGTTAGAGCAAACCGGAGGGGCTGTTGCAATGAAGATGACGCGGATGTTGACCGCCGTGGAGGCCCATGCGGAAGGCGAAGGCGGGCGGGTGATCACAGGCGGGATGCCGGTGTTAAAGGGCGCGTCTGTCTTCGAGAAGATGCGATATATGGAGGCGCATCACGACGATATCCGGCTGTTGATGCTGCGTGAGCCGCGGGGCAATCCGGCGCTGTGCTGCAACGTGATTGTGCCGCCGTGTGATCCGACGGCGGACGCCGGTTTCATCGTGATGGAACAAACGGAATATGCGCCGATGTCAGGATCGAACGCCATTTGTGTGACGACCGTTTTGCTGGAGACCGGGATGGTGCCGATGGTCGAACCGGTGACGGCCTTGCGGCTGGAGGCACCGGCGGGCGTCATCGAGGTGCGTGCAACCTGTCGGGATGGCAAGGTGAGGCGGGTCGAATTTGACAACGTTCCGGCCTTCGTGGCCCATCTGGATGTGCCGCTGGAGGTGCCGGGATTTGGCACGGTGGATGTCAGTATCGCATGGGGCGGGATGTGGTTTGTCATCGCCGAAGCCAGCGCGTTCGGCATTGACCCGACGGCAGAAAATGGCGGGGCCTGCGTGCGGGCGATCGAGGCCATGCGTCACGCGGCGGTGGAGCAATATCCGGTGAGCCATCCTGAAAACCATGATCTGCGGGGGCCGACCATCGGACAGATTGTGGCCCCGCCGATTGACGCGGGCACCCACGGGCGTGGTGCGATTTCGGTGTCATCCGGGCCCTTCGATCCGGCGCGACCCGAGGCGTTGACCGGCGCGTTGGACCGGTCCCCCTGCGGGACAGGCACATGCGCGAAGATGGCGGTTTTGCACGCGCGTGGGGAATTGGCGGTGGGAGAGGATTATGTGAATGCGTCGCCCATCGGGACCCGGTTCACGGGCCGGATTGAGAGGGTCACAAAGGTGGGCGACTTTGACGCGATCGTGCCCAGCTTGTCCGGGCGCGGCTGGATTGCCGGTGTGTCGCAATGGATGCTGGACCCGACGGACCCGTTTCCGACGGGGTTCACGATTGGGGATATTTGGGGGTGAACCCTAGTTCATCCGCGCGGTGTGCTGATCCAGCGGGGTGCCGACAAGGGACTTAAGCAACCCGTCATCCAGACGTTCCTTGAACGCCACGCCGGCCTTGGATTCCGTGGCCCATCGCACCACGGCGTCCACGCTTTTGCTTTTGAAGTTGAGCGTCACTTTTTCACCCACCCGCAGGGGTTTTTCGCCCACGACACCGGCGCCCGATTTGCTGACGTTTTCAAGAATGAAATGGCGGCCGAACCCGCGGGCGGCAAGGATGATGGGTGAATGGGCGGGCAATCTGGGTTCACGCGGAATCATCGAAATCTCCTTTCGGTTTATCACCGGTGTAGGGACGACTTCTTAAAATCCGGTAATCAGACGAGGGTCACGCCGGCCTTTGCCATGCCCGTTTTTGCAGCCTCAAGAGAGCCGTCAAAATCAATCGCGCGGCACAGGTCCAGACGGACGGTTGCGGCAAAGCCCAGTCTGGCGGCGTCCACGGCGGAGTAGTTAACGCAGAAATCTGTCGCGAGGCCTACAAACGTCAGATCGGTGATGCCACGGGTGCGTAGATATCCTTCGAGGCCCGTGGGGGTCTGGTGGTCGTTTTCAAAAAACGCCGAATAGCTGTCGATAGCGGGGTTGTGCCCCTTGCGGATGATCAGATCAGCGCGGGTGGTGTTGAGGTCCGCGTGGAACTGCGCGCCGGTGCTGCCTTGCACGCAATGATCCGGCCAGAGAACCTGCGGACCATAGGGCATCTGGATCAGGGTCATGGGGTCGGCGTTATGACTGGTCGCAAAGGAGCTGTGGCCCGCCGGGTGCCAATCCTGCGTCAGGATGATGGCGTCAAAATCGTCCATGAGAGCATTGATCGGGGGCACGATCCGGTCGCCCTCTGCCACGGCGAGCGCCCCGCCGGGGCAAAAATCATTTTGGACGTCGATGACGATAAGGGCGTGCATTGGGGGGCCTCCGGTCAAGATTGGGTGCCGCTATCCTACGGGTTGAGCGGTCGGGCGCAACGGCGTAAAGGGGACGCCATGTATACGGTTGCAGCACTTTATCATTTCACGCGGTTTGACGATCCGGCGGCCCTGAAGGGGCCGTTGGCAGCGGTTTGTTGTGGCAACGAAGTCATGGGCACGCTGTTGTTGGCGCGTGAGGGGATCAATGGCACGATCGCGGGATCGCGCGCAGGGATTGATGCGGCGCTGGCCCACATCCGCACCCTGCCCGGTTGCGCCGATCTGGAGTGGAAGGAAAGCACGGCGAGCGTGCCGCCCTTCAACCGCATGAAAGTTCGCCTGAAACGCGAGATCGTGACCATGGGTCAGCCGGATGTAGACCCGACAGCCGCCGTGGGCCGCTACGTGGCACCCGAGGACTGGAACGCATTGATCGCCGCCCCCGATGTGGCTGTTATCGACACGCGCAACGATTACGAGGTGGCGATTGGCACCTTTGACGGGGCCATTGATCCGCAGACCAAAAGCTTCGGTGAATTTCCCGCGTGGTGGGAGGCCAACAAGGACCGGTTTCACAACAAACGGATCGCGATGTTCTGCACGGGCGGTATCCGCTGCGAAAAGTCGACAAACTTCCTGATCGGTCAGGGTGTGGAGGAGGTTTATCACCTGAAGGGTGGTATTCTGAAGTACCTTGAAGAGGTCCCCAAGGACGACAGCACGTGGGACGGCGAATGTTTTGTCTTTGACGCGCGGGTCAGTGTGGGGCACGGGTTGGAGGAAGGCCCGCATGTGCTGTGCTACGCCTGCCGCAGGCCATTGCTGCCCGAAGACCGCGCGCGGCCCGAGTACGAAGAAGGCGTATCGTGCCATCAGTGCGCCGATGAGACGTCGGACGCCGACAAGGCCCGCTTCCGCGAACGCCAGAAACAGATCGCGCTGTCAAAGGCGCGGGGCGAAAATCACGTGGGCCCCAAAGTCTGACTGGCCATCGTGCGTGATTTAGGGTGAGGTCTGCCCAAAGGAGACACGCCCATGATCACGCCCGAACTGCTCGCCACCATCCGGTCGAAATTCGCCCATGTGGACGCGTGTCCGTTTCAGGGCCCGCGGGTGTTTTTCGAGAACGCAGGCGGGGCGCTGACGCTTAAGGCCGCCGTAGAGACATCGGCGCGGTTTGCCGCCATTCCCGACAATCAAGGGCGCGATAATCCGGCGGCCCATGCGTTGATGGGCATTATCGCCGAGGCAAAGCTGGCAGCGATGGAATGGTTCAATGCGCCCGGCGGTCAGGTGTTCGTCGGTGAAAGCGGGACGGAACTGTTGTTCCGCCTGATCCGTACAGCAGTTGCCGGGACATCGGGCGGGGTGCTGTTGGGGTCCACGGTAGAACACCCGGCATCGCGGTCCGCCATGGCCCATTGGGCGGACAAATTCAGCCGCGATTACCGGCTGGTGGCCCATGACGACGCATTGGGTCTGGTGACGGCGGATGCCTACGCAGCGGCGGTCACGCCGGACACGAAAGTGGCGACGATCCTGCACACCTCACCCGTGACAGGGATGGGCATGGATCTGCCGGCCATTTCGGCGGCGATCCGGGCCGTGGCACCGGAGTGTTTTATTATCGTGGATGGCATCCAGCATGCGTCCCACGGGTTGGTCGACCTGACGGCGGCGGATGTGGATGGCTATGTCGTATCGCCCTACAAGGTCTTTTCCCGACACGGGTATGGGGTGGCATGGGTGTCCGACCGGCTGACGGAGCTTGGACCGGAGCAGTTGACCGGCGGGCCGCAAAACGCGTGGGAATTCGGCACGCGGGACACCGGTGCCTATGCAACGTTCCATGACGTCGTCGATTACTTTGACTGGCTTGGCGGGCAGGTCGGAGAAGCGGAGACGCGGCGTGGCCGTATCGAGGACGCGGGTGCCGCGATCAAGGCCCATGAACACGATTTGTGTGCCGCTATGCTGCACGGGGTTGGAAACCTAAAGGGATTGGCAGACTATGACGGGGTGACGGTGATCGGTGGCACCCAGAACCCGGCGCGCGAGGGGCTTGTGTGTTTCTATGCTGATGGCCACAAGGCGGCAGACATCGTTGCGGCCCTGAATGCCGAAGGCGTGCGGACCCATGTGCGCAAGGCAGACCACTACAGCGGAAACATCCTGACGCCCCTAGGGCAGGATGCAGCGGTGCGGGTGTCAATGTGCCACTACAACAGCAAGGCGGAGGTCACCCGCTTCCTGTCCGTTTTGGCCGATATCTTGTAAGCGGGCCGCCCGTTTCGGGGCGACCCGCGTTCTGTCAGGCCGCCGCTGCGGCGTCGTCCAGTTTTGGGTAATCGGTGTAACCCGCCTCATCCCCACCGTAGAACGTGTCCTGATCCGCCTCTGCCCAATCCGCACCCTGACGGATACGTTCGGGCAAATCGGGGTTGGAGATGAAGGGCCGTCCGAAGGTCACGGCGTCTGCGTGACCGTTTTCGATAGCGTCTTCCGCGCGGTCTTGATCGTACCCCCCATTGGCGATGTAGAGCCCCGAAGAGAAGTTCTTGCGCAGGGTCTGCGCCAGCTTGCCATCGCTTTCGTTACCGGGGAAATTTTCGACCACATGCAGGAAGGCAATCTGTTCATCGCTCAAGGCGCTGTAGATTTGCGCAAAATGCCCTTCGGGATCGCTGTCAGACATATCGTGGGCCTGTCCCAAGGGAGACAGCCGGACGCCGATGCGGCCGCGTTCCCAATGGGAGGCCACGGCACCGATCGCCTCACGCAGGATGCGCAGGCGGTTTTCCAGTGATCCGCCATAGGCATCGTCGCGTTGGTTGACACCGTCCTGCAGGAACTGGTCCAGCAGGTATCCATTGGCTGCGTGAACCTCGACCGCATCGAAGCCGGCCTGTTTGGCAAGGCGGGCGGCGCGTTCGAACTGGCCTATCACCTCGTGAATGCCGTCGATGGTCAGGGCATCGGGTTTCGAGGTGTCGGTAAAGCCGTCGGATGTGAAGGTCTGGGCGTCTGCGGCGACATCCGTCGACGACACCGGATTGCGGCCCTCAGGCAGAACAGAGGTGTGACTGATCCGGCCCACATGCCACAGCTGGATGCACATGCGTCCGCCAGCGGCATGGACCGCGTCGTTGATCTTGCGCCAGCCTGCGACCTGTTCGTCGGTATGGATGCCGGGCGTCTGGATATAGCCCTTGCCCATCGGATCAATCTGGGTGGCTTCCGTCCAGATCATGCCTGCGGTGGCACGCTGGGCGTAGTAATCTGCAGATTTTTCCCACGGGACACCGTCGTCATGGGCACGGTTGCGCGTCAAAGGCGCCATCAGAACGCGATTGGGCAGTTCGATCGGACCCATCGCAAGCGGTTTGAGGAGGGGGGATGTCATCGTTGCGGCCCCCTTATTTTGCGTCGACGTCGTGATAGGGCGCGGTGGCGTCCTGCGCGTCGTCGGCGTGATTGACGTCTCCGTCGCCGGACCAATCGCCCTCAAGCCGGATGGCGTCTTTCATCTCGGGCGGGAGTTCGCGGGCCAGATCGGCCACCGGTGGATCGTCGCGGTCCACCTCTTCGGTGCGGATGTCGCGGCTTTCACCGGGTGTTACGATGCTGAGGCCCTGAGCCTCGGCTGTGCTGTCGGGCTGGGTGCTGTCTGTTGTTTTATCTACCATGGGACGTCTCCTTTGGAGAGCCAACCCGTGGCAGGCCAAAAGGTTCAGAGGAAACGCCGGTTCCCCCCACCCTTTCTTCGATTGAACCGGACCTTCCGACCAGGGGCCAGGTCCTTAACGCAAGTTTTGGCCTATCAAAAATCGAGGTTTTCGACAGACAGTGCGTTCTGCTGGATAAATTCACGGCGCGGTTCGACCACGTCGCCCATCAGCTTGGTGAACAGATCGTCAGCCTCTGCCACATCTTCGACCTTGACCTGCAGCAGGGTCCGCGCGTCGGGATCAAGCGTTGTTTCCCACAACTGGTCCGGATTCATCTCACCCAGACCTTTGTAGCGTTGGAGGGACAGGCCGCGTTCGCCTTCCTCAAGGATCGCTTTGAGCAGATCGAGGGGGCCGTAGATGTTTTGCACACGGTCCTTGCGGATCAGCGTGGCAGGTTGCGAATAGACGTCCTGCAGATGCCGGGTGAAGGAGCCGGATTTGCGCGCTTCCCCCGACCGCATCATCGGGCCGTCCAGCGTGCGGACTTCTTCGACCCCGCGCAGAATACGCGTCAGGCGGATGCCTTTGTCTTGTGTGATCCGGCCCTGCCAGCCGCGTTCCCATTCCAGAGCGATAAGGTCCAGACGGGCGGCAACACGATCCGCCACGCCCTGCAGATCGTTGTCCACGGCACCGGATACAAACGCGCCTGCGATGGCCGCCTGTTCAAGAATGTGGCGGGGGTAATGGGTCGGGAAAGCGTCAAGAACACGTTTCAGGCGCCCTGCCTCATCCACAACACGGCGCAGATCGGCACCGGTGATTTCTTCGCCGTTGCCCTGCCGCAGCATCGCGCCTTCAACGCCCTGTTCGGTCAGGTAATTGTCCATGGCGGCCTGATCTTTCAGATAGACCTCGGATTTGCCACGGCTGACCTTATAAAGCGGCGGTTGCGCGATGTAGAGGTGCCCGCGTTCGATCAGCTCCGGCATCTGCCGGAAAAAGAATGTCAGCAGCAAGGTGCGGATGTGCGCGCCGTCCACGTCAGCGTCGGTCATGATGACGATCTTGTGGTAACGAAGTTTGTCGATATTGAATTCGTCGCGGCCAATGCCCGTGCCCAGCGCCATGACAAGGTTGCCAATCTCTTGGCTGCCCAACATCCGGTCAAACCGCGCGCGTTCGACATTCAGGATTTTACCTTTCAGCGGCAGGATCGCCTGCGTGGACCGGTCACGGCCCGTCTGGGCAGAGCCACCGGCGCTGTCACCCTCGACAAGGAAAACTTCGGTCTTGGACGGGTCTTTTTCCGAGCAGTCTTTCAATTTCCCTGCGAGGAAATTCACATCCATCGCCGTCTTGCGGCGGGTAAGTTCGCGCGCCTTGCGGGCGGCCTCACGGGCGTGGGCGGCTTCGATGATTTTGCCCACGACTTCACGGGCGATGGCGGGGTTTTCCTCAAACCACTCGGCCAGCTTTTCGTTCATCAGGGATTCCACCGCCGGGCGGACCTCGGAACTGACCAGTTTGTCCTTGGTCTGGGAGGAGAATTTCGGATCGGGCACTTTGACCGACAGCACGCAGGTGAGACCCTCACGCGCGTCATCGCCGGTGAAGCTGACCTTTTCCTTTTTCGCGATGCCGCTGGACTGCGCGTAGTTGTTGATGGTGCGGGTCAGGGCCGCGCGGAAACCGGCCATGTGCGTGCCGCCGTCGCGCTGGGGGATGTTGTTGGTAAAGGGCAGCACCATTTCGTTGTAGCTGTCGTTCCACCACATGGCGACTTCGACGCCGATGTCGTCCTTTTCACCGACCACGTAGATCGGTTCGGGGATCATCGCGGTTTTGCTGCGATCAAGGTATTTGACGAATTCCTTAACGCCACCTTCGTAGTACAATTCGGACCGCAGGGGTTCGGCAGGGCGTTCGTCCTCGACAATAATGCGCGCGCCGGAATTCAAAAACGCCAGTTCGCGCAGACGCTTTTCGAGGGTTTCGAAGGAATAGTCACGGTTGGAGAACGTCTCGAGTGACGCCATGAAACGCACTTCGGTTCCGGTGCGGTCGCCCGCGTCGCCCACGACCTCAAGGTGCTTGACGGTATCGCCCCGTTCAAACCGTGCGATGTGTTCCTTGCCATCGCGCCAGATCCGCAATTCAAGCCAATCTGACAGCGCGTTCACCACCGATACACCCACCCCGTGCAGACCGCCGGAGACCTTGTAGGAATTGCTGTCGAATTTACCGCCTGCGTGCAGCTGGGTCATGATCACTTCGGCGGCTGAGACGCCCTCTTCCTCGTGGATGCCCACAGGAATACCGCGCCCGTTGTCGCTGACCGAAACGGATCCGTCGGCGTGAATTTTGACGTTCACCGCATCGGCGTGACCGGCCAATGCCTCATCAATGCCGTTGTCGACAACTTCGTAGACCATATGGTGCAAACCGGAGCCATCATCGGTGTCGCCGATATACATGCCCGGACGCTTGCGCACAGCCTCTAGGCCCTTGAGAACCTTGATGGAATCGGCGCCGTATTCTTCTGGTTGCTGCTGCTCGTCGGCCATGTCGGACCCTTTGTGTTTTGTTCGCTATTTTATAGCGATTTTACAAAGGATTGTCACGCGAACGGGGCACATTTTGTGGGGTTACGTAAGGGGGATCACAAGGCCCACGCAGATCATCAGAACACCTGCCGTAATGTTCATCCGCCGCACGGATTTGGGAGAGGTCAAAAGGCGGCGGACCCGGTCGATCATGGCGGCCATCGCAAGGTTGCCCACAAGCGGAACAAGGGCCGACATGGAGGCCACGGCGATGATATCGGCGGTGGTGAACGCGCCCAAATCGAAGAAGCCGGGCAACATGCCCATGTAGAACAAAATAGCCTTCGGATTGCCGAGGATCACGGCAAGGCCCGCCACAAAACCGGCCCAGACACCGGGACGGGTGAGGCGGCTGTCGGCGCGGGAAAGGTCCTTGTCGGCGGATTTGAGGATCAGGTAGCCCATCAGGATGAATGTGGCACAAGCCACCCATTTCAGCGCCTGTAACGTGCCCGGATACTGGTCAACGACCCACGCCATGCCAAGGACCGCAAACAGCGACCACAGCACGTCGCCGATCACCACCCCCATGGTCAGCGGCCATGCGGCGGCGAACCCGCCCGACAGTGCGCGGGCAATCAGGCCGACCCAAACCGGACCGGGTGTCAGAAACAGAATGGCAAGGGCTCCTGCGTACAGGGCGAGTTCTGTAAGCGTGATGGTCATGATTGCACCGTCTGTGAAATGCCGTCTGTGTCCGTCACTTCGACGGATTGGGCGCGCGGGCCAAGTTCTGCAAAAAGCTCGGGTCCGGTCCCGGTCATGAACGCCTGCGACTGCAATGCTGTGATCTCATCATAAAGGGCGGCGCGACGGCCGGCATCAAGGTGGGCTGCAACCTCGTCCAGCAACAAGATGGGGGCGGCGCCGAAATCATCACGCAGCGCACGGGCATTGGCAAGAATGAGGGAAATCAAAAGCGCCTTCTGTTCCCCCGTGGAGCAATCCTTGGCCGCGACAGACTTTGCGGCAAAGACCGCGCCCAGATCGGACCGGTGGGGGCCCACAAGCGTGCGCCCGGCGCGCATATCGGCCGGACGGCTGGCGGCAAAGGCAGCACGCAAGGCATCCGCGTCTGACGGGTCATCACACCCGTCGGCCACCAGATGGGTCAAAGTCGCGGTCGGAAAGGCGGTTTCTGCAGCGTCCTGTGCCTGTTCCAGACGGGTCAGGGTATGACTGCGGCTGGCGTGAATTCTGGCCCCTGCCTCGGCCATCTGACGTTCCAGTGCGGTGTACCAATGGGGATCGCGCACCATATCCTTGAGCAGGCGATTGCGTTCACGCATGGCTTTGTCATAGGCCAGAACAGCCTCGGCATGGCCGGGATCGAAGCTGAGCGTGGCGCGGTCCAGGAACCGGCGACGTCCATCCGCGCCCTCGATCCAGAGGCGGTCCATGGCAGGGATCAGCCACAGCACGCGCGAAATCTTTCCAAGGGCGGTCTGGGGCGCCGACTTTCCGTCGATTTTTGTCTGACGTGACGCGCCCGCATCTGACCACGTCTCGATCTCGTGACCCTGCGAGAGGGAGGTGAGGTCGGCAGTGACCTTCCAGCCCAGCGCCTCGGGCCGGCGGGTCATGTCCTCGGACGAGGCGCGGCGCAGACCGCGCCCGGGCGACAGAATAGACACCGCTTCAAGAATGTTGGTCTTTCCCGCGCCATTGGGGCCATGAATGGCGACCGGCCGTGCGTCCAGATCAAGGGCCGCACGTTTGTGAGACCGGTAATGCGACAATGTCAGGCGGGACAGATACAAACCCGTCATGGCGCGCGGGTCCCCTGTTCATCTGGCCCGAAAAACTCCCGCCGGAGGCAGAACAAAATTCGCGAATTTTGTTCACACCGCCGACATGCGAGACGGTCAATCACACGCGCATGGGCATGACGACATAGACGGCGGAGGTGTCGTTGCCTTCGCGCATAAGCGTCGGATCGCCGGAGGAGTTGAACATGAAGACCGCATTTTCGCGATCCACCTGGGACGCGATCTCGAGGAGGTATTTGGCGTTGAAGCCGATTTCCAGCCTCTCGTCGCCGTAGGCCACGGCCAGTTCTTCTTCTGCAGCGCCGCTGTCGGGGGCGTTGACAGACAGGATCAGACGGTCCTCGTCCAGCTGCAATTTCACCGCACGGGACCTCTCGGATGACACAGTGGCCACACGGTCCACGGCTTTGGCAAATTCGGAGGCATCGACCTCAAGCTTGCGGGTGTTTCCCTGCGGGATGACACGGGTATAGTCGGGGAAGGTGCCGTCGATGACTTTGGACGTCAGGGTGATGTCGGGGGTCGCGAAACGGATCTTTGTTTCGGACACGGACACCGCGATTTTCATATCGTCATCGTCCAGCAGCTTGCGCAACTCGCCCACGGTTTTGCGCGGCACGATGACGCCCGCCATGTCTTCGGCACCGGCGGGCAGTTCGGCGTCAATACGGGCCAGACGGTGACCGTCGGTGGCCACACACCGCAGGACCTTGCCGCCGTCGGCCTCGGACACATGCATGTAGACGCCATTCAGGTAATAGCGGGTTTCCTCGGTCGAGATTGCAAATTTGGACTTGTCGAACAAGCGACGCAGGACCGGTGCAGGGGCCGAGAAATTCGCGGCATAATCCGAGGATGCCATGACGGGGAAGTCTTCTTTCGGCAGGGTCGCCAGCGAGAAGTTGGACCGGCCCGCCTCAATCGTGAGACGGCCCGAGGCGCTGTCTTCGGTCAGCGTCACCAGAGCGCCGTCAGGCAGTTTGCGCACGATTTCATTGAGGGTGACAGCGGACACCGTCGTGGCGCCGGCGCGTTCGACCTGCGCGGGGGCTTTGTCGACCACTTCGATGTCCAGATCGGTGGCGCGGAAGGTGGCATCGCTGCCTTCGGCTTCGATCAGCACGTTGGCCAGGATCGGGATGGTGTTGCGGCGTTCGACGACCGACTGGGCTTGCGCCACGGCCTTGAGCAGTGTTGCGCGTTCGATGCTGAGTTTCATGGCCCTGTCTCCGTCAATCATGCCCCGTTGTGTCGGGACGCTGAAATTAGCGGTTTCTGCCCCGTCCACAAGGGTTTTGTGGACGGATCAGGGCGTTTGCACAAGGGCTTGGGGGTCTTAATCTTCCAGCGCGCGACGCAACAGTTCCAGATCGTCCGCGATCTGGCTGTCGGACTGGCGCAACTCGTCGATCTTGCGCACCCCGTGCATGATGGTGGTGTGATCCCGTTTGCCGAACTTGCGCCCGATTTCGGGAAGGCTGCGCGTGGTCAGTTGTTTGCACAGCCACATGGCCATCTGACGTGGACGGGCCAATGTGCGGGTGCGTTTCGGGCCCAGCATGTCGCTGAGGCGGATGTCGTAATGTTCGGACACCTTGCGCTGGATTTCCTCGATCGTCAGCTTGCGGTCCGACGCCCGCAGGATGTCGGACAGGCAATCCTGTGCCATTTCAACGGTGACTGTCCGACCCACGAGGGATGCCAGTGCGTAAAGGCGGTTCAACGCGCCTTCGAGGACGCGGACATTGCTGGAAATGCGGTGCGCGAGGAATTCAAGCACACCGGGGGCGATGTCCACTCCAGGATAAATGGCGTGATAGGTTTCCTGTTTGGCGTGCAGGATGCCAAGACGCAGTTCGAAATCCGTCGGGTGCAGGTCAACCACAAGACCGCATTGCAGACGCGATTTGATCCGTTCCGACAGGTCACGGATTTCACCTGGCGCGCGATCGGCTGAGATGATGAGCTGTTTGTTCTGGTCGACCAGTGCGTTGAAGGTGTGGAAAAATTCCTCCTGCGTGGAATCCTTGCCTTCGAGGAACTGGATGTCGTCCACCATCAGCACGTCAACGGACCGGAAGTGCTGTTTGAAATCCATCATCTTGCGGTCCCGCAGCGCGGAGATGAAGCGGTAGATGAACTGGTCGGCGGAAATATAGAGAACGTTCAGATCGGGGCGTTTTTCAGCCAGCTCATGGGCGATGGCATGCATCAGGTGGGTTTTGCCCAGCCCGACACCGCCATACAGGAACAACGGGTTGAACGTGGTGGGCCCACCTTCGGCCACGCGCTTGGCGGCGGCATGGGCCAGTTCGTTGGGCTTGCCGACGACGAAACTGTCAAAGGTGAACCTCTGATCGGGCTGCGCGTCGGTGTTGGCGACAGATTTGGGTGCCGCGGGGACGGTACGGGCCGGGGCGGATGCGGTATTTGCGACAGAGGCCGCGACCGTATCAAAGGCCAGCCGCTGCACGGACAGGCCCTGACGGTTCAGATGATACACGATCTGGTCGCCATAGGTTTTGCTGACGTAATCGCCGTGAAACGGGCTGGGCGCACCCAGATGGGCGACGCCGTGATCCGCTGTCATCAGCGACAAAGGCTCGATCCAGCTTTTGTAGTTGCCTGCACCAATGGCTGACCGCATGTCCGCCTTAACCTGTTCCCAGTGCACCTGTGTCATGTCTTCCCCGTCTGTCCCAAACTGTCCCTGCGGCTGCCGCCACGCTCGCGCAATTCGTTCGGTTCCGTGAGGACGAAAGACACCGGTCGCCGCACGGTGATGTGCGGCGGCGGGTCGTTCAGACCGTTGCGTAAAACCATACCGGATCGGGGTCATACCCCCCTCGCCTCGCATGGCATCGCAGACAACATGGTCACATTAAACCGGCAAAGCTCCCACACTTCGCCGATTCATGGTGTAGCAAGATTGGCCTTGTTTCTAAGGCTCAGAATGCCTGTTTGCAGATGCAAACTGTCCCGACATCCTGTCTTGCAGTCCCACGCTCCCCCAGGAACGAAAATGAATCGCTTGCTGAAATTAGCCTTCCGTCCGATGCGATTTCAACAGCAAGGTTGGCCTTGACAGGGAAAGGTCTGAAACGAATCTGGCGGGCCTTTGAATCTCAAGGAAAAGTCGATTTGGACGATGGCAAAAATGAGACTCCGGACGGCAAAAGGCGGCCCATCGGGACCGCCTTTTGCGTTGTTAACCAAAGAATCGGGCGGCTTCATCCGCCGCCTAAAATTCAGCCGATTGCTTTGACCCGCGCCACGAGGCGGGACATTTTGCGGGCAGCTGTGTTCTTGTGAAAGACGCCCTTGGACACGCCGCGCATCAGTTCTGGCTGGACAGCACGGACAGCAGCCGCGGCTGCGTCTTTGTCGCCGGATGCAATCGCCTCTTCTGCTTTGCGCAGGTACGTGCGGATGCGCGAACGACGGGCTTTGTTGATTTCGAAACGACGCTCGTTCTGGCGTGCGCGTTTTTTGGCTTGTGGTGAATTGGCCATGTCAGTCTCTTTTCGGTTTGTACGTCAAAATTTCAGTAACGCACGCAACCCACCGGAAGACCGCAACCGGGATTGATTCGAGCCTTTAGCGGGCATCACGCGCATTTCAGCGCCGCGTATAGGCGACGCGGCGGGGTTTGGCAAACCCCTACTTGTCGCGGAACTGCGGTTCGCGTTTTTCCACGTAGGATGCCATGCCTTCGGCCTGATCCTCGGTCGCAAAGAGAGACTGGAACAAGCGGCGCTCATAGTTGATGCCTTCGGCCAGCGTGGTTTCATAGGACCGGTTGACCGCATCCTTGACGGCCATGGAGGCCAGCAGGGACTTTTCAGCAATGCGCTGTGCCGCACCCATGGCTTCGTCCTTGAGCTTCTTGGCCGGGACAACACGGCTGACAAGGCCCGAGGCTTCGGCCTCTTCGGCGTCCATGAAGCGCCCCGTCAAATGCATGTCCATGGATTTGGATTTGCCAACATATCGGGTGAGGCGCTGGGTGCCACCGATGCCTGCAATCACGCCAAGGTTGATTTCAGGCTGGCCGAATTTGGCCGTGTCTGCGGCGATGATGAAGTCGCACATCATGGCCAGTTCACATCCCCCGCCCAGCGCGTAGCCCGCGACGGCGGCGATGATGGGCTTGCGCACGCGCAAAAAGCGGTCGGATTCCTCGCCAAAGAAATTCTGGCGGTACATGTCCACGAAGGATTTGTCCGCCATTTCCTTGATGTCCGCGCCTGCGGCAAAGGCCTTTTCCGACCCGGTCAGAACGATGCAGCGCACCTTGTCCGAGGCGTCCGCCTCAGCCACGGCTTTCGACAGCTCCTTCATCAGTTTGGAGTTCAGCGCGTTCAGGGCGTCGGGGCGGTTCAGGGTGATCAGGGCGACATCGTCAGAGATATCGACGGTGATGGTTTCATAGGCCATTTGGGAGGCTCCCGTTGAGGACATGAGCCGCTACGAATACCCCAAAGGGCGCGGCGATCAAGTTATCTTTGGCATTTGGGGCAATAGAATGTGGACCGACCGGACTGGACGATGCGGGCGATGGTGCCGGTGCAATCCGGGGTCTGGCAGGGCTGGCCCTCGCGGTCATAGGCCTGAAACCCGTGCTGGAAATAGCCCAGTTCGCCGTCAGCCTGACGGTAGTCGCGCAAGGACGACCCGCCTGCGGCAATCGCTTCGGACAGGACGTCACGCACGATCGGGACGATGCGGGCGACGCGGGGTTTGGACAGCCCGCCCGCCTTGCGTTTGGGGTTGATGCGGGCGCGGTGCAGGACCTCACACACATAGATATTGCCCAAGCCCGCAACAATGCGCTGATCCAGAAGGGCCGTTTTGATGGGGGTGTTTTTGCCGGCCAGTCTGGCGGTCAGGTAGTCTTCGTTAAATGTGTTGCCCAAGGGTTCGGGCCCGATGGTGTTGATCAGCCAGTGGTTGTCGAGCGCGTGGGTCGCGGCAAGATCCATAGCGCCAAACCGGCGCGGGTCGTTGAAGGTGATCCGCGCGCCGTTACCCATGTGAAAGACAACATGATCGTGCTTTTCGGGCGCGGGATGATCATGGTGGAACTGACCCAGCGGGTCGCCGGACACGGTCATCCGGCCCGACATGCCAAGGTGGATGATCAGCGTTTCGCCTGTGTCGAGGTCGGCCAGCACGTATTTGGACCGCCGCCGCAGCGCCGTAACCTTGGCCCCTGTCAGACGGTCCGCCATGTTGTCGGGGAAGGGCCAGCGCAGGTCGGGGCGGTTGACATCGGCCTGTGTGATCACCTGCCCCTCCATCGAGGGGGCCAGCCCGCGGCGCACGGTTTCGACCTCTGGTAATTCAGGCATCCCGCATCCCCGCGCTGATTTGGCCGTTTGTATCTGAAGGCGGCACGCTATATCTGCGATGTGAACTGCGCAAGGTGCCCGTAAGATGACCGATGACAAGACCACCCATTTTGGTTTCGAAACCGTGCCCGAAGGCGATAAGGCGGGTCTGGTGCAGGGCGTGTTTTCCAGTGTGGCCAGCAAATACGACGTGATGAACGACGCCATGTCGCTGGGTATTCACCGGCTGTGGAAAGACGCGATGATGGATTGGCTGGCCCCGCGTCCGGGCCAGCGGTTGCTGGACGTGGCCGGTGGCACGGGCGACATTTCCTTCCGGTTTTTGAAACGGGCCGGGTCTGGCCACGCAACGGTGCTGGACCTGACGGAACCGATGTTGATTGAAGGGCGTAAACGGGCCGAGGCCGAACGGCTGGAGGCATCTTTGGACTGGGTTGTGGGTGACGCAATGGCCCTGCCGTTTGAGGACAACACCTTCGACGTTTACACCATCAGCTTTGGCATACGAAACGTGACCCGCCCGCAAGAGGCCCTGAACGAGGCTTTTCGTGTTCTCAAACCCGGCGGGCGTTTGATGGTGCTGGAATTCAGCCAGATCCCCAACGACGTGCTGCAAAAGATGTATGACTTCTATTCGTTCAACGCCATTCCGGTGATGGGACAGGTCATCACAGGGGATCGCGACAGCTATCAGTATCTGGTGGAATCGATCCGCAAGTTCCCCGATCAGGAGACATTCCTTGGCATGGTTCGGCAGGCCGGATTCGACAATGCCAAGTACCGCAACCTGAGCCTTGGAATCGCCTGCCTGCATTCGGGGTGGAAACTCTGACATGCGGGGACCGCACAACATTATCCGGCTGATCCGCACCGGCGCCACGTTGGAACGCACGGGCGCGATGAAGGTGATTATGGATGCGGTCGAGGCACCGGCGACGGTGCGGATGGTGATGCGAGGACTGGTCTGGCCGTTCCAGTGGCTGGGTCTGAAAGGTGATCCGAACCAGCCGCCTGTGACGCGGGCTTTGCAGGCGCTGGGTCCCGCCTACATCAAGTTCGGGCAAATCCTGTCGACGCGGCCCGACGTTGTCGGCAATGATCTGGCGCTGCAGTTGCGGGTTTTGCAGGACAAGCTGCCGCCCTTTCCTGTTGATGTCGCGAAGGCAGAGGTCGAACGGGAGTTGGGGCAACCCGTCGACCAGATTTTTGCGGAGTTTTCCGAACCGGTCGCCGCTGCGTCCATCGCGCAGGTCCACAAGGCGCGGCTGGTGGAGGATGGGTCTTTCGTGGCCGTCAAAGTGCTGCGTCCGGGGATCGAAAAGGCGTTTCAAAAGGACATTGACGCCTTTTATCTGGCCGCATCCGTCGTGGATATGGTGTCGCCGTCTTCACGCCGATTGCGGCCTGTCGATGTGATTGAACATTTCGAAGGCGTGGTGCTGAGCGAGCTGGATTTGCGGCTGGAAAGTGCATCAGCCTCCGAATTTGCGGACAACACCAAGGATGATGCCGGATTTTCCTTGCCCATGGTGAACTGGTCGCTGTCCGGGCGGCGCGTCATGACGCTGGATTGGGTCGAGGGCATCAATGCCGCCGATGTCGAGGCGATTGAAGCGGCGGGCCATGACCGGACAGAACTGTCGCGGCGGGTGTTGCAGCTGTTTTTGAACCATGCGTTGCGGGACGGGTATTTTCATGGGGACATGCACCACGGGAACCTGAAAATCGCCGCCAATGGCGATATCGTGGCCTATGATTTCGGGATCATGGGGCATCTGGATGAATACACCCGGAGGGTCTACGCAGAGATTTTGTTCGGGTTCATCCGTCGCGATTACAAACGTGTGGCCGAGGTTCATTTTGAGGCGGGTTATGTGCCTGCCGACCGGGATGTCGATGAATTTGCCCGCGCGCTGCGCGCTGTGGGCGAGCCGATTTTCGGCATGAACGCGGAAAAGATTTCAATGGCGCGCTTGCTGTCCTACCTCTTTGAAGTGACGGAACGGTTCGGCATGCAAACGCGGACGGAATTGATTCTGCTGCAACGGACGATGGTTGTGGTTGAAGGTGTCGCCCGCACCTTTGATCACCGCATGAACATCTGGGACGCGGCGAAACCGGTGGTCGAAACCTATATCAAGGACAGCATCGGGCCGCGCGCGGCGGTGGATGATCTGGTCAAGACAGCGCGGGTACTCGCACGGTTCGGGCCACGTTTGCCGGCGCTGGCTGAAACCGCTCTTATCCGTCTGGGCGAGGATCCGGCCCCGCCACCGCGCCGCAAGTATGGGCCACCTTTGGGGTGGATGGTTCTGGGGGCGGGGCTGGCCGTCGCCATTGCTGTGCTTGTGGATGCCCTGACCTGATCATTCGCGCAAAGCAGACACGTCAGAGGCCAGTACGGCCACGTCCCCGTCTAACAGCAAAATAGCCTGTCCGTTTTCACTGCGGACTTCCTGCACGCGCGCATAGACATCTGCGGTCTCGTTTATAAGAACCTCTCCGTTTGCGGAGCTGATGACGCGGAATTCATAAACACCATCGGGATAAGGTGTTCCATCTGGTGAAGTTCCGGCCCATTCAATCGGGTCGGCAGAGACCGCAATTTCAGTGCGTTCCAGTTCGGTTCCGTCCTCATCCAGGACCAGCAGTTCAACCTTGTCGGCCACAGCCGCCGGATTGGGTGCGATGGTGACGGGGCTGCCATCAAAATAGGCCGGCACTGGCGCGCGCGCCTCTTTACCGACCCAGTCCGCCATCTGCGCCATGCCGGTCGTGTTCATCTGAAGCATCAGCGCATTGAGCAGATCATTGGTCAGAACCTGCTGTTCGACACCCGAAAATGTCGCAAGCTGCATGGCGTATTCGGCTGAATCGGTCGGGTCGAGGGGGTCCTGATTTTCCATCTGGACCGTCAGCATTTTCAAGAATGTCTCAAAATCAGAACTGATGACGGTTTCGGATGTTTCTGCCTGTGGGGCAAAAGACGGACGGGAGGTGGCCGCGGTTTGTAACAGTTCCATCGAAGGTCCTTTTCAGAGTTTCAGATCAAGCGCGCCGAGGGCGGTTGTTGTATGCTGCGGGGTCATTTGCGGACCGGCTACGGGGGGCTGTCCGTCGGGCATATCCTGATCCACGTCGCCGTCTTGCGATTTTTGGTCACCGTCAAAGGTGAAGGACGGGTTGTCGTATCCCATGGATGCAAATTCGGCCATCAGACTGTCAATGTTGCGCCTCATGAGGTCGGCGGTGTCCGGCCGTTCCGCGAGAATGCTTACCACAAGGCCCGCGTCCCCTGTCGTCAGAGAGATGCGGACCGTTCCCAGTTCGTCAGGATTGAGGTGGATTTGCGTGGTGGCCGAAGATGACTGAGCCGCCGCCAATGCGATCTGTTGCGCGATGACAGCCGGTGCAGCCCTGATCGGGTTGGGCACCTGCACCGCAGCGGTCTGGGTTACGGCTGTTGTTGTCCTCAGGGTGACCAAATCCTCCTCCGGTCGGTCCGGATCGGACAGCGCGAATTGCGGGTCGACGAATGGATGCAGGTTATGGGGGAGAGGCATCGCAGATGATATCGGGAAAGCCGCCGCCGGGGTTTGGAAATAGGCGGCTGTCACTGCGTTTGACCCATGTTGCCCCGTTGCGGGAATTCTGTCGAAGCTCTCTGTCTTTTGTGAAGGCGTTAGACCCGTCCGGTCGACTTTACGGGCCATGTCTTGCTGCAGATGTGCGCCCCCCCGATCCCGCGGCATCACGTTGGTATGTGACGCAATTTGATGGATCATAGGCAACGTCTGGGGCTGTCCTTGGGCCCGAGCAGGATGTTGCGACCCATCGAATAGACGTGATGCGTGGGATGAGTGTGCCACGCCGCCTTCCGGGGTCGCCAGCGCGGTCTCGGCTGTGGACATCCGAACAGATAAAGGCGCGATGTCTGTGGCCGTCCTCCCCCTGATCGGCTCCGGCCCGCCAGGCACATGTGTCCGCTGTTTGCCAATGCTTTGGGATGCCGGAAGGGCCAAAAGCGCGCCGTTTTCGCCTTTGGGACGTTCGATTGTCGTGTCGGCCGCCGTTGAGAGTGTTGCAGATTTTGTGGTCGGAAACGCGGCCAAGGCATCAGTCGATACAATTGGTTTCTGGCCCGAGGGTGAATTTTCAGCCCTCCCCTGACGTTTTAGGAGCGCGACATCATTCAGGGCCTTGGACGGGGCAGAGGTCAGGCCGGGCGGGGCCATTTCCACAGCCTCGTCCTCCTCCGCGTCAGCGTGAGGCCCGTCTTCGGCGCCGTAATCGTCACTGCCTTCAGCCTCATCATCCAACTGAGGGGCACCGTTTCCGATATCCCGTAGCGACGACCATGCGGTCATGAAGTCACCGGACGTACCGGCATGGGCAGGTCGCGCGCCATCGCTGCCCGCAAGTGCCGCGAGCGGATGGGCGTTGGGGGCGGTATCAGACAGAATCATCGGTTTCTCCGATCCAGGGTCAGTCGCCTTTCACTATCCGACCTTTCCTTACTGATTCTTTACCGATGCTGATTAAGACATCCCCAAATAGATCAAATTGGAGCATTCGATATGGACGTCTCGGCATCACAGCCTCCTAACCCGACGCAGACACGATCCGCGCTGATGGATGTGGCAAAGTCACTCGAGGCGGCGTTTCTGGCGGATATGTTGAAATCCGTACGGTTTGGCGAACAACCGGAGGGCTTTGGCGGGGGCGCAGGCGAAGATCAATTCGCGTCGTTCATGCGCGAGGAACAGGCCAAACGGATGACCGAGGCCGGGGGCATCGGGCTGGCACAGACCCTGTTTGAAGCGATGACGGAGGGTCAGCATGTCGAAGACATCAATTGACCGCCTCAAGCGGCTTCTGGAAACCGAGAAATCCCTGCTTCTGTCCGGTAATCTTGCGGGCGTTGCCGATCTGACCGAAGAGAAGGAGGCTCTGACAAAGTCGCTTGAAAATGGTGGGCCGTCAGACCTGCTGCCATTGGCTGCCCAGTTGCAGGAAAACGGGCGGCTGATGGCAGCGGCGAAAACCGGGGTCGCCCAGGTGTTGGAAACGCTCAGACAACAAAGGGCCGCGCGGGCGTCGCTTTCGACCTATGACCGTCACGGGACGGCGACCCATATCGGGGCCGTTCGCGAAGGAACATCGCGGCGGTTCTGAAAATTGATGGCAAATCGTATGTTTTCGGCCGCGGCTCATTAAGACCTGATTAATGGATTGGTCCGATGTTGCAGGTGCACTTGAAGAAGTGGCGCAGGGCCAAAGCCAGCCGTTGCATCCGTCAGAACGACGTCTGCCCGAGAAAACCTCGGGTTTTCCGAAATCAGCGCAAAACGCGCTTCAAAAATGGATGACACAACATGTCCAGCATTCTGACAAACAACGGCGCAATGGTTGCGTTGCAAACCCTCAAATCCATCAACAACGATCTGTCCAAAACCCAGTCGATGATTTCGACCGGTAAGGATGTGGCGTCCGCAAAGGACAATGCGTCTGTGTGGGCGATTTCCAAAGTCATGGAATCGGATGTCAAAGGTTTCAAGAGTATTTCCGACAGTTTGAGCCTTGGCGAATCCACGGTCGCGGTGGCGCGACAGGCGTCCGAGTCGATCACCGATCTGCTGACTGACATGAAAAGCAAGATTGTCGCCGCTCAGGAAGAGAACGTGGACCGTTCGAAAATCCAGACCGACATCGAGGCGTTGACCGACCAGATCACCTCGGTCGTTGGTGCCGCACAGTTCAACGGCCTGAACCTGATTGACGGGTCCTCCAGCGATGCGCTGGGCGTCTTGTCGTCCCTCGACCGCAATTCCGACGGCACCGTATCTTCCTCGACGATTGATGTGGCGCGTCAGAATTTGTCGGTTACGACGCCGGTCAGCGCTCAGGCCTTCGGCGGAACCGACCTTGCCAATGTCGCCGCAGCATCCGCGCTTCTTCAGGGGTCCACCGCCAACACGATCGCAGACGATACGGCCTATACACCTGGCACAAACGATACGGATACGATCGCAAACAACACCACTGAAACCTTCACGATTGGTGGTGTGGCTGAGGGAAATTCCTATCAGATCGTTCTTGATAACGTTGCGATCAACACCGCCGATGGCGGCACGGCCCAAGGCCAGCGAACATTCGAATATGTTGCAACGGCAGGTGACGGTACCGAGGATGTGGCCCGCGCTCTGACAAGCCAGATCAACGCTTTCTTCGGCGCAGGGACTGATACGGCAAATGCCTATTCCGTCGCGCAGGGGACCGGGGCCAACACCAACCAGCTCACGATTACCAATGGGTCCGGGACGACGACAAACGGTGCCATTGGCGTGTTTGCGCGCGTTCAGACGGGCGGTACTCCCGGCACTGATGTCAGCAGCGGCGGTTTGGGCGCCCTGCAGAACATTGACGTGACATCGGATTCAGGTGCGACGTCAGCCCTTGTGGCCATCGACGGGCTGATCAGCCAGTCTATTGATGCCGCAGCCGCCTTCGGTTCCGCAGAAGGCCGGATCGAGACGCAGTCCGATTTCATCAGCAAACTGTCCGACAGCCTGAAATCGGGCATCGGGGCTTTGGTCGATGCAAATATGGAGGAGGCATCCGCCCGATTGCAGGCCCTTCAGGTCCAACAGCAGCTGGGTGTTCAGTCTTTGTCCATCGCAAATCAGGCGCCTCAGTCGATCCTGTCACTGTTCCGCTAAACGTCTTGTCGGGGGTGTCCTCGGGCGCCCCCGAACCCCATCTCACGCGAGGTAAAACCTCGCGTCTGTCAACGTCGTCCCGAAAGGACCAGATGTGAATATCATCGACCAGGCCCATCAGGCCTACGCCCCCAAAACCTCCGTCATCCGCACCGATAAATCCACAGAACACCAGCTTTTCAGCGATGTGACTGTGCGCCTTCAAAAGGCAGCCGTTGATTCAAAGGCGCAGTTTCCGGCCTTCGCGGAAGCCCTCCATGCCAACCGGGCAGTCTGGATCCATCTCGCCACACAAGTTGCTGATGATGAGAACGCCCTTCCCCGGGATCTGCGCGCCCGGATATTCTATCTGGCGGAATTTACGGCCACCCATTCTGCAAAAGTTCTAAAGGGTGAGGCCGACATAGCGCCTTTGATCGAGATCAACACGGCCATCATGCGTGGTTTGAACCCCGGGGCTGTCGTCTGATGTCGGGGCTTGTATTGAAATTGGGACCCAAAGAACGGGTCCTCGTCAATGGCGCTGTCATTGAAAATGGGGATCGTCGATCCAGACTGTCGATCCTGACCCCCCATGCGAACATATTGAGGCTCCGCGATGCGATCCGTCCCGACGAGGCCAATACGCCTGTCAGCCGCCTGTGCTATATTGCCCAGCTGGTCCTATCGGGGGATGCTGACGAAGCCGAGGCGGGAGAGCAACTGCGTCGCGGCGTCGAACAACTGGGCCATGCGTTTACGGACGCTGAAAGCCTGAATGTCCTGTCCGATGCGATGATCGCATTCGAGGAGCAAGAATTTTACCGCGGTCTCAAGAAATTGCGCAGCCTTTTGCCGCGCGAGGCTGACCTTCTGGCCCGCCATCCGAGGGCGTCATGACATTTCAGCCGGTCATTCCGTTCTCCGGATATAGCGGCTGGCTTTTCCTCGACCGGACCGGCGCTGCCCAGAAAGAGGCCTTTGTCGAAAGTGCGGCCGTGGAGCGTGTCACTGACACATTTCGTACCAGAATTGCATCCATTACCTCCGCCGACGATCTGGTGAAGGATCGCGCCCTTCTTTCGGTCGCACTGGGTGCGTTCGGGCTGGACGATGATATCAACAACACATTCTTCATTCGGAAGGTCCTGGAGGATGGAACCAGCGATCCGGATGCCTTGGCCAACCGGCTTGCCGACCCCCGATACCGGGATCTCAGCGCGACATTCGGGTTTGGCACCGGTCTGGTCCTGACGGGACTGTCTGTTTTCGCGGACGACATTATTGACCGTTATGAGGCCAAACAATTCGAAAAGGCCGTGGGCGAACAAAACAATGACCTGCGGCTGGCGATGAACCTTGCCCCTGCGATGGGGGATGTCCTCTCCGGAAATCAAACCGACACGGGCCGATGGTTTGCAATGATGGGGAATGCCCCCATGCGAGAGGTGTTCCAGACGGCTTTGGGGTTTCCATCCAGCTTTGCGGCGCTTGATCTTGATAAACAACTTGAGCAATTTCGCGCACGATCTGAGGCCACCTTTGGCAGCAGCAGGATGGAAGATATCTCGTCACCGGAAAATCAGGAAAAGCTGATCCGGCTGTTCCTGTTACGGTCAGAGACTGCATCTGCAGTGACGTCAACGGCCTCAATTGCGCTTACTTTATTGCAGCAGGCTTAAGGACCGGACTTATCCGACGCGAGGGCGCGCTGCAAAAGTCGATATGATCCAGCGATGCCTTGGGTGCCTTCGTTGGCGACAAATTTTTCCAAAGCGTCCCGCGTGGCAATCGCTGCATCAATCTTGGCGTCGCTTCCATCAACATAAAGTCCAGATTGGATCATCAGTTCGGACTGCGCGTAGGTGCCCATAAGATGGCGCGCCTGAGAAATCAGTTTGTTTTCTGCGGGATTGGCGGCTTGCGGCAAGGATCGCGACACCGACCGTGTCACGTCAATCGCAGGAAACCGGCCCCTTTCAGCAATCGTGCGGTCCAGTACGATATGGCCGTCCAGAACACCGCGCAACATATCGGCCACCGGTTCCTCCATGTCCGAACCGCTGACTAAAACTGTGTAAATGGCTGTGATGTCGCCCTGACTTTCCAGCCCGGGTCCAGCACGTTCACACAAGCCCGCGATCGCGGCGGGTGTGGTCGCCGGATGACCGCGCAGGCTGGCGGCCTCACCGGCCGCGACGGCGATTTCCCTGTGGGCTTCGGCAAAGCGGGTGATGCTGTCGATCAGCAGTAGAACCTGCTTTCCCTGATCGCGAAAGAACTCCGCCACCGCTGTGGCCGCCATGGGACACGCCCGTCGTGTTTTGGCCGGTCGGTCGGACGTTGCGGCGATGACGACGCTGCGCGCCATGCCGTCCGCCCCGAGTGCGTTTTCGACAAATTCACGAAGTTCCCTGCCCCGTTCCCCCACGAGGCCGATCACGATCACATCTGCATCGACTTTCTTAGCGAGGGAGGACAGTAAAGTCGATTTGCCGACGCCCGAGCCGGAAAAGAGGCCGATACGCTGGCCGCGCACGATCGGTAAAATTGTATCGAACACCGCAAAACCAGTGGACAAGCGCGCGCCCAAACCCCGGCGGTCGGCAGCCGCCGGCGGGGGCGCATGAAGGGGAACGTCAGCACATGCCGGCAGCAGCGGTCGCCCGTCCAACGGGAGGCCGTCCGGGTCCACAACGCGACCAATCCACCCATTGTGCGGCGCGAACGGCGTCCGGCGCGACAGGGCCGCGTGAAGGCCCGGAGACAAACCATCGGTTGGCCCGTCCATCATCGCGGTCACGCCGGTGGGGCAGACGCTGACGATATCCCCCTTTTGAGAGGCTCCTAAAATTTGAACCGTATCCCCCACCTTTGCGTGGCCGTTCAAACCCGCGATTTCAACGTGGGAGCCCTTGACCGCACTGATCTTTCCGACCGGTCGGGTCGGGGAAATACGCGTCAGGCTGGCCGATATCCGGTCGAAGATTTCTTCTGTCATGGGTCCTCACAGTTCTGGCGACAACCAATTCTTAGGGAATCATCATTAAGGCTTAGTTGAAGCCAATCGAGGGAGAAGCCCCGATGTTTGAAAATCTGAAGATGTTCGAGACATCCTTTGCCATGGCCCGTCACGCGGGCGCCCGACAGGCCGCAACTGCGGCAAACATGGCCAATGCGGACACGCCGGGATATCGCGCCCGCCATATCGCATCCTTCGCAGAGAGTTACTCTGCGCATTCTGCAAGCCCGATGAAGATGACCCGCGCCGGTCATCTTGCGCTTGATATGAGCAGCGCGCGTGCACGCACGGATGCCGGGAAGGGCGAACCCTCCCCCAACGGAAATTCCGTTTCCCTGGAGCAGGAGATGATCAACGGCGTCGAAATCCAGCGGGAGCATAATCGCGCGCTGGCAATCTATAAACATTCGCTCGACGTGATGCGTCTGAGCATCGGACGGAGGTGACGGATGGCCGATTTTTCGGACGCCATGAATATCACGGCCAGCGGGATGCGGGCGCAGGCGTCAAGGCTGCGCCATGTGTCGGAGAATATCGCGAATGTAGACACCCCCGGCTATCGCCGCAAAACGGTCAGTTTCGAGGCTGAAATGCAGGCAGGTCGCATGACAGGACATGTCGAGACCGGGCGCATGCGGCTGGATCAATCCGATTTGAGCCAGATTTACGATCCGGCACATCCAATGGCCAACGAAACCGGAATGTACGACGGGTCGAACGTCAACCTCCTGATTGAAATTGCCGACGCTCGCGAAGCGCAGCGCAGCTATGAGGCCAATTTGAAACTGTTCGATCAGGTGCGGCAGATGTCGTCGTCCCTGATGGATCTTCTGCGGAAATAGGGGCATACAACATGGAAATTGCTACACGTCTTGTCGCCGACGCCTATGCGGCCAACAAACCTGCGACCGCACCGGACCCGTCAGGCGGGCCCGCAGGGGTCTTTGGTCAGGTGGCGACATCGTTCACCGAGACGCTGCAAACAAGCGAAAACACGGCAATGGCTGCGATGACGGGTGGGGCCGACCCCCATGCGCTGGTGCAGGCGCTGGCCCAGACGGAACTGGCCGTCGAAACAGCCGTCACGGTGCGCGATAAAGTGGTTGAGGCCTATCAGGAAATTCTGCGGATGCCTGTCTGATGGATGAGGCTGTCTTTTACGACACCCTGCGACAGGGGCTTTGGGTTGCGACGCTGATCTCGCTTCCCATTTTGTCTGTGGCCTTGTTGACGGGACTTGCCATCGGACTGTTTCAGGCGCTGACGTCAATTCAGGAAATGACATTGACCTTTGTCCCAAAGCTTGCGGCGATCGTAGGGGTGTTCTGGGTGACGATGGGGTTCATGACGGAATCGCTCGTTTCCTATTTTCAAAACACGCTTGTGCCAATCATTTCGGGGGGTTGAGACATGGAAAACGCAACCTATGCCGTGCTGACACGGCAATCCGGACTGACGAGCCAGCTTCGTGTGGTGGCCAACAACATCGCCAACCTGTCGACCACCGGCTTTCGGGCGGAGGACGTCATATTCTCGGAACATGTGGCGGCGTTGGAAGGGGGGCATCGGTCTTTGTCCATGGCGACCGCGGCCGCACACAATGTGGTGTCGTCGCAGGGCACCCTGACCCAAACGGGCGGTCCCTTCGATCTCGCGATTGAGGGGGAGGGATTCTTTTTGATCGAAACACCGGCAGGGGAACGCCTGACCCGCGCGGGGGCTTTCACGCCGAACGAAAACGGTGATCTGGTCACGATGGACGGATTTCGGGTTCTCGATAGTGGCGGCGCGCCTGTGTTCGTCCCGCAGGGGGCAGGTCCTGTTGGCATTGCGCCGGACGGTACGATTTCGGCCGGTGGGCAACCTGTCGGGCAGATCGGTTTGGTCGTGCCTGCCGACGCTACCGGACTGGTCCGGGAAGACGGGGTCAGGTTTCGGTCTGAGGAAGGGTTTGATCCCGCCCCCGAAGGCCGGATGCTGCAAGGATTTCTGGAGGAATCCAACGTTAATCCGATCCTTGAAATTGGCCGCATGATCGAGGTGCAGCGCGCCTACGAACTTGGTCAAAGCTTTATGGACAAAGAAGACGAACGCATCAGAAGCGCAATCCGCGCACTGGGCAAGTAACCTGCAGGAGGCAACACAATGCGCGCCTTGAGAATTGCTGCCGCCGGGATGGCGGCCCAACAAACACGGGTCGAGGTGATTTCGAACAACCTCGCCAATATGAGCACGACGGGCTACAACGCGCGTCGCGCGGAATTTGCCGACCTTCATTATCAACAGATGCAACGGCCCGGCACGATCAATGCCTCTGACGGTACGGTCTTGCCGACCGGGGTCCAGCTTGGCCTTGGTGTGCGTCCGTCTTCGGTGTCGATGATGTTGAGCCAGGGGTCACTGGCCGCGACGGGTGGGGATCTTGATATCGCAATCGAAGGGAACGGCTATCTGGAGGTGACGTTGCCCGACGGTCGCGCAGCCTATACGCGCGACGGCGCGCTCAAGCGCACCGGCGACGGTTTGATCGTCACGTCGGATGGATACCCCGTGGCCCCCGACATCACGATCCCGCAGGATGCACGGTCCCTGTCGATCAATGCGGAAGGGGAGGTTTATGCCTTTTTCCGGGATCAGATCGAACCGCAGCTTCTTGGACAGTTCAATCTGTCCGGTTTCACCAATGCCAAGGGTCTGGAGGCGATCGGATCAAACCTGTTTCTGGAGACACCCGCGTCGGGCCCGTCCGTCGCCACGACGCCCGGACAGGACGGTTTGGGGGTGCTGCGGCAAGGGTATCTGGAAGACAGTTCCGTCGATCCTGTGCAGGAGATTACCGATCTGATCAAAGCCCAACGGGGGTATGAACTGAATTCAAAAGTCATTTCCGCAGCTGATCAGATGCTCGGCTCAATGGTGCAGATCCGATGATCCGTCTGGCCATTTTGCTGTGTTGCCTGTGCAGTCATGCCGGCGCCGAAACACTGATCGCGGCCCGCACGATTCCCGCCCGGACGATTCTGGGACCGGAGGATATTCTGATCCGCGATGTCTCTGTCGCGGGCGGGATGGCCGACCCGTCCTTGGCCATCGGGCAGGAGGCACGGGTTGCTTTGTATGCGGGCCGTCCGATCCGGTCGGCCGACCTGTCGGCGCCCGCCGTCGTCGAACGAAACCAGATTATCCAGATCATTTATCGGCGTGGGGGGATTGTCATTTCCACCGAAGGCCGCGCGCTGGATCGGGCAGGCCCGGGGGACTGGATCAGAGTGATGAACCTGTCATCCCGCGCCACGATCACAGCACAGATTCACGAAAGCGGCGTGGCCGTCGTCAGCCAGTAGTAGGAGCCTTCCCTTGCGCAATCTTGTTTTTACCTTGCTGATCGGTCTGATATCCCTGACGGCCTGTTCCCGTGTCAAAGCCATCGGGCAGGAGCCTCAGTTTACATCCCCGCAGGCTTCTCCCGAGGCGGTGGCGATGACCACATTCGGGCTTGAGAACGAATTGACAGTCGGCCCTGTTCGCACCGGCACACCCTCGCTTTGGACCGGGGAGAGGGGGTCGCTTCTGGGGGACCGGCGCGCCGTCCAGCGGGGGGACATTCTGACTGTGGTCATCGAAATTGATGACAGCGCGTCAATCTCGAACTCGACCGACAGATCGCGCAGCGGATCTGAAAACCTGTCTATTCCCAACCTGTTCGGGTTGCCGCAACTGGCAAACGAGGGCCTGCCTGAAGGCGCGTCGCTGGACGCCGCTGTCGGCATTAATTCGTCAAGTTCGTTTGGCGGCGATGGGTCCGTCAGGCGGAACGAACAGTTGGAGTTGCGGATCGCCGCGACTGTTGTCGGCGTGATGCCGAACGGTGTTCTGTCGATACAAGGGTCACAGGAGGTGCGCGTCAACTTCGAGATGCGGGAGCTTCTGGTGTCGGGCTTTGTGCGGCCGGAGGACATTTCGCGGCAGAATGAAATCACCTATGACAAGCTTGCTTCGGCACGGATTTCCTACGGCGGGCGCGGACAGATTTCAGACGTTCAGCAACCCCGCGCCGGACAGCAGCTTACCGATATTCTGTTGCCGTACTAGGAGGCACCCATGGCCAAGTTTCTTCTTCCTCTTTTGTTATTAATCGCGGGCACCGCAGCCGGCAGTGGTGTGGGATATTTCTTAAGGTCGGAGCCTGAGACAGAGCCCCTTTCCAGCTCCGTCGCGGCGGAGCCGTGCGGTGATACCGAGATGGCAGCAGCCGCTGTCGCAATGGCCCCCGTTGCGCTGGAAGAACGCGAATATGCCCGCATGAACAACCAGTTCGTCGTTCCAGTCATTCTGAACGAAAAGGTCGCCGCATTGATGGTGATGTCGTTAAGTCTTGAGGTGGAGGCAGGCGGGCAGGAAGCGGTGTTCTCCCACGAGCCGCGCCTACGGGATGCCTTCTTGCAGGTTATGTTCGATCACGCGAATATCGGGGGGTTCAACGGCGCATTTACCACAACGTCGAATATGCGTCTGCTGCGTGACGGTTTGCAGGACGCCGCTGACAGGATCATGCGCGGCCATATTTCGGATGTCCTGATTGTTGATATTGTCCGTCAGGATATTACCAACTGATCCGGCGTTCGGCGGCCTTTGCATCCTCGGCTTGCAGCTTTTGCTGAAGACGTCGCGCCACTTCGAGTTTTGCAAAGGCTTGTGCCACATCCGCGCGATGATTTTCCAGATCGCGGGACGCCAATGCGATATCGCGCTGAAGCACCGTCTTGCGCCCCATGACCCATGTTTCCCACAAGACATCCGCCCCGGCGCGGGTTGACGGCTGTGCCAAATCGCCTCCCCTGGGCCCGTCAAGTTGAGCGACTTGCGCCTTGAGGGTCGCAATCCGTCGGGCAATCGCTGCCAGTTTCATGTGCTTTGACTGATAGGCCACCTCAAGCATCGGCAGCACTTTTGTCAGTTGTTCGGAATGGCTTGTCATGTGCGTGCCAGCTTTCTGACTTTGTCGGCAAACCGGATGGCTGCGGCCACGGCCTTGTAATGGTCGGGGGGTATATGTTGGCCGATCTCGACGGTGGCATGGAGCGCACGGGCCGTGGGCGGGTCCGAATGGATGGGGACACCATTTTCCTGAGCGCATTCGCGGATACGGGCCGCAACCAGATCGACACCTTTCGCAACGCATTCCGGTGCCCCTCCCCCCGTCCGATCCCATTTGAGGGCGACGGCATAGTGGGTCGGATTGACAACGATCACATCCGCATCGGGCACGTCCGTCAGCATCTGGTTCATGGCAATTGCCATCCCTTTCTGGCGGCGTTGTTGTTTCAGAGCCGGGTCACCCTCGCTGTTTTTGGTTTCATCCGTCAGTTCCTTGCGCGACATGCGGTTTTTGCGCAGATGTTCTGCGCGTTGCCATGCATAATCGACAACGCCCAGTGAAAGCGCGATGATCAGGACAATGCCCATCAACGCCATACACAGCTGCAGCAAAAGGGCGATCACCTGACCCGAGGATACGGCCATCGCGCCCATGATTTCGGGAAGGCGGCCCAGCACAAACAGAAACAGGACTGTTGAATACAAAACCAGTTTGGCAAAGCTTTTGGCAAATTCGAACAGACCGGTCCGACCGAATTTGTTCTTGGCCTGCGCGACGGGCGAAATGCGCGATAATTTGAGCTCCAGTTTGGAGGGGGCGAACACAAATCCCTTCTGCAAGATCAGCGAAAGGATCACGGCCACCGCCGGAATGGCAAACCACGGTGCCAGCCAAAGGCTCAGGTCGCGCGCCACGCCGCCCATGAAGGGAGCACCTGATGACGCGAAGACCTGCGCCGAAACCTCGTCCGCACGCGCAAGGGTACCGGCCAAGATCGCGCCGGTTTCGATCAGCGACGCCGCACCGACCGACACGCCTGCCACAAGAAGGCCGGCATAGGCCGCGGCGGTATTCAGATCGGTGGAACGAGGGAAATCACCCTTTTTGCGGGCCTCCGTCAGTTTGTGCTGGGACGCCTCGTATTGCTTGTCATCATCGGTGTCCTGATCGCTCATCCCGGCGCTCCGAAAGGATCCATCAGGAACCGACCGAGTGCATCGACCCAAAGCGATAGCATAAGCGGGGCCGCAAGCATCAGGATGATCAGCCCACCGGCCGTGATTGCGGGCGCCCCCACGAAGGCGACCATCAGTTGTGGCATCGCCTTGTTGATGACGCCCAGAGTCACGTTATAGATCAGCGATGCGATGACGAAGGGCGCCGCAAGGGTGAACCCCAGCGCGAAGGACCGTGAAATTTCGGCGACACCGGATCGGGTCATCATGTCGGACGGGATGACCTGCCCCAGCGGGATCATGTCGTAGCTGTGGATTATGAATTGCGCGATCTGGACGTGCAGCCCCATCAATGTGGCCAGTGCAAGGCCCCCGATCACCAGAATGTGGCCCATGGCAGGCAAGGGGTCCATGCCGGCACCACCGAAAATCTGTGACAGTGATGTCGATTGCGCGGCGATCGACCCGGCGACCTGCAGGGCCATAACGAAAAGCCGCAACATCAGGCCAAGGAACGCGCCGGTCAGAGTTTCACTGATTAGCAATCCCAGGCTGGACACGGCGGAGGATGGGAGTTCGGGGACAGGTGCCGCAGGCGCGACGATCGCAGTGAAAGCGATGGCCAGACCCAGTTTGACCCGCATCGGAACCGATTGTTCGCCGAATGCCGGAAGCAGCGAAAGCATGGCACCGACCCGCAAAAAAACCACGAAAACCTGCCATAAAACAGTCTGCCCGAGGCCGGACAAAAGGACCATATCCTCAATCATGCAGGGACCAGACCGACCAGGGCCGGCTTTGCATCGACCCCGATTTCTTCGAAGGACAACACCGGATTGGGCAGACCCTTTGCCGTCAGAACGGTGCGCAAAAAACGCCGGCGTTTCATCGAGGTCACAAGGGCCGGGTAGGATCCCGCCTCGCTCGCGGTGGCGATCTTGTCTGAAATCGCAGTGGCAAGGCGGTTAAATTCGTCCGGCGGGAGGGCCACATCGCCGGGCGATCTGTCCGACGCGATCTGGTAGGTCGAAAAGGTATCCTCCCACTCCGGTGCGAGTTGAACGAGAGGAATGGTCCCGTCGGTCCGACGCATCGCGGCAACCAGTTGAAACCCCAGCCTTTGCCGCACGTGTTCAGCGACACCTTCGACCGCTGGATAGAGTTGTCGACCCTCGGCACATCCCTCAATGATCAGACCAAGGTTGCGAATTGATACTCTTTCCTCCAGCAGGAGGCGCAAAACGGACAGCAGCAGATCAAGCGGCACTTTATCAGGGATCAGTTCATCCAGCATTTTGCGGTTGGCGTCCGCACGGCCACTGTCCGTCAGGTTGCACATTTCGTCCAGCAAGCGGCGCAGGGCCTTATGTGTCAGAAGACGCGCAAAGTTCTTCTTGATTGTTTCAAGAAGATGGGTTGCCAGAACTTCGGTTGGGTGAACCGTCGTCAGGCCGGCAAGTGATGCGGTTTCCTGATCGGTCGGATTGATCCAGCGCGCCGGGGCGCCGTAGACCGGTTCACTGACATCCTGACCCTCGGGTGCGGTGATACCCGGATCCGACAGCAGGGCCAGAACGCGCCCTGGCTGCAGCGCATCACGCACCTGTTCGACGCCGTGCACCAAAATGCGGTAATACCCATCCGGCAGGGCAGCATTGTCCGTCAATCTGATTTCAGGCAGCAGAACCCCGAATTCCGTGGCCACGTGGTTGCGCATATTGCCAATCCGGACATCAAGGCCGACACCGGGATCAAGTACCATTTCCACCAGATCCGGGGCAAATTCGACGTGGATATCATCCAGGTCCAGCATATCGCCCATGCTGTCTTTCACGGGTGAAAGAACCGGTTGGGCGTCGGCCTCTTCTTGAAGCTGCGTTGCCACCTTTTTTCGATGGCTGAACAGGGCCGCCAGTCCAAGGATGCAGGCACCGGCCAGAAACGGAACGAACGGCAGGCCCGGAACCAGGGCGAACAGCCCCATCAGGACCGCGACTGTCGTCAATGCGGCAGGGTGCCCGCCAAGTTGAGCGACCAAGGCAAGATCGGTCGCGCCGGTCGCCCCGCCGCGCGCCAGCAGGAGAGCCGCCGCGATCGAGATGATGACCGACGGGATCTGGTTCACCAAGCCATCCCCGACGGTCAGGATCGCGTAGGTTTCGAACGCAACGCCCAAGGGCATACCATGAACAGCCGCGCCCATGATCAGCCCCATGACCAAATTCAGGGCAGTTATCAACAGCCCCGCAATTGCATCGCCTTTGACGAATTTCGATGCCCCGTCGAGGGAGCCGAAGAAAGTCGTTTCAGCCAGTTCGACTTCGCGACGGCGCTTGGCCTCGGCGTGGTCGATGGCCCCCGCACTCATATCGCTGTCAATGGCGAGCTGTTTTCCCGGCATCCCGTCGAGGGCAAATCGCGCACCGACTTCGGCCATGCGGGTCGCCCCTTTGTTGATCACGATAAAATTGACAATCAAGAGGACGCCAAACACCACAAGCCCAAGAAAGACACTGCCCCCCATGACGAAATTGGCAAAGCCTTCGATCACATCGCCCGCGGCATTCGTTCCGGTGTGACCCTCACCGATGATCAGTTTGGTCGAGGATACATTCAGGGAAAGGCGCAGCATGAGGGACGCGAGAAGGATTGTCGGAAAGGCCGAGAAATCCAGCGGACGTTCGATGAACAGGGTGACGGTGAAAATCAGGATCGCGAGGGCAAAGGATGTCGCAAGGCCAATGTCGAGAACCCATGATGGCATTGGCAAAATCATCATGACGATAATGGCCATCAGCGCGAGTGCCAGCAGGATTGTTGGCTGGAAAATGTTTCGCAGGGAAAGGTCCGGCATCATGGCTGTCCTGCCGCTGGATCGGTACCGGCAGAGTGATGCGAATGGGTCATGGTCCAGCTCTCCAATAAGTGCGCCTATGTTGGTTAATGGCGAACCCTTTCGATTTGGTAACCAAGATTGCTATTGAGGGGCGGTGGCCTCGTCAAACTGCTGCAAGAGGCTTTCAATCGCACGGCGGCTGTTTTGCGATTGCTCCACAAGCGATTGCCGGTCTGTCAGGGACAGGGTTTCAAGCGGACCGGTTCCGTCAAGGCGGGCGCGTGCAAAGTTTGCAAGAACCGGGTCCTCGCTCAAAGTAAGCCTCTCCCATGCTTCTGCCCGAAACTGTTGCAGAATTTCGGGTTGCGATTGTCCGGCGTCGCCTTCGGATAAAGCTGTCCGGTAGTCCCCCAAACCTGCAAACGCGTCGGCGCGAAGGTCTTTGGCACGTGGCGTGTTAATACCTCTCAAAACCTCGATGGCATCGGCGTATTGTTCCGAGGAGATCGCCGATTGCGCGCGCAGATATCTTCGTTCGGCTGCGGCGTCACGAACCGCGGGACGGTCCAGCACTGTCCATGCCTGCTGCGCAAACCCGAGATCCAGCAAACGTGCGCCAAACGCATTGATTGTGTCATCGGGCACATGGTCCGGCAGATCCTCGAATGCAAAGTTCAAAAACTCGCTTGCCGGAGACTGATCCACCACAGCGGCATAAATTTCATTGAGCTGGAGAGACTTCATCTCAGATGGCAGATCATCCGCAAAATTGATGGCATCCTGGAATTGACCCAATGCTGCGGAGCCGCGGGATTGGGCACGTCGAAGTTCGGTGAAAATCGAGCCCGTGCGATGTTCGTCTGCCAGACCCGCGGCGACCAACATATCTGCCTCACGCGGCCGTTGTCCTTGCGCGATCGTAAGGTCGATAAGGTCAACAACTGCTTGCGGTGAAACGTGGGGATTTTGAGATACTTCTTGTCGCAACAGCTGCAACGCCTCTTCGGGCTGGTTTTGTGCCTGCGCAAGATCAGCGCGTGATGTCTGCACATCGGGAAGGTTTGCCACATCGGGAATGTCCGATGATTGCAGGGTGCGTTCAGCCTCGTCGGGGAGGCCCGCATTCAGGAATGCAGCCGACACTCTCGGCGCAAGGTGGCCTCTGAGAGGTTGGGGGACGGCAAAGAAGGCACGCAAAATAGTGCTTCGATCCTCCTGCGTGTCAGGTGCATCTGACCCGGCAAGAAAAGCCCAAAATGCGCCTGCGGTGTTGCAGCCTGACTGTGTGGATATCTGGGGAAATGGGCCATCGTAGTCGTCGATAAGGGCCGCCAATTCCATCAAGACCCCCCATTCCTGACTTGAGGTCGCATCTGACCTCAGCACCGAAAGCGCCTCCGCCCCGAACCCGAAATGGATGTACAGGCGTGCCAGATCGGCCAAAGCATTGCGAGGTTCGGACCCGAAGGACCCGGACAAATCCTCCGCCATTGCGGCAATCTGGTGATGCAAGGATTGGTCCGTGGCCCATGCATCCACATCGAACGTCGCCGCATCAAGGCAGTGGGACACATTCAGCGTTTCCAGCCTTTCGTTTATCTCGCTCAAAGTGCCGTCGAGCGCCGTGGACACCCCGATGCCAAGTTGGGCCAGCGCCGGATCGGTGACGGAGAGAGACACTTCCTCTTCCACCGGAATATCTTGTTGTAAGGTCGGCACCGGCGGGCGAGCGGTCGCAACCACCGGGTCCAGATATCCCTGAGACGCAGCCCGTGCCAGTCCTTCGACGATTGTGGCTTGCGTCGAGGCCAGATTTGCCGGCGCCGGTGGAGGAACCGGCTCCGGACGGGGCATCGGAACACCCCACGGGCCTGCACGGCGCGGCATCGCCCCGGTCAGGGTCAATCCATTGGGAAGCGCCAGAAGGTCGGGCAGCGACGAAACCGGTCTGATGGGCGGTGATGCCGGTCGCGGGGATGGCGCAGAGGGTGCAACCACAGCAGTTTGTTCTGTTATCGGGCGCAAAGCATCACGCGTGCCAGCGCCGTCCACAATGTCGATCACCAGCCGATCGGGTCGCCACAAGAAGGCGTCCGCATGGCATGTGCAATCGACAATCAGGGCAAGGGTCTCATCAGATTGCTGCCTGATATCAATCAGACGATCACGGGGGATTCTGTCGAACACTTCAATCGTATCATAACCGTCGGACTCACCCGGCAGGGTGAGGAGGAACCCCGTCGTTGAAGGCGTCAGCTGCCAGTCCGTCCCGGTTTCGATGGACAGCACCAACCGGCTGAATGTCTCGTGTTCACCGCTGCGGATAAACACGGGATCGGCGAGCACCGTGACCGGCCACAACAGAATAAAGATCACTCCACGGATCATGCGGCGTCCTGCTTGACCGATTTCAGGGCCTCTTCAAGGTCGCCAAAGCTTGGACGAACCGGCCCGGGCGTGTTCTGGCGCCCGACTTCGATGCAGATATTCGGGGCGTGCTGGTACAGATTTGCGACAAGAACCTCGCGGATCAGCTGGTAGAAATGGGCGTCTTCTTCGACGACGGTTTTCACACGCCCTGCAAACGGCCCGACCAGACCATAGGCGAGAAAGACGCCCAGAAAGGTGCCGACCAAGGCCCCCCCGATCATCTTTCCCAGAACTTCCGGAGGCTGATCAATCGAACCCATCGTTTTGATAACCCCAAGGACAGCGGCGACAATGCCCAGCGCCGGCAGCCCGTCGGCGACCGTCTGCAAGGCATGCGTGCCATGCATGCTGTGGTGAAAATTCGCCTCGATCCGTTTTTCCAGAACCTCCTCAACCTGATGGGGGTCATCGTAGTTCATCGACGCGGACCGCATGGTATCCGCGATGAGGGCGACAGCCTCCTTATCAGCGAGAATTTTGGGGTACTTGGCGAAAATATCGCTGCTTTCAGGCTCTTCGATATGCGTTTCAAGGCCGACAGGATTGCTCCGTGCGAGACGTATCAACTCAAACAGAAGACACAGCAAATCCCTGTAATCATCGGTCTTCCATTTGGTGCCCTTGAACACCTTTCCCATGTCCTTCAGCGTGTGCTTGATGCCATTCATGTCATTCGAGATGACAAAGGCACCGACAGCCGCGCCCCCGATCATAATCATTTCAAAAGGCAGCGCCTTCAGGATCATGCCGAGCTTGCCGCCTGCCAGCGCATAGCCTCCGAAGACCATGATGAAGACAAACAGGATACCGACAATGCCAATCATGATTCGCGCCCCTCAAACATTGAACTCTTCATTGCATCCCAACCGTTAAGGTTCCGTGATCAGACGCTATTGGGTCGGTGCGTTCGCGTTGCGACCGGCAATGATCACGCTGATCGAATATGCGGTCTGCGGATCCAGCCCCGCCATAATCGCGGCAGATGCCTCGGGTTGCATCCGGACCAGAAAACCGGAGGCAAATTCCGGTGCCATCTGTTCAAACAGATTGGCCGCATCCGCCGGTTTCATGCTTTCGTAGACGGCGGTCAGCCGTGAGATATCGCTGTCATTCGCCGTTTCGGACAGGGACAAGGCCGCCAGAAGGGACTCCTCTGCGGCTTGAAGGTCAGCCAGCCGTCTGGTGATCTCCTCATCTGCAGCGGCAAGAGCGCGTAATTTGTCTTCGAGTGCGGTTTCACGTTCCGCGACACGGGCCTCCCGTGCTGCCAGCGCTGCGAGGATCGGATCGAGACCGGTTGCGGGTGGGTCCTCCTCCGGTTCTGTCTGCACCGCCTGTGCGATAGCCAAAGCGGGGCCCAACCCCATGGCCACGCGGACCGCGCCGGACACCAGCAAGAGGGTTGCAACCACAAGCAAGACATGTTTCTGACGATACCTGAACACGCTTAAAGGGCCCCTTCCGCAGCCGCTGGCTGGCGGACGAAGAACGGATCAATCTGCGGATCGGTTGGCAGGGTCTCGGGCAGGTCGTGCAAGGACGCCATCAAAAGCTCCAGCCGTTTTGCCGCCGCCTGCGCCGATCTGGTTTCCGCAGCCAGGCCGTTTGCCGACGCCAAAGACGCGGCTTCCGCGTTCCTCAGGGCCTGTGAAAGGTCGTCAACCTGTACCGATAGAATCGCAATCGCGCCGCCGACACCCTTTTCAAGGTCCGTAAACCGGCGCAGCCTCTGTGACAGGATAAAACAATACAGGGTCGCCGAAAGGGCCCCCGAAATCAGTAAGATATCCGCGATAAACGCCATAGCTGTCCCTTTCTAGTTCAACACAAATTCCATGATCAGAATGTCCTTCACCCGACCCTCGCCGGCGACAACCTGAACCCGCCGCAGCATCTGCGCCCTCAGCCGCACCAATGCGGTCGGATCTTCGAGTTCGGACAGGCGCACCGCCCTGAGATAGCCATTCAGGACATCCACGATACGGGGCATGATGGCATCGACGTCATCGCTATAGACCGGATCAACCTCGAGTTCGGCGGTAAACAAAAGATGTTCGGCATCGGCGGAGTCCGGCAGGTTAATGACCAGTGTTTCCATCGGGAGGAATTTCGGATTGCCCAGGTCCATTGGTTCCTCAACCTCGGCAATCTGGTCGCCCTCCGAATCGCCGGACAGCAGCCCCATCTGAACGGCCGCAAACCCACCGCCGCCGCCCAGCAATGCCAGCACTACGCCTAGAACCAAGGGCATTTTCGACCGTTTCCGGGCCGGTTTTTCCCCTGAACCATCTTCTGTGATCACGTCTTCGGACATGGCGACCCCTTTTCATCACTGCACCGTGCTTAACCGCAAAGGCACTAACCGATTGTTAAGGCTGCGCGGACTATTGAGGACGCATCGGAAGAATCCGAATATTGAGGGAGAACCCGTTTGAGCAATCTGAATTCCGTCTGGTCCAACATGGATATGCGTCGCAAGGCGTTTGTCGTGGCGGCGACAGTTGCAATGTTTGCGGCTGTGTTGTTTCTGGCACGCGGCACATCGGGTGGCGCGCAGTCCCTTCTCTATGCCGGGCTGGACTCTGCGACAGCCGGCGATGTTGTAACAGCGCTGGATCAACGTGGAATTGTCTACGAAATCCGGGGCGATTCCATCTTTGTGCCCGCCGCGGATCGTGACCGGCTGCGCATGTCCTTGGCGGGCGAAGGCCTGCCTGCGAACAGCTCTCAAGGGTATGAACTGCTGGATACATTGTCGGGGTTCGGGACGACGTCGCAGATGTTTGATGCCGCCTACTGGCGCGCCAAGGAGGGTGAACTGGCGCGGACAATGCTGGCAAGCCCCCACATTCGTGCCGCGCGTGTGCATATTTCTGCAAACACCGCGCAGCCCTTCCGGAGGGAACAGACCCCGACGGCAGCCGTGACCGTGACAACGCTCAACGGATCACTTGATGCGGCGCAGGCCGATGCGCTTAGGTTTCTGGTTGCCTCCGCCGTGCCCGGACTGGCCCCCCGTGACGTGGCGGTGATTGATGGTGTTGGCGGCCTTGTTGCAGGGGTCGATGACAGCGGGACAGCGCAGAATGCCATGGACCGGTCGGGTGAGATACGTGCACGGGTTGAACGCCTGCTGGCCGCGCGGGTGGGTCCTGGCAATGCCGTGATCGAGGTCAGCGTCGACACGGTGACCGAAACGGAATCCATCATTGAACGCCGCTTCGATCCTGAAACGCGCGTGGCGATCAGCACTGAAATTCAGGAATCGACCGCCTCATCCCAAGGGCGCGCCAACGGGGATGTTACAGTGGCCTCCAACCTTCCCGACGGCGACGCCGCGGCGGAGGCTGGCCAGCAATCCAACGAAAACTCCGAAACCAGATCGGTGACCAATTTTGAAGTGTCGGAAACCCAACGCGAAATTCTCAAGGCACCGGGGGCGATCAAACGCGTCAGCGTCGCAGTCTTGGTAAATGATATGGAGACGGCACAAGCGGACGGCACACTGGTAAGGACGCCCCGGTCGGCTGAAGAGCTTGAGGATTTGCGTGTTCTGGTCGCATCGGCAATCGGATTTGACCCTGAACGAGGCGATGAAATTACGATCCGGTCAATGACTTTCGAGGCGATCCCCGAGTTGGGAACGCCCGCCACGGCCGCCATGGTTGAACCACAACCCCTTGATGTCATGCGGTTGATCCAATCTGGCGTCTTGGCCCTTGTGGCCTTGATCCTCGGTTTGTTCGTTGTGCGCCCTATCCTAATGTCGTCGCGCCAGTCGCCTCCGATGCTGGATGACAGCGGCAGGGCAGCCGGGCTGACAATGATTCCACAGGACGGGTCAATCCTCGAAGGTGTGGCGCGCAGCGGGACGGGGCCACAGGAGAATGGCGAACGCACCAATAGTGAAATCGCTGGGCAAGCCGCCGACGATCCGGTTGGTCGTTTGCGCGATCTGATCGAAGACCGCCGGGATGAGGCTATTCAGGTTCTTCAGGGCTGGATTGACGATCCGAAATCCGGAGCGACGAAATGAGTGCGGTCTATCTGGAAAGCTTTGATGGACCAGAACAGACGGAACGGGTTCTGAGCGCCGATTACAAGCGCGGCTTCGCCGATGCCACCGAAGCCGCCGAGGCGTCACACGCGGCCCGGATCGCGGAGGCCGCACAAGAGGTATCGACCACTCTGAAAGATATGACATTCGGATTTGAGGAAGCACGCCACTTTATGGAGGGCCGAATGGCGCCAGTGCTGGGACAGGTTGCTGAATTGATTGTGCCGGACATCTTGCAGGCCACATTTCGCCTCCACCTCATACAGACGCTTGATCACGTGGTGAAAACCGATGTGGCCCGACCCGTTCTTGTGGCTGTCCACCCGGATGTGGTGACGCTGCTTCAGGACGCGGGGCCGGAGATGCCGCCGCAGGTCCAACTGGTTGCGGACGCATCTTTGAAAGCGGGACAGGCCGTGATTGCCGATGATGGTGAATCAACGCTTCTTGATCTGGCGTCCCTGTCAGAGGCGTTGACAGCAGCGCTGACGGCGATTGAAACAAATGAACGGAGAAAAATCCATGGATGATCCACAGCCCCAGCGCCACCCTCTGCGCAACATACCGGTTGAATTGACAGTGTCGGTCGGCAGGGCCCGCCCCCTGGTTAAGGACCTCCTTGAACTTGGCGAAAACGCCATTCTTCCTCTGGACAAGAGGGTCGACGACCCTGTCGACTTGTTCGTCAGCGGTCGTTTGATCGCGCGCGGTCAACTGGAACAGCTGGACGGGGATGACAGCGGGCAGCTGGCTGTTCGCCTGACAGAAGTTGTCTCCAACGTCAGCCATGAATAAGGTCGCTGTCGCCGCCTGGTCCGCGGGCTTCGTCATGGTTGCGGGCCCTGTTCTGGCCCAGAATGTCTCTATAGATTTTGCGGACGATGGGTCACTGGCGACCCGGTCGATCCAGTTGTTCGTCCTGATAACCTTGCTGAGCATCGTGCCCGGCCTCGCCATCATGATCACCTGTTTTCCATTTATGGTGACTGTCCTGTCCATCCTGCGGCAAGGCATCGGGCTGCAACAGTCTCCTCCGAATATGCTGATCGTCAGCCTGGCATTGTTCCTGACCTACTTCGTGATGGAGCCTGTCTTCCAAACGGCGTGGGCCAATGGTGTCGATCCACTGCTTAACGATGGACTTTCTGTGGAGGACGCATTTGTCCGCGTGATGCAGCCTTTTCGCGTCTTCATGTCGGCGCGGATTTCACCGGAAACATTTGAAAGCCTCGCCGCCCTGCGCCCGGGTGTGACGCTCGACCAGCCGGTTGAAGATGCATCTTTATCGCTGCTGATACCGTCGTTTCTTCTCAGCGAGATCGAACGGGCCTTTCAGATCGGGTTTCTGGTGTTTTTGCCATTCCTGATTATTGATCTGGTCGTGGCTGCTGTTCTGATGTCGATGGGCATGATGATGGTCCCCCCTGCTATTGTTTCTCTTCCGTTCAAGCTGGCCTTCTTCGTCGTCGCAGATGGGTGGAGCCTTATTGCAGGCAGTCTGGTCAGAAGTTACTTCTGATCCGCCCCCTAGCGCACGACGAATTCTGCGTGCAGGGCCCCCGCAGCTTTTATGCTTTTGAGAATGTCGATCATATCTCGTGGTGAGACACCTAGAGCGTTCAGGCCTGCGACGACCTCTGACAGGGATGTCCCCTCCTGAATTTCGGCAAGACCGATACCGGGTTCCTCCTCGATTGCGGCATTGGTATTGGGCACCACGATCGTCTGGCCGTCAGAGAACGGGTTGGGTTGAACCACGAGCGGGGCCTCCTCAATTCGTAGGGTCAAGTTCCCCTGAGAGACCGCGACCCGCGATATGCGCACGTCATCGCCCATGACAATCGTGCCTGATCGCTGATCCACAACGACACGGGCACGGCGTTCGGGTTCGACCAGAATATTCTCAACCCGCACGAGAGCATGTGCCGGTGAAATCGCACGGGTGGCGGCGATGTCCAGCCGGACCGTCCCGGAGTCGAGCATAACAGCGACCCCGCGTCCGAAAACGGAATTGATCGCGGCTTCGATCCGCGCTGCAGTGGTAAAATCAGGGGATCTGAGTGCCAGACGGATCACCTCCAATTCGGCAAACTCAAATGCGACCTCGCGTTCTACAGTGGCACCGGACGGAATGACGCCAGCCGTTGGCACCCCCTGCACCACGCCGCCGCCGTCACCTTCGGCAGAGACGCCTCCGGCAATAATTGTGCCTTGCGCCACGGCATAAATCTCCCCGTCGGCAGCATTCAAGGGGGTCATGATCAACGTGCCGCCAAGCAGGCTGTCCGCGTCACCGATGGCAGAGATCGTCACGTCGATCGACCCTCCTGTCCGGGCAAACGGGGGCAGCTCCGCGGTTACGAGGACTGCAGCAACATTGTTCGGACGAAATTGTTCACCGGTCACATTCACACCGAGACGTTCCAGAATATTGCTCATGATTTCTTCGGTGAACGGCGAATTGCGCAGACCGTCCCCTGTGCCATTAAGGCCGACCACCAAGCCGTATCCGACAAGATCGTTTGATCTGACGCCGTCAAATTCGACCAGATCCTTGATCCGGATCGGTGTCGCGCTTGCGACAGTTTGAACAAGGATGAGCGCCAGGGCGAGGAACAATCTGATCAACGCAAATACTCCGTAAGGGTGAGGCGCGACAGGCGCGCGGTGAGAGCGTAATGGGTTTCAAGTTGCACCTGCAGCGCATCCAGTTGTGTCGCAGTTTCAAACGGGTCTGCCGAAACCATGTCGTTTCGGGCCATTCCGAATGATGTTTTTTGGGTCGCGATGCGAACCGCAGCGTCCTGCACCTGCCCCTCTAGATGGCCCAAACGTGATTGAACCCCTGCAAGGGACGATGACACCGACAAGAGGTTTACCCCCGCCGATTTCTGCAAATCCTGAGCCGCCGCCTGCGTCAGCCCCATGGTCGGATCACCCGCAAGTGCGCCCTTGGCCAACGATTTCAGAAGGTCGCGGATCATCTGGTCGTCGGCCCGGAACTCGATCGAGATGTCCTGCGTCTGGTCCGCAGGGCGGGTCATGAAACCCGTTGGATCGCCTTGATAGGCCAGGGTTTCAAAGCCGCCGCCGGGGGTGTCAAACCACGCATCGACGGCTGCCGCGACATCGGTTGCAGAAGTTGCGCCCAGCGCAGTCGCTTTGATATCGGCAAGCATATCCGAGGCGTCGGCAAGCGCAGGACCTGTGACAGCGTTTCCGGCAAACAGTGATTGGTCACCCCATCTTGTATTGAGGGCTTCAAAGGTTGCCTCGAAACCCAGTCGTGCAATACGACCTGTTTCTTCAAGCTGGGAAGGCGTGCTGGCTTCGTTGATGGCGAGCATGGCACTGCTTGATGCCTGCCTTTGATCTTCGAGAGTGCCAAGAACAGTCTGCATCGCTGCCAAAGTCTGTCCGGTGCTGGTGTTGGCAGACGCGTAGCTGCCCAGAAGGGAAAGTTGGCGATCAAGGCTCGTCAAAACGATTTGGTCCGGACCCAGATGTTCGACGATATCTTCTTTTCGTCCTGTGGTCATTTCCTGAACCAGAGTATCAAGCTGCGATTTCAAGCGCGAACTTGTTTGGCTGAGCTGAAAATGTTGGCGCATGTCGCCGATGCCGGAAAAACTCATATCCTAAATCTCCATCAGGCGTTGCATCAGGGAATTAACCGTCTGGATGACTCGCGCATTGGCGGCATAGGCCTGTTCGATGCGCAAAAGCATCTGCATCTCGAGATCGGTGTCGACACCATCAGCGGCTTCGGCTTCTTTCAGGGATGTCCAGCGCGCCGTGTCAAAGCTCAATTCGGTTTCATACGTCAGACGTTGTTGGCCGATATCGGCCTGCAGGTGGGCACTTCGCGCGGCTGCGCTGCGCAAAACCGGATCGCCCGGGCTGGCCTTCGGCGCAGACAGGGCGTCAGCGAGGGCGGTCAGGAATGACGCCGATCCTGCGGGACCGGATACCGTGGCATTGGCGCCGTCGCGCAAATTGGTCAGGGTGCCACCTTGAGCCGGGTCAACTGCAGCGTTCAGGCTGATGCGCGACGCGAGACCGGTCGTATTTGCAGGATCGAACGAGGACCCTGCGTCGGTCAGGATGCCGGGCGATCCCGGACCCGCTGTCGGATCGACAGACGTGTCTTCAAAGCGTGACATCAGATCGCCGGCCAGATCGTCAATTCCGGCTTGGGCCTGAACAAGTGTTTCGTCCCGTGCGGCAAAGGTGGCACCCAACGTGCCGCCCGACATCCGCCCGGTTTCATCCGTCGCCAGTGGCGAGCCGTCAACTGTCAGGCCGGACAGCGCCCCGCTGGCCAGTGTCATGTCTGCTGTAATCACAACGTTCGGGGTAAATTCAAACGTCTTGGCCGGTCCGTCAATTAACATCTGTCCTTGGGGGGTCATCAGGCCGATGCGGCCATTCTCACGTCGCAATTCACGGACAGGTACGATTTCGGCGATCGTATCAACCACTCTTTGTCTGGCATCCAGAAGGCCAGACGGATCGCCGCCGCTGTTGATGGAATAGGCGATGTCACCGTTAAGCTGTTCAAGCTGTTGCAAGGATGCGTTGAGCGTTTCGACCTGCTGCGCGATGGACGCATCCGCACGTTCACGTTCGGTCTGAATCTGTCGTGACGCGTCATTCAATCCTGACGCCAGTTCGCTGAAACGATCCCGTACCGCGGTCAGGCGCACTGTTGACGACGGATCGGTTGCGGCGTCGACCAATGCCGTCTCAACAGCCACGATCCTTGAGGAGAGGCCGCCCGCTTCGCCTGCCTGACCGACGATATCCTGCAAGGTCGTCAGCGTTGAAACCATGGCAGAATTTGATCCGATCCCTGCATCCGCCAGTCGACGGTCTGCGAGGATGCCCTGATCAACATGCCGGATGACATTGCCAACCTCGACCCCTGCCCCCCGTCCCCCGACGACCGCTGCGGACAGATTGACCGAACGTCTGCCATATCCCTCCGTCAGCGCATTTGACACATTTGACGAGACCACCTCCGCCATTCGGGCGGAGGCTGTCAGGCCGGACAGGGCGTTGGACAGGGAATGGGTTATGCTCATGTCATGTGGCTTTCATTAACGTTTGATGTTGGTCGTTTCCTGAAGCATCTCGTCCACGGTCTGGATGACCTTGGCGTTGGATGAATAGGCGCGTTGGGTCTGGATCAGCTGGGTCAGTTCACCGGCGACATCGGTCGCGGATTCTTCGCGGGCAAAACTGACGATATCACCGGTGGGGCCGCCGCCCGCATCCCAGAGATAGAAGTCGCCGCTGTCGGTTGTAACCGAATAGGTTTGGCGATCTTGGGTCAGAAGGCCATTGGTGTTTTGAACGCTGACAAGCGGAACCTGATAGATCGTGCGGGACAATCCGTTGTCGAAAAAGGCGTGAACATATCCGTTTGCATCGACCTCGATCGAGGTCATGGTCCCGACCGAGGACCCGTCCTTGCTGATGGATACGGGCGCAAAGTCGTCGGACAACTGGGTCAGGCCGCCCGGCTCCCCTATCTGGCCGATACCGATGGTAATGTCGCCGCTGGCGACGGTCACGCCCACGGTCCCCTCAGCCGGATCATAGGGCGTACCGGTCGTGTCCGTGACTGACAAAAGGCGCCCCCCCAGACCGGGGGCATCATCAAATTCCAAGGTATATTCACCGACGACAGCGCCGCCGCTGTTGCTGTCCTCAATCAGCATTGTCCAGGTGTTGGAGGCGCCGGTTCCGGGCACCGTGGGCGAAAAGCTGATCGACAGATCGCCTGAAATTCCCAGATTGTCGAAATATTCGACCGAGAGGACTTCGGTATCGCCGGATGCACCCGCGATCGTGCCGGTTGCCGGCAGGTTCACGGCCAGATCGACGCGGGTCGTCGGATCGGCGATAAACTGGTTCGCATTGACCTGTATCGGTTCCAGGCCGCCCGTACTTTCACGCGGGAAGGGCGGAATGGTCCCGTCGGAATTAGCAGGCCACCCCAACAGCGCAAGACCGCTCGACGTGGTCAGAAACCCGTCCGCGTCAGGACGGAATGACCCCGTTGTGGTCATCTGGAAGGGCAGATCACTGACGCCTGCCCCGATAGCGGAGGTTTGTGTCACAGGCAGCATCCCCTGCCCCCGCACAGCAAGATCGGTGGGGTTTGTTGTGGACACCAGTGGTCCGCGTTCGTCAATCAGGCGACTGGACGTGACGCGAACACCACCTGCGGCGTACCGGCCCTGCCCACTGTCAATCACCATGGAATGAAAGTCGGTCACCGCACGTTTGTACCCGTATGTGGCGGAATTCGCGATATTGTCGGAAATTGTCGCAAGGCGGCTCGCATTCGAGGCGAGACCTGCCACGCTGGCATTAAGGGAAGAAGAAATCGTCATGAGACTTGGCCTTTCTGTCGCAAGGAGTGACGGACTTGCCCCCTGCCTACAGATCAGCCCTTAATGGCGGCCTAATACCTAAAATAGTTTCTAATTTTCGCCACGATGGACCCGCAGCAATGTGATCTCGATCCGGTCGTTCCGGACCGACAGGGCATCCTGTGCGGCAAGATCGCGATCTGCGTGACCTGTCAGACGTGCTATCCGCGCGCCGTCAAATCCATTTTGCAAAAGCAGATCACGAACGGCGAACGCCCTGCCGCTGGAAATATCCCAGATCGGATGATCGACGACCACGATCGGCAAGGCCCGGGTGTGGCCCTCGATGGCGACGGGATTGGTGACAGTGTCGAAAACATCGGCAAAGACGGCCGACAGGTCCACCAGAAGAGGGGCGGGTTCGGTCCCGTTGCCAACAAAAAGCGGGGCATTTTCACGGGCGAAAACCTCAATCACCAGACCTTCGTCCGTCAGGCGGGTGATGACATGGCGCAACGCCTCCTGCTGGATCAGGCTTTCGCCACCTATCCCGAGAAGCTGGGCTTCGACCGATTCAAGAACTGCCACTTCGGCTGCGGCAAGTTCCGATGCAGTCGGGGACCCGTCAAATGGGGTCCCTCCGGTGTCGCCATTGCCATCCTGCATCGCGCTGTCATCGCTGATGGTATTGGTGCCCCCAAAAAGGCCATCGCCGCCGCCCGAAACCCGATTGATCGCAATGGTCGGAGAAAAGTAGTCGGCGATGCCTTTGCGTTGTTGTTCCGTCGTCGCATTGAGAAGCCACATCAGCAGAAAAAACGCCATCATCGCCGTCACGAAATCGGCATAGGCGACCTTCCATGCACCGCCATGATGGCCGCCACCGACGACTTTTTTCTTTCGTTTGATGATGATGGGCGCGTTCGAACGGTCTGACATGATCCACCTTAAGGCATTTCGCCCCAAGGTAGTGCCGTCACTTTACGGGCCTGTGGTCAAATTGGGGCGCGCTTATGAAGAACGCTTAAAATACATTTCATCAGGGCCGCAAAATTCGATCAGGTCGTAGCCGTTCTTATCCATGATCGTCTTGATCTCCGGCGTGCCGGTGTTGTTTTCGATCGCCCAGATTTTCACGTCATGATCCGCGAAGGGAAAAGATTTGAGGCATGCAAGTTCGCCGCCTTCGATGTCCAGAGAGATGAAATCAGGATTCTCAAGGCCGGTGTCTTTCAGGATGCCGGACAACGTCTGGGTTTTGACCTTCAGTGTGGTTTCCTTGTGCCGTTTGTCCTTTCGCACCGTCCCGAGAAGTTTTTTGTCATAGGTGGCGGCAAGGCCGCTCATCTGGGTGTAGCCTTCGGTGATTTCGATGAAATCCGCCTCACCTTCTTCGGCGGCAACAGCAAGGCCAAGGCAGGGGCACCGCCGCACGGTTTCTGCCTTTTCAAGCTGCGCGGGCACCGGTTCAACCAGCGCACCGGTCCAGCCGCGATGGGTTTCCAGATAGAAGGTATTGGATCCGGTGGTGCCGTCATACCCGCCCACATCCACAAACGTTCCGCCGCGTTTTCCCTTCATTACGCGATCAACGACCAGATCCTGACCGGCCTGGGATGTGTAGGCATAAGCCGGTGACAGCATCCGGCGCACGTCGTGCAGGCGGCGCACCACCGGGCCGCGTTTGCGCGTCGTGTCCTGTTCCAGCTTCTGCGCCAGACGACGGGCTTCGCCTTGCAGGATCTTCTGCGCTTCTTTCAGTGAATCTTTCATGTCTCGACCCCGTGATCGCTATAGGATTTCTCTTCGATCAGGGCGGACCCCAACAGCAGATTGATCTTCTTTTTGACGTCGGCGCGACGGTCGTTGGTGATGTAAACGGCGCGGGCCAGACGGATGAACGTCTCTCCGAAATCTTTTGCCTTTTCGCAATCGCGAATGTCATCCTCAATCACCCAAAGGTCCGCATTGATGCGGTAAAGGTCTTCCCACAGGGCCTCAAGATCAGCACTGGCGGGAATGTGCGCCGTTGCGGTCGCCATCAGCGCGTCCTTTTCGACGCGGACATTGGCGACCTTGGCCGGATCGTCGATGCGTTCCTCTTTCAGGCGCAGAATGGTGAGTTTGTCGATCAATTCCCCCGGTGCGGTGGGCACAAGAATGTGGTCAGCCATGAACGGATACCTTTTCGGCAAGGGCGGCGGTGGCGGCGTCAAAGGCAGACGCCCAGTCTTGCGGTGCCGCCTGACGGAACAACCGCATCGAGGGATACCACGGTGTGGTGTCCCCGTGGTGACGATAGACCCAGAAAGCGTCCCAATGAAGCATGACCCACGTCGGAACGCCCAAGGATCCGGCGATATGGGCGGTGGCTGTATCGGAGGTGATAATCAGATCCATCTCCATCATCGTTGCGGCGCAATCGGCGAAATCGCGATCGGTGCTGGCCGAGTCGATGATCAGCGCGGCAGTGCCGTCATTTTGATAGGCCTCAAGATACGGGCCCTTATAAAGGGAAAAGAGCTGAACGTTGGGCAACCCTGCCATCGGGATAAACTCGCGGTGGGTGAAGGACCGAAAGGTGTTGCCTTTGTAGGTCGCGGACCCGGACCAGACGACGCCGACCTTGAACATGTCCTTGTGCTGCGCGGTCAGAACCTTGGCGCGATCCACCGCATCGTCGGGAATGGACAATGTCGAAGGCGGCGGGATATCCCCGCGTTCCTCCGCCCCGTATACAAGTTTGGGCAGGTCCATCAGGCTGACCCACAGATCAACCGGATCGGTCGGACGGGCCGCTGACCCGATCCAGTCAATCCCCTCAAGACCCTCCAAAAGCCGGATCAACGGTTTTTTAGCGACGACCCGCACCTTTGCCCCCATGGCCGCCACCAAGGGAACAAACCGCGACATCAGGATCATGTCACCAAATCCCTGTTCGGGCATGACCAACACAGTCTTTCCTGCGACCTCCATACCGTCTTCCCACTTCGGGAATGGCAGTTTCGGGGGCCGCAATTCGTCACTGTTCCAACGCGCGTCATAAGTTCGGAATGCCGCACCATAGTGACCCGCACCAAGTTGCGCGAAGGCCAGCTGAAGCGCGATTTCCGTCTCTGCCGGGTGCTCTGCCACTTGGGGCGTCAGATAGGCGATCGCTTCATCATAGCGGCCCATGCCCCGATAACAGCGACCGATCATCGCATGGTGCATCAGATGGGATGGGTCTTTCGCCAAAGACGCCTGTCGCAGGTCTATCGACTTTTCGTACTCCCCCAGATCAGACAGGATGTTTGCGTAATTGTTCAGAACGCCTGTGTCGTCCGGCGCCAACGCATAGGCGCGAGACTGCGCCACCCGCGCTTTGTCATGCTGGCCCGACGTGCGGAACAGCGCGCCAAGGTTCGTCCAGATGCCGGCATCATTGGGATATCGTGCAAGGTAGCGGGTGTACCCCTCCAGCGCCTGATCCATCCGACCGGCCTGATGGGCGTTGACAGACTGCGCACGCAAAGACGCACGGGGGTCCTTTTGCATGACCTATTCCTTGGACCGCTTGCGAGAAACCGGCTTTAGCAGGGTTTCGGGCCGCCGCTCCTCAGCTGCTTCGAACAGGCTGAACGTCTGGTTCACGTAATTGACCGCCCCCGAAATCATATCCATGTAGTCCGTCAGTTCCGGCGTGACCTCTGTTTCGGTCAGGACCACGGGACGGTCGGGGGAAACAGTCTCGAACGCGGCATAAAACAACGGATCACCGCGTTTAAGTTTGATGGGCTTGTCAGGTTCATGCCATTCGAACGCCCACATCAACGGACGCGGCCAGACATTGATCGGGAAGCGTCCGCCAAAGATCGTGCCAGGCCACGGGTCACGGTTGTAGTGCATGAACGGGCTGACCTGGCTCATGTAGACCGGCTCATCCGATATAAAGACATACGGCAGAGACAGCTGTATCGTGGGCACCCCCTTGGTGCGCCATTCAACCTCATTCGTCAGGTGCAGCTTGTCGCCCAGCTTACTGCCCCGAATGGCGGACTTTGACCCTGCAAGATTGCGCAAAACGCCCTTGCCGTCCTTGTCGCGTGCAAAACCGACGTGGATGTCGAACGGGCATTTCACCATGAAATACCGGCTTTCCATATTGATCACCGCAGGGCAGCGGGACGCGGATTTCGCATGTTCGCGGTTCACATCCACAGACCGGACACGTTCAGGCGCGTCATAGATAATGCTGCCCTTGTTGTCGTTCAGAAACCAGCCGACCTGAACCGGGCCACGGCCCGACGGCGTATCTTGCGTGTTTTCAAAGGATACCGACAGGCGCATGGCCTCTCTCCAATACTGCTTATGTTTTTGGCGATAGAATCTGATCGCTGCGCGTAAGTCAAAACGCATGTACGCATTAGCGCCCCGCCGTGACATCAAAACAGCGCCCTTGCGGCAAAAGCGTGGCAGCAAAATTCGACACGTCTTGTCGCAAACAACGCTAGACAGGCCCAAAGGCGGCTGGTCTCGTGATGACAGCATAGGGAAGGGTCGGGGTCATGAAAGATCAGTATCGCGTTGTCGTTATAGGGGGCGGTGTCGTCGGGGCATCGGTGCTGTACCATCTGGCAAAATTCGGATGGACGGATGTTGCACTGGTTGAACGCAACGTTCTGACCGCCGGATCATCCTGGCATGCAGCAGGCGGCATTCACGCGCTAAACGCAGACCCGAACATGGCCGCCTTGCAGGCCTACACCATTGATTTGCTGTCAGAGGTTGAGGCCGAGTCCGGCATCGACATTGGCCTGCACATGACCGGCGGCATCACGGTGGCCTGTGATCCGAACCGGTGGGAGTGGCTGCAGGGGGCATACCGGACCTTCCAGACCATCGGCATCGACGACTGTCACCTGATGGGCGTGGACGAGATCAAGGAGAAATGCCCGATCATCTCAACCGACGGGATCATCGGCGGGCTTTGGGCCGATCGTGAAGGCTATGTCGACACCACGGGCACCGTGCACGCCTATGCCCGTGCCGCCAAAAAGCGTGGCGCGGATATTATCGAACACAACAAGGTCGAGGAGCTTCATTGGAAGGGCGACCACTGGCAGGTTGTCACCGAAAAAGGCACTATTCGCGCCGAACACGTCGTAAACGCCGGCGGTTTGTGGGCCAAACAATGCGGCCGGATGGTCGGCCTTGACCTGCCGGTCTCACCCCTGTCGCACCATTATTTTCTGACCGAAACGATCCCGGAACTGGAACAGATCGACTTCGAGGTGCCCATGACCGTGGATCTTGAGGGGTTCACCTACATGCGCCAAGACAAGAAGGGCATCTTGGTCGGGATCTATGAGGTTGATCACCAACACTGGATGATGGACGGCGCGCCGTGGAATTACGGGATTGAGCTTCTGCAAGAAGACACCGACCGCATCGAAAATGAGCTGATGATGGCGTTTGACCGCTACCCGGCGCTGAACGACGTGGGCATCAGCGATTGGGTCAACGGGGCCTTCACCTTTTCCCCCGACGGCAACCCGCTGGTCGGACCTGTGGAAAGCGTGCCCAACTATTGGCTCGCTTGCGGGGTGATGGCGGGGTTTTTGCAAGGTGGCGGCGTGGGCAAGACGCTGGCCGAATGGATGATTCACGGTGACACAGAGACGGATGCGTGGTCCATGGACATTGCCCGCTACGGCCCGCAACATTCCAACCGCGAATACATCAAACAGACGACCGGCCAGTTCTATTCCCGCCGGTTCGTCATGACCTATCCGAACGAACAACTGCCCGCTGGACGCCCCCTGCGCATGGCACCAGCCCATGACGCGATGACTGCTGCCGGATGTCGTTGGGGCCAAAGCTGGGGCCTTGAGACACCGCTTTATTTCGCGCCTGAGGATTTCGTCGAAACCCCGTCCCTCAACCGGTCCGACGCGTCCCCTTTTGTTGAGGCTGAATGCAAAGCGGTCCGTGAGGCCGCGGGCCTTCTGGATATCACCGGTTTCAGCCGGTTTGAGGTCACAGGGGCAGGCGCTGAGGCTTGGTTAGACACTCTTTTCGCGACCAAGCTACCCAAACCCGGCCGGTCCCGTCTGGCGGTGATGCTGTCACCTGAGGGTAAGTTAAAGGGCGATCTGACGCTCTTCAACTGGGGCGACGGGACATGGTGGATCATGGGCAGCTACTACCTGCGTGAGTGGCACAAACGCTGGTTCGCGGATCACGAAGGCCCGGACATGATCTTGCGCGATATCTCGGACGATGTGTGTGGCTTTTCCGTCGCCGGGCCGAATGCGAAGGCGATCATGCAGTCTGTCCAGCCTGATCTTGAGCTCCCCTTCATGGGCTGTGGCACCTTCGATCTGGGGCTTTTGCGCTGCAAGGTGGGCCGCCTGTCCGTCACAGGCGAACACGGATACGAAATTCACTGCCGCGCCAACGAACACATCGCGCTGCGGCGTATGCTGCTTGAGGCGGGCGCAGGGCATGGCCTGCGCGAGGTTGGATTTAATGCGCTCCTGTCCCTGCGGATCGAAAAATCCTACGGCATCTGGTCCGCCGAATTCACCCAGGATCGCACGGCGGCTATGACAGGCATGGACCGCTGGATCGACTGGCAGAAACCGGACTTTATCGGGCGCGACGCAGCGATCAAGGAACGGGACGATGGCCCAGAACAGGTGCTTGTGACCTTGGGTCTTGATAGCCCTGATGCGGATTGTTCGGGCTATGAACCGGTCTGGTCAAACGGCACGCGGATCGGCTTCACCACCTCCGGCGCTTATGGCTACACCGTCGGCCAATCCATCGCGATGGCCATGGTCGACCGCGCCTATGCGGAACCGGGCACGGAATTGACGGTGCACGTCGTGGGTATCGAACGGCAGGCCAAGGTCCTTGCGCCGTCGCCGTACGACCCGGACGGCAAAGCGATGCGGGGATGACCCGCCGTCAGGGACGCAAAGCACGCGGCGCGGCTGAGGTCGCGCGCAAGGTCGATTACAAGACCCTGCGCAACCCGTTCCCGCCCCTTGCGGTCTTCCCTGATGATCGGATCGACGCCATTCATGCAGCGGCTTTGGATGTCCTGAACCGGCTGGGCATCAAGGTCCTGCTGCCCGAAGCGCGGCGGTTGTATGAGGCCGCAGGCGCAAAGGTGCAGGGCGAGATGGTCTATCTGCCGCCGACCCTTGTGGAGGACACCCTGGCCCTCGCACCCAAGTCGATCCTTCTCAAAGGCGGCACACCGGACAGGGACGTCACCCTCGAACTGGGCAGCCTCATCTTTCAACCGGGTGCAGGCGCGCCCCATGCCACGGATCTGGAACGGGGACGCCGCGCAGGCAGCCTTAACGACTACCTCGAACTTACAAAACTGACCCATCATTTCGACGCGCTGCACATGCTGCCGCCGCTGGTGGAACCGCAGGACGTGCCCGTGCACTTGCGCCACTACGCCATGATGCGCGGGCAGCTGACCCTGTCGGACAAAATCCCTTTCGTCTTCTCCCGTGGGACCCCTCAGGTGCGCGAAAGCTTTGAGATGCTGAAGGCGTTTCGCGGTGTAACAGACACTGAATTTGCCCAGAACGCCTATTGCTACACGATCATCAACACCAACTCTCCGCGCCAGTTGGACATTCCCATGGCGCAGGGCATCATCGACTTTGCCCGCGCGGGGCAGGTGTCGATCATCACGCCCTTTACGCTGATGGGGGCCATGGCCCCCGTAACAGTCGCCGGTGCCCTGACCCTCAGCCATGCGGAGGCTATGGCGGCGATCACCTTGGGCCAAATCGCCAAGCCGGGCGCGCCAATGACCTACGGCACCTTCACCAGCAATGTGGACATGAAGACCGGTGCACCTGCCTTCGGAACACCCGAACAGGTCAAGGCCTCACTTGGGGCCGGACAGCTTGCGCGAAAGTTGGGATTGCCGTGGCGCTGTGCGGCTGGGTCGGCGGCCAACATCAATGACGCGCAAGCGGCCCATGAAACCGAAATCTCCGGCTGGGGGGCGTTTCTGGCAGGGGCTACGGTGATCATCCATTCCGCCGGATGGTTGGAAGGCGGGCTGACTGTGTCCTACGAAAAGCTCATCACCGATATGGATATGGTCCAGACCTTTGCCGAACTGTGCGCCGCGACGGACGCAGACGATGATGCCATCGCCCTGACTGCGCTGGCAGAGGTCGAACCGGGCGGGCATTTCTTTGGCGCGGCCCACACGATGGACCGCTATCAAACCGCATTTTATGACCCCGTCGGCATGGATTGGTCCAACATCGGCACATGGACAGAACGCGGCGCGCAGGATGCCAACACCCGTGCCACGCGGATCTGGAAAGACATCCTGCGTGACTTTACGCCGCCCTTTGTCCACCCCGACAGGGTCAAAGACCTCGACGCTTATATCGCCGCGAAAACAGCGCTTGGCGGCGCACCCCCGGAAAGCTGATCGCGGATCGGTGAAGCCTCTGTAACGACGCTGGAATTTCGGAAATTCCACCCCATATCCTGTCGTGACCCAAAGGAAGGACATCGCCATGGCCAAATACGAAAAAAACCCCGACGTCGTCGCGACCCTGACACCGGAACAGTTCCATGTGACACAGGAAAGCGGCACGGAACGGCCCTGGACAGGGCCCTATCTGGACAACAAAGACCCTGGAATTTACGTGGATATCGTTTCGGGTGAGCCGCTTTTCGCGTCCTCGGACAAATACGAATCCGGTTGCGGATGGCCCAGTTTCACCAAGCCGATTGAACCGGCCAACATGAACGAACTGACAGACACGACCCTTGGCATGATCCGGACCGAGGTCCGGTCCACCCACGGGGACAGCCATCTGGGCCACGTCTTTCCAGACGGCCCGCAAGATCGTGGCGGGCTGCGGTATTGCATCAATGGCGCGTCCTTGCGGTTTGTGCATCGCGACGACATGGAGGCCGAGGGCTACGGCGATTACATCAACCAAGTGGAGGATATCTAAATGACCGAACGTGCAGTGCTAGCTGGTGGATGTTTCTGGGGCATGCAGGATCTGATCCGCAAAATGCCCGGCGTTGTGTCGACCCGCGTGGGGTACACAGGGGGCGACGTTCCCAATGCGACCTATCGCAATCACGGAACCCATGCCGAAGGGATTGAGGTTATCTTTGACCCCGACGTCATGTCCTACCGTCGCCTGCTTGAGTTTTTCTTTCAAATCCACGATCCGACTACCCCCAACCGTCAGGGCAATGACCGTGGCATGTCGTACCGGTCCGCCATCTATTACGAAAACGAAGACCAGAAGGCTGTCGCGGAAGATACAATAAAGGACGTCGATGCCTCTGGCCTCTGGCCCGGCAAAGTCGTGACAGAACTGGACCCCGTTGGTGACTTCTGGGAGGCCGAGCCGGAACATCAGGACTATCTGGAACGCATTCCAAATGGATATACCTGCCACTTTGTCCGGCCGGATTGGGTTTTGCCCCGTCGGGATGCCGCTGAATAGATCACCCCGTGATGCGCGGGCGACCCCGTGCCGTTATCCGCATCGTCGCCTCGATAAACATTACCTGAGCCTCGATCTGCGCTTCCCTCAGATCGAGGCTTTCGTTTAGGCGCATATCCTCAACCCCGGCGGCCTGCGCCTTTGATCGGGCTTGGTCCGTCAGGCGGGCGCGCAACGCGTCGAATGCCTCGGCTTTGTCGGCAAATTGTTGCGGACCGTCGGTCAGGTGCACCCGAAAGGCCCCCTCCCCGCCGCTGGTGACAGTGCCTTCCGCGTGAACAACCACCTGTCCGACCACCGCGCCGATGGCATTGGCAACGCCCCCCTCTTCTGGCAGGGCGGTTTTACAGCCAAGACGTTTTCCCACCGCGCCATAGTAACTGCGTGCGGAGGCACCCAACCCGATCACCGGCAGGGCCAGCCCCGCGCTGATCCGCACAACATCGCTGTGGCTATTAACGCCGGCCCTCATCAGGGAGTGACGTGCCAAACCAGCGGGATCGTCCCATCCTTCTTCAGCAAACGCAGCCTCCAACAAGGCGTCCGATGTCTGCAGCGTCAGACGGTCAATGACGCGGCGGGCAAGGGTTTCGGCATCCGGCGCAAGCCTGTCACCGCTCCCAATGCGACGTTTGGCCATCAGCGCAAGGGCCTTGCGCGCGGCATCTGCATCCCAGTCGCCCAACCGGCCCAGAACATGGCTTGCGTCGGACGGTGTGATCCCTGACATCAGGACAAGCCCGCGTTGAACCAGTCTGGCGAGCGCGGGAATTTCGACGCGGGATTGAACCGCATCCGCCCAGCGCAAGGGGCCAGCCGACAACCGGTCAATAACTGCCGCTTCGCGCGGGTCAACGTCTGATGGCACGGCATCCCATTGGCCAATGACAAACCGCGTGGCCTCTTCAGGGGGCGTTTCCAACGCGGCTGCCCTGTCCAGCGCACCGTGTACCAGATCGCCGTGGTCCCGCGCCAGAAGGGACACCGGCATCACCCGTTTCGGGCCAAGGACCAGACCACCGTCCAGACCGTCCAACACACGAACCTCGCTGTCACCGCCCAACCCGAAGGTCCGCATTGCCACGGCCTCGACCATCGTCCGGTACGGGCCAACCTTGGCACCTTGGGGGTCGATCTTGGGCAATCCTCCGCGCAGCAGGCAGATGTCGGTGGTGGTTCCCCCGATGTCACTGACCAGAGCGTCTTGTTCACCGGTCAGCCATTGCGCCCCTGCAATGCTGGCCGCCGGACCGCTGAGGATTGTTTCGATTGGCCTCTCTCGCGCCAGATCGGCAGAAATCAGCGCCCCGTCCCCCCGCACGACCATCAGCCGCGCGGCTATCCCGCGTGCTGTCAGATGGGCCTCTGTCGCGGTAATCAACCGGTCGATCAAACCGATAAGTCGCGCATTCAGCACCGCCGTCAGCGCCCGTTTGGGGCCGCCAAGCGCCTGGCTAAGTTCATGGGAGCACGTCACCGGAACGCCCAGCCGCGCGCGGACAATGCCGCGCGCGCGCGCCTCATGGTCGGGATTTCGCGTGGCAAAGCGGCTGGCAATGGCAACGCCCGAAACACCGGCCAGCGCATCCAGCCCGTTTTCCAGCGCGGCAGTGTCCAGCGGCGCAACCTCGGCCCCCGAATGGCCGTGACCGCCCGCAATGAAAAGAACAGGGTCATCGCCCAAAGCATCCTTCAGATCGGCGCGGGATAGTTCACTTTCCTCAAACCCGATAAAGACAAGCGCCACGCGACCGCCCTGCCCTTCCACAAGGGCATTGGTGGCAAGGGTCGTTGACAAAGACACCAGGGACACCGCATCGGGTGTCAGCCCGCTTTGCGCCAGAACGGCATCCACCGCAGCGCCGATCCCGCCTGACAGGTCGGGGCGGGTCGTCAGGGATTTGGCACGGGCCACAACCGCGTCGGCCTCATCATCCAGAAGAACGGCATCCGTGTATGTCCCGCCCGTGTCGATCCCAAGAAGAATTGCCATGTCCACCCCGCCGTGTTGCGCCTGACGCTATGGCAGACGGCACCCGCGTCTTGCCCGCAAACGACATGATGCCGTCGGCTTAGGTCTTTGTCAGACTTTCCAGCGTGATCAAAGTGCCACCAGCCGCCGCCGCATCTTCTGCATCGTGGGTGACCATCAGAACCGGTAGGGCGCGATCGCGTGCGGTTCGAAAAACCAGATCGCGGACCTGCGCCCGCAATTCGGCATCAAGCCTTGAAAACGCTTCGTCCAGCAGCAAGGCGCGGGGTTTGGACAGCAACATGCGCACCAGCGCCACCCTTGCCTTCTGACCGCCGGACAAGGTGGCGGGATCACGGTCGGCATAGCCGGCCAGTTCGACATCGTCCAACGCCGCCTCAATCGTGGCCCGACGCTCAGCACGGCTGCCGCCTGCGGGCATTCCGAAGGCCAGATTGGCACCGACAGACATATGCGGAAACAGCAGGTCGTCCTGAAACAGAATGCCGATCTGACGGCGGTGCGGCGGGACATGGGTGATGTCCTGTCCATCCAGCTCAACAGTGCCCATCCCCTTGAAGGCGGGCGCAAGGGTGCCTGTGATGAACGCCAGAAGGGTCGATTTTCCGACGCCGGACGGCCCCATCACTGTCAGGACCTCACCCGGTGCGATGACATGGTCGACTTCGATCAACGGGGATCCTGCGCGCAAGATACAGACATTCCTCAGTGTAAGGCCGTTAGTCATGCAAACCCCTCCGGTTGCGCCAAAGAATGGTCGGGACGATCAGGGCCACGGTAAAGGGTACCAAAGCGGCCAGTGTCTGCAAAAGGCCGTACACGCCAATAGCGCGGCGGTCGCCCCCCGATGAAAGGGCCACGGCCTCGGTTGTCAGCGTCGACACCCGTCCGCCCCCGATCAGCAATGTCGCCAGATATTGCCCCACAGACACCGCCACACCCACGGCTAATGCTGTCAGAACCGGACGCGTCAACATCGGCAGGCGCACGGCCCAGAAGACGCGCCACGGGCTGGCACCCAGTGCCTGGGCAACCGTTGCGTTGCGGGCGTCCCATGACCGCCACGGATCGCCCAGCGACAAAAACACATATGGCAGAACGAAAACCAGATGGGCGAAGACAACCGGCATCTGGCCCATATCGGCCCCGATGCTAAGCAACATGGTCTGCAGCCCCGGCAGGAACGCTGTCTGTGGCACCAGCAGCGGCAGATAAAGCAGCAACAACCCCCTTTGGCCGAATTGCCGCCCGCCGCGATGTTCGGCCTCAAGACACCCCAGTACAAGAACCAGCGCGAGGCCAACCGCCGCCCCTGCGATCACAAATGTCTCGCCCATCGTCGCAATGGCGGAGGGGCCGTGTCTGTCCCATGATCGCAGTGTAAAGCCATCCGGCAGGACGTTCGGAAAGGTCCATCGGGCGGCAAATGACCAGACCAGCAGACTGGCGAGGCCCAGCAGGATCGACAGGGCCGAGAGCGCCCCGAACCAAAGGCCCAGAACACGTCCCGGCGTGTCCGTTTGCCCGCGGCGGCCAGATGCAATCCAGCGGCGGCCAAGGGCGGCGACGACGCGTTCACCCAGCCACCACGCCACCAGAACGCCAACGACCAACGCGAATTGCAAAAGCGCCGCTGCGGCACCTGTCAGGCGCATGGCAAGGTCAGGGTCGCTCATCCATTTGACGATCTGCACCGACAGGGTGGGGGGCGTGCTGGGGCCAAGGATCACGGCAACGTCCACGACGCTCATGGAATACCCGATGACCACATAGACCGGCAGCCGGATCTGGGCGTAGACCCGTGGAAAGACGGTTTTCAGCCAACCGGTCACCCGCCCGTAGCCCAGCGCCTGCGCGACAAGCAATGACCGACGCGGTTGCGCCTGTCCCATGGCGGCGATCATCATCAAGAGCAGAAACGGAACCTCTTTGACGACCAGCCCCGCGACCATGGCCAGACCCAGCGGGTCCTGCACGATCAACACATCTGGCGGGCGGTCCCATCCGGTCAACCAAGGTGAGGTCATGCGCGCCAGCCACCCCGACGGCACAATCAGAAACGCCAGACCAAAGGCTGCCGCCGCATGTGGTACGGACAGCAGCGGCGACAGCAACCTCTCCAACACCCGGAACGACCGCGTGCCAGACCAACCGGCGACAATGAACGAAACGATCAGAAGCGACAGTCCGGTCGCAAGGACGCCCGTCGTCACCGACAGGCGCACCGCCGCCCCCAGCCCCCCCCAATCAAAGAGGCTCCGGAACGGGTCAAGCGTCGGGCCCGTCAAACCGGCGGCAGGCAAATGCCCGAACGCCGGTAGAACCGTCCCATAAAGGCCCGCGATCACGGGCCCCAGCATTGCAAGCAATGTCAGTGCAGGCAGAAAGCGCAGCACGCAGGAACGTTACTGACCAGTGCCGTAACGTTCGACCCAGTCGTCGGTGACGCGGGTCATCCAGCTGGGGTGGGGTTCGGCCTGAACCGTGCCCAATTCAGCAGGCGACAACGTGGCGATGCCCAGTTCCAGCGCGTCAAATGCAGCACGCTCGTCCTCGGACAGTTTCGCCATGTCCAGCACCGTGCCGTAGCCCAGAATGTTCGGGTCTTGCGCGCGGGCCTGTGCCTCGGGTGACATCAGGAAGTTCGCAACGACCATGGCCCCCGCAGCAGAACCTGAGTTGTAGGGGATCGCCACGAAGGACGCATTGCCGATGGTGCCTTTGTCCAGGACGAAAGTCCGCACAGTCTCTGGCAATTCAAAATTCGCAATCGCTGTGGAGGCCGCACCGGGGCTGAAGGAAATGGACAGGTCAAGTTCGCCATCGTTGATCAGCGGGAACATGGCCGTGCCCGTCGCGGGATAGGCCTGACCGGACCGCCACAGATGCGGGGTCAACGCGTCAAGGTAGGCCCAAAGCGGCGCCACGACGTCATCGTAGGTTTCGTCAGTTGCGGCCTCTTGCAGGACGGCGGGGTCTTCGATGATGTCGACCAGTACCTGTTTGAGGAATGTAGAGCCAAGGAAATCCGGCGGCTGTGGGTAGCTGAAGCGACCGGGGTTCGCCTGCGCCCAGTCCAGCAGTTCATCCATAGAGCCGAGGGTGTCGGGCATCGTGTCGGTGTTGTGGACAAACACGACCTGCGCCATGGCCCAAGGGGCCTCATAGCCTTCGACTGGGACCGTGAAATCGGTCTGGACGGTCTTGCCGTCAACATCCACCACGGCCCAGTTGGGCAGCTGTTCGGCAAAGGGGCCGAACAGAAGATCAGCGTCTTTCATCGCGGCAAAGTTCGCGCCGTTAATCCAGATCATGTCGATGGCACCGTCGTCATCTTCGCCGGCTTGCTTTTCGGACAGCACACGGGTGACGGCATCCGCCGTATCCGTCAGCTTGACGTGTTCAAGGATGACGCCATAGTCTTCGGCCACACGCTCCCCCACCCAAGCGATAAAATCGTTGGTAGTGGTTGACCCGCCCCATGCGTTCCAGAACACGGTCTGGCCGTCGGCCTCTGCCAGAACGGCATCCCAATCGGCTGGATCAGGGTTGGCCAGAACAGCCGAAGGCGCCGCGAGGGCTGCCATCAATGCAAGATATTTCATTGGTCTTCCTTCATAGTAAACACACGCCGTGCGGCGATCAGACGAAGGGTCGCGGTGGCAAAACACAGCGTCCCGAAAATCCAGGCCAGCGTCGCGAAAGACGCGGGGAACAGGCACAAAAGAACGAAGAAGACGATTGTCTCCGTCCCTTCCAGCAGGCCATTGGAATAATACAGCGATTTCACCCCTTGGGCTGACGTTTCGATCCCGCGCTTTTCCGCCAGAATCGCATAGCCCAAAAAGCTGGTCCCGTTGAAATAGAAACTTGTCAGAAGGTACGCACCGGCAACCGCGTTGGTTGCAGGGTCCATCACGACAAAGGCAAAGGGGATCGCGCCGTAAAACAGAAAGTCGCATGCGATATCAAGGTAGCCGCCGAAATCCGTCTTGCGCGTGGCCCGCGCCACCGCCCCGTCCAGACCATCCGCGATGCGCGACGCCAACAGCATCACAAGGGCCGCCCACGTCCATCCGACCATGATCAGGCCCGCAGCACCCAATCCCAACGCGAGCCCCACAAGGGTCACACCATCCGCAGTCATGCCGCGTTTGGCCAGTCCCTGACCCACAGCGTTCAGCGGCGGGTCGATCAGTTTGCGGGCGGCAGCGTCCAGCATGGGACCTCCAGTTTCGTCTGGGGTTGTTTGACCCAAAGGATGCAATGACGCAATCGTGCTGACAACAATGTGACAGGAATCAACCACGAAAAAGGGCCGCGCAAATGCACGGCCCTGAATACTTTGGAAAACCGAAGGCTTAGGAATCGCTGTCGCTGTCGCCGTCTTCTTCCATCTCGCCATCTTCCATCTCACCCTCGTCTGCGCCGAATGTCGCAAGGTAGGCGTAAATGTTGATCGCTTCTTCCTCGTCGCGGACGCGGTAGGCCATCTTGCCCCGTGCGCGGTTGTTGTCGAGTGTTTCACGCAACCAGCCGGTCGGGTCCTGCACGTAACCGACGAACGCTTCCTCGGTCCAGACTGTGCCCATCTCGCCCAGCTCGAGGATGCTGTCGCCGTAGCGGAAGTCTTCGACTGCGCCCAACTGGCGGCCAGCAAGGCCATACAGGTTTGGACCGGTGCGCGCGTTGCGGCCTGCCAAAACCTCGCCGTCCGCGTCTGCCACAACGTGACAGGCCACACACTGGCGGTTGAATTGTTCTTCACCGGCGGCCGCATCACCTGTTGCGGCGTGGCCGTCTGCAAATGCCGGGCCTGCCAAAAGCGCCGCAGCTGCTGCGTAGATAAACTTGGTCATCATTGTCTCCCTAACGTCAAGTTTCAGCGCGGCAGGTTGCCGCATCGGATAAAAGGGTAGTGTGCGGCGGTGTGCCGTCCAGAAGAAATAGAGATTCCGTGAATGATATGCGATATCACGCCACCTGATGCGCGATAGCGCATTGTTTCCAAAGGGTTGTCAGCGCCGCCACCAAATGGGCGATATCCGCATCCGTGTGCAATGGGGACGGCGTAAACCGCAACCGTTCGGTGCCCTTGGGCACTGTCGGATAGTTGATCGGCTGCACGTAGATGTTCCATTCATCCATCAGATAATCAGCGAGCATTTTGGTCTTCACCGGATCACCAATCATCACCGGCACAATGTGGCTGTCGTTTTCCATGTGCGGGATGCCTTGCGCGTCCAGCATGGCACGCAATTTGGCTACCTGACGGCGTTGCCCTGCCCGTTCGAACTGGCTGACCTTAAGGTGTTTGATCGACGCACATGCGGCGGCGGCCACGGCGGGTGGCAAGGCCGTGGTGAAAATGAACCCGCTGGCAAAGCTGCGGATGAAATCACACAGCGCGGCGGATCCGGTGATGTAGCCGCCGACACAGCCGAATGCCTTGCCCAGCGTGCCTTCGATCAAGGTGATCCGATGGGCCACACCCAACTCCTCGGACACGCCGCCCCCGCGCGCGCCATACATGCCCACGGCGTGGACCTCATCAATGTAGGTCATCGCGCCATACTTTTCCGCGACATCCAAAATTGCCTCAATGGGGGCAATGTCACCATCCATGGAATAAACCGACTCAAAGGCGACGATCTTGGGGTGATCTGCGGGCAGCGCTGCCAGCTTCGCCTCAAGGTCGGCCACATCATTGTGGTTCCAGATAACCTTTTTGGCCTTGGAATGGCGGATGCCCTCGATCATCGACGCATGGTTGCCCGCGTCCGACAGGATCACACAATTTTCCAAGCGACTGCCAAGCGTGGAAAGTGCGGCCCAGTTGGACACATAGCCGGAGGTAAACAGCAACGCCGCCTCCTTGCCGTGCAGATCGGCCAGTTCGGCCTCCAACAGCAAATGGTCGTGGTTCGTGCCAGAGATGTTGCGCGTGCCGCCAGCGCCAGTGCCGGTGCGCTGCACGGCCTCAACCATGGCATCAATCACCTTCGGGTTTTGGCCCATGCCAAGGTAGTCGTTGGAACACCACACCGTCACATCGCGCACGCCCTCATCGGCGTGGTTGGCAGCCTTGGGAAATTTGCCACATTGGCGTTCCAGTTCTGCAAAATAGCGGTAGTTGCCGTCATTTTTCAACTGGTCCAGCTGGTCGTTAAACAGGGCATCAAAATCCATTGGTCTCTTCCTTGGCAGTCGTAAATCGTTTGTGTTCCGGCAGCATCCACCGCCAGAGTTTTGCGTCCGGCAGCGGGATCACCATGAACCAGTGTTCCAGCAACGCCAGCGCGCTGAGGGATGTCAAAAGGGCAAAGCCTGTGGCCGCTACCGTGGTCTCGGCGGTCATCAACAGTTGCGCAAAACAGGCCACCGCAAAGGACAGCACCGTCACCGATAACGGGAAAAACGCGGTGATCGGCCCTTGGCGCAGGTGGCTGCGCAGATGTTGCAAGGGCACGGGCAGGAATTCGAAATTGATGCGCGGCACCCCGAAAAACAGGTTCAGTTTGGCACTGATGCGCGCAAAAAACAGGATCGCATAGGTCCACAGGGCAATCTGGTTGTCGGCCTGACTGGTCGCCAACACGACAAACGCCATGCCCGCCAGCAGCAGGATTTCATGATGGGCCAATGCATCCCATGCGCGCCAGAACCGTGGCGCGCCGACCACCCCTTCGGGGCAACTGGCCCGCTCGGGTCCGGTGATCACACCGGACAGGAACGACAATTCGATCCACGCCCAAATGCCGAGCGCCCCGAAGAACCCGGCATAAAGCCCCGTCAGCCCCGTGTCGGGCGCAGACACAACCACACCGGCCACGCCCAGCGCCAAAACAGGCACGGACATGAACACGGCCACGTTGTAGGCGTTGCCACCCGTCCGGTCCGCCCGACGGATGACATACAAAATCGCCCCGGTGGCGAACCACCAGGTAAAGAGCGCGATGAGAGATGCGCCCCAGACCCCCATCAGTAGGCAGGTCTCAACACGGTGCTTTCAGGCACCTGATGTTTGATCGCGGGGATCGTATAGAGGGACACAAACGCCAGCGCTGCCTTGGCAGACCCTGCGATGTTGCCAAAGAAACCCGAAACACCACCGCGTTTCTTAGCCTCGGCAATCTGCACATTGGCTTTTTGCATCCGCACCAGATTGCGCTGCCACCGGGGGTGTTCGATATCCAACATCAGCGGGAAAATCTGACCCGTCAGCACAGAGGTCTTGGTGAACACCTCATGGGCATACCAATCGGGATCAACGCCCAACGCTTTGTGGAACGCAGGCCGCTGATGGTCACGCACATACATGGTGGAATAAACCGCCGTCAGGAAGAACTTGATCCACAGCTTGTTGGTGAAACTTTCGGTCAGTTTCGGGTCCGTCTTCATCAGCAGGGCAAAGGCCTCGCCATGGCTGAACTCATCATTGCACCATTCCTCGAACCACTTGAAAATTGGATGAAAGCGGTGTTCGGGATGCGCCTCAAGATGGCGGAAGATCGTGATATAGCGCGCGTAGCCGATCTTTTCGCTCAGATAGGTGGCGTAGTAGATGAACTTCGGGCGGAAATAGGTGTACTTCTTCGACTGCGTCAAAAACCCAAGGTTCACGCGCAGGCCAGCCTCCCGCAGGGCGTCGTTGATAAAGCCCGCATGACGCGCCTCATCCCGTGCCATCAGCTGAAACAGCTGCGTGATGTCCTGATTGGACCCCCGGCGTTTCATTTCCTTGTACAGCACACAGCCGGAAAATTCGGCGGTGCAGCTTGAGATCAGGAAGTCGATGAACTCCGCCTTCAGCTTCGGCTCCATCCCGTCCCAATCGACGTGGTCCCAATCTTCGTTCTTCTTGAAATGGCCCTTATTGGGGTCGCTTTCCATCTGGGCGATCAGCGCGTCCCATTCGGCGCGCACAGGTGTCACGTCAATGGCGTCCAGTTCCTCAAAATCGGTGGTGTAGAATCGCGGCGTCAGCAGCGTGTTCGACATCGCCGTTTCCGTGGCAAAATCATCGTCAAACTTTGCCTGCTCTTCCTGAATCGCCAGACCTTCTTCCACGGTGGTGGCATCGGCGGAGTGTTTGATGTGCGCGTTCATACCGTCACCTCCTCGGAAAAGCTGAATTCGCACAGCTCCATGAATTCAAAATCACCCGTGGCCCGCGTCCACATACGTTCCAGCCCGCTGGCCCGTGTGATTGTCGCCATGCGTTTCTCTTCGACCACCTCACCGAAAGGCGCCATGATCTCAGCCCCGTGGACCTTCACGGTGTCCCCCGGCCCAACGACCGATCCGTCCGTGAATTTCACATGCGCGCTGAGTTCCTCAAAGCGGTGCGAAATGGTGACCACGCAGGGCACCTCTTCTTTGGTTCGTGTCAAAAGGCCCATGGGGGTTCCCTCCTTTATCTTCGTTTCAGTTCAGCAGCCCGGCGAAGGCTGCCACGTTGTCAGCGCCGTAGCCGACCAGCTCCACGGACCATCCGGTCTCGGGATCTTCGATCGCGTAGGTGCCATTGGTGCGTTCGATCAATGTGACCGGCGCTGTGTTGGGCGTGTCCGCCACCAGACGTTCGCGTTTGATCACGATGCCCATGACGCCCACAAACCCCATCAGGTCATCGGCGGAATGGGCGATCTGCACGCCGTCTTCGTCATAAACGGTCGATACCCCCTCGCGGGAGGTTTCGAACTGCAGCGACATCTGCCGCGCCACCGGCGCACGATCGATGACGCCTGTGTTGGGCACATCAAACCACTGCGCATAAGCGACAAGCGCCAAAGACGCCGCCATCAGGCTGAACATGGCGACCACCAGAAAACGGGGGACCATGTCCTTGTCGCGGTGCTTCATCTGTTCTGAAAGGGACATGACCGATTACTCCGCTGCGACGGCATGGGGTTCCATGCGTTCCACTTGGGGTTGGGAGACACGCGCCTCGGCGGCTTCCGCGAAAATCTGCGCCACGTTTTGGGCGTCGGGGATGGACCGGAACGCAGGTTGCGTTTTGGACACGTACCAAGGACGCACATGCGGCCAGCTCATCATATGGCTGAACCGAGTGTCGCCAATCAGTTCAAACGCCAGCGTGCCGTGGCCGGTTTTCTTCAGGTCCAGCGCCGCATTGCCGATCTGCGTGTAAGGCAGGTTCAATGTCATCGTCAGGGCCGCACCAATCCGCATCGCCACGCGCTTGTTCGTCAGCGTATAGACCGCCGACCGCGCCTGCATGGTGGCCAGCCCCAAAATCAGCAGGCAACACAGCGTCCCGATCACAACGAACGGGACGCCATGCGCCAATGCCTGATCCATCGGCACGAAGGTCGAGGACACACCCACGCGCCAGACGGTCAAAAGGACGAAATACCCGATGACCCAGTACAATTTCATCGCATCGCGCGCCAGACGCAGCACCGAAGGGCTGCCCTGCCACAGGATGTGTTCCCCTTCGGGCAATGCCTCTGGCAACCCCCGTACAGGTTCGAATTTGAAATCGTCGTGGGACATCGGTCCGTCCTTTCTTACGTCTTACAGCTGCGGCTCAAGCCGCTTTTCCGAGGCGTACAAAGTGCCACCGGCGTAATACGCCATGACCTTTTCTTCCTCCAAAAGCGTGACTTCCGTCGCAGATTTGGTTGCAGGGATGCCCGGGAAATTATGGGCATAAAGCGATTTGACCGTGACCCGGTCGGTGCCGATCCGGCACAGATTGATCGGGATCAGGCGCATCTGGCCGGACCCTTCGGGGTTCAGATCCATTTGCAGGAAACGGACCAGCTGTTCGGGCACGTCGACCCACATGTCCGTCACGCGACCCACGACCTCACCGTCACCGGACACAACCGGCTTGCCGCGCGGATCACGACCGGCGGAATGGGCAAACTCGGGCAGGCTCGCCATGGGGCGGATTTTGACATGGCCGTGGCCGTCAAGCTCCGGCACATCACGGCGCGGCGCCCAGGCGGCAGGACCGACGCCATCGACCATCGGATCACCGGTGGGCACATAGGGCGACCCTGCGGCCTTGGACGTGCGCGCAAGCGCGAGGGTTTCGCGTTTGTGCGCCAACTCGTTCTCAAGGCTGGGCACTGTCACCTGACCGCGCCCGTGCGGCAGATCAAAGGTCTTTGGCTTTGGCACCGGAAACGGCCCCTGGTTGGGCGCAATATTGCCGTCGTCATCCTCCAACGGATAACCTTCGCGCATGTTCTCCGTTTGCAGGTAATAGATCAGCCCCGCAAAGAAGATGTAGAACAGCCAGATGGCTGCACTCGCCAGATCGAAATTTCCAAAAAAGTCTACGCCAACCATGGGTATGTCCTCCGTCTTAGGTTGGGAAATCCGCCAGACCGAATTTGGTCTTGGCGGTTCCGGTCATCGCCCGGACCCGCACAAGCGGCCCCAACACGATGAGAGTGATAAACAGCAGGCCAATCTCCGTGTGATACACGACAGAATAGCCCGTGGATGGCGTGGCGAGCGCCTCTCCAAAGGTTCCCTGAGTAGCAAGGCCACCGACAACGTCCCGCAGGCCGCCCCCGATCACCGTAGACAGCCCGGCGGCAGTGGCCTGCGCGGCCCCCCACGCACCAAGCGCCAGACCGCGCCCCGCCAGCCCGCCTGCGGGCATGGTCATGGCAGCGGTCAACGTGGCGACCGAAAACAGGCCCCCACCAAGGCCGATGGCAAATGCCCCGGCAAAGAACAAAGCACCGCTGTCCAGCGGGGCTGCAAAGATGACGGAACTGAAGGCAATCAATCCCACGAGGAGTCCACGGCCTGCGATCCGGTAAGGGTCCGTGGCCTTCGCCAACCAGCGCGCGGCTGCCGCAAACCCCAGCAACGCGCCAATGGCCCACGCCGCCGTCAGCAACGTCGTTGATGACACGCTGAGGCCAAGGATCTCCCCCCCGTAAGGCTCCAGCAATACGTCCTGCATATTGAACGCCATCGTCCCGAGGAAGACGACCGCCAGCAAACGCCCCGCCGTCCCGCCTGACGTGAAGTCCGCCCAGGCATCGCCAAAGGTCGGCTTGGGTGCGGCGCGTTCTTCCCGCGACATCGGCTTGACCTTCTCCTGCTTCCACAGGGCGATCAGGTTCAGAACGATGGTGACAACGGCGGCCCCTTGCACGACCTGCACCAGCTTCAACTCGCTAAAGTCACGCAGCAGGGTGCCGATGATAATGGCGGCCACCAGCATCCCCAGCAGGAACATCACATAAAGCAGCGCCACCACCCGTGGCCGCGTTTCATCATCCGCGCGGTCAGCCGCCAGCGCCAGACCGGCCGTCTGGGTCATGTGCATGCCCACACCCGTCAGCAAAAACGCCAGACCGGCGGCAAACTGCCGCGCGCCTTCGGGGATATCGACCGCAGTATTGCCCGACAGCACCAACAGCGCCATCGGCATGATCGCCAAGCCACCAAACTGCCACAACGTCCCAAACCAGAGGTAGGGGATACGTTTCCAACCAATCGCACTGCGATACGTGTCCGATTTGAACCCCAGAAGCGCGCGGAACGGGGCCGCCAGCACCGGAATGGCAATCATCACCGCCACGATCAACGCAGGCACACCCAGTTCCACAATCATCACGCGGTTCAACGTGCCCAGCAACAACACGCCCGCCATGCCAACGGACACCTGAAACAGCGCCAACCGCAACAACTGCCCCAGGGGCAGACCAACGCTGGCTGCATCCGCAAAGGGCAGCATCCTCAGGGTCACTTTTTGCAAATCGGCAGCGCGGAAAATCATGGCCGTCCCCCGAACCGCAGACACTGCGAAATGTAGAAACCGGATGTCACACGCTCGACCTCTGCCAGCCGTCCGTGCACACCTGCTATGCGCAGATCATTGGCCAGTTTATGCGTGTTGTGCGGCACCATCACGGGCGACCGGTCCGCGCGCGGAAACAGCTTTCCCACCCGAAACATCGCCATCAATAGCGGCGTCTTGGGGGCGAGGGTGAAGATAAACTTGCCGCGGATGCGCCGCTCGTTGGCCTTCAACAGGCTCACCAACGTCGCATCATCGTAATAGATCATCGAATCCATGGCCACTGCGTGGTCAAACGAGCCATGGGCCGGGTCCATCATATCCCCCGCCGTGAACGTGATCCGCCGCCGCAGGTGATCCGGGCAGCGCGCCTCGGCAATCTTGATGATCTCCGGCGCGATATCGACGGCCACAACCTCGGCCCCGCGTTCGGCCAGAGCAACCGCCTTGGCCCCCGTCCCGCAACCGGCATCCAGTATCCGGCACCCGGTCAGATCATCCGGCAACTGGCCCAACATAACCGCCCGCATCCGATCACGCCCCGCGCGCACGGTCGCACGGATACCCGACACCGGCGCGTCAGAGGTCAGACGCTCCCATGTCTGGGTCGCCGTACGGTCGAAATAATGTTCGACCCGGTCGCGTGTGGCGTCATAGCTCATCAATCAAACCCAAGCAGTTCAAAGATGTCACGGTCTTCCAATGGATCGGGCGTCGTCACCTCGGTGCTGTTGTACAGCGCCTCAGCCATCTTGATGTATCCGGCCTGACAGGCGGCAATCTCATCGTCCAAAGGCATTTCAAACAACGTCTTCTTCTTCAAACGGCTGCGGCGGATCGCATCCACATCGGGCATATGCGCCAGCCGGTTGAACCCCACCGTGCGGCAATAACGATCCACCTCGTCGGTGTCCTTGGACCGGTTCGCGACACATCCCGCCAGCCGCACCTTGTAGTTCTTCGATTTGGCCTGCACGGCGGCAATGATCCGGTTCATCGCATAGATGCTGTCGAAATCATTGGCCGTGACGATCAACGCCTTGTCGGCGTGCTGCAACGGGGCGGCAAAACCCCCACAGACCACATCACCCAACACATCGAAAATCACCACGTCGGTGTCTTCCAGCAGATGGTGCTGCTTGAGCAGTTTCACCGTCTGCCCCACGACATAGCCACCACAGCCGGTGCCTGCAGGTGGGCCACCGGCCTCCACGCATTTCACACCGCCATAGCCTTCGGTCACGAAATCCTCGGGCCGCAACTCCTCAGGGTGGAAATCCACCTCTTTCAGAATGTCGATCACGGTGGGCTGCAACTGACCTGTCAACGTGAAGGTACTGTCATGCTTGGGGTCACAGCCGATCTGCAGCACCCGTTTGCCCATCTTGGCAAAGGCCGCTGACATATTGCTGGACGTGGTCGACTTGCCGATCCCGCCCTTGCCGTAGATCGCAAACACCTTGGCACCCTCAATCTGCACCGACGCATCCTGATGCACCTGCACAGACCCTTCGCCATCCTCGCCACGCAGGTTCGGTATCTCGTCTCTGGGGCTCATAGCGCCCTCCCTTCACAGCCGGGCCCAACGCCCCGCTTCTTTGGTTCAAAAATATGCCGGGGGGAGTCCGCAGGACGGGGGGCTGGCCCCCCTCCCCGCTCGCCGCAGGCGCATATGCCATGGGTCATGCTCATTCCGCTGCAATCCCCTCCAACCGGTCTTCCAGGGCATCTGCCGCATCCTGCAGCCCCGCCAATGTATCCTCATCCGGCGACCAGTACGCACGGTCCGATGCTTCCAGCAGGCGCGACGCCATCCGCACCGACGCCTGCGGGTTGAGCGCCGCCAGCCGTTCCCGCATCTCTGCATCCAGAACGAAGGTCTCGCTCAGCTTTTGATAGACCCAAGGCTCCACCTGTCCGGTCGTGGCCGACCAGCCCAACGTGTTGGTGATATGCGCCTCGATCTGACGCACGCCCTCGTGGCCATGCTCCAACAGCGCCTCAAAGAACCGTGGGTTCAGCGCACGACTGCGGGTCTCCAATGCGACCTGATCCTTCAATGTGCGCACCTTCGCGGCCCCACGGGTCTGGTCCCCGATATAGACCGCCGCATCTTCACCCTTGGCGCGCTTCACAGCACGGGCAATGCCCCCCAGCGTGTCGAAATAATGGTCCACCGTGGTGACACCCAATTCAACACTTTCAAGGTTCTGATAGGCGACATCCACATCCTTCAACGCGGCCTGCAACAGGTTGGCGTTCTTCGTGGGCTTGCCGTCCATTCCATACGCGAAGGACTTGCGCGCCTCATAGGCGTCGGCCAACTCGTCCTCACCCTCAAACGCAGAACTGTCGACAAGGGAATTTACGTTGGACCCATAGGCCCCTTCCGCATTTGAGAAGACCCGTAAAGCCGCCTCTTCCATGCTGCACCCCATCTCGTTGGCGTAGGCCAGCGCATGGGCGCGCACATAATTCTGATCCAGCGGTTCATCCGCGACAGCCGCCTTGAACGCCGCTTCTGCCAGCATCCGTGTCTGCAACGGCAGCAGATCGCGGAAAATACCCGACAGCGTCATGATGACATCCACACGCGGACGCCCCAGCTCCTCCAACGGGATCAAATCCGCGCCGGACAAGCGGCCGTAATAATCAAACCGGGGTTTCGCCCCCAGCAGACCCAAAGCCTGCGCAATCGGCACGCCGTCGGATTTGATATTGTCCGACCCCCACAGCACCAAAGCCACCGTGCGCGGCACGCTCGCATGGGTTTCCAACAACAGCTCCGCCTGCCGCACGCCGTCTTGCATGGCAAAGGCGGTTGGCATCCGGAACGGATCAAAGGCATGAATGTTACGCCCGGTGGGCAAAATCTCGGGGCTGCGGATCACGTCACCGCCGGGCACCGGTGCCACATAGCGCGCCGACAAGGCCTTCATCAGGCCGTCCAACTCCCCAGACGCCAGCATGCGACGCTTCGCATCGGCACGATCGGGGGCGGTCTCGAACGACATAAGGTTTAACATCGCCTCAGCGTCCGCATCGGCCATGGTCCGGCCCACAATGTGCAAACCATCGGTGATCAGCGCGTCTTCAGTCTCAAGCAACGTCAGCCACAGCGCATCGGGCGCAACGCCGCCCATATCGACAGCCTCCGCCTGTGCGGCAATCAACTCCTCCAACGCAGCCGCATCAGGATCACCCGCAGGCAATCCCCGCCATCGCGTCAGGCTGTCCTTCAACTCGGCCAGCCCCTTATACAGCCCCGCCGACTGCAACGGCGGCGTCAAATGCGTGACGGTCACAGCGCCGGATCGCCGTTTGGCCAGCGTCGCCTCGGACGGGTTGTTGGCCGCATAAAGGTAGACATTCGGCATCTCACCCATCAGCCGGTCCGGCCAATCCCGCGCGCCCAATCCGGCCTGCTTTCCGGGCATAAATTCCAACGCGCCGTGCATCCCGAAATGCAGCACCGCATCAGCGCAGTACGTATTGCGAAGCCACAAATAAAACTGGGCAAAGGCATGGGTCGGGGCAAAGCCCTCTTCAAACAGCAACCGCATCGGGTCGCCCTCATAGCCAAAGGTCGGCTGGACGCCCACGAAGACATTGCCAAAATGCGCCCCCAGAACGAAAACACCCCGTCCGTCCGATTGAACCTTGCCGGGGGCAGGCCCCCAAACAGATTCTATCTCGGCCAAAGGCGGCGTGTTCGCGACGATGTGATCGGCACTGACATGCGCCGCGACATTCGCCTCTTGTCCATATTGCGCGGCATTGCCCTGCAAAATCGCCGCCCGCAGGTCGTCCACCGTGGCAGGCACTTCAACGTCGTAGCCGTCTGCTTTCATCCGCGTCAGCGTGTTGAACAGGCTCTCGAAAACCGACAGGTAGGCCGCCGTACCCACAGCCCCCGCATTGGGTGGAAAACCAAACAGAACCACCGCAACCTTCTTGTCGGCATTCGCAGCGCGATGCAGATGCGCCAGGCGCTGCACTTTCTCGGCCAGACTGTCGATCCGCTCATGGCACGGCGCCATGGCCTTTTCTTTGGCCTGACACCGATGCGCACAGCCGGCACAGCCTTCGGGCCCGTGACGTCCGGCAAAAACGGTCGGCGACATCGCACCATCAATTTCAGGCAGCGCGACCAGCATCGTCGTCTCAACCGGCCCAAGCCCCTGCTTGCCCTCGGCCCACTGACCAAGTGTCTGAAACTCAAGCGGCTGTGCATTCACATAAGGCACATCAAGCCGTGTCAGAGCCTCAATCGCCGCGTCATTGTCGTTATACGCCGGCCCACCCACAAGGCTGAACCCGGTCAACGACACCATCGCATCGACACCGTCAAAATAGGCATCCATGGCCGGACGCCCGTCAAGGCCCCCCGCAAAGGCAGGCACCGGCTGCAGGCCCTTGGCCTCAAACGCACGAATAACGGCGTCATAATGCGCCGTATCGCCCGCCAGAATATAGGACCGCAGCATCAGCAGCCCCACCTTGGGCCCGTCTGTTTCGGGCAATTCAGACAGGTCCGTAACAATGCCCTCAGCGGGCAAATCTGGGTGATATAGTCCCGTTTCAGGATAGTCGCGCGGGGCCTCAACGGTGATCCCACCCCACTCATGCCGCGTGGCATAGCGGGCAAGCAACATCCGCAACATCTGTTCGATGTTCTCGTCAGACCCGCCCAGCCAGTACTGCATGCACAAAAACCACGTCCGCAGGTCCTGCGCCTTGCCGGGGATCAGCCGCAGGATCTTCGGCAACCGCCGCAGCATCTTCATCTTCTTGGCGCCCGACGCGCTGTCATGGCTTTTCGCGCCGCGCAGCTTCTTCAACAAAGCCATGGGCCCGGAGGCGGGCTTGGACATGTCCAAGTCGCCCATCTTGGTCATTTGCACAATCGCCGGGTCCGCAATGACGCCGACAAACGCATCCAGATCATCGCGCCGCGCCTGCATTGCAGGCACAATCGCGTTCAACTGATCCTCAAGAAACACCAGATTGCCGACAATAATGTCTGCCTGACCCACAGCCTTCACAGCCGCGTCCTTCGCCGCCGGGTTCGCTTCCCACTCCGCGGACGCAAAAACCTCAACCGTGAGGCCCGGAAACTCCGCCGCCATCTTCGGCGCAAGCCGCGCAATCGGGCCAGCGGTGTGCTGGTCCAACGTCACAATCACGACGCGGTAGGGGATATGATCAACACTATCGCGCAAAATGGGCCTTCGCTTCGTAAAGGGTGTCGACAGAAATCTCCGCCAGCCCGCGCTCGGTCGCAAAATTCTCGGTGTTGCGCCGCGCCTTGCCGCGCACAAAGAACGGAATCTTCTTCAACTCGCGTTCCGCATCATCAAGCCAGATGACATTGTCGTCCGCATTCTTCTGATCCGAAAACTCCAGGGGGGACGCCGCAGGCGTGGGGGACTGGTCCCCCTCCACGACGCGCGGCTTGGCCTGACCGCCATGATGGCTCGCCCCCGCATCATCGTGAAATTCAAAATCCTCACGGAACATGTGCAACAGGTGCTCTTCGAGGCCCATCACCAGCGGATGCACCCAGGTGTCAAAGATCACATTCGCACCCTCAAAGCCCATCTGCGGGGAATAGCGCGCGGGGAAATCCTGCACGTGGACCGGCGCGGAGATCACCGCACAGGGGATGCCCAGCCGCTTGCCGATGTGGCGCTCCATCTGGGTACCAAGGATCATTTCGGGCTGAAGACGCTCGATCGCTTCCTCGACCTCAAGGTAATCGTCGGTGATCAGCGCCTCGACGCCGTAGTCTTTGGCCGTCTTGCGAATATCGCGGGCCATTTCACGGTTGAAACACCCCATGCCGCAGACCTCGAACCCCATCTCGTCGCGGGCGATGCGGGCGGCGGCCTTCACGTGCGTGCCGTCACCAAACAGGAACACGCGTTTACCGGTCAGATAGGTGCTGTCGACGCTGGCGGCATACCACGGCTGCCGCAACCGGCTTTCGTCGATCAATGCGGATTTTCCGGTGATCGCTGCCACTTCCGCGATAAAATCACGGGTCGCACCGGCCCCGATGGGGACGATCTTGGTGTATGGCTGGTCCAGTTCCCGTTCCATCCAGCGCGCGGCACTTTCGGCGGTTTCAGGATACATCAGCACGTTGAAATGCGCGGCCCCCATGCGGGCGATGTCAGCGGGCGTGGCCCCCATGGGCGCGCAGACATTCACGTCGATGCCCATGTCGGACAGCAGACCGGTCAGTTCTTCGATGTCATCACGGTGGCGGAACCCAAGGCCCGTGGGCCCGATCAGGTTGCACGTCACCCGCGCGGTGCGCTCCATCGGTTTGGCCAGATGGCGGACGATCTGAAAGAACGTCTCATCACAGCCGAAGTTTTCCTTGCGCTGATAGGATGGCAGCTCCAGCGGGATGACAGGAATATCAAAGCCCATCGTTTCGGCCAGACCGGCGGGATCATCCTGAATCAACTCGGCCGTGCAGGACGCGCCAACGATGATCGCCTGCGGCTTGAACCGGTCCACGGCATCCTGACAGGCGTCCTTGAACAGATGCGCCGTATCCGCGCCCAGATCACGCGCCTGAAAGGTGGTGTAGCTGACCGGTGGGCGATGATTGCGCCGTTCGATCATAGTGAACAGCAGGTCCGCATAGGTATCGCCCTGCGGCGCGTGCAGCACGTAGTGCAGGCCCTTCATTCCGGTGGCGACGCGCATTGCGCCGACATGGGGCGGGCCCTCATATGTCCACACCGAAAGCTTCATGAGGTTTCCTCAGGAAACTTTCGGTGCGTGCGAGGCAGCGATTTGCGATAGCAAAACGCGTTCGCACCCATCAGCAGGTTTGGAACAACGTCCTTCATTCCGCAGCCTCCAGACCCAGCATGTTCCGACGCCGCACGGGGCGGCTGAACAATCCGGCCAGATCGCCAGCCTGTTCGTAGAAATGCACGGGCGTGAAGACCAATTCGATGGCCCACTTCGTGGTCAGACCCTCGGCCTCCAACGGGTTGGCCAGACCAAGGCCGCAAACCGTCAGATCAGGCCGGGCCGCGCGCGCACGGTCCAGCTGTTTGTCCACATCCTGACCTTCGGAAATCTGCGGGCCGGCGGGCAACAGGTCCAGATCGGGGCCATGCAGCGCGTCGTGAATATAAGGCTGGCCCACTTCTATGGGCTGCATCCCGCATTCGCGCGCCAGAAACCGCGCCAGCGGAATTTCCATCTGACTGTCCGGCATGAAAAACACCGATTTGCCGCGCAGTGCCTCGGATGCCTGCGACACGGCGGCCCGTGCACGGGCACGGGGGGCGTCGGTGACTTTGGCAAAAGTGTCTGCATCAACCCCGAACTCGGCCGCGATCGTGGCAAGCCAGGCGGTCGTGCCTTCCTCACCATAGGGAAACGGCGCAGGCAGATGCCGCGCATGACGGCGCAACAATGCCGCATGGGTTTCACCCAGAAACGGCTGCGTCAGGGCAAAGACAGTATTCGGCCCGACCGACAATTCATCCGCCGCCGTCCGCGTGGGCAGACACCGCACGGTGTCGATGCCCAAACCGCCCAGCAGCGCCAGCATCTGGTCCTCGACCACATCGGGCAACGCCCCCACAACAACCAACTGCCGCGCATCCGTTTCCGGCAGCACCGGCACCATGGAGGCCAGACAGGCATCTTCACCTTCGGTAAACGTCGTCTCGATTCCCGAACCTGAAAAATTCAGGACCCGAACCGAAGGCCCGTGCGTGATGCTGAGCCGTTCCGCCGCCTTCGCGAGGTCCAGCTTGATCACTTCAGACGGGCAAGACCCCACCAGAAACAGCTGTTTGATGTCCGGCCTGCGGGCCAGCAATCTGTCAACTTGGGCATCCAGTTCGTCCTGCGCGTCTTTCAGACCCGCCAGATCCCCTTCTTCGAGAATCGCTGTCGCGAATCGAGGTTCGGCAAAAATCATGACACCGGCCGCAGACTGCAAAAGATGTGCACAGGTCCGCGACCCGACGACCAGAAAGAAGGCGTCCTGCATCTTGCGGTGCAGCCAGATGATGCCGGTGAGGCCGCAAAAAACCTCCCTCTGGCCGCGCTCTTTGAGGACGGGCGCCGTGCGGCAACCGCCACCGGTCGGCGGGGTGGGGGCATACGTCATACAGGCACCTGCGCATCAAGGCGCGCACGGCGCAGTTTCCAGACAAATTGCGCCGCGTTGATGGCATAGGCCGCATAGGCCGCCACTGCGATCCACATGAGCGTTTCAGCAGACCAACCGGTTGCGAAAAGCCCATAGATATAAAGGGTATGCAGCGCGATCACGCCAAAGCTGAACACGTCTTCCCAAAAGAACGCTGGCGCAAAAAGATACTGCCCGAAGACGACCTTTTCCCAGATCGCGCCTGTCACCATAATCAGGTACAAAACACCCGTCTTGATGACCACCGAAACCGTTGCCGCGGCGTAGCCTTCGCCCACCGCCAGATACCGCCAGACCAGCGCCACAGACACCAGAAACACCACAAATTGCAACGGGGCCAGAATGCCCTGCACCAACGTCCACTTCGTCGCGTCCCGACGGGCGCGTTCTGCGGCTGTGTACAGCGTGGTTTTCCCGGAATGAGAGGCTGGCTGCTCTCGCATGACGTGATGTTCCCTAAAGGTCTTCAGGAACAAATGTACGCGCCAAAACAGCAAAGTGTCAATTTAGATTTACAGTCAGATGGTTTACACACCGTGCAGATTGTCAGCCTCGGCAAACAGGCAGAACTGTCAACATTTGCTGGGGGTACAGCCCCATTTAAGGGCATGGCAAAAACAATCTGTCAATTACCTTTGACATTGACAGGGTCATGACGGACAATGCTGTCGCGGTTCTGGACGTTGCGGAAAGGATATGCTTTCCAGCCGGCCAGGTCCCGCAGGAGTTGTGAAATGGCCGAACAGTCAAAGTCGGACAAACGGCCCGCCGACAAGGCGGGGGCGAACGCGTCGGTCGACGCGCTGGCGTCCCGCGCCCTGTCCGTCGTGGCGAACCGCTCCCCCAAGACGGGTCTTCCCCTCGACAAAGGGCTGGTCAAAAAGCTGCATGACGCTGCCGCGGCCGGCCTTCACAACGAGGTGCCGGATGTCGTCAGAAGCATGCTTGATCGCGGCATCACGGCTGAGGTGATTGCCGTCCACTACATCCCAGAAGTTGCGCGTCAGATGGGGGATGAATGGTGCGAGGACGAACTGAGCTTCGGACACGTGACCATCGGTGTGTCCCGTCTTCAGTCCGCACTGCGGGTGTTGGGCAAGGACTGGTGGCATGACGCACGGAACCAGACGGACAACAGCACCGGCACCGGCGTCATCGTGATCGTCACAAAGGACGCCTATCATACCCTTGGCGCGTCCATTCTGTGCGGTCAGCTGCGCCAGATGGGGCTGTCGGTCCGGCTTGCGATGGGGGCCTCCCCGCAGGACCTGCGCGGGATGCTCAAGGACAGCTCTTTTGATGCCATTCTGATCTCGGCCACCATATTCGAGAGCCTTGATTTCCTGCGTGAATACGTAGAAACTATTCGGAAATCTGTTTCTGGTTCTCCGCCGATCATCGTTGGCGGGACCGTTTTGGATCAAGAGGCGGATGTGAGGTTGGCAACGGGTGCCGATTTCGCGACAAAAGATCCGATCGAGGCGCTTGAACATTGCGGGCTGACAAAGACAACGCGCAACGCAACAATCCAGTCCGGACATCGGACCTAAGCCGTGGTGCGCGGCCCCAATCCTCAGGCCACGCTGTGACCTCACGCGGAACCAAATACTGGGATACGGGTACCATTCCGTTGATCGCGCCGGAAATGCTCGGCGATATCATCGCGGCCCTTGCAGACATTGCCCTCGTGATCAGCGACACCGGACTGATTAAATCGGTGATCACCAACCCGACCCATGCCGCAATCGAGGATCTGGGTCACTGGGAAGGTCGCGAAGTCGCGGAAACGCTGACAACCGAAAGCATCCCGAAATTCGAACGTGCGCTTAAAAGTTTTGTCGAGGGCGACCCAGACGCGCGCCCTGTTCAGCTCAATCACGCCAACGACCGCAAGGACCTTGGCCTGCCGGTGAATTACACATTGCATCATGTGGGACCGGACGGGTCATTGCTGATGCTTGGCCGTGATCTGCGTCCGATTTCGGACATGCAGCAACAGTTGGTCAAAGCACAGATCGCACTGGAACAGGATTACGAACAGCAGCGCGAATATGACACCCGTTTCCGCGTGCTGATGGAATCCAGCAGGGATGCCGTCGTCTTTGTCGCTGTGGGCACCGGCCGGATCGTCGATGTCAATTCCATTGCCGCCCGTTTGCTGGGCCGGGACCGTGATGACCTGATCGGGTCCGCCTTCGCACAGGAATTTGACGGCCGCCGCAAGGGGGAGTTGATGGATGCGCTGTCGTCCTCGGCCCTTGCCGAAGGGCCGTCGTCGCTGGCCGCGCAGACCCGTCACAGCCGCAAATCAATCCGCGTGCATCCCACGATGTTCCGCGCCACGGGCGAACGGATTATTCTGTGCCGTCTTGATCTGACAGACGGTGGCACCACGGTGTCCGATGATCTTCCGGAACGGCTGTCCGGTCTGTTTGACCAGGGCGCCGACGCAATCGCCTTCACCGACTCTGACGGCAATCTGGCGTCCGTGAACGAGGCTTTTCTCGAACTGACCAATGCCGCCCATGCGCTGAACGTCAAAGGCCGGTCACTGGCGGATTACCTGCATCGCGGCAGCGTCGATCTGCGCGTATTGCTGGAAAACGCGGCCCGCGTGGGTCACATCCGTCTCTATTCCACCAAGATGGCCGGTGAATTTGGCGAACCCCGCACGGTTGAAATTTCCGCGACCTACCTCAGCGATCTGGAACACCCCGGCTACGCGTTTATCCTGCGCGATGCCTCCCGTGCTGATGCCGTCCGCGTGTCCCCCGCCCCTGTGGGTGAGGAAAACGTCAAATCCGTCATGGAACTGGTGGGCAGCGCCACGTTGAAGGAAATCGTGGCGGAAACCACCGACGTGGTCGAACGCATGTGTATCGAAACCGCGCTTGAACTGACGTCGAACAATCGTGTCGCTGCGGCAGAAATGCTCGGCCTGTCGCGTCAGTCGCTTTACGTCAAACTGCGCAAATACCACCTTTTGAACAAGAACGTTTGATCCCTGTGGATCATCGAAGGGTTCTGCGACACCGCCCAGCTGTGTCGCACCTGTAAACATGACTTAACACTTGCTGATTCTACGACTGTAAGCTTATGTTTACAGTTATGAGTGTTAGCCCCACCATTCCCCATCGTCGGTATCCCGAACCTGCCGCAGCGCTTCGGCTGATCAAACCGATCACGTGGTTCCCGCCGATGTGGGCCTATCTGTGCGGCACGGTGTCGTCGGGCGTCTCGCCCTTGTCGAACCTGTCGCTCGTCGTGATCGGCATAATTCTCGCAGGGCCCATCGTTTGCGGCATGTCGCAGGCGGCCAACGATTGGTGCGACCGGCATGTGGACGCCATCAACGAACCGGATCGTCCGATCCCGTCGGGCCGTATCCCCGGACGGTGGGGGCTGTGGATTGCCCTGATGATGTCGGTCCTGTCGTTAGCTGTTGGCGCGTTGCTTGGTCCTTGGGGATTTGCCGCAACGGTGCTGGGTGTTTTGGCCGCTTGGGCCTATTCCGCCGAACCGGTCCGCCTGAAACGATCCGGCTGGTGGGGGCCGGGCCTCGTGGGCCTCAGCTATGAAACCTTGCCCTGGATCACCGGCGCGGTGGTGCTGTCTGCGGGCGCGCCCGATTGGCGGATCGTGCTGATCGCCACCCTCTACGGGATTGGCGCCCACGGCATCATGACCCTCAACGATTTCAAAGCGCTTGAAGGCGACCGCCAAACCGGCGTCGCTTCCCTGCCCGTTACCCTTGGCCCAGACCGCGCAGCGCGGCTGGCCTGCGCCATCATGGCCGCACCGCAGGTGATTGTTATCGCCCTTCTGTTCCTATGGGACCGGCCACTTCAGGCCGGAATAGTGTCTGTTCTGCTGCTTGCCCAAGGCTGGGCGATGTCCGTCATGTTGCGCGACCCAAAGGGCAAGGCACCATGGTACAACGGCACCGGAGTCCTCTTCTACATCTCGGGCATGATGGTCGCGGCTGTGGCGCTCAAGGGGATCGTCTGATGGTGGGCTGGCCGACAATCGCGCGTCTGTGTCTGGTCAATATGGCCATCGGCGGGCTGGCCGCGCTACCCGTCAATTTGTTCAATCGCCTCATGACCGTGGAACTCAGCCTGCCGGCCCTACTGCCCGGCCTGTTGGTCGCCCTGCACTATGGCGTGCAACTGACACGGCCTGTCTGGGGTCACCGGTCCGATGCACGGGGCGGGCGGACACCGCTGATATTGGGCGGCATCGTCGTCACGGCACTCGCCATCGTCACAGCCGCCTATGCCATCCTTGTGGCCAGCACCGCACCCGGCATGGCACTGCTGCTTTGGATCGGGGCCTATGCAGCACTCGGCCTCGGGATCGGCGCGGCGGGCACTTCCTTTCTTGCACTTCTGGCCACGACAACAACAGGTCGCGGCAAAGGGGGTGCGGCCACAACCGCATGGCTGTTCCTGATCGCAGGGGCGATCATCGCCTCCATCGGCACCGGCATCGCGCTTGATCCCTATTCACCCGAACGCCTCGTCGCTGTGGTGGCTGTGGTCGCCGCCATCGCGGTGCTGCTGTGCATCCTCGCCACCCTCGGGGTGGAACGCAAACTCGGGCCTGCCCCCGCACCGGAACACACGGCGCTTGGCCCCGCCCTGCGCGCCACATGGGCCGATCCCGCCGCGCGTCGCTTTACCGGCTTTGTCTTCCTGTCCATCTTCGCCTTCTACCTGTCCGAACTGATTTTCGAACCCTTCGCAGGCCACGTCCATGGCCTCTCCCCCGAAGCATCCACCAAGCTGTCCGGCGGCAAGGACGGCGCGGCCCTGCTGGGGATGATCTTGGCCGGAGTCTTGTCATCGCTGCGGATTGGAACGCTGCGCATGTGGGCCGTGGCCGGGTGCCTGATTTCAGCCGCGGGCCTTCTGGCGCTGGGCGCACAAATGTCGCTGATCGCGTCCTCCGTCACGCTTGGCCTTGGCAACGGCCTGTTTGTCGTGGGCGCGGTCGGGTCGATGATGGTCCTGTCGTCTGAACGCGAAGGATCAACCGGCGTCCGCATGGGGGTCTTCGGCGCGGCACAGGCGATTGCCGCTGGCCTCGCCGGTCTGATTGCCACGGGTATGCTGGATCTGATCCGTCTGATCCTGCCGGACACCACCGCCTATGCCACTGTCTTCACGCTTGAGGCCGCGTTGTTCTGCGCAGCCGCTTTCGTTGCCCTTCGTATTCTGGGCCAATCGCCCGCCTCCCCTCCCATCCTCCAACCAGGAGAATAGCCATGTATGATGTCGTCGTTGTCGGAGGCGGACCCTCAGGGGCAACTGCCGCAGAAGACCTCGCCCGCGCGGGCAAAAAAGTCGCCATGATTGACCGCGACGGTCGCATCAAACCCTGCGGCGGGGCGGTCCCCCCGCGTCTGATCGCAGACTTCAATATCCCCGACGCGCAAATCGTGGCCCGTGTGAACACAGCGCGGATGATCTCCCCCACACAACGTCACGTGGATATCCCGATTGAGAACGGCTACGTCGGTATGGTCGACCGTGAACATTTCGACGAATTCCTCCGCGCCCGCGCCAAATCCGCCGGCGCGCATCGGTATACCGGCACCTTCCTGCGGATCGACCGTGATGATGCGGGCACTCATGTGGTGTTCCGCGACAAAATCTCCGGCAACGAACAACGCCTGACGACACGGCTTGTCATCGGCGCGGACGGCGCACGGTCCAAGGTCGGCACGCAAGAGGTTCCGGGCGGCGACACTATTCCCTACGTCATCGCCTATCACGAAATCATCGAAGCACCGCAGGCCAATGCCGCCTACGACCCCATGCGCTGCGATGTCATCTATGACGGCGCGATCAGCCCCGATTTCTACGGTTGGGTCTTCCCCCACGGCGCGCAATGCAGCGTCGGCATGGGCACCGAAGTGACGGATGTCGACCTCAAAGAAGCCACCGCCAAACTGCGCGCGGCGTCCGGCCTGACCGACTGTAAAACCATCCGCAAGGAAGGCGCGCCGATCCCGTTGAAACCTCTGGACCGTTGGGACAATGGCCGCGATGTGGTGCTGGCCGGCGATGCCGCAGGCGTCGTGGCCCCCTCGTCCGGCGAAGGGATCTACTACGCCATGGTCGGCGGTCGCGTCGCGGCTGAGGCGTGTCTGGCCTGCCTCGCCTCCGGCAAGGTCCGCGACCTACAGCTCGCGCGCAAGGCGTTCATGAAAGAACACAAGATGGTCTTCAAGGTTCTTCGCTCCATGCAGGATGCCTATTATAAATCCGACGAACGCCGCGAACGCTTTGTGTCCCTGTGTCATGATGTCGACGTGCAGCGCCTCACGTTTGAGGCGTATATGAACAAGAAACTCGTGAAAGCCCGCCCCATGGCCCACATCAAAATCGGCATCAAGAACCTTGCGCATCTGACGCGTCTGGTCCGGCCGCATCACGTCTGATGACAATGATCCCGACCTGGGTGAACGGTATCCTGACCCCCGTGGATAAGCTGGAGGCCCATGTGAAGGGTCTGCGTCACAAGGCGGTGTCGGTCTTTGTGATGGACGGCACCAACGTGCTGATCCAGCAGCGCGCCCTGTCGAAATATCACACGCCAGGTCTGTGGGCGAACACCTGCTGCACCCATCCCCACTGGGACGAAGATGCAGGCACCTGTGCCGTGCGCCGGCTAAAGGACGAACTGGGCATCACCGGTCTGTATCCCGTCTACCGCGATCAGCTGGAATATCGCGCCAATGTGGGCGACGGGTTGATCGAACACGAAGTGGTCGATCTGTTCGTCGCCCCCGCGTCTGAGCGCACTCTTGAACTGGACCTGAACCCGGATGAAGTGATGGCGACCCGTTGGGTCGACATCTACGAACTCGCAGCCGAGGTCGCGCGCCATCCCGACAAATATACCCCTTGGCTTCAGATCTATCTGGCCGATCACCTCGATCTGGTGATCGCGGACCAAACTTCTATGGCGCAGGCCGGAGAATAGACCCTATTTCACCTTAATCGGTGACTTTGCAGCGTCGATCCCCGCGGCCTCCATCGCGGTGGCGGCAATATCCACAGCCGACAACCCGCCGTCCGCATACATCGCATCCGGGGCCGCCTGATCAATGAACCGGTCCGGCAGCGTCATGGTGCGCAACTGCGCCTCAGCCAGCAGACCTTCCCGCGCGAGCGATTGCAGCACCATGGCGCCAAAGCCCCCCACGGCACCCTGTTCAATCGTGATCACAGCGCGGTGGGTCTTCACCAATTTGCGGATCATTGCCATGTCCAACGGTTTGGCAAACCGCGCATCCGCGATGGTGACGCTGACCCCCTGCGCCTCTAACAACCGGGCCGCTTTGCGGGTTTCGCCCAGATGCGCCCCAAAGGACAGCAAGGCCACGTCGGTCCCCTCCTGAACGATCCGACCTTTGCCGATCTCCAGCACCTCGCCGCGCTCAGGCATCTCCATTCCCTCGCCTTCGCCGCGTGGATAGCGGAAGGCGATTGGCCCGGCGTCATAGGCGGCGGCGGTGGCCACCATGTGCATCAGCTCCACCTCATCAGCGGCGGCCATGACGACCATATTGGGCAGCGCTGCAAGATAGCCGATGTCAAACGCCCCTGCATGGGTCGGCCCGTCAGCGCCGACAAGTCCTGCACGATCTACTGCGAAGCGCACCGGCAGATTTTGCAAGGCAACATCATGAACAATCTGGTCATACCCGCGTTGCAGGAACGATGAATAAATCGCGCAGAACGGCTTCATCCCCGACGCCGCCAATCCTGCGGCAAAGGTCACAGCGTGTTGTTCAGCAATACCCACATCAAAGGTCCGTTTCGGAAAGGCTTTGCCGAAAATATCAATACCGGTCCCCGATGGCATCGCGGCGGTAATGCCGACAATTTTAGGGTCTGATTCAGCCTCTTTCACCAGACTTTCCCCAAACACCTTGGTGTAGCTTGGCGCGTTCGGGCGTGATTTCTTCTGCGCGCCGGTGGCCACGTCAAACTTGGCGACGCCATGATATTTGTCGTCAGACCCCTCGGCTGGGGCGTAGCCCTTGCCTTTCACCGTACAGGCATGGATCAGCACAGGCCCCGTGGCCCGCACCTTGGCGGTGCGCAGCACGCTCAGCAACTGCCCCATGTCGTGCCCGTCGATAGGCCCCACATACTGAAAGCCCAACTCCTCAAACAAGGTCCCCGACCCGCCATTCAGCCCCGTCACCAACTGCCGCGCGCGGCGCGCGTGGTCGCGCAAGGGGCCGGGCAATGCGGCCTCAAACCCTTCGGCCATCGTGGCCGCCGGGCTGGAATAGAGACTGCTGAGGTATTTCGACATCGCCCCCACCGGTGGCGCAATCGACATTTCATTGTCGTTCAAGATCACAAACAACCGGCGGCCTTCGGCGCCTGCATTGTTCATCGCCTCATAGGCCATTCCGGCTGAGATCGACCCGTCCCCGATCACCGCAATGGCATCACCTGTCGGCGCACCCAAATCCCGCGCGGTGGCAAAGCCAAGTGCTGCGGAAATCGACGTGGACGAATGCGCCGCACCGAATGGGTCATATTCGGACTCCGATCGTTTGGTGAAACCGGACAACCCGCCCTCTTGGCGCAGGGTGCGGATGCGGTCGCGACGGCCGGTCAGGACCTTGTGCGGATAACACTGGTGACCCACGTCCCACACGATCTTGTCATGGGGCGTGTTGAACACCGCATGAAGCGCCACGGTCATTTCAACCACCCCGAGGGACGACCCCAGATGCCCGCCTGTTTCAGACACGGCGGACACGACCTCGGCCCG
>NZ_JAHDGE010000007.1:88581-93293 GCF_020627745.1 Pseudooctadecabacter sp.
GGGACGACCCCAGATGCCCGCCTGTTTCAGACACGGCGGACACGACCTCGGCCCGCAATTCATCCGCCAGAACCGACAGTTCCCGGTCGCTCAATGTCTTCAAATCGGAGGGTACCGTTACACGGTCCAGTGTCGGGGTATTTGGTCGGTCGGTCATGCAAAAATCTCCCTAAGTTCCCTGAAACGGACTGTGGCGCAGCCCGCTTGTGTTCCCAGTGTGGTGTCGTGGGCAGGCAAGCCACCCACGACACCGGTTTCCTGTAGCCAACAGGAAGGGAATCAAGATGCACCCCAAAGGGCGATCTTGATGTTCACCCCAGGGAACAGGGGGGAACCTCGGCTGAGGGGGGCACGGACGACCCGTGCCCGAACCCTCAAATCAGGACGCGCACATCCGCATCGGGTTCGATGCTCATGGACAGGGGCGTGGGGTCGGGCGCGAACTTGCTGTCTTCCGGCAGCAGGCTCGAAATCCCGATCAGGACGGCATAGGCCAGACCGATCACCAGACAGAACAGTGCGGCATATCCCGCGCCTTTCAGCATCAAAGCGGTGATGTCGGCGGTCAGGCGAAAATCGCCTTGGCCGGTGCGCAGATAATCGTGGTCATTGTCACTCATCTTATTGTCCTTTCTTACCGTGCGTAGCCGTGCTCGACGGCCCAGCCGAACCAGTTGTCGACAACCGTGCCGGTCAGCAAAATCCCGATACCGCCGGTCAGCGTTGTCAGAACTGCGAACCACCACGCCCAGCGGTGGATACCTTCCATCGTGGCGTTGAACCCCATGGTCCAGCGCCAGAACAGCGCCGCCCGCTCGGAGGCCGTCCCGCGATCCACGATCTGTTCGATCTCGCGTTCACCGCCAAAGCGGCTGACCGCAAGGATCGTTGCCCCGTGCATGGCGAACAGCAGGGCCGAGCCATAAAGGAACACGATGCTCAAAGCATGGAACGGGTTGTAGAACAGGTTGCCGTAGGTGATCGAAAACAGGTTCGTCCAATCAAGGTGCGGGAAGATGCCGTAGGGCACAGCTTCGCTCCACGATCCCATCAGGATGGGGCGGAACAGCCCCAGCACAAGGAACAGCCAGATGGCGGAGGCAAAAGCCCAAGCCACGTGTTTGCCCATCCCCAGCTCTTCAGCGCGCAGATAGGTGCGGATCCACCAGGCAATGACGCTGACCAGCAGGAAGAAACTGGAAATCAGCCACCAACCGCCCTCGTTCAGCGGCGCAAAGCCAAGGCCGTATTCAGGGGCCGGCGGCTCCAGCGCGAACCAGAACAGATCGCGCATGAACACACCCGGCGAATACCCCGCCTGCGCCCAGAACGACATGCCGACGATGAAGAACCACGCGAAACCGGTCGCCAGCGACACCAGACCAAACGGCCCAAGGTAGATGGGGCCAAGCTGGGCGTTGCCGATCCAGCCTGCCAGTTTCGACATGGAGGCACCTTTGGTCCGCTCAGCGGCGATTTTGCCGTTGCCGTCCATGCCCATCTCAGGCGGTCCAGCGACCTGCACCTGAGTAAAGATGTTTTGATACTCAGCCATTTACGCCTCCTTCAAGGTCTACCCAAATCGGCAGGTCTACCCAGCCGTACCACCACACGATCCATTCATCGAACCAGATGGTGCCTGAAATCACGATGCACACGGCGGACCAGAACCCGGCCATCAGCGCCAGGAACAATCCCAAACGGTGAATGCCCAATGGCCCGATCGAATAGCCGATCAGATCGCGGAAATAGGTGTCTTCGTGATCGGGGGATTTCACTTCGGTGCCCTTCGCGGGGTTCACCGCGGACAGCACCAGCGACCCGTGCAGCGCGAGCGCCAAACAGTTCGTAAAGAAGAACGTGATCGCGATCATGTGTGCGGGGTTGTAGTGGAAGTTGCCGTAGGCATAGCCCACGTTGTTCACCCAATCGAGGTGGCTCCAGATCCCGTAAGGAAAGCCGTGTCCCCAGGCGCCCATCAGAACGGGGCGGATGATAACCAATGTGACATAGGCCAGGATCGCCACACCGAATGCGAACGGCACATGGTATCCCATGCCAAGTTTGCGGCAGATTTCCACCTCACGCATCATCCAGCTGACAAAGGCCAGCGTCGCGCAAATCGTGATGATCTGCCACAGCCCGCCTTCGGCCAGTGGCGCCATGCCCAGGCCCACCTCCAGTGACGGCGGGTTGATCGAAATCAGCCACGGGTTCCACGTGTCGCCAAGGGCGGCCCCGTAGAAAATCAGAATTGTGCCAAGGGCGGCAAAGAAAAATGTCGTGACCCCAAAGAAGCCGACGTAGAACGGCCCCACCCAGAAGTCGAACAGATCACCGCCGACCAGCGTCCCGCCTCGGACGCGGTATTTTCTTTCGAAGCTGAGCTGAGCCATCTTCAAACTCCTTATAATGCGGCATGGACGCGGACGTACTCATGTCGCCGGTTCTGTCGGTTGTTTGCCACGGGCGAAACAGGCCCGCCCGTGACTGGTTTTGATCGAACGGCTTAGCCGTCCATGTCTGCGCCAAAGGCGAGATTGAACCAGTTGGTTGAATCGTTGCTAAGCAGGACGAGGTGAATCATCGCAGCCAGCAGGAACAGGAAAACGCCCTGTGCCACGAACACGCGGCGAGGGTCGAATACCAACCAGATCTTGTAAAACTGTGCCATTTCTCAGAACTCCTTTACCAAGCGAACCAAGGCAGCTTGATGTACGTGAGGATGTGCGCGACCACGGCAACAACCGTGAACAGGGCAAAGCCGCTCATGTACACCGCGTGCAGCTCTTGGGCCTGCTCGTCAGTGAGACCTGTGAAAGACAGATCAGATTTATCAGCCATGTAAAATTACTCCTTACAGAACTGACGCCGCGCATTCCCCGCGACAGGGCTACGACGGAGGCTCATCCCCCGCCCTTCTTCACCACCCCGAAAGGCTGGCAAACTGGTGTCCATCCGCTTTCACGGCTGGAAAATCATGGGCGTAATGATACCGGCCTGGGACCACGCGGCTTGCACCGGGTCTTTCTCAGGCAGGCGGAAATTACGCAGGGCGAACAGTGCCCATGTGAAGGCCGCCAAAGGCAGGCAGGCAAAAAAGATCACCACGAAATAGGCGCCGTATTCGCGTTTGGCCGCGTTTGTGTTTCGACCCTGTTTCACCTCGATCGGTGTACCGGATGTAAAATCGCTCATTGCTTTTGCCCTCCCGTGGCAGGTTGCAATCCACGCACCGTCTCAAGGACGACACGTTCCGCGCCGGTCTCCAGCGCTGCTTTCTCGGCCGCGTCCCTCAGGGTTTTTGCGGCAGAAATTCGCGTAAGAATGGGGTGGGTTGCCACGATCTCATCCAACGCGCGCGCGGCGTCTTCATCCCAAGGGAAATCACGGCGTAAATTCGTTGGCGTCGCCTCGGCGGCATCCATGTCAGAACCAAGAGGCAGGATGTGGAAGAGCGCGTCAAACAACCCATTACACACCTCCTGCACCATATAGGTCGCCCCCGCATATCCCATGAACGGCGTTCCCGTGGCGCGCCGGATCGCGGCACCGGGGAAGCTGGCAGGGATGAACGCAGGCGACGGGCCATGGCCGGCCTTCAATTCGGCCAGATACATCTTTTCATTGATCGACCCGAAAACGATCAACGGGCGCTTCTGCCCCATCATCGCGCGCACTTCGTCGTTATTTGTCTTCGCACCGGCGGTGCGGGCCACGGCAAAGGCGCAGGGCAGGCCCAGATCATCCTCAAGAAATTTGCGCATCCCGCGCGCGTAGGTCTCGTTCGCGACAACGGCAAAAGATGCCGTGGCGAAGAAGTCCTGCGTGACGGACCGCCACAAATCCCAGACAGGTTTGATGGTGGAATGCTTTTCGCGTTCGATAAACGGCTCTGGATCAAGGTCCAGCATCTCACCCAGCCTGCGCAGGAATTTCGTGGTGCTGTCGATCCCGATGGGGGCTTGCAGATAGGGCTTGCCCAGCACCTCGCACAAACCGCGTCCAAACTCTCGGTACATGCAGACGTTGACGTCGGCGTTCACCAGATTGCGCATTTCGGCCACGTGGCTGCCCAACGGCATGACCATGTTGACCTCGGCCCCGATCCCTTCGACCAAACGCCGGATTTCCGCCAGATCGGACGGCATGTTGAACGTGCCGTACATGGGCCCAAGGATATTGACGCGGGGTGCCGCGCCCTCCTCACGTTTGGCTTCCTTGGGCATCCGGCCCTTGGTCATGCCAAATTCGGTAAAGATCCACGTCATCGCGCGGTCGGCGGCTTCCCATTGATCTTCATCAATGGTGCGCGGCAGGAAACGTTGAATGTTGGTGCCCATGGGCGTCACACCACCGCCGATCATCTCGGCAATGGACCCGGTCACGACAACTGCGGGCAGCGCAGGGTCCAACGTGCCCCATGCGCGTTTCATCGCACCTTCGGTGCCATCCCGGCCCAGCTCTTCCTCACCCAATCCGGTGACGACAATCGGCAATTCGTGCGGCGGCAAGGCATCGGTGTAGTGCAACACAGATGTCACCGGCAGGTTCTCGCACCCGACCGGACCATCAATGACACATTGCAGCCCCTTGGTGGCGCAGAAGGCATAGATCGCCCCCCAATATCCACCTGCGCGGTCGTGATCCTGAACCAGCATCAGATCATCTCCGCCGCTTTGGCGGCCTTGGCGGCGCGTTCCAGTTTCTTG
>NZ_JAHDGE010000007.1:93393-129056 GCF_020627745.1 Pseudooctadecabacter sp.
GCATCAGATCATCTCCGCCGCTTTGGCGGCCTTGGCGGCGCGTTCCAGTTTCTTGAGGTTTGTGGCGCGGAAATCCTCGCGCACATTGGGGGCACCTTCCCAGACACCGGCGGTGTCGGAATGGCCCACGCCTTCGAAGAATTCGCGCATGTGCGCCATGCGGTCCTTGTTGCCCATGGCCGCGTTCACGACCTCCTGCAACGACCCGGCACCAGCCGGACCCATCAAGGGGCGCGCTGAAATCAGGTTGGTGAAATACAAGCTTGGGATGCCAAGCTCTTTGCCCTTTTGAACCACTGGCGTCGTGCCAATCGCCAGATCAGGCTTCACGCCTTCCATGGCGGCACAATCGTCTTCGAGCGAGGCGCGGAATTTGACCGTCACGCCCTTGGCCTTCAGCCATTCTTCGTCGGCGGTGTTCCACGGCGTCTTGGGACAGGCTGTGCCCACGTAAGGCACATCCGCACCACTTTCGATGAGCAACCGCGCAACGAGAAGTTCACTGCCTTCGTACCCGCTGACGGTGATCGTTCCGTTGATCCGCGCCCCTTGAAGGGCCTGATCAATCGCTGGCAAAAACGCATTCTGGGACGCCGCGATCTGGTCGGCGCTGACGCCATAGGCCTCACCGATCCCGCGCAGCCATTCGGCTGTGCCGTCGCGTCCCACGGGCGCAGAGCCCACAACAGGGCGACCGGCTGCCTGAAATTCCCGCACGGATGCGGTGTAGAACGGATGCACCGCCGCCACGACAGAACTGTCCAACGCCGCATACAACTCACGCCACTCGCGGCACGGCACAGTCGGACCAACGGCCATGCCCATGGGGGCCAACATCGCGCCAATCATCATCGGATCGGCGGGGAACATCTCCCCCAACAATGCCACTGTCGGGCGGTCCGATTTGCCAGCCGCAGGGGCCTGAACCGGTCCCGCCTCGACCTCGGCACGCGCGTAATTCAGCATCGCACCGGCCAGCACATCCTTGGCCTCTGCATGGGTCGGGATACCGAAACCGGGCACATCAATCCCGACGATCCGCACCCCGTTGATTTCGGACGGCAGCAGCCGCAACGGCACACCGGAGGCCGTGGGCACACACAGGTTCGTCACCACAATCGCGTCGTAGCGGTCCGGGTCGGCGAGGTCATGAACGCTCTCGCGGATGTCCTCGAACAGCTTGCCCGTCACCAGCGTTTCGGAATTGAACGGCACATAGCCGACCGACCGCCGCGCCCCGTAAAAATGGCTCACAAAGGTCAGCCCGTAAACGCAGCAGGCGGACCCTGACAATACTGTTGCCGTGCGGCGCATCCGCAGGCCCACCCGCAGCGACCCGAACGCCGGACACATCGACTGGGGCTTGTCATGCGGCCCCTGCGGATAATCCTTGGCATATTGATCCAGAATGTCCGACGATCCGGCCATTTTCGCGGCCTCGGCCATCTCCGATCCGCTGTGGCAGCCCAGCGCCTCAGGCGCATCCGCCACGCGATCCGCTGGCAACGCCTCCGCCTGAATCACGTCCACCGCGCCGGTCTCGTCATACTCGACCTTATATGTCTCGCGCGTGTCACTCATTCGACAGACTGCCCTTGCCCAAACGGCGCATCAAATCGCGGGCAGCATCAATGCGCTGTTGCGTCTGTGCTGCCAGTTCCGATCCATTGGTAAATACGGTCTCGGCACGTTTGCTGAACTCACCGGGCTGGCTGATATGCGACCCCTCACCAGTGTTCGACTCGGTGTCTTCCGGCTTTTTCGTCTCACGGCGATCATGCGTCATCGTAGATAACCTCCAACGATGCTTTGGGGGCGGAATTCTTGCCGCGCATGTCCATGTCTGTGGCAGGCACCAGTTCATACCCCGCACCGGTTTCGGAGCCGTCGAACAGCTCAAGAAGTTCGTCCTGGTTCAGCGCCGTGGGCCGTTGGGGCGGGGCCACGGCAACATTGTCGCCAAGGGCTGCAAACATATCGCCCCATTCGCTTTCAGCGGTGCCAACGATCTGGTAATTCGCGGATTTCTTGCGCAGGTCATCGTTTTGAGGGATCGACGCCAATACCGGAATATCCACCGCCTTGGCAAAGGCCTGCGCCTCACCCGATCCGTCGTCTTTGTTGATCACCAGACCGGCGACACCCACATTGCCGCCGAGCTTGCGGAAATATTCAACCGCCGAACACACGTTGTTGGCCACGTACAGGGATTGCAGGTCGTTGGAGGCAACCAAGATCACCTTCTGCGCCATGTCCCGCGCGATGGGCAGGCCGAAGCCGCCACAGACCACATCGCCAAGGAAATCCAGCAAGACGTAATCGAAATCCCAATCGTGAAATCCCAGCTTTTCCAGCAGTTCGAACCCGTGGATGATCCCGCGACCACCGCAGCCACGACCAACCTCAGGCCCGCCAAGTTCCATCGCAAACACACCGCCGCGCTTGAAACAGACGTCGCCAATCGCGACCTCTTCGCCAGCCAGCTTTTTCTTGGTGGATGTTTCGATGATCGTGGGGCACGCCTTGCCGCCAAACAGCAGGCTGGTGGTGTCGGATTTCGGGTCGCACCCGATCAGCAGCACACGTTTGCCCTGCTCTGCCATCATGTGGCTCAGGTTGGCCAGCGTAAAGGATTTGCCGATCCCGCCCTTGCCATAGATCGCGATGATCTGGGTCTTCTTCGTGGGCTCCCCTTGGGGGACCTCCAACGACGGCTCGTTCGCCTCGTCACGCAGACGCTGGTCGAAATCTTTCAGGTTCGGCACTTCGTCCTTCATGAGACGGCACTCCAATCAAGGATCATTTTCAGGCACGCGGAATCGCTGAACGCCTGTTCGTAAGCCACCGGCGCGTCAGCGGCGGGGCGTGTGTGGGTGATAAGGCCGTCCAGCGACAGCGCACCGGATTCGACCAGTTGCCGTGTCGCCACCAGATCGTCGGCGGCCCATTCGGCGGCAATGCGGAACCGTGCCTCCTTCATGAAGGCAGGCGGGAACGCGAAATTCAGCGGCTTGGTATAGAAACCAGCCAGGACAATTTCACCACCTTTGGCGATGCGGCCGACCAGATCATTCAACAGATCCCCGTTGCCCGACGCATCGTAGATGCACTGATAGTCGCGGCGCGGGTCATCTTCGGGGGCGATCACATCGTAACCGGCAGCACCTGAACGGCGCGCGGGGTCAACCTCCCACACGGTGGGTGCGGGTGCACCGGCGGCCACGGTCAGCCGCGCCAGCAAACGACCCAAGACGCCGTGACCGACAATCAGATCAGGGACGGTTTTACCTGCACCGGCCATGGCATGACGCGCCGTGGCCGCCAGCGCCAAAAGGGCCGATTGCGGACCAAGCCCTGCATCAATACGCGACACACGATCCGGCGTTGTAACCAACCGGCGGGCCGACCCGCCGAACAGACCAAACGCACCGTCATAACAATTCGCTCCGGGGACAAACACATGATCACCGGGTTTGAACCCTGATGCGCGTGGCGCCTCGATGACCTCACCGGCGGCCTCGTATCCCGGAACAAGGGGATAGCCCATTCCCGGAAAGGGCGGCATGTCGCCGGACCAGAACAGCTTTTCCGTACCGGTGGATATGCCGGAATATTTGACGTCAACAATCAGGTCATCCGCACCGGGGTCTTTCAAAGGCACAGCCTCAAGCGACAGCTTGCGGGGCCCTTCCAAAATGACAGCAGTGGTTTCCATTGATCGTCCCAGTCGAAGACACCCACAGAATCAGGGCGTCGGAATTACGGTCTTCAGCATGTGTAAGTTTAACCTGACAGTTATTTGTGTCAATCTAGTTAGACAACTATCTGTCAGGTCGGTTTACGGGCCGTCACAACGGCCGTGACATAGGGCCTAAGCGGGCGCTTGACGGAGATGTCGGCAAATCCCGCAACCCTTAAAGCGTCCGCAATTTCGGTGGCTGACCGCGTTCGTCCTGTTCGCATCGCCAATGTGTAAAGGGCGAAGTAGGCGTCGGTCGCTTTGTCAGGGGCGTCGCCACCGCTCATGGGTTCAGAGATAACGATACGCCCTCCCGCAGGAAGGGCAGCATGGGCTTTGGCCAAAAGATCGCGAACAGTGGTGTCAGAATGATCGTACAGCACCCGCACAAGGGAAATGGCATCCGCCCCCGTGGGCAGGCTATCCTGCTTGAACGATCCGGTCATAATCTCCGTCCGCCCCGTCAGACCGGCGGCGGCAAAACGGTCGGATGCGGCGGGTGCAACCGCCGGCAAATCGAAAAGCCTTAGCATGACGGTCTGATGGGCCTGCCCCACCGCCTCCAGAAATGCGCCGGTGCCACCGCCCACATCCATCAGCGTGGTGATGCCGTCAAACGACACCATCCGCAGGGTGTCCTGCGCCACCAGAACCTGGCTTTGGGCCATCAGGTCGGAATAGGTCTGCGCCGTTGCCCCATCAATGTCCGTGCCGGTCCCGAAAACGTAGGGCCAGACTTCAGCCAATTCGGTGGTCGTCTCTCCGCGGAAAAACGCCACCGGATCCTCCAGATCGCGGTAGAACGCGCGGTGATGGCGGACCATGGCCGACAATCCGGGCACGGTGGCAAAGGCCGCGCCCCGCTGGGTCAACGACACCTGTCCGCGCCGCAGCTTCAGCAGCCCGATCGCGGCCCCGCCGCGCAGCAAAATAGTCAACCGGTCCTCGGGGATCGCCGTCTCATGGGCCAGAACCTCAACCGCGACCGGCCCGGCCAACAGGGCCTCCGGCAGTTTCAACTCCGCCAGTGCCATCAATATTTGTGAGTGGCAGAAGCCCGCCATGACGTCGAACAGCGCCTGACCCTCGCGCCGCACCAATCGCCGTGTCAGGGGAAACCGCGCCGCCCAAGCCTGAAAGCGGGCAGACGCCATCAACCGGTTGCGCCAGCCTTTGGGCGCCGTCGCCGTCAGACCGCCCGTAAACCGTGCGCCATCGGCCATGTCATTCACCCGGAACGCGGATGACCGAACTGGACGGGATCAGCTTTTTCGCCGTGGCCTGCACCAGCTGCGCCAAGGCGGCCTCTCCGGGGCACGACGGAATGGATGAAATCGCGCCGCCAAGAATATCCTTCAACCGCGTCACCGCCCCGTCCACACCCAATTCGGTGACCGCGTTGGGGCGATTGTGAATTTCGTCCTGACCGACAGGTTTGCCCAACTCCGCCTCGTCATAAAGCGCGTCCCGCAGGTCATCAGCGACCTGAAAGGCCTCCCCGATGCGCGCGCCAAGCTCTTCCCACGGCTCGGGGTCCTGACCGGCGGCAATCGCGCCCATCTGGGTGGCGGCGATGAATAGCGCACCGGTTTTCGCACGGTGATAAGCGGACAGGTTGATGTCGCGTTCACTTTCCCAGCCCTGTCCGGCGCAAATCCCAAAGGGCGTGCCCGTGCGGGTCGCCAGATGCCGGATCAACGGCAGGGCGCGGTCCGGATCCTGCTGTGCGAGGTGATCAAACGCGAGGACAATCAGGCTATCCCCTGTCAACAGCGCCAAAGGCTCCGAAAATGCCAAATGCACCGTGGGCTTGCCGCGCCGAATGTCTGCATCATCAAAACAGGGCATGTCATCATGCACCAGGCTGGCACAATGGATAAGCTCCAGCGCGGCCGCAGCCGCATCGCTGACGTCAGGGCGGTCATCGCCACAGGCCATGGCAACGCTCAACAAGATCGTGGGCCTGATCCGCGCACCACCGGGGGCTGCCGCATAGGCGACCGCGCGGGTCAGCTGATCCGGCGGGGTGCCCTTCTGGGTCGTGGAGACAGCGGCAGTCATGGCCGCTTCGATCCGTTGACTGAACACACTCAAGGGCATGGAACCTCCAAACTGGCGCCAATCTGTCTATGTTGTCAGACAGGCAATGTGTAAACTATAGTGGACACATATCAAAAGCGAGTCAACGAAAGCCTTATGTCGCCCAGCAAACACATCATTGTCGTCGGGACAGGCGTGGGCGGGCTGGCCACCGCGCTGCGTCTGTTGTCCGCCGGGGCGCAGGTCACGATGTTTGAGGCGGCGGAGGCGGTCGGTGGCAAAATGCGCACCGTGCCATCTGTGGCAGGGCCGGTGGACGCCGGACCAACCGTGCTGACCATGCGGTGGGTTTTTGACGACCTCTTTGCAGCCTGTGGCGCGCGGCTGGACGATCATGTGACCGTGACGCCCGACAGCACCATCGCGCGGCATTTTTGGTCAGACGGCACCACCCTTGATCTGATGGCGGACCCCGCTGCCTCAACCCGCAATGTCGCCGATGTGTTCGGTCCCCGCGCCGCGCAGGAATTCACCGCCTTCTCCGACCGCGCCAGACGGCTGTTCACCGCCTTTGACACACCCATGATGCAAGCGGCAAAACCGTCATCGCTGGCCTTGGCTGGCGTCGTTCTGAAAGACCCGCGCCTTCTGCGCGCCATGGCCCCGCACCAGACCTTGGCACAAATGTTGCGCAGCCAGTTTTCAGAACCAAAGTTGCGGCAGTTGTTTGGCCGGTATGCCACCTATGTCGGCGGTTCGCCCTATGCCTCCCCTGCTTTGCTGTCGCTGATCTGGCACGCGGAAGGCACTGGCGTCTGGTCTGTCAAAGGCGGAATGCACGCGCTGGCCCGCGCCATGTATGACCTGATCGTTGCGCGCGGCGGGAAGGTCTATCTGGACGCGCCGGTGTCCAAGATCATTGAAAGTGACACAGGCGTTTGCGTCACGGTGAACGGCACTTCGCATCACGCCGACGCCGTCGTCTTCAACGGCGATCCGCGCGCTTTGACCACCGGCCATCTGGGCGACACTGCGCGCACGGCTGTGCCTGAAACAGCCGTGACGCCGCGCAGCCTGTCCGCCGATGTCATGGCCTTTGCCGCCATCCCGCATGGCGTGGACCTGTCCCACCACAATGTCTTTTTCGGCAACGACCCGCGCGATGAATTTGACCCCATCGCCGCAGGCAAAATCCCGACCGACCCGACGCTTTATATCTGCGCGCAGGACAGGGGCGGCAACGCCATCCCCACGGGACCCGAACGCTTTGAAATCATCATGAACGCGGCCCCCTGCGGGCCGAACGACACTGCCACCCACGAAAGGGCCGCCCGATGTCAGACACATATCCTCACCCGTCTGGGGCAGATGGGGCTCAGCTTCACGCCCATGCCGAACGCCACGACGCTGACCCAGCCGGCGGACTTCAATCACCTGTTTCCGGCCAGCCTCGGGTCGCTTTACGGGCGATCCCCGCATGGGATGACGGCGGGGCTGAAACGCCCGACGGCCCGCACGGCGATGCGGGGGCTGTATCTGGCGGGGGGCGGGGCACATCCGGGGGCGGGGGTGCCGATGGCGACCCTCTCCGGACTGCACGCGGCAGAGGCGATCTGCACGGACCTGCGTTTAACCTCGCCGTCCCGCCCAACGGCTATGCGTGGTGGTACATCGACGGCATCAGCCACGACGGCACCCGCGCCGTCAGCGTCATCGCCTTCATAGGGTCGGTCTTTTCGCCGTGGTACAAATGGTCCGGCCGCCGTGACCCCGAAAACCACGTCTGCATCAACGTGGCCACATATGGCCCCGGCGGGCGGTTCACCATGACCGACCGTGGCCGCAGCGCTTTGCGCCAGACAGACGACACCTTCACGGTAGGGCCGTCTTCGCTGCATTGGGATGGCACATCCCTCACCATCGACATCAACGAAATCTCGGCCCCGCCGGTCATCAGCCGCGTGCGGGGGCAGATCAAACTGACGCCCAAAGCGATCACTTCCAAAGAACTGCTGCTGACGCATGACGGCGCCCATGTCTGGCGCCCCTTCGCGCCCATCAGCGACATCACCGTCGATCTTGAAGCGGACGGATGGCAATGGGACGGCCACGGGTATTTTGACAGCAACTTCGGCACCCGCGCATTGGAGGAGGATTTCAGGTTCTGGACATGGGGCAGATACCCGACCCGCGACGGGGCCGTCTGCATCTATGACGCCGAACGCCGCGATGGCACGACACTGGACTCTGCGATTGCTTTCACGCCCGACGGCGACATGGCCTATACAGACGCCCCCCCGCGTACCCCGTTCAAACGCTCCCTCTGGCAGGTCCGTCGTGAGACACGCGCCGATACGGGCACCACGCCGCGTCAGGTTTTGCCCATGCTGGACGCGCCGTTCTATTCCCGCTCGGCTGTGGAAACGACCTTGAACGGCGAACGTGTGACGGGTGTGCATGAGGCGCTTGACCTCAACCGTTTTGCGTCACCCTTTTTGAAACCCATGCTCGCCTGTCGCGTCCCGCGCCGCGCGAAATGGCGGTTTTAGGGCTGGTCCTGCAAGGCCACCGGTGCCACATCCGGATTGCGCCGCGCGACGGAGATATTCAGCGCGCCCGCAACAGTGACCCACGCCAGATAGGGCACGAACGCCAGGCCAGCCCAAGTGTCGACCATCCAATGGGTCACCATACAGCCCGCCACCGCGATCCAAAGCGCGCCCATGATCGGCACCGCCTCTCTCAACCGGCGCAACCCGAAAAACACCGGCGTCCACAGCGTATTCAGCGCAATTTGTAACGCCCAGAACCCCATGGCGAACCCTGCGCCCGCCTCACCGGCCACACGCGCGCCTGCAAAAGACATCAGCAGGTAAAGCGTCGTCCAAGCGACGGGAAACATCCAGTTCGGCGGTGTCCAGCCGGGCTTTTCAAGGCGCTCATACCACTTGCCCGGCGGGAACATTGCACCCGTCGCACCAGCGGCAAAGGTCGCGGCAAGAAATAGAAAGAACAGCCAGATATCCATATGGGCCCCCGAATGCGGTGTTGCCCCTTACCTAGACGGGGTTGGAATGTTGTCCAATATCGTCGTCTTGGCGCTGCAACTGCGCCAATACATCAAGCAAAGCAGCGGTGCGCCCCATGGGCCGTCCTTCGCGCGATGCCGCATCCACAAGAAACGCAACCTCATCCAAAGGCCGCGCATGAAGGATGGGGGATCGCGGGGTGATCAGGCTGGCACCCGTGCGGAGCATCGCCTGCCCCATCCACCCGATCTTTTGCGCCTTAGACGTTCGGGCGCGATGGGTGATGCTGTCATGTCCGGCGCGGCGCACTTCGTGGCCAATGCCAGCATAGATGAAACGCGCCGCATAAATGCCCATGCGGGACGTGCGCGGCAGGGCCGGCACGCCAGCCTCGGACCGCAGGTACAACCGCTTTGCCTCGGCCAACAAACGTCGCGCCATGCGGCGCACATCGGGGGTCGCCTGCGGATCGGCCAGAAACGCCGCCACATCCATCCCCGCCTCATCGAACCAGTCCAGTGGCAGGTAAATGCGCCCGGCGCGCGCGTCCTCACCAATATCGCGGGCAATGTTGGTCAACTGCATCGCCACACCCAGATCACAGGCCCGCGCCAGCGCATCCGCATCGCGCACGCGCATCAGCACGCACATCATCACGCCAACGGCAGAGGCCACCCGCGCCGAATAGTCCCGCACGCCCGACAGATCGGCATAGCGCCGGTCCTGCGCATCCCATGCCAACCCTTCAAGCAAGGCATCCGGCAGCGCCTTTGGCATGTCGAATTCCTCAACCACCGCAGCGAACGCCCGATCCTCGGGCGCGTCTTTCGGACGCCCCGCATAGATCGCATCCAGCCGGTCTTGCAGGCTCAGGACAGCGCGCCGTTTGTGATCGCCCTCATCCACCTCATCATCGGCCAAGCGACAAAACGCATAAAGCACCAAGGCCGGATCACGGACAGCGGCGGGCAACAACCGGGACGCCGCGTGGAAGGAATAAGACCCCGTGCGGATCGCCTCACGGCAGTGGTTCAGATCATCTTCGCGGATCATTCGGCGGCCAATCTGTCCGCCACTGCAACGCGCGGGGCTTCCGGCACCAGTTGGCCCAGAACCTCGGCACTGGAAATCACACCGGGCAGCCCTGCACCGGGGTGGGTGCCCGCGCCAACAAGGTAGAGACCCTTGGCCTCTTCACTGACATTATGGGGCCGGAACCATGCCGATTGCAGAATCCGCGGTTCAATCGAAAAACCGCTCCCGTGGGGGGACAAATACCTGTCGCGGAAGGTTTCAGGCGTGAACTCTTCGGACGCAGACAGGTGATCCTGAAACCCCGGAATGGTCTTTTCCAAAACGGCGGCAACCTTCGCGCGATACTTCGGCGCCTCGGCCTTCCAGTCCACCGCATCGGCATGTCCCAAATGCGGAACTGGCGACAGCGCATACCACGTGTCATCCCCTTGCGGCGCGACGCTGGGGTCTGTCACGGAAGGCCTGTGCAGATAAAGGCTCATGTCATCAGCCAATTTGCCCTTGATGAAAATATCGCGCAGCAGCCCTTCGTAACGTGGCCCGCTGAGGATCGTGTGATGCCCCACATCCCCCCATTTGCCCGCCGTGCCTTTGGTCCCGAAATACCAGACATAAAGCCCCATGGACCACCGGCTGCGTTTCAACTTGGACGTGGTCCAGCGTTTGCGTTTGTGGTTTCGCATCAGACGGTCATAGGTGTGACCGGCGTCCGCGTTGCTGACCACAACACCGGCGTGCATTTTCGTGCCATCGGTCATGGACACACCTGCGGCGCGACCGCCTTCGACAAGGATTTCATCGACCTCAACACCCAGCCGCACGGTGCCGCCCTGATCCTCAATCACGCGGACCATGGCATCGGCAATCGCCTGCACGCCGCCCATGGCGTAGTGCACGCCGTATTCCTTTTCCAGATAACTGACCAAGGCATACATCGACGTCACATGCATCGGATCGCCGCCGATAAACAGAGGATGAAACGACAGCGCCATGCGCAGCCGTTCGTCCTTCACATACGCGCGGGCATGGCCAAGGATCGACCGGTCCGCGCGCAGCTGCGCAAATTTCGGCAGGACCTTCACGGTCTCCCACAACTGGTGCATAGACCGGCGGCCCAGCCCCTCAAACCCGACTTTGTAGCGTGCCTTGGCGCTTTTCAGAAACTTGTGGAATCCGGGCACATCGCGGGGCGACAATTTTGCGACCTCAGCCACCATCGCATCGGTGCTTTGACGTGCTTTGAACGAACTGCCGTCTTCCCACCGGATTTCATAAAACGGATCCATCGGGCGCAAATCGACATCGCGGTGAAAATCCCGCCCGCACGCGGCCCAAAGGTCTTCCAGAACCTCGGGCATGGTGACAATGGTCGGCCCCAGATCAAACCGGTGCCCGTTCTGGCTGATCGACGATCCACGCCCGCCCGCGCGGTCCAGCTTGTCCAGCACTTGCACGCGGTAGCCCTTGGCACCCAGCCGCATCGCGGCAGCCAGCCCGCCAAGGCCAGCACCAATGACCAAAGCCACATCAGACGATTCGGAACGGGGATCATGTGTCAACATAAGCTGACACTAAAGCGCTGGATTTGCTTTTACAACTTATGCTTTCCAGGCCTGATCGCTCCAAGTCTTCCCAAGTCCTTCAAAATGTGTAAACTCATCCTGACACCGCAAAGGGAACCACGCGTGTGAGCCAGATCGTCACCCTCAGCCTGTTCCGGTTTGACCGGACGCGCGATCGCCTCTGGGCGTTTGCGATGATGGGTGCGGCCCGGTTGTCACTGCCGCGCACGCCCGACATCGGGTTCTGGAAACTCTGCGGGTCCGGCACCGGCGAAGGGTTCACGCCCGTCCCCAACCTTGGCGTCTACGCGATCCTCGCCACCTGGCCCGATCACGACACAGCCCGCAGCCGCATCGCCACAGCGCCTATTTTCCAACGCTACCGCAGCCGCGCCGCCGAAGACTGGACCGTGTTCCTTTCCCCAACATCGGTCAAAGGCGAATGGTCCGGCAGCGCGCCCTTTACCATCACCGATGAACCGGCAACCGGCCCCCTCGCGGCCCTGACCCGCGCCACGGTGAAACCCTCCATCGCCGCGAAATTCTGGAAACGTGTCCCCGACATTTCCTCCGTCATCGGGGCGGACAAAAACGTGGCTTTCAAAATCGGCATCGGGGAAGTTCCGCTGCTGCATCAGGTCACGTTCTCCATCTGGCCCGACGCCAAACGCATGGCGAATTTCGCCCGCACAGGTCACCACGCAGACGCCATCCGCGCCGTGCGCGACAACGACTGGTTCCGCGAAGAACTTTACGCGCGGTTCGCCGTGAAATCCGACATGGGAAGCTGGAACGGTGCCTCCCCCCTCGCAAATCTGGATATGCCATGAAACAGCCTTTCCCCTTCTCCGCCATTGTTGGTCAGGAGGACATGAAACGCGCCATGATCCTGACCGCCATCGACCCGTCCTTGGGCGGTGTTCTGGTCTTCGGAGATCGTGGCACCGGAAAATCCACCGCCGTACGCGCGCTGGCGGCACTTCTGCCACAAATCCAGCGGGTGGAGGGCTGCCCCGTCAATTCCGAACGCGCCGAAGACGTGCCCGTCTGGGTGGACATGGCCGACAAAACCGTCTCCGCCGCCCCGACCCCCGTCGTTGATTTGCCCCTTGGCGTGACCGAGGATCGCGTGACCGGCGCACTGGATATCGAAAAGGCTCTATCGCACGGTGAAAAGGCGTTCCAGCCCGGTTTGCTGGCCCGCGCCAACCGGGGATACCTTTATATAGATGAGGTGAACCTTCTCGAAGATCACATCGTTGACCTCCTCCTCGATGTGGCCCAATCCGGCGAAAACGTGGTTGAACGCGAAGGTCTGTCCATCCGCCATCCCGCACGCTTCGTCCTCGTCGGTTCCGGCAACCCCGAGGAGGGCGAATTGCGTCCCCAGCTTCTGGACCGGTTCGGGCTGAGCGTCGATGTATCCTCCCCCACCACGATTGAAGAACGGGTCGAAGTCATCAAACGCCGCGACGCGTTTGAGACCGATTACGAGGCCTTCATGGTCCGCTGGAAGGCCGAAGATGCCCTCATCCGCACACAGATCGAGACGGCAAAACAGTCTCTGCGTCAGCTCAAAACCACCGATTCCGCGCTGACTGACATCGCGGGGCTTTGCCTCAAACTGGGTGCTGACGGTTTGCGCGGGGAACTGACGTTGCTCAAGGCCGCGCGCGCCTTTGCGGCCTTCCGTGAAGACACAGCCATCGGCCGTGATCACATCCGCGCCGTGGCCCCCATGGCCCTGCGTCACCGCCTGCGCCGCGATCCGCTGGACGATGCCGGCAGCGACGCACGGGTCGCCCGTGTTGTCGAAGACGTGCTGGCCTGATGTCGTGGGACAGGGCCACCCTCGCGCTGACCCTTCTGGCCGTTGATCCGACAGGGCTGGGCGGGGCCAACATCCGCGCCCGCTGCGGTCCTGTCCGCGATGCCTTTCTGGAGGCTCTGGGCATTCTGCCACGGCCCCTTGTCAAACTGCATCCCGCAATGGATGACGAAACGCTGTTTGGCGGGATCGACCTGACACAGACCCTGCAATCGGGAAAGATGCACCTGCGTGACGGGCTACTGACCGGCAAGGGCACGACCCTTCTGACCATGGCCGACCGCTGCGAACCGGACACGGCTGCGCGTCTGGCCATGGCGATGGATGACACCCGCCTGCCCGTTCTGATCACCCTTGATGAAGGCGCCGATACGGACGAAGGGGCACCGGTGGCCCTGACCGAACGTATGGCCTTTCACATCACCCTCGATCTGGCTCTCAAGGATGTGGATTTACTGCCCGACCCCGATAGAATTGACCGCGCGAAACGCAGCCTTCCGTTGGTTGCGACGCCTGCTGAAACGCTGACCACGCTCGTGTCTCTCTGCCTCAATCTGGGCATCGCAAGCCAGCGCGCACCACTTTTTGCGCTGCGTGCCGCACGTGCGAATGCGGCTCTGCATCAACGCAGGTCCCTCATCTCGGACGACATCGAAGTCGCCGCAGCCCTGACGCTGGCCCATCGGGCCACCCGACTTCCGCCTGTCGATGAACCGGAGCCGCCAGCGGACGAACCGCCGCCTCCGCCCTCAGACGCGCAAGAGGTCGGGCAACTCGAAGATCGCGTCCTCGATGCCGTGCTGGCCAACCTGCCCGCAGGTCTTCTGGACCAGATCAATGGCCATGGATCGGTGGCAAAAGGCACAGGCGCAGGGACCAGACATCGCGGCAACCGGCGCGGACGGCCCAAGCCCGCACGCGGCGGTCGTCTGACAGGTCGCAACCGCCTTGATCTGATCGCCACCTTGCGGGCCGCAGCCCCGTGGCAAAAACTGCGGGGCGCACAACCGGGGCGGCTTAGGGTTCTGCCGTCCGACTTCCGCATCAAACAGTTCGAAGAACAATCGGATCGTTTGCTCATTTTCACCGTCGATGCCTCCGGCAGTGCCGCCATGGCCCGTCTGGGGGAGGCGAAGGGCGCCGTCGAATTGCTTTTGTCGGACGCCTATTCCCGCCGTGATCACGTCAGCCTTATCGCCTTTCGCGGGGAAACGGCCGATCTGATGCTGCCGCCCACGCGCTCTCTTGTGCAGACCAAACGCAGGCTTGCCGCCCTGCCCGGCGGGGGTGGCACACCCCTGGCCGCAGGCCTGATCGAGGCTGTCAAAACAGCGCAGACAGCGAAACGGCAGGGCATGTCCCCCTGCATCATCGTCCTCACGGACGGGCGGGCAAACATCGCCCTCAACGGATTGCCCGACCGACCCGCCGCCTGCCGCGATTCAGAGACTGTTGCCGCCCAGATCCGCACACATAACCTTGATGCGATCGTTCTGGACCTTGGCAACCGGCCCTCGCGGTTTCTGTCCGACCTGTCACGAAAGATGGGCGGTCTCTACATGCCCGTGCCACGCGCCGATGCCCGAAAGATGTCCGGTGCGGTGTCCGCCGCGCTGGCTGAGTAGCGATGCGGTGGCCCGATGATCTGGCAGGGTGGCCCATGGCGGACCAGTCCCGCAAGGTCCTGTGTCGACCCCATAAATGGCACGTGCAAGAGGGCGGTTCGGGCGATACGCTTTTGCTGATCCACGGGGCCGGCGGCGCCACCCAAAGCTGGCGGGGCCTCTATCCCCTCCTGACGCGAACCCACCACGTTGTCGCCATTGATCTTCCCGGTCAGGGTTTTACCGAAATCGGGGCACGTGCGCGCTGCAATCTGGCGCATATGGCCGAAGACCTGTCCGCGCTGGTTGCACATCAGGGCTGGACGCCCACAGCCCTGATCGGCCATTCCGCAGGGGCTGCCATCGCCCTGCAAATGGCGCGCACCTCACCCACCCATGTCATCGGCATCAACGCGGCCCTGTCCAACTTTCGCGGCGTTGCGGGGTGGCTGTTCCCGATGATGGCCAAGGCACTGGCCCTCAACCCGCTGTCGGCCAAACTGTTTTCGCGGACGGCCACGGCCGCATCTGTGCGCAACCTCATCGCCGGCACAGGGTCCCGTCTGGACGCGGAGGGAGAGGCCCTCTATCTGCGGCTGGTACAGGATGCATCCCACGTCGACGCAACTTTGATGATGATGGCCCAATGGTCGCTGGATGGGTTGTCAGCCGCACTGCCCACGATCAAGTCCCGTGTCGATCTGATCACCGCCGACGGGGACAAGGCCGTCCCCCCGAAATCAAGCGCGGACGCCGCACAACGGCTGCCCGACGCATGGCTTCACCGGATCGAAAATCTTGGACATCTGGTTCATGAAGAGGACCCCGACCGCGTCGCAACCCTCATTCAAGACTGCCTTCAGGCAGCGGCCCGCTGATCCGACATCCACGCATCCAGCGCGGCAATCTGCATGTCGTTCAGCCTCAGCCCCAGCTTGTTGCGCCGCCATACGACATCTTCCGCACGTCGCGCGTATTCCTTGTCCATCAGCCAACGCACCTCGGCTTCCGTCAATGTTGCGCCGAAATCCGTGCCCAGATCGGCGGCCGTCTTGGCATTCCCAAGGACATTGCGCGCATCCGTTCCATAGGCCCGCACCAGACGTCTGGCCCAGCGCGCATCGACAAACCCGTAATCGCGCATAATATCCGCAATCAGGGCCTCCACTCCGTCAACAGGGAAATCGCCGCCCGGCAAAGGAACACCAGCTGTCCAATCCCCGCTCACCCCGTCGAAATACGGGCTGATCTTGGCCAAAGCGCTCTGGGCAAGCCTGCGATACGTCGTGATCTTTCCGCCAAAAATGTTCAGGATCGGCGCGCCCCCGTTGGTGTCCACTTTCAACGTGTAGTCACGGGTCGCTGCTGTCGCACTTTGCGCCCCATCATCATACAAGGGGCGCACGCCTGAATAGGTCCAGACCACATCATCGCTGGTGATGTCCTGCTTGAAATACCCGTTGGCGAAAGCGACCAGATAATCGCGTTCCTCATCCGTGCAGACGGGCCTTACGCTGGGGTCGTCATGTTCCGCGTCGGTCGTCCCGATCAGGGTGAAATCCGTCTCATAGGGAATGGCGAAAATGATCCGCCCGTCGGTGCCCTGGAAGAAATAGCATTTCTCATGATCAAACAGACGTTTGGTCACGATGTGGGATCCCCGCACCAGCCGGACGCCTTCGGTAGAATTCAATCGCACCTTCTGCTGGATGATGTCGCCGACCCAAGGGCCAGCCGCATTGACCAGCATCTTGGCACGCACGGTCCGCACCTCACCGGTGTCGGTGTCTTCAAGCTGCACCACCCAATGGTCGTCGTGCCGGATGGTAGAGGTCACCTTGGTGCGCACCATGATCTTGGCGCCGCGGTTTTCCGCATCTCGCGCGTTCAACACGACAAGGCGCGAATCCTCAATCCAGCAGTCAGAGTATTCGTAAGCAAACTCAAACCGGTCCTCGATCCCCTTGCCTTCCGGCGCTGTGGTCAGGTCAACAGTCGTGGTGCCGGGCAGGATTTTGCGACCGCCCAGATTGTCATACATGAACAGACCCAGCCGGATCAGCCATGCAGGCCGTCGGCCCTTCATCCAAGGCATCACGAAATTCAAAATCTTGGACGTCGGCGTTGATCCTTCAAACCGCATGTCCTTGTGATAGGGCAGCACAAACCGCATCGGCCAGCTGATGTGCGGCATGGCGCGCAACAGGGTTTCGCGCTCAATCAGCGCCTCGCGCACCAGACGGACCTCAAAGTATTCCAGATACCGCAACCCGCCGTGAAACAGCTTGGTCGATGCGCTGGACGTCGCCGAGGCAAGGTCATTCATCTCCGCCAGACCCACGCGCAACCCGCGCCCCGATGCATCGCGGGCAATGCCACATCCGTTGATGCCGCCACCAATGATGAAAAGGTCAAAATCTGTCTCTACGTCTGCCATGGGTCCGTCCGCCTTTGGGGTCCTGTCTTAGATAGCGCATCTAGCAAACCCGCCCAGAAAGAAAAAGAACGAAATATATTGATGTTCGTTTATGGATAAAACGAAAGCAATGCCGTAAACGGTTGGCATGAACTTTCGACATGCAAAAATCCTCGAACAGGCCCGAACCGATGGCAAAGTCACCGTCGAAGGGCTTGCATCCCTTTTCAACGTCACCTTGCAAACCATCCGCCGCGATCTGACCGATCTGGCGGAACAGGGTCGATTGGAACGGGTGCACGGCGGCGCGATCCTGCCGTCCGGTCTGCGCAACATCCGCTACGAAGACCGCAGGCGGCTTAACGATGACGCCAAAGCGCGCATCGGGCTGGCCTGCGCGAATGAGGTCAAGAACGGGTCTTCGGTTTTCGTCGGCATCGGCACCACGTGCGAGGCCGCCGCCCGCGCCCTTGTCCACCATGAGGGTCTGTTGGTCATGACAAACAACCTCAACGCCGTGCCTATATTATCGGCCAATCCGTCGAATCGCGTCATGGTCACAGGCGGTACGCTGCGCCACGCCGATGGCGGCCTTGTTGGCGCGCAGGCCGCAGCAGGCGTGCGTCAACTGAAATTCGACCTCGCCATCATCGGCTGCTCCGCCCTGGACCAGACCGGCGACCTGTTCGATTATGATCTGGATGAGGTGATCGTCAGCCAAAGCGTCATTGAAAACAGCCATGCCACCGCGCTTGTCGCGGACCGGTCAAAGTTTTCGCGGACGGCCCCGGCGCGCATCGCGCGGATGACCGATCTGGCCCTGTTCGTCACCGACGGGCTGGCGTCCGGCATGGCCCATCACCCCCTGCGCACGGTTACGGTCTAGTCACCATTCAAACGCTGGGGCAGCCTCCCGTTCACATAAGGTCATGATGTCGGACACATGCACCATCGGCGCAAGGTCCACGTCCGATCGACCCGTCCGCACAAGATCCGCCATGCGCGCATACAACGCGGGGTATTCGCCCAATTCCGCCTCGGGCTGTTCTTCACCGTCCACAAAGCAGCGGTTGCCCCCGTCCTTCAACTGGACCGCCGTACCATCTGTTGCCGTCAGCCGCATGGTCCACGTCTGCTCACCCTCTTTCAGCCAGTCAAAAGATGCGGTGACATTGCCCGTAAATTTCAACTCGGCCGATACCGGCGTCTGCCGGTTTGCAGGCACCTGCAGAACACCACTGCGCAGATGCACCGGCGCAGGCAGCACTTCCGTCAGGATCGACAGCGCATTAATGCCGGGGTCCAGCACGCCCATGCCACCGGGTTCCCACACCCAATCCTGACCGGGGTGCCATTTGCGCACGTTTTCCTTCCAGTCGATATGCGCGCTTTCAAGGATTTTTCCGTCCAGCGCCGCCTTCGCCGCCGCCACGCCTTTGGCCATCCGGCTGTGCCAAGTGGCAAACAGAACCACGCCCGCGTCATCCGCCATCGCCTGCAAGGCATGCACCTCGGCCAAGGTCGCACCGGGGGGCTTTTCCAGCATCACATGACGTCCGGCCTTGATGCAGGCGGCAGCATAGTCAAACCGTGGCACGGGCGGCAGGCACAGGCTGACCACCTCGATATCGGGGTTTTCCGCAAGCATAGTGTCGATTTCCGTGTAGGCCGGAACGCCCTCGACAGTGCCCGACCGGCTGACCGTCGCGGCCAGTTCCCACTCATCCGATGCCGCAATCGACGGCACGTGCTGATCCACGGCGATCTTGCCGATCCCTACCAAAGCAACCTTCATCAGTGCGACTCCCTTGCGACCGCGTTGCCCCGCCGTCCGACGAGGAAATCAAAATCCGCCCCCTCGTCCGCGCGGTTCACCTTGTCATAGTACAGCTGGGCATACCCGCCCACCGGCCTGTCCACGGGGGGTGTCCAATCGGCCAGCCGCTTGGTCAGTTCCTCATCGGAAATATCCAGATGCACCCGCCGGTTTTCCACGTCCAACTCGATCATATCCCCGTTCTGCACCACCGCCAGCGGGCCACCGGCGGCGGCCTCGGGTGCGGTGTGCAACACCACGGTCCCGTAGGCTGTGCCGGACATCCGCGCATCCGAAATGCGCACCATATCGCGCACGCCCTGTTTCAACAGCTTGGCCGGCAGCGCCATGTCGCCCACCTCCGCCATGCCGGGGTACCCCTTTGGTCCGCAGTATTTCAGGACCATCACGCAGGTCTCGTCGATGTCCAGATCAGGCAGGTCAATCCGCGCCTTGTAATCGTCGATGTCCTCGAACACGACGGCCCGACCCCGGTGCTGCATCAACGCAGGTGTGGCGGCGGACGGTTTCAAAATGGCCCCGTTGGGCGCGAGGTTGCCCCGCAACACCGCAATACCGCCCGATTTGCGCAGCGCCTTTTCGGTCGGCACGATGACGTCCTCGTTCCAGTTCCGGACGTCCTTCACCTCATCCCAGATCGACCCGCCTGAGACTGTCAGCGCGTCGCGATGCAGCAACCCCATCTCCCCCAACCGCTTGATGACAACGGGCAGACCGCCCGCAAAGAAAAACTCCTCCATCAGCCACTTACCCGATGGCAGCAGGTTCACGATTGTCGGCACGTCCTTGCCGCAGCGGTCCCAGTCTTCCAGCGTCAGCGGCACCTCACACCGGCCCGCCAAGGCTTGCAAATGCACGACGGCATTGGTTGACCCGCCAATGGCGCCATTGGTGCGGATCGCGTTTTCAAACGCCTCTTTCGTCATGATGTCCGACGGTTTCAGATCATCCTTCACCATCTGCACAATCCGCCGGCCTGTCAGCTGGCTCATCATCCGGCGTCGGCTGTCCACCGCCGGAATGGCTGCGTTGCCCGACAGGGCCATGCCCAGCGCCTCGGCCATGGACGCCATCGTGCTGGCGGTGCCCATGGTGTTGCAGCCGCCTGCGGACCGGCTCATGGATCCTTCGGCCTCAACGAATTCCTCAGGCGTCATCTCACCGGCCTTTACGGCCTCGTTGAACCTGCGGATGTGCGTGCCGGACCCGACACGTTCACCGCGGAAATGCCCGTTCAACATCGGGCCGCCACTGACAACAATCGCGGGCAGATCGACAGATGCGGCCCCCATCAACAAGGCAGGCGTGGTCTTGTCACAGCCTGCCATCAGCACCACGCCGTCGATGGGCTTGCCGCGCAGCGCCTCTTCCACATCCATGGCGCACAGGTTGCGGAACATCATGGCCGTGGGGCGCAGCGCACTTTCGGACGGACTGAACACCGGAAACTCCACCGGAAACCCGCCCGCTTCCCACACGCCGTTCTTCACCTTTTCGGCCAGTTCCCGCAGGTGGCCGTTGCACGGTGTCAGATCGGACCACGTGTTGCAGATGCCGATGACAGGCCGCCCGTCGAACAGATCATCGGGATACCCTTGGTTCTTCATCCAGCCACGGTGATAGATCGCATCCTTGCTGGTGCCACCGAACCATTCCTGAGACCGCAGCTTGCGCGGCCATTGCGCGGGTTTGAACGTCATCGGGTCCTCCAAATGCTGTTTCCCATACCTCACCCCAGACTTCGCCAGATGCAAGGGCTAGAGCCAGCCCGCCGCCTTCTGCCTCTGATGCGCCACCATCGCATTGCGCATCAGCATGGCCACCGTCACAGGGCCGACACCACCGGGCACAGGCGTCACCCAACCGGCCAGTTCCTTGACGCCATCGGTGTCGACGTCGCCCACGATCTTGACCCCGTCCGGGGTCTCGATCTGGTTGATGCCAATGTCGATAACCGCCGCACCGGGCTTGATCATTTCGGGACCGACCAGATGCGCCTTGCCCACCGCCACCACGACCACATCCGCACGGCGTGAATGCATCGCAACAGACCGCGTCATGTGATGACAGACAGTGACGGTGCAGCCTTCGGCCATCAACATCATCGCCGCCGGTTTGCCGACAATTTCGGAATGGCCAATCATGACAACCTCAAGCCCCTCAAGGGGCAGACCGGTTTCCTTGATCAATTCCACACTCGCCGCCGCCGTACAGGGCGCAAGCGCCACATCCGAATAGACGATATTCCCGATCGACGCAGGGTTCATCCCCTCCACATCCTTGAGCGGGTGAATGGCCGATTGAAGAGACCGGACGTTGATGTGGTCGGGCACGGGGCGTTGCAGGATAATACCCAACACGCCCGCATCATCGTTCATCTCAAGGATACGCGCCTTGCAGGCCTCCTGCGTCATGTCGGAGGGCCAGTTTTCCTGACGGAACGGCAATCCGGCCTTCTCCGCGCCCCGCGCCTGATTGCGGATGTAAACGGCGGCTTCGGGCGTATCGCCAATCAGGATCGACACAATCGACGGCATATCCCCCTGTTCACCGGCATAGGTTCTGACCTGCGCCAAAATCCTGTCCCGCACGGGCGCGCCGCGCACCAGCCTGTTGTCGTCCATGTCTGTCCCCTTTGTGTCTTCGGGCCAGATATGCACGGCGCTGCGATCCTGCGCCAAGACCCAAATCGTCCGGTTTGGCCGCTTTTTGCCGTTTCGCCATCGGGCGATGACGTGGAAAGGAAACTTAGTCGTCCTGCACGATCGCATCTTCCCATTCGCCGATGAAGGTGTCCCGCTTCATCTTGTCCAGATAGGTCATCAGCGCGGGATTGAGGCCGATAACCGGACCGTCCCCCGCCGCCAAAGGAGGCAGTGGAAACCGCGTCGCATCGCCCGTTGCCTGAAGGGCCAGGATGTGGCGCAGGAACGCCTCTGCCACAGGCCGGTCCGACGCCTGCCGCGACACAAGCGCTGTCCGCATCATTGTCGTTGGAAATTCCGACGGCAGGATCACCGTCAACGCGGCCTCTGTTTCGGACCTGCCCTCGGCATAGCTGCCCAGCACGTTGTAGGCGACGACCAGATCACCGGCGATCAGATCGTCAATCATCGCCCCGGAACAACAATAAAGTCGCGCATCCATCCGTCCCATGACCTCGATCAAGCGCCAGTAGGTTTCGGATGCACGCGCGTCCTGCGTGGCAAACAGATACCCCAGTCCCGACTGGCGCACATCATAGGTGCCCACCCGCCCGTCAAAGGTGGCAGGATGGGCGCGCATCAGTTCGATCAGGTCCTGCCGCGTGCGCGGCACAGGTAAATCGCCCAGCGCGGCACGGTTGATGACAATGGCTGCGGGTTCTGTCGTGAAGGCGAACAGGCTGTCATGCCATTCCGCCCAATCGGGATGATCGACATCCGCCAGCTGCGCGGCAAATCCGTCATTCGCCAGCTTCAGCTGCAAATCCATCGCGCTTGAGATGACGACATCATAGGCCGTCGGATCAGCGCGAAACAGAACGTCCAGATCGGCGGTCCCCGTCACCAGATATTCCACGGAAACTTCGGGCGAGGTGGCGATAAAATCCTCAATAATCGGCCGGAAGAAAGACGTGTCCGTGCTCGACAGCACCCGCAAGGGCGCATCGCCCGTCCCGAAAACCTGCCGGTCCTCCCATCCCTGCGCTGTGGCCAAACCGGCCCAGATCACCGCCGCTAGAATTGCACAGTAGCGCACGCGCCGCCCTCCGGTCTGTTGCTCAATGTCATCGTTCCGCCATGGGCCGTCGTGACAGCCTGCACAATGGTCAGCCCAAGACCGGACCCGACCTTGTGGCCCGTGTCCTTGCCCCGCACAAACCGCCCCGACAGCAGGTGGATTTCGTCCATCGCAAAACCGGGGCCGCCGTCACAAACCGTGACCTTGCGCCCGTCCACGCGGATCATGACAGCCGTTTCCGCCGGTGCATACTTTAACGCATTGTCGATCAGGTTGCGAAAGGCGTTCTGCAGCAAAATGGCGTCCCCGTGCAGCACGGACGCATCCTGTGCGACAAGGTCCAGCGTGATGTCCTTCATATCCGCAATGGGGCTCATGCGCTGAACCAGTTCGCGCAGAACCTCCTCCAGATCGACCTCCCCTTTCTCAAGGTTCTCGGCCCGAAACGTCACCATCGCATGATCCAGCAACTGCCCCGCCGCACGGCTGCTTTCGTCAATGGCACGCACCATCGACAAAAGCGCCTGACGGTTCTCCGCATGGTCGACCCGTTGCAACGTCGCCTCCGCATGGGACCGCACAGTGGCCAATGGCGTGCGGATACGGTGCGCGGCCTCAGCGATGAAATCCTCCGACTGTGTCAGCGTGTGGTCCAGACGCGACATCAACGTGTTCAGGGACCCGACCAGCGGCACCATCTCGGACGGGACAGGCTTTGACACAGGGCTCAGGTCCTGCGGGCCGCGTCGCGTCACAGAGGTGGTCAGCCGTCGCAACTGACCCGATGTAAAAGACGCCGCCCAAACCGCCAGCCCCGTGGCCAGAACGAAAAACCCGATCCCCAGCAAAGCCACGTTGCGCGAAATCGCGTTCAGCGTGTTGGACAAGGCATCCTGTGTCTGGCCGATCGTCACCGAAACGGTCCGCTGGCCGTCCGCCCCGATCAGGCGGCGCACCCCCGTGGCCAGCCGCACAGGCTCCCCCTTGTAGGCGACCGTGGTGAACCGGCTTCTGTCCGGCGTCACGCCTTGGGGCACCGTCAGGTCATCGTACCCCGACAACAGAACCTCCCCCTCGTAGATCGCATAAAACACGCGGTCATCCGCATCTGTCGTCAGCATCGACAGCGACGAATAGGGGAAATCCAGTGACACCCGCCCGTCCCGCACCAACGCTGAATCCAGAATGGACGACATCGACGCGCTCAGCACGTTGTCTTGCCCCTGCTGTGCAATCTGGGCCGACAGCGCGCGCACGACAACAAACAGGATCACCGCCAGACCCGCCGCCCCGCCAGTCAGGATCAGCGCCAGCCGCGTCCGCAGCGATCCGCGGGTGTTGACCTCAGCCGTCATGATCCAGCCTGTACCCAAGCCCCCGCAGCGTCTTGATCTGCACATCCGATCCTTCCAGATGTTTGCGCAGCCGCCCGATATAAACCTCAATCGCGTTTTCGGACACATCGTCATCATAGGAAAACAGCCGGTCCACCAGCTTTTGCTTGGAAAACACCTGCCCCGGTGCGTTGATCAGCAACTCAAGCAGCCGCAGTTCGCGGTTGCGCAACTCGACCGGCTGGCCCTTCACACGCAGATGCCCGCCAACCGCATCGAATTCCACCTCTCCCAATGTCTTGACCGATTGCGCCGACCCGGTCTTGCGGCGCAAAACGGCACGGCACCGGGCCTCCAGTTCGGCATGATCGAAGGGCTTGGTGACGTAGTCATCGGCGCCCAGATCCAGCATACTGATTCGATCCGACACCTGACTGCGGGCGGTCAGGACGATGACCGGCGTGTCATTATTCGCCGCACGGTGGTGTTTCAGGAACGTCCGCCCATCGCCGTCCGGCAACATGATATCCAGCAGGATCATGTCATATTCGGCGGCGGCGACAAAGGCCCGCGCATCCTCGATTTTTCTTGCATGATCAACGCTATGCCCGTCCAGCCGCAACCGTGATGACACCGCATTCGCAAGCTCGGGATTATCCTCGACCAAAAGGTACTTCATCGCCTCTTCCACTAAATTAACCCGTGACAGGTGCATGTCAGGTTCCCATGCTCATACTCTGTCAGGAGCCATGAGGAGATGGCTACCAAAAGGGAGACTACAATGAAAACGATGAAAATGGGCCGTCGCGCCCTCATGGTAACTGCTGTTGCCACACTTGGTCTGGGCAATGCCGCTTTCGCAGACGGCCACCAGATCCTTGACGAAGTTCACTTCCTCATCCCCGGCGGTGCCGGTGGCGGCTGGGATGGCACGGCACGCGGCACGGGCGAAGCCCTGACCGAATCCGGCCTCGTCGGGTCCGCATCCTACGAAAACATGTCCGGCGGTGGCGGTGGTACAGCCATCGGTTACATGATCGAAAACGCAGCCAGCCTTGAAAACACGCTGATGGTCAATTCGACCCCCATCGTGATCCGTTCTCTCACAGGCGTGTTCCCGCACAACTTCCGTGACCTGACCCTCGTGTCCGGCACCATCGGTGACTATGCGGCCCTCGTCGTGCCCGCCGACAGCGATGTGTCCAACATGGAAGAATTTCTTGCCATGTACGACGCCGATCCAAACGGCACACCTATCGGCGGCGGCTCTGTCCCCGGCGGCATGGACCACCTTGTGGCCGCTATGGTCATGGAAGCCTCCGGTCGTGACGCGCTGGGCGTGAACTACATCCCCTATGACGCAGGCGGCACCGCCATGGCAGCCCTGCTGTCCGGCGAGATCAAGGCGCTGTCCACCGGCTTCTCCGAAGCGGTCGATCTGGCCAATCAGGGCGAAGTCAAAATCATCGGCGTCACATCCGAAGACCGTGTCGACGCAGCCCCTGACGCCATGACCATGATGGAACAGGGCATCGACACATCCTTCGTCAACTGGCGCGGTTTCTTCGCGGCCCCCGGTCTGTCCGAAGAAAAGACAGCCCAGTATCAGGCCGCGATTGCCGCCATGTACGACACGCCTGAATGGGAAACTGTCCGCGCCCGCAACGGCTGGGTGAACATCCACAACCCCGGCGACGACTTCCTGTCCTTCCTCGAAAATCAGGAAAAAGTCATCGGTGACCTGATGACGAAACTGGGCTTCCTCTAAGTCCCTTTTCGATCACACAAAAGGCGGGGCAGGCAACTGCTCCGCCTTCTTTCACACAATTCACAGGACAGCACCTCATGGCACTGGATCGTTGGATCGCGCTCATCCTTCTGGGCATCTGCATCACCTACGGCTACACCGCTTGGTTCACGATGGACGCAGACCTTGCGCCCTTCATGCGTCGCAACCCGATCTGGCCCAGCACCTTCCCCAAAGTCCTGTCCATCTTCGGCATCGCGGCCAGCCTGATCATCCTGCTTGGTCTTGAAAAAGGCGAACAAAAGATCGGGGAAATCGACCACCGCCGCCTCACAGATTATTTCCTCGGCCAGGCGCTGCTGCTGTTGGGCCTCATGGTTGTCTATGCCCTCTGCCTGCGTCCCTTGGGCTTTCTTGCCTCGACCTCGCTGTTCCTGATCACCGGATCGCTGATCCTGGGAGAGAGGAAATGGCACATCATGATCCCTGTGTCCCTCATCGCCACCCTCGCCGTCTGGTATCTGGTGCAAGAGGTCCTCGGCATCTTCCTACGCCCCCTGCCATATTTTATGGGAACCTGATCCATGCTCGAAGGAATCCTCATTGGCCTGCAAACGGCCCTGTCCCTGCAGAACCTGCTGGTCGTCATCGGCGGCTGTCTGATCGGCACCTTTATCGGCATGTTGCCGGGCCTTGGCCCCATGTCGATCATCGCCATCATGATCCCCGTGGCCATCACCATGGGCGATCCCTCCGCCGCGCTGATCCTTCTGGCCGGTGTGTATTACGGCGCGATCTTTGGCGGCTCCACCTCGTCCATCCTGCTGAACGCGCCGGGTGTGGCAGGGACCGTCGCGTCCTCCTTTGACGGCTACCCGATGTCGCAACAGGGCAAGGCCGGCAAGGCCCTGACCATCGCCGCCATCGCCAGTTTCGCAGGCGGCACCATCGGCGCGATCCTTCTGATGGTCTTCGCGCCCATGCTGTCGTCCGTCGCCCTGCTGTTCCACTCCCCCGAATATTTCGCCCTGATGGTCGTGGGCCTGTCCGCCATCGCGGCCTTTGCAGGTCCCGGTCAGGTCACCAAGGCGTTGCTGATGACGGTCCTTGGCCTGATCATGGCCACCGTGGGCGAAGGCGCGCTGTTCAACCTGCCCCGCTTCACCGGCGGCATCATGGATCTGCAATCGGGCTTCGGCTTCATCACGCTGGCCATGGCCATGTTCGCCCTGCCAGAAGCAATCTTTCTGGTCCTCAAACCCAAAAACCTCGGTGAAGACGGCGGCGAGATCAAAGACCTGCGCATCACCCGCGCAGAGGCCCGCGCGATTGCCCCCGTCATCGGACGCCAATCCATTCAGGGCTTTTTCATCGGCGTCCTGCCGGGTGCCGGTGCCACCATCGCGTCCTTTCTGGGCTACGCGGTTGAACGCAACATCGCCCCGAAACACGAACAGGAAGAATTCGGCAAAGGGTCGATCAAGGGCCTCGCCGCCCCCGAAACCGCCAACAACGCGGCCTGCACCGGGTCTTTCGTGCCCTTGCTGACGCTGGGCATCCCCGGCTCCGGCACCACGGCCATTCTGCTGGGCGCCCTCATCGCGCTCAACGTGACACCCGGCCCGCGTTTGATGGTGGATGAACCGCAAATCTTCTGGGCGGTCATCATGTCCATGTTCATCGGCAATCTGGTGTTGCTGATCCTGAACCTACCGCTCATTCCCTACATCGCCAAACTGCTGGCGATCCCCCGCAACTTCCTGATCCCGTTCATCCTGTTCTTCACCCTCATGGGGGCCTACATCGGCCAGAACAACGCCACCGAACTGCTGTTGCTTGTGGGCTTCGGCATCTGCGGCATCGCGTTGAAATTTGCGAACTATCCCCTGCCGCCCCTGCTGATCGGCTTCATCCTCGGCGGCATGATGGAGGACAACTTCTCACGCTCGATGCAGCTTTATGGCGGGGTAAACTTTGTTCTTGAACGTCCCATGACAATGATCCTGCTGCTCATCGCCGCCGCCCTGATCATCCTGCCCGTGCTGCGCACCCGAAAGGCCCGCAAAGCCGCCGCCTAAAGGGTCATGACCAAAAGAAAAGGCCAGCGATCCACCCGGACGCTGGCCTTTTTCTGTGCGATTGTGGTGCCGCTGAAGGGACTCGAACCCCCGACCCCATCATTACGAATGACGTGCTCTACCATCTGAGCTACAGCGGCCACGGCGCGGTCTTTAGCACCGCACCAAAGCTTCGAAAAGTGTTATTTTTCGTCTGTGGCGCTTGCCTCGTCCTCGACGATTTCGGCGTCCACAACCGTCATATCCGTCGTGGGTGCCTCAATCTGTCCAACAATCAACGGCAGCATTTCAACGCCCGCAGGCATCGCGACCTCACCCTCTGGCGGCTCACGCCAGGACAGGGTGTCAAAGCCCATGCAGTTGGCGCAGACAGGCTCCCACGCTTGATGGATGTGCTGGCAGTTGTCACAAATCCACTGGGGGCCACGCGGCGCGGTCAGCGCCTTGGCCAGCCAGCCGCGCACCACCGCATCGGCAGACCCTTCGCCCCGTTCAATCGCCGCCATAATCGTCAGGCTGCGGGCCGTGGGGTGTTCAGCCACAAGTTCGGTGATGGTGCGCCGCGCCTCGGGGAAATCTTCCGCCGCGATGTAAAGTTCCGCCAACAGCATCTTTGTTTCAGGATGGTCGGGATGCACCTTCGTCAACGCCCGGAACCGTTTCAGCCGCGCCGCTGCATCCTCATCGGGTTCAATCGCCGCATAGGCCGCAGCCAGATCAGGGTGCGGGGCCACATCCCACGCCTTTTTCACAACCCGCGTGGCCGCCCGTTTGTTGTCTTTTTCAAGATACATCTCCGACGCCATCACAGCCGCCGGGATCAGATCAGGGGACATGCGGTTGGCCTCGATCGCGGCCTCCTGCGCTTCGATGGTCTGGCCGTCGTCCAGAATACCCTTCGCCTCTGACAGCGCCAAAACCGCATCACGGCGACGGTGCACATTGCGCGGCAACTGCCCTGTCTTCAGCTTGGCCGTCAACGTCTGGCGGGCGCCTTTCCAGTCCGCCTTTTCCGCCTGCAACCGCAACAAGGTGTCCTGCGTTTCCACATGCTTGGGCTTGATCGCGAACGCCTTTTCGGCCAGCGCCAGCGCGGTGTCCGTATCCCCGTCCTCAAGCTTCTGTTTCATGATCCCGCGCACGCCGACAAACCGCGTGCGCTCGTCCTCCAGCAACTTGCGATAGGTGGCCTCGGCGGTCTTGCGATCACCCGCCAGTTCTGCGGCCTGTGCGGTCAGCAGGTTGGTCAGTTCGGGCCGTTCCAGATACTTTTCCGCACGGTTCGCCTTGGCCATCGCCAGCCGCCCTTCACCAGACGCCAGCGCCATCATCCCTTCGGACAATGCTTCAAACCCCTTGCGTTCCCGGTTGCGCGAAAAGTACCGCGAAATCGCTGTCTCGTCACCGTTGAGAAACTTGAACGTGGCAATCGCCAACCCGATCAGTTTGAACACCAACCAGACAAGTGCCACAAACACCACCAGCGCGACAAACAGCTCAAGCACCGACAACGTCGCCGCCTGCCCCCCGATGTCAAAGGTGGCGCTGCCATCCATATCCATCAGCATCGTCGCGCCGAACGTGACAGCCATGACAACCGCAACGAAGGCCAAAATCTTTATAAGGGACCAGAGCATGAATACGCAGCTTTCAGTTATTGATATGTTTCGGACAGGTCGGAAATCGCGTTAAGGACGTCCGCGCGTTCCTGCGCGCGTGCGGTCCAGTCGGTCAGATCGGCGCGCACCACCTCGGGCAGGGTCTCGATCTCGGCCAGTGCATCGGCCACACGGCCTTCTTTCACAGCGGCCTCGGCGCGCGACAGAACCGCATCCGGCTCCGGCCCGTCTTTCGGCTGGGTGGACCGCACGTCAAACTGGTTTCGCAAAAATCCACCAATCCCGCTCGCCTCACCGGACACACCTTCTGACCGCGCCACAGCAAGGGCGGATCGTGCCGCCGCAGGAAAATCAGCGGCAAGGCCCGCGGTGGTCGCAACGCCCGTGTCTGCCGCATCACTCAGGGCGGGCGGCACCGCCACGTCCAGATCGGACAAAGCATCCGCAAAGGGGGACCCTGTCTCGACCGCGGCTGCAATCCGGTTCAGGGCGGCGCGTGCCTGCGCAGCTTCGGCTGCAGCCAGCGCTTCCTGCTCCAGACGCGATGCCTCTTCGCGGGCAGCGGCCAGATCGGCCTCCGCCTGCGCCGCAGCACCCATCACGGCATTCTGACGGTCGCTCAACTCCGCACGCAGGTCATCCAGCTCGCTCTGAAACGCAGCAAGGGCGGTGTCGGACAACGTTCCGTCCGCATTCGGCTGGCGTTCAACCGCGTCAATCCGGTCCGCCAGATCACCGATCTGGCCTTCCAGCGCGGATGTGGCCGCATTGGCCGCCTCTGCCGCCTGCGCAATTTGTGCCTCAAGTGCGGAAAAATCCGGCGCTGGCAGAGTGTCCAGCCGGTCCTGCAATGCAGCAATCCGGTCGTCCTGCGCCTCGAACCGGGCGGATGTGTCATCTGTCGACGTATATTCGGAAATGGCATATCCGATGGCGCCTGCCGCCACACCACCCAGCAACAACATCAGAAATCCGCCGCTGCCTGTCGACTGTCGCACAGGCTCCGGCTCCGGCGTGGGTTCGGGCAGGGTTTCGGGAGGCGTGGTATCATCCAGAACTTCGCCGTCAGCAGGGGCGTCTACCTCGGCCTCGTCCTCCGGCGGCTCGTGGCTCTCGTCCACAATCTCGGCGTCTTCAATCGCGTCAACGCCGGATTGATCCGCGTCACCATCCGGCTGATCACCGGCCTGTGCACCGTCGATCTTGTCGTCATTATTCATCGGAGATTTGGCCACGTCTGCCACCCACTACCTTACGTTCGAGCCTGAGCGCCCATCGTTCCACTGTATATCCCGCCTGACAGACCCTCAAGCGATCAAACGCGCCACCGCCTGCGTCATTGATGCAAGGTTCGGGGTCTCAACGACCGTCATGTCGAAAGGTTGCATGGCGTCGAACGTGTCCGCAACCTTCGTGCTGATCGCCACGATATGCGCCTGCGCCATGGGGATCTGCCAATCCCGCAAAATAGACCCTGTTTCGGCGGAAAAGACGGGAAGAACGAAGGGCCGCCCGTTCTTGAAAAGCGCGCGCAGTCCGTCCGGCGGCGGCTGTCGCACCTTGCGGTATGTCACCACTTCGCGACACGTCAGACCCGCTGCGGTCAGACGCGCACTGACGTCACCGTAAGAATTTTCCCCCCGAAGGTGCACAAGTGTTCCGGACGGAGCCTGCCCAAGAATCATCACCACCAAAGCATCGGCATTGCCCTGTGCGCTGCACGCGGCGTACCCCTTTTGCGCCGCCGCAGCGGCTGTAACATCGCCCACACACCACGCCACGCGGCCCATCCCCTCGGGGGCGGTTGCAACGCCTGCCTTTGATGTGAAAATCGCACCATCAAATGTCGGGATATTGTGCTCCAAAGCCTCGATCCCGAAGGCGGGTGCGATGGCCGGTTCGAAAACACGGCCTGTCGCCTGCAACTGCGCTACAAACGCGGTTGCGTCCTCTTTTGGCCGTGTGACCAGTACGATCGGATTTTGGTACGGGGCCACTGCGACACTCCCCAGCCATTGTGGCGATAAGGGGCAAGTGTTACCTGCATATCATCCCGACGCAAGCAACGGCGCCTCCTATGCCCCAGACCCGCACGATCCTCGGCATCGAAAGCAGCTGTGACGACACAGCCGCCGCAATCCTGCGCGGCACACCGGAACAGGCCGACATCCTGTCCAACACGGTCTTCACCCAGACACAGGCGCACGCCGCATTTGGCGGGATCGTACCGGAAATTGCGGCGCGCGCGCATGCGGAAAAGATTGATATTGTGGTGGAACAGTCTCTGATTGCCGCCAATGTCACGCTTGCCGATATTGATGCCATCGCCGTGACCGCTGGGCCGGGCCTGATTGGCGGCGTTCTGTCCGGTGTCATGTGCGCCAAGGGTCTCGCGGCTGCGACCGGCACGCCCTTGATCGGGGTCAACCACCTTGCGGGCCATGCCCTGACCCCGCAGCTTACAAACAGAATTGCATTTCCCTATCTGATGCTTCTGGTGTCCGGTGGCCACTGTCAGTTCCTGTTGGTCGAAGGGCCGGACACCTACACCCGCCTTGGCGGCACCATTGATGACGCCCCGGGGGAGGCTTTCGACAAAACCGCCCGCATCCTCGGCCTTCCGCAACCCGGTGGGCCATCGGTGGAACATGAAGCGAAGACAGGACATCCCGACGCATACGCCCTGCCGCGGCCTCTTTTGAACAGGGATGACTGCAATATGTCTTTCTCGGGTTTGAAAACCGCAATCCTGCGCGCCCGCGACGACGTCGTCTCTCAACATGGCGGCCTGCCCCGTCAGGCCCGCGCGGATTTGTGCGCCAGCTTTCAATCCGCCATAACGGATGTCCTCACCCATAAATCACGTCGGGCCCTCGTGGCGGCCCGTGCCATAAACCCCGATGTGCAGGTTTTCGCGGTCGCAGGGGGCGTTGCCGCCAACACCGCCATCCGGACGGCGTTACAGGAACTTTGTGCCGAAACAGAGACTGATTTCGTGGCCCCGCCAATGGCGCTGTGTACGGATAACGCCGCCATGATCGCCTTTGTGGGTCTGCACAAACTGTCATCAGGCCAGACCGACGATCTGTCACTGACCGCGCGGCCCCGCTGGCCTCTCGACCAGATCAGCCCCACTCTGCTGGGCAGCGGAAAAAAGGGGGCGAAAGCATGAAAATCGCAGTGGCCGGCGCCGGCGCATTCGGAACAGGTCTGGCCATTGCCCTGGCCGCAAACGGCCCGGTCATCCTTTGGGCGCGTACGCCCGGTGACATGCAGCAATCGCGCGAAAACACCTCGCGACTTCCCGGACATATGCTGCCTGACACCATCACCGTTACCGGCGACCTCGACACCCTGATGGCGGCCGACATTATCCTTCTGGCGATCCCGACACAGAAACTGGGTGCGTGGCTCAAGACCCATGCCGATGCCCTGCGTGGCAAATATCTGGTGGCGTGCTGCAAGGGCATTGATCAAGGCACCTTGCGCGGTCCGGTCGCGCTGATTGAAACATGCGTGCCCGATGCCACCGCTGCCATGCTCACCGGCCCCAGCTTTGCCACCGACATTGCCGCGCACCTGCCCACCGCCCTGACACTGGCCTGCGCGGACGAAACGAAGGGCGCAAGCCTTCAGGGCGTCCTGTCCACGCCGACCCTTCGTCTTTACCTCAGCACCGACGTCATCGGTGCCGAACTGGGCGGCGCCCTTAAAAACGTCATCGCAATCGCCTGCGGCGTCTGCATGGGTGCCGGTTTCGGCGAAAGCGCACGCGCCGCCGTTATCACCAGAGGGTTCGCCGAAATCCGCCGCATCGGCGCGTCCCTCGGGGCGGACCCTGAAACGCTCACGGGCCTTTCGGGCTTCGGGGATCTGGCGCTGACCTGCACCTCCGATGCCTCTCGCAACTACCGCTTCGGGCAATCCATCGGTGCCCAAAGCGACTTTGACCCGACCACAACAGTCGAAGGCGCGGCGACAGCAATTTCAGTCACAAACCTTGCCAAACAGCACGATCTGGACCTGCCGATCTGCTCGGTTGTCGCGGCATTGTCCGACGGGTCCATGACCCCCGATGTGGCGCTTGCCACCCTTCTCTCCCGCCCCTTACGAAAGGAATAGCCCATGCGCTTTGCCGTCATCACCCGTGATAAACCGGACGCCCTGCAAATCCGTCTTGATACCCGCGACGCCCACCTTGCCTACATCAAGGACACCGGCGTCGTTGAAATGGCCGGTCCCTTTCTCGACCCCGAAGGCACCATGTGCGGGTCCCTCATTATCCTGACAGTCGACAGCCTGTCGGCGGCGCAGTCATGGGCCGACAACGACCCCTACGCAAAGGCGGGCCTGTTCAAACACGTCCGCGTGGAAGAATGGAAAAAGGTCATCGGCTGATGCGGTACTGGCTGTTCAAATCCGAACCCTCCACATGGGGCTGGGACCAACAGGTCGCAAAAGGCGACGCCGGAGAGGAATGGGACGGCGTCCGCAACTATCAGGCCCGCAATTTCATGCGCGACATGTCGGTCGGCGATCTGGGGTTCTTCTATCATTCACAAAAAGAACGCGCCGTTGTCGGCATCGTCGAAGTCTGCGCCGCAGCCCACCCCGACAGCACCACCGACGACGACCGGTGGGACTGCGTGGACATCAAGGCGGTCCGCCCCTTTGCAACGCCTGTTAATCTTGACCAGATCAAGGCAGATGACCGGCTCTCCGACATGATCCTCGTCAAGAACTCCCGCTTGTCCGTCCAACCTGTGACGAAAGACGAATGGACAATCATCTGCGCGCTTGGAAACACAAAATCCTAGTCACACGGCGGTTCTCTTGTCACCATAGGTCCCGATAGCCAAAGAAGGGACAAGCTATGGGAATTCTTGCAATCATCATCGGCGCTGCCGCCAGCTTTGCGTTCGGGGCACTGTGGTACGGTATCTTTTCAGACAGCTGGAAACAGGCCAGTCAGGTTCCTCTTGATGCCGAAGGCAACCCGCAGAACATGCGCAGCCCCGTGCCCTATGTCACCTGTGCCATCGCCCTGATCCTTGTGGCGGGCATGATGCGGCACAGTTTTGCCACGGCCGGCATTGATACGTTGGGTAAGGGTATTCTGTCGGGCGCGGGCGTTGGATTGTTCTTCGTCACGCCATGGATTGCACTGTTTCACGGATACTCCATGCATTCGCACAAACTGACGTTGATCAACGGCGGCTACGCCACCATCGGCTGCGCAATCATCGGGGCGGCGCTGACCCTGCTGTAACGCCTGTGCCGGACGGTGGGCCAATCCCCGTGCAGGATCAGGCCATTCCGGAAACAAAAATGCCCGCCGGATCAGGCGGGCATTTGCGCAAGGTACCGGACCTTACTTGTAGACGGATTCTTTGCCGAAATGCTTTGTCAGCATGTAATAGATCACAGCGCGAAATTTGTTCCGCTCCGACCGGCCATAGGTCTCGATCACGGATTCGATCGCTTCCATCAGTTGCGGACCATCGGACAGGCCCAGCTTTTTCATCAGAAAGTTCTTTTTGACCGTCTCGAGTTCGGCGGGCTGGCCGGCTGCAACAGTGGACGAATCCGCGTTGTAAATAGAAGGCCCGCACCCGATGGTCACTTTCGTCAACAGGTCCATATCCGGCGTCATGCCGCATTTGTTTTTCAGGTCGTCCGCATATTTCTGGATCAACTCGTCACGTTTGCTCATGGTATTCTCCCACCTTTGTTTGCGCCGCTCGTCGGCGTTAAAGAAATGTTAAAGCCTGATTCGCTGAACGCAAAGGGAAAACCATAAACGGGTTTCCCCGCAGACTACCGGCATGTCCCCCAGCCCCGCGCCTGAAGGTGAAAATGATCGGCGTGCAGGGCATTGTAATCGGGGCCCAAGGTCGTTGCGAACCACGTACAGGCGCTGTCGCGGACGGCACGCAAAAACCGCGCCTTGTCATCCGTCCCGTCCCAGTCCCGGATCAGCCTGATCGTCGTGCTGTCCGCCAGATCAAACCCGCTGACGTCAATGGCATCGGCGGTGGCATGGGTGCTCCATCGGGTTGATCCGCCCTGCGT
>NZ_JAHDGE010000026.1:0-13201 GCF_020627745.1 Pseudooctadecabacter sp.
TCTTGAAAATACACCGCCAGCTTGTCGGTCAGGTGGATATCGCAGTTCATCACACCGGCCATAAACTCAACAGGATGGTTCGCCTTCAGCCATGCCGTCTGGTAGCTCACAACCGCATAGGCCGCCGCGTGGGATTTGTTGAAACCGTAGTTGGCGAACTTGTCCAGAAGGTTCCAAACCTCCATCGCCTTCTTGTCGTCGACCCCGTTGGCCTTCGCACCAGCGATGAATTTCGGGCGCTCCGCGTCCATCGCCTCCTGAATTTTCTTACCCATGGCGCGGCGCAGCAGGTCGGCCCCGCCAAGGCTATAACCGGCCATTTCCTGCGCGATCTGCATCACCTGTTCTTGGTAAACAATGATGCCCTGGGTTTCGTCCAGGATGTGGTCAATCGACGGGTGCAGCGTGTCGCGGTCGCTGATGCCGTTCTTGACCTCACAGAACTTCGGGATGTTCTCCATCGGCCCAGGACGGTAAAGCGCCACAAGCGCGATGATGTCCTCGATGCAGTCCGGTTTCATGCGCCGCAGCGCGTCCATCATGCCGCTGGATTCCACCTGAAACACGGCGACGGTTTTGGCCGCAGCGTAGAGTTTATAGGAGGCCTCATCATCCAGCGGGATCGCGTTGATCTCGTTCACCGCTCCCTCAGCAGGGGTATACAGCTGGGTGCCATCAGCGGCGATATGGATGTCACGACCGGATTTCAGGATCAAATCCATGGCGTTTTGAATGACCGTCAGGGTTTTAAGCCCCAGAAAGTCGAACTTCACCAGCCCCGCCTGTTCCACCCATTTCATGTTGAACTGCGTGGCGGGCATGTCGGACCGAGGGTCCTGATAGAGCGGCACCAGATGATCCAGCGGACGGTCGCCGATCACCACACCCGCCGCATGGGTGGATGCGTTGCGCAACAGACCTTCGATCTGTTGGCCATAGGTCAACAGACGGTCTACGACCTCTTCTGCATTGGCGGCTTCGCGCAGGCGCGGCTCATCGGCCAGGGCCTTGACGATACTGACAGGTTTGACCCCTTCAACGGGGATCATCTTCGACAGCTTGTCGACCTGACCATAGGGCAGCTGCAACACCCGCCCCACATCGCGCACGGCCGCCTTGGACAACAGCGCACCGAAGGTGATGATCTGCCCCACTTTGTCACGGCCATATTTTTCCTGGACGTAGCGGATCACTTCCTCACGCCGGTCCATGCAAAAGTCGATGTCGAAGTCGGGCATCGACACACGTTCGGGGTTCAGGAACCGTTCAAACAGCAGGCTGTAGCGCAGCGGGTCAAGGTCGGTGATCAGCAGCGCATAGGCCACCAGCGACCCCGCACCGGATCCCCGGCCCGGACCGACAGGGATGTGATGATCCTTGGACCATTTGATAAAGTCGGCCACGATCAGAAAGTAGCCCGGAAACCCCATGCCTTCGATGATGCCAAGTTCAAATTCCAGCCGTTTTTCATATTCTTCCACGGGGGCCGCGTGGGGGATGATGGCCAGCCGGTTCTTCAACCCCTCCTGTGCCTGACGCCGCAGTTCCGCGACCTCGTCATCGGCAAATTTGGGCAGGATCGGATCACGGGTATAGGCCTTGAACGCACAGCGTTTGGCGATCTCGACCGTATTGGCCACGGCCTCCGGCAGGTCCGCGAACAGCGTAACCATTTCCTCTTGGGACTTGAAATAATGCTGCGGCGTCAGACGGCGGCGCGGTTCGTTCTGATCCACATAGGCACCTTCGGAAATGCAGATCAGCGCGTCATGGGCCTCGTAAATCTCGGACTTCGGGAAATAAACGTCGTTGGTCGCCACCAGCGGCAGGTCCATGGCATAGGCCATTTCCACATGGCCCTGTTCGGACAGCTTCTCTGCCTCAGGCAAGCCGCCGTCGATGGGGTGGCGCTGCAATTCCACATACAACCGGTCCGGATAAATCGCCGCCAGCCGCGTCATCAACGCCTCCGCCGCAGGCCGCTGACCCGCGCGCAACAGCCGCCCCACCGGCCCATCCGGACCGCCGCTGAGACAGATCAACCCGTCGGAAAACGCCGCCAGTTCATCCACCGTCACTTGCGGCAGCTGATCGCCTTTATCCACATAAAGGCAGGAATTCAGCTTCATCAGGTTTTCGTAACCCGCCTCGGATTGCGCCAGCAAAACGATGGGTGCCGGATCCGGCGCACGCCCGCGCGGATCGCCGCCCTCCATCTGCACATCCACCTGACAGCCGATGATCGGCTGCACGCCCGCCTTGGCCGCATATTCGGAAAATTCCAACGCACAAAAGAGGTTATTGGTGTCTGTCACCGCCACCGCAGGCATCCCCGCAGCCTCCGCCAAACCGCTGAGTTTCTTGACCGGAACCGCGCCTTCAAGCAGCGAATATTCCGTATGGGTGCGCAGGTGAATGAATCGGGGTGTGGACATGGACCTACCCTAGCTTGGGTCGGCCACAGGCAAAACCCCAAGATGCGGGTTAGCGCCAGCAGATCCCGCCTTAATACTTAGCCGATAGACAAACTGTCTTGACAACCCCGCCCTACCCGCAATACTTACCCCTATGGCTAACCAAATCGACATCACCTTCTCCGCCCTGTCGGACCCCACCCGCCGCGCGGTCATCGAACGGCTGGTCACGGGGCCTGCGTCCGTTTCTGATCTGGCCGCCCCCCATGACATCGCCCTGCCCACCTTCATGCGCCATCTGCGCGTGCTCGAGGACTGCGGCCTCGTCCGGTCCGTCAAAAAAGGCCGCGTGCGCACCTGTCATATCGAGGCCGCCCCCCTGATGGAAATTCAAGGCTGGCTGGAATGGCAACGCCGCGTCTGGGAAGGCCGGCTGGACCGGTTGCAAGCGCTGGCAGAGGACATCGAAAGGACCACCTCATGACCACCGACACCTTCACCTTTGATCGCGATTTTCCCCTGCCCCCCGACCGTATGTTCACCCTGATGACCGACGCCAAGATGCGCGAAATCTGGGGCGCACCGGGCGACGCAGTGCTTGAAATGCTTGAGGCCGACATGCGCGTAGGCGGGCTGGAACGCCACCGCTGCGGCCCGGCGGAAAACCCCGAATTTGAGGTTGAAACCCGCTGGTACAACATCGACGCGCCCCATGCGGCCACCTACACCGAAGTCATCGAAGCAGGCGGCATGCGGCTGGGTGCCAGCCTTGTGACCTACACGCTGGTCCCTTCTGACACAGGCTGTGCGGCAACGATCACCGTCGCGGTCGTGTCCTTTGTCGGGCCCGAAATGATCGCCGAATTCCGCGCAGGATGGGAAGGTGGTCTGGCGAAACTCGACACCTTGGCGTCAGGCCACGACGCAGGATAATCGGCACAGGTTTGCCACCGGCGCACGGGCGCTTGAACCCATCTTGCCAGCCGCACCGGCCCCTGTTTCACTGGGCCATGCTTCGCGCCCTGATCCTGCTCCTTTCGGCCCTTGGCCCGCACGCCAGCACCGCCCAGACCTTCCCCGTGAACCGCTGCATCAACATGGGCGCGGCCCTTGAGGCCCCGATTGAGGGCGACTGGGGCTATGTCATCCAACGCCGCCACATCGACCGCATCGCGCAAGCGGGCTTTGACACCATCCGTCTACCGGTCAAATTCTCCGCCCATTTCGAAAACGGCCAATTCGACCCCGACTTTCTCGCCCGCGTGGATGAGGTCATGGGGTGGACGCAAGACGCGGACCTGAATGTGATCCTCGTCCTGCACCACTACTGGGACCTGATGGACACCGGCAGCGATGCCCACAAGGCCAACCTGATCGCCATGTGGCAGGTGTTGGGACAACACTACACGGACGCACCGCAATCGGTCCTGTTCGAACTTCTCAACGAACCGGAAGGAAACCTCACCACCGCTGACGCCGTGGCGCTCTATACCACCATCCTGTCTGACCTACGCCCGGCCCACCCGACCCGCTGGATCATCATGGGCGGGGACCAATGGAACAATATCGACAGCCTGGCCGACCTGCCCGACCCCGGCCCCTTCGACATGCACACGTTCCATTTCTACGAACCGTGGCAATTCACCCATCAAGGCGCGCCCCATGTGGAGGCGGACCTGCCCCGCAGCGGCTGGGGCAGCGATGCCGACCGCGCTGACCTCGCACAACGGTTCGCCCACGCCAAGGCCCAAAACCGCCCGCTGTTTCTGGGCGAATTCGGCGTCTATGACGCAGCCCCCCGACCCGATCATATCCGCTGGCTGCGCGCGGTGCGCCAGCAGGCCGAAGACCACGGCATCCCGTGGTGCCACTGGGGCTTCACCCAAGGCGGACAGGCGGGCTTTCAGGCCTTCGACGTGGACCGCGACGACTGGCGCGCGGATGTGCTGGATGCTTTGATGGGCGAGTAGCCCCCCTTGCCATCCCCGCCCGCCTGCGCTTTCATACCACCGCCGGGGTCTACGCCGCATCGACCCCGCATCTGGCCCATCTGGTACCGCGGCGGATATTGCCATGAACGTCACGTTTCTTCTCAACGGAGAGACCGTGGAGGTGGACACCCACCCCACCCGAACCCTGCTTGACTGGCTGCGCGAGGACCGCCGCCTCACCGGCACCAAAGAAGGCTGCAACGAAGGCGATTGCGGGGCCTGTTCCGTGATGGTCACGGATGACAAAGGCGCGCGCGCGCTGAACGCCTGTATCCTGTTTTTGCCGCAACTGCATGGCAAAGCTGTCCGCACCGTCGAAGGCATCGCCGCCCCCGATGGCACCCTCCATCCGGTGCAACAGGCCATGATCGACCACCACGGCAGCCAATGCGGGTTCTGCACGCCCGGCTTCGTCGTCTCCATGGCCACAGCCCACTTGGGCGGGCGCACCGACCACAACGATGTGTTGGCCGGCAACCTGTGCCGGTGTACCGGCTACGCCCCGATCATCCGCGCCGCCCAAACGGCTGAGGCGTCCGCCGTCCCCGCCCACATGCGCGACACCCCTCTTCATCTGGCCAAAAAAACTCAAATCCCTGCGCCCGAAACAAGTGACGCCTTGGCCGACTGGTACATGACCCACCCCGAGGGCACGCTCATCGCCGGCGCCACAGACGTAGGGCTGTGGGTCACCAAGGATTTCCGCGATCTGGGCGATGTGGCGTTCCTGAACCGCTGCACGGACCTGCAACAGATCGACGACCAAGGCGACAGCCTGCGCATCGGCGCTGCCGTGACCATGACCGACATGTTGGCCGCCGTCCGCGACCTGCATCCCTCCTATGCCGAAATGATCCGCCGCTACGGCTCCGACCAAGTGCGCAATGCCGCCACGATTGGCGGCAACATCGCCAATGGCTCCCCCATCGGCGACAATCCCCCCGCACTTATTGCCATGGGGGCAACCCTGCACCTGCGTCGCGGCGACGCCCGGCGCGACATGGCGCTTGAGGATTTCTTCATCGACTACGGCAAACAGGACCGCCAGCAGGGCGAATTTGTCGAGGCTGTGACGATCCCAAAATCAGCCCCCGCCCTGCGGTGCTACAAACTCAGCAAACGGTTCGACCAAGATATTTCCGCCGTGTGTGGCGGGTTCAACGTCACCGCCCAAGACGGCACCATCACCGCCGCCCGCATCGCCTTCGGCGGCATGGCAGGCACCCCAAAACGCGCCGCCTCGACAGAGGCGGCGCTGGTCGGACGACCTTGGTCGTTCGAAACCATTGAGGCCGCTGCCAAGGCCCTCGCACAGGACTTCACCCCGCTCAGCGACATGCGCGCCTCGGCCAGCTACCGGATGGAGGCCGCCCAAGGCCAGCTGCGCCGCTATTTCGACGACCTGAACGCGCAGCCCACAAACGTGTTGGAGGTCCGCGCATGAGCGTCGCAAAACCCCTCCCCCATGATGCGGCGCGCCTGCATGTGACCGGCCAGGCCCGCTACGTCGACGACATCCCGACACCGCAGGGCACCCTGCATCTGGCCTTTGGCACCAGCACCATCGCGCGCGGAACGGTCACCTCCATGACCCTCGACCGCGTCAAAGCCGCATCAGGCGTGGTGGCCGTACTGACGGCGGATGATCTGCCCTTTGCCAACGACGTGTCACCCTCCGCCCATGATGAACCGCTGCTGAGCACCGGTGAGGTCCACTACCACGGCCAGCCGCTCTTCGTGGTGGTTGCGACCTCCCACCTCGCGGCACGGCATGCCGCGCGTTTGGGGGATGTGACCTATGCCGAAGACACCCCGATCCTGACCATCGAAGACGCGCTGGCCGCCGATGCGCGGTTCGAAGACGGGCCGCGCATCTACACCAAAGGCGACGTGGATGACGCGCTGTCGGCGGCACCCCACCGTCTGCAGGGCCGGTTGGAGATGGGCGGGCAGGAACATTTCTACCTCGAAGGGCAAGCCGCACTCGCGCTGCCGCAAGAGGGTGGCGACATGGTCGTCCACAGCTCCACCCAGCATCCGACCGAAATTCAGCACAAAGTGGCCGAAGCTTTGGGCGTGCCCATGCACGGCGTCCGCGTGGAAATCCGGCGCATGGGCGGCGGGTTCGGCGGCAAGGAAAGCCAAGGCAACGCGCTGGCAGTGGCTTGTGCGGTGGCCGCCCGCCGGACAGGCCAGCCCTGCAAGATGCGCTATGACCGCGATGATGACATGGTGATCACCGGCAAACGCCATGATTTCCGGATCGACTATGATGTGGGGTTTGACGACGACGGACGTCTGACCGGCGTCGATTTCACCCATTACACCCGCTGCGGCTGGGCGCAGGATTTGTCGCTGCCCGTGGCCGACCGCGCCATGCTCCATGCCGACAACGCCTACCTGTTGCCCGCAGCCCGGATCACATCGCACCGGCTGCGCACCAACATGGCCTCTGCCACGGCGTTCCGTGGGTTTGGCGGACCGCAGGGAATGTTGGGGATTGAACGGGTGATGGACCACGTGGCCCATGTGTTGGGGCGCGACCCGGCTGAGGTGCGGCGTGTTAACTATTATGCCGCGGCGGCTGAGATGTCGGATGCCTCCGGCGGAGGTATTTCAGAACCAGAGAAACAGGCGAAGCTGTCCACCGCCGACCTTGCGTCCCGTGGTGCTGTTCAAGTGTCCAGCGGGTCCGGCGGTGCTGCGCGTTTTGGCGGGGCCTATTCGCCAAAGGCGGAAGAGGCTGACAATTCGACGCCCTATGCCATGCCGGTCACCGATTTCATCTTGCATGAAATGACGGACCGTTTGTTGGCGGACGCGGATTACGCCGCGCGCAAGCAGGCGGTTGCAGCGTGGAACGCGGGGCATGCGACCCTGAAGAAAGGGATTGCCTTTAGCCCCGTGAAGTTCGGGATTTCGTTCACCTTGACGCACCTGAACCAAGCGGGCGCTTTGGTGCATGTGTATCAAGACGGGTCAATTCACCTGAACCATGGCGGCACGGAGATGGGACAGGGCTTGTTCCAGAAGGTCGCGCAAGTGGCCGCGTCGCGGTTCGGCGTTGACGTCGAGGCGGTCAAGATCACGGCCACGGACACCGGCAAGGTGCCCAACACCTCGGCCACAGCGGCGTCCAGCGGGTCGGATTTGAACGGCATGGCGGTGCAGGCGGCTTGTGACACGATCCGGGGCCGTATCGCGGCGTGTTTGGCGCAGATCCACGATGTCGATGCAGACACTGTGCGGTTTGAAGACGGGTCGGTGCATGTGGGCGACATGGCCATGTCCTTCGCCAAGGCCGCGCAGACCGCCTATGAAAACCGCGTCAGCCTGAGCGCCACAGGCTTCTACAAAACCCCCGACGTCGCGTGGGACCGGATCGCGGGCAAGGGGCGGCCGTTCTTCTATTTCGCTTATGGCGCTGCGGTGTCCGAGGTGGTCATCGACACGTTGACCGGTGAAAACCGTCTGCTGCGGGTCGATGTGTTGCACGACGCTGGCGCGTCCTTGAACCCGGCCCTCGACATCGGCCAGATTGAGGGCGGATTTGTTCAGGGCGCGGGTTGGCTCACGACGGAGGAACTGGTCTGGGACGACGCGGGCCGCCTGCGGACCCATGCGCCATCGACCTACAAAATTCCCGCCTGTTCGGACCGGCCTGAGGTGTTCAACGTCGCCTTGTGGGACGGTGCCAACCGGGCTGAGACGGTCTACCGGTCCAAAGCAGTGGGGGAGCCGCCGTTCATGTTGGGGATATCCGCGCATCTGGCGCTGGCGGATGCCTGTGCGGCCTGCGGGCCGAATTATCCTGATCTGCAGGCACCTGCGACCGCCGAAGAGGTGTTGCAGGCCGTCGGGCGGGCGCGTGGATGACAGATGTGGTGACGGTCACGGTCGCGTCCACGCGCGGATCGGTGCCGCGAGACGCGGGCACCTTTATGGAGGTCGGCACTACGCAGGTGCACGGCACCATTGGCGGCGGCGCGCTGGAATATGAGGCCATCCGCCTCGCCCGCCAAATGATCCACGATGGCAGTGCCGCCATGGAACGGGTCTTTCCGCTGGGCCCTGATCTGGGCCAGTGCTGCGGCGGGTCGGTGACCTTGTCATTTGCCATGGGCGCAGGTCAGGCCGAGACGACGGCACCGCCCCTGTGGATTTGGGGTGCAGGCCACGTGGGGCGCGCCATTGGTCACGTCATGGCCCCCTTCGCGGACAGGGAGATCACCATTGTCGACACCACACCGGACCGGATGCCGCAGGATTTGCCTGATTGTGTGGCCCCCATGGTCGCCGCAGACCCGGTTCGGGCCGTGCCGCACGCGCCAGCCAGCGCGGACCACATCATCGTCACCTATTCCCATGACCTCGATCTGGCGCTGTGCGATGCGCTGCTCAGGCGGGGATTCGGCAGTTGCGGTCTGATCGGATCGGCGACCAAATGGGCCCGTTTTCGACGTAGGCTCGCGTCAATGGGGCACGCCGATGCCCAAATTGCACGCATTGCTTGCCCAATCGGCAATCCCGCACTCGGAAAACACCCGCAGGCCATTGCTGTGGGCGTTGCCGCTGCGCTAATCTCTCCAATGGCGGACAAGGCCATAGGGGACAGGACGGGATGACACAGGCTGGGCATGACCGCGCCTTGATGGTGCTGGACGGGCTGACGAAAGCCTATCCAGGTGTCGTGGCGAACAAAGATGTCTCCTTTCAGATGCGGCGCGGCGAAGTGCATGCGCTGCTTGGGGAAAATGGTGCCGGCAAATCCACCCTAGTGAAAACCATTTACGGATTGGTTAAGCCCGACAGCGGAACGATGACGCTGGAGGGGGCTGCCTTTGCACCCGGAGACCCGCATGCCGCACGGCAGGCCGGTATCGCCATGGTTTTTCAGCATTTTTCCCTGTTCGAGGCGCTAGACGTCGCGGAAAACGTGGCCTTGGGTATGGAAAATCCGCCCCCCCTGCGCGACCTTGCGCAGCGTATTCGGGACGTTTCCGAGGCCTATGGTCTGCCCCTTGATCCGGCCCGGACCGTCGGGGATTTGAGTGCGGGTGAACGCCAGCGGGTCGAAATCATCCGCTGTCTTTTGCAGGACCCCAAGGTTCTGATCATGGACGAACCGACCTCCGTCCTGACCCCGCAAGAGGTTGAAATCCTTTTTGAAACCCTGCGTAAGCTGCGCGATGAGGGGACCGCGATCCTGTATATTTCCCACAAGCTGGAGGAAATTCGCACCCTGTGTGACCATGCGACGATTTTGCGACTGGGCGAGGTGGTGGCCACCTGCGATCCGCGCGCCACATCGGCCCGTGACATGGCCGAAATGATGGTCGGGGGCAGTTTGCACGTGCCGCAACGCGACGTCGCCATTCCGGGCGAGATGTTGATGCAGATCAAAGGCTTGTCGGTCAAATCCCCTGCCGAATTCGGGACGTCCCTCAAGTCGATCGAGATCGACGTCCGCGCTGGCGACCTGTTGGGGATCGGCGGTGTCGCAGGCAATGGTCAGGACGAGTTGCTGGCCGCCCTGTCGGGCGAAATCACAGCGCCAAGAGGGCAGATTTTCTTTTCCGGTCAGGACATTGGCGCTTTGAAACCGGATGCGCGGCGCAGTCTGGGGATTTGTGCGGCCCCCGAGGAACGGATGGGCCACGCGGCGGCCCCCGACATGTCGCTGATCGAAAACGCAGCGCTGACGGGGCGCAAGCGCAAGGGTCTGACAACAAAAGGATTTATCGACTGGCGCAAGGCGCGCAGTTTTGCCGAAGAAATCATCGAACGGTTCGATGTCCGCACGCCAGGGGCGGGAAATGCGGCGCGGTCGCTGTCGGGGGGCAACCTGCAGAAATTCGTGATCGGACGGGAGATTTTGCAAGACCCGCAGGTCTTGATCGTCAATCAACCCACATGGGGTGTTGATGCGTCGGCAGCGGCAGCGATCCGGCAAGCGCTGCTGGATTTGGCGGCCAAGGGGGCGGCGGTTATTGTGATCAGTCAAGACCTTGATGAACTTATGGAAATTTCAACCACCTTTGCCGCCCTGAACGAAGGGCGGCTAACGAAACCGCGCCCTGCGCAGGGCCTGACGGTGGATGAGATCGGACTGATGTTGGGCGGTGCGCACGATATGGAGGTGGCCGATGTTTGACGTCTGTTTTTGCAAAAATGCAGATACGGATCACGTATGGCAAACGTCTGGCCGGCGTATGGCCGGGAGCCACAGATGATCGCGTTGGAGAAACGCCCACAGCCAAGCCGTGGCTGGACGCTCGCGTCGCCAGTGGTCGCTGTGCTGTTAACCATGATTGCCGGTGCGGCCCTCTTCGCGGCCTTGGGTCAGGACCCTGTGCAGGCGCTGGTCAAGATTTTTTACGAGCCGCTGTTTGGCGAGTTCAACTTTTTCTACCTGCCTCAACTTCTTATCAAGGGCGCCCCGTTGGTTGCGATCGCATTGGGTCTGGCGATCGGATTTCGGGCGGGCATCTGGAACATCGGGGCGGAAGGCCAGTACATCATCGGTGCACTGTGCGGGGCGGGCGTGGCGCTGGCGCTGTATCCGTCCGAGGCGCGGTGGCTGGTCTTTCCGGCGATGCTGCTGGCGGGGGCCTTTGGCGGCTTTGCCTGGGCGATGATACCGGGCCTCTTGCGCGTGCGGTTTGGGACCAATGAAATTCTGGTGTCGCTGATGTTGGTCTATGTGGCCGAACAATTGCTGGCGTCCATGGCGCTGGGTCTGATGCGCAACCCCGAGGGGCAGGGCTTTCCGGGATCGCGCAACATGGCGCGGATGGACGCCGCGACCTCGTGGATTGATCAATCCAACGGGATGCATTGGGGCGTGGTGATTGCCTTGATCGGGGTGATCTTCGCCTACATCCTGTTCGCCCGCCACATCCTTGGCTTTCAGATCAAACTGGCGGGGCAAGCCCCGCGGGCGGCGGCGTTTTCCGGCGTCAGCCCCGCGCGGTTGGTGTTGTTCTGTCTGGGCACCTCCGGCGCTTTGGCGGGGCTGGCTGGGTTGACCGAGGTTGCGGGGCCATCGGGGATCGTGTCGATTGATTTCAACGTGGGCTACGGGTTCACGGCGATTATTGTGGCGTTTCTGGGCCGTTTGCATCCGGTGGGCATCTTGCTGGCGGGGACGCTGATGGCGCTGACCTATATCGGGGGTGATGTGGCGCAGTCGTCGCTGGGGTTGCCCGGTGCGGCGATACAGGTGTTTCAGGGCATGTTGCTGTTCTTTTTGTTGGCTGTGGATGTGATGACCAATTACCGGATCCGCTGGCGGGAACGGGGGGCGGTGTGATGGACCATTGGAGTGAAGGACCTTTGTCTGGCGGGCCCTCCGGGGGGAGTTTCTTGGGCCAGATGAAGGGGGGAGACAGCGTGCACCTGAAACGTCGCGCGTTAACCTTAATCAAATGTGAAGAGGGTCTGTCATGGTAAAGCCAATGGTGATGGGCGGCCTGATGGGCGTCATGATGCTGTGGATGCTGCATGGGGCAGTGACCGGTGGCGGCGTGGGCCTTTGGGCTGCCGTGGTGTTTGTTGCGGCACATGTTGTTTTGGTGGCTTTAATCCTGGGGGCTGCGATTTTTGCGGCACGTCTGTCGCCTGCTGCACGCCGCGTTCTGGCGCGGGTGCATCGACCATCGTTGTCCCACATGGGCACGATGGTGGGAACGGCAGTGCTGATTGTCGCGGTCGTGCATCTGGGCGCGCACGGGTTTGGTGGCGTGTGATGGAATTTGGATCAATCAACCCCGTGCTGTTGCTGGCCTCGCTTATGGTTGCGGCCACGCCGATCATGTTGGCGGCCATCGGGGAACTGGTCGTTGAACGCTCAGGCGTTTTGAACCTTGGCGTCGAAGGCATGATGATCGTGGGATCGGTGCTTGGTTTCATGGCCGCCACGGGGACGGAGTCTGCGTGGCTCGGGTTTGTTGTCGCGGCCTTGGGCGGGGCCGGACTGGCGCTGTTGTTCGGGGTGTTGACGCAGTTTTTCCTGTCCAATCAAGTGGCCACAGGGCTGGCTCTGACGCTTTTCGGCCTCGGCCTCGCGTCGTTGATGGGACAGGGGTATCTGGGCGTGAAGGCGCCCAGTTTTCCCGACTGGCACATCCCGCTTTTGGGGGACATTCCGGTACTCGGGCCGATCGTGTTCCAACATGACCCGATGGTCTATGTGGGCCTGTTGATCGTGGGCGGGGTCTGGTGGTTCCTGAACAAAACGCGCGGCGGGCTGATCCTGCGCGCGGTGGGCGAAAACCACGAAGCCGCCCATGGCCTGGGCTATTCCGTGCGCCGTGTGCGTATGCTGGCGATCATGTTTGGCGGGGCCTGCGCCGGCCTTGGCGGCGCGTACCTGAGCCTTGTGCGGGTGCCGACCTATGCCGAAGGGCTGACCGCCGGGGCAGGATGGATCGCGTTGGCGATCGTGGTCTTTGCCAGCTGGAAACCGGGCCGTCTTTTGCTGGGTGCCTATCTTTTTGGCGGGGTGACTGTTTTGCAGTTGAACCTGCAGGCGGCGGGGGTTGCCATTCCGGTCGAGTACCTTTCGATGTCGCCCTATATTGCCACCATCCTCGTTTTGGTCATTATGTCCGCCGGCGGAGCGCCGGGATCACTTGGCAAGACGTTCCATGCCTCACGGTGAGGCACCACTCGAATATCCACAGGGGGATACATTATGTTGAGAAGAACACTTATGGCGACAGCGGCCGCAACAGCGATGCTGGGCGGGATGGCGATTGCCGACGGGCACGAGCCTGTGAAGGTCGGCTTTGTCTA
>NZ_JAHDGE010000026.1:13301-22261 GCF_020627745.1 Pseudooctadecabacter sp.
GCCACGGGCTACAAAACCGCCGACAACGTGTCCAATTATTCGGCCCGCTTCTACGAAGGCCGCGCGGTTCAGGGCCACATCGCGGGTCAGATCACTGAATCCAACACCATCGGCTACATCGCGTCCTTCCCCATTCCTGAGGTCATCCGCGGCATCAACGCAGCCTACCTGCACGCTAAGGAAGTGAACCCCGAAATCGAATTCAAGATCATCTGGGTCTACACGTGGTTCGACCCCGCGAAAGAGGCCGACGCCGCGACCACGCTGATCGAACAGGGCGCCGACGTGATCCTGCAGCACACCGATTCCACGGCCCCACAGGCCGCTGCGGCTGCTGCGAACGAAGGTGGCGCTACGGTGTACACCTTTGGTCAGGCGTCTGACATGATCGAATTCGCACCGCTGCCGCGCGTGTCCTCCATCATCGACAACTGGGCGCCTTACTACATTGAACGCACGCAGGCTGTGATTGACGGCACGTGGGAAAGCGTCAGCACATGGGACGGCATGGACACTGGCATGGTGGAAATCGGTGAAATGACCGACGCGATCCCCGAAGACGTGCGCGCCTCCGCACAAGAGATGATTGATGCGATCACGGCGGGCGATTACCACCCGTTCACCGGCCCGATCAACAAGCAGGACGGCACCGTCTGGCTGGCCGAAGGCGCCACGGCTGAGGATTTCGGTGATGATGGTATCGCAGGCATGAACTTCTACGTCGAAGGTCTGGACGCGGAAATTCCGCAATAATCTGCCGGTATTTTGCAACGATGGGGCCCGCAGGTTTGCGGGCCTCTTTTTTATGTGATGGCCTAAATTTCGGGCAATGTTGACTCGAGTCAACAAAACCTATCTTAAGGAGCGTGACTGGAGAACTGTAAACATGGATGGACAGGGAAACGCGGCAGACGGTGCATCTGAGGGTGCCACGCGTTTAACCGACCCCCGCCGCCTTGCCTCCCTGGCTGCCACCAATCTTATGGACAGCCCCCACGAGGAGGTGTTTGACCGCGCGGTGCGTCTGGCCACGCAACTGACAGGTCGCCCTGTGGGGCTGTTGTCGCTGGTTGACGGGGAACGTCAGTTTTTCAAGGCGCAGGTCGGTCTGACAGGCGATGTGGCCAAGGACCGTGAAACCCCGTTAAGCCATTCCTTCTGTCAGCATGTGGTCATCGACGGTGCGCCGCTGATTGTCAAAGACGCGCGCGATGATCCGCGTGTGCGCGACAATCTGGCGATCGACGATCTGGGCGTTGTCGCCTATCTGGGCGTGCCCGTGCACGGCCCCGACGGGGAGCCGCTGGGTTCGTTTTGTGTGATCGACGGCCATCCCCATGAATGGAGCGCGGCGGACCTGCAGACCTTAGAAGACCTGACTGCGATGATCGAAACCGATCTCAAGCTGCGCGATACGGTGGCCCAGCGTGATCTGCTGATCAGCGAGATGAACCACCGGTTGAAGAATATCTTTACCCTCATTGGCGGTATGATCCGGCAATCCGCCCGCGATGCGTCCGACCCGCGGGAGATGGCAGAACAGATCACCGGGCGGGTGCAGGCGCTGAATGCGGCCCATTCTCTGGTGTTGCCCGATGGCGGCACGCGCGGTCATGAGGGCGGCGAAGTGGCGCTCGATGAACTGGCCAAGACCGTTCTGGCCCCCTACCCCGGTGCCCAGAAGATCGTGCGCGGGGGCAAGGTGATGCTGGGGCCCAAGGCAGCTGTGGCCTTCGCGCTGAGCCTGCATGAACTGGCCACCAATGCCGCAAAATATGGCGCGTTTTCGGATATTCTGGGCAAGGTTGAACTGGACTGGAACGTGGCTGAAGACAAGCTGGGTCTGACATGGCGCGAGGAGTTGCCGCAGACCCTTCAGACCACGACAAGCGACGAGGGCTTCGGGTCGCGGCTGTTGCAGCTGAACGTCGAAGCGCAGTTGCGCGGTACACTGGTGCGCGACATGACCCCCAACGGCGTGCATGTGACCCTTGCCGTGCCGATCGAGGCCCTTATCGACTAGGCGCAGGATCGGGCTGGCCCCTCCCCGCCATCTGTCGTTAAGCTGGGGCATCTGGGCCAGCGCGACGGAGGATGTCATGACAGCGATGACCACACAAGGCGGGGCGCCTTTGGCGCCTGCGGCCTATGGCACGATGCAGTGGGGCGGGACGGCTGACAGGGCGGCCGCGCAGGCGATGTTCGCGAATTGTCTGGACGCCGGGATCACCCATTTTGATACGGCCCATCTTTATACCGAGGGCCGGTCGGAGGAGATGCTGGGCGAACTGGCCGGTGCCCGCGACGACCTTTTTGTCGCCACCAAAGCGGCTTATGACCAGCCCGCAACGGCGGCCAATCTGCAGACATCGGTTGATCTGTCGCGCAGGCGGTTGCAGCGCGATGTGATCGACCTGCTGTATCTGCACCGCTTTGATCCGACCACCCCGCTCGATCAGACGTTTGCCGCGCTTGCGTCCCTGCAGCAGGCGGGCACGATCCGCTATATCGGGGTCAGCAATTTCGCCGCATGGCAGGTGATGAAAGCGCAAGGGATTGCGGCGGGGCTGGGCACGCGCATTGATGCCCTGCAACCGATGATGAACCTTGTAAAACGGCAGGTTGAGGTTGAATTGCTGCCCGTGGCCGCCGATCAGGACATTCAGGTCTGCGCCTATTCACCCTTGGGCGGGGGGCTGTTGACAGGCAAATACGCCGTGACCGGCGCGGACGGGCGGTTGGCCTTCGATGACCGCTACGCCGCACGTTACGGGCAAGGCTGGATGCATGAGGCGGCTGTCGGACTGGCCGAGATTGCGGCCGGTCTGGGTGTTCCGGCGACAACCGTGGCCGTGGCGTGGCTGCGCCGTCATGCGCCACAGGTTCATCCGATCCTGTCGGCGCGGTCCGCCGACCAACTGGCCCCGTCGCTGGCCGGATTGGACCTGACGCTGGACGCCGCCACATATGAGGCCATCACCGCCCTGTCCCCCACACCGCCCCCCGCCACAGACAGGATCGAAGAGGCATGATAGATTTTCTGGTCATCGGCGGCGGCATCGCCGGCTGTTCCGTCGGCGCGCGCCTGTCTGATCTGGGGCAGGTCATGGTCGTGGAACGCGAAGACGCGCTGGCCTACCACGCCTCCGGCCGGTCAGCGGCGATGTTTGAAGAAAGCTACGGCCTGCCCAGCACCATCGCCCTGAATGAGGCCAGCAAATCCTACCATTTCGACGCCCACGGCGGGGTCGTCAGCCCCCGTGGCCTGATGCTGATTGGCACGGCGTTGAACACCGACGACTTCGAAGCCGATCTGGTCTCCATGAAGATGGAGGACATCGGGCCGGACGCAGGCCGCACCTTTATTCCCATCCTGAATGACCACGTGACCCGCGTGGGCTATCACGCGGACGCGTGGGATCTGGACACTGACAAACTGGTGCAGGATTTCGCGCGAACGGTGCGTCGCAACGGCGGCACAGTACGGCAGGGCGGCGACGTCACCGCAATCACCCGCACCGCCACCGGATGGGACGTCACTGTGGGGGGTGAGGTCATCGCGGCCCGCGCGATCGTCAACGCCGCTGGCGCTTGGGTGGATGAGGTCGCGGTGATGGCAGGGGTGGCCCCGCTTGGCGTCACCCCCCTGCGCCGGTCCATGGCGCGCATTCCCGCGCCGGGCGGGCATGATGTGTCGCGCTGGCCCATGCTCTTTGGTCCCGGTGAGACGTGGTACGCCAAACCCGATGCTGGCGCATTGATCGTATCGCCCGCCGATGAAGACCCGATGCCGCCCATGGACGCATGGGCCGATGACATGGTGCTGGCCGAAGGGCTGGCCCGGTACGAGGCCCATGTGACCGAACCGGTCAGCCACGTCACCTCCAACTGGGCGGGCCTGCGCACGTTTTCGCCAGACCGCAATCTGGTGCTGGGGCCGGACCCTGCCGATCCGTCGTTCATCTGGATGGCCGGACAGGGCGGTTACGGGTTTCAGACCGCCCCCGCCGCAAGCCAGCTGGTGGCCGATCTGGTCGCGGGCCGCGCGCCCGTTCTGGCCGCCGATATGGTGTCACGGCTGACGCCGGACAGGTTTGCCCGCAGCTGAGGGCAGGGAATCCCCCATTGATCGCGACAGCCCTATCCTTCAGGCTGACCGTTATAGATAGGAGAATTTCATGAACCGCCTCGTACTCGCTGCCCTCATCACCCTGCCCACCGCCACCCTTGCTGACGACCAGCTTGACCGGATGGAAGACGTGTCCGAACAGGCCAATATCCTGATGATGACCATGATGACCGCAGAGGTGAACATGGACCCCGACACCAAGGCCGAAATCATCGCCACCGCACAGGAATCAATGCAGTGGGACGACCCCATGCGCGCCGCCGGTGAATGTATGCTGGACAGCTACCGCGACGAGGTGGGCGATGACGGTGTGGACGAGCTTTTGACGAATATGGAACAGATGATTGTCGAGATGTCCGCAATCTCGAGCATTGATGACATGGAAGAGATGCCCAATGTCATGCCCGAGGGCCTGACCGAAGAGAAATCCATGGAAATCACACGCGCCTGCGGCATGATTGATCTGCAAGTCGCCAAAATGAGCGAAAGCGGCTTCATGGATGCCATGATGGCGGCTGCCATGGCCGCCGAGGGAAATTAAACCCCCCGTATCACGCGACGGCGGCCATCAGTTCCCATGACCGCAAGGTGCTGTAAGGCAGGGTGCATGCGCCGTCGTGCAGCAAGGTTTCAACAGGCAGGCCTTCGGCAAAGATGACGGCCTGTCTTGTCAGACTGATTTGTACGTAGCTGACCGGCAGAGGTGTCTGGGCGATGGCGATATCGGCGTGGCTGACGGCCAGGGATTTGGCGCGGACCAAAACCGCATCTTCCCCGAACAGCAGGGGCACGCGGATGTGTTCGAACAGCACGCGATGCTGCGGCCCGATGCACAGGTCCCCATGGGGCAGACCGAACCCCATGGCCCCGCGCCTGATGCAGACGGGATAATGATTTCGTTCGGACGGGGCGGCAAAGGCCTCGCGCAGTTCGGCCACCGGTTGCGGGCCGTCATCGCGGGTGTCCACCAGATCGCCCAGCGCCAGATCACCGGCCATGCGGGGCCCGTCCGGTGTGCTGATCCGCGCATCGGGGGTGATGCCAAAGGCCGCCACCCAAGGGGACAGCGCCTGCAAGGTCGGTTGGAATTTCATTGCTCGTCTCACCCGTATTTGCATCCGGTTGAGGCAGGGATAGCCCCCCAAACCGGCAGCACTGGGGCACAATTATGGCATTGCTGGCGCCTGCCTGCCGCCCTCGTTCGGCAGGCAGATGACCCCTAGTTCAACACCAATGAAGCGCGCCGCACCCACAGGCTGTTGCCCTGCCCGTTGACGCAGCGCACCCCGTCCGTGTCGCTGGTGCAGGTAAACGACGCCAACGACCATTCCGACCCGTAGCTGATCCGCCCCAAGGGGGCCGGCCAGAACACATCCCCGTGGCAGGTCCAACGGGCGCTGGCCGGGCCATCGGGCGGCAAGATCACGGTGCGGGTGCGGTCCAAATCGCAGGTGGGGTCATCATCGCCATAATCGGGCGGCAAATCCCAGTCGGCATCGAACACCAGACACACCATCGGCGCGTCATCAAACCGCGTTTCATAAAGATCGACGTAGCAGCGGATATTGCCCGACGGGCTGGAAAACCCCTGGGCATGGGCGGTCGTGGTGAACAGGGTCAACAGTAGGAAAGCAAAGATGCGCATGGGGGCCTCCGGTTTCAGCCATCATGGCAAAGTCGCGGGGGGACGTCACCCCGCGCCCGTGTGCAGGTTTTCCTTACCCGTCCTTGCGGATGGTTTCGTTTTTCGGATCATAGGGGCTGTCTTCGACAACCACCGCATCCCACACCTGACGGAACATGCGGACCTGAACCTTGGTCCCGACCTCGGCCAGTTCAACCGGCAGATAGCCCATGCCGATGGATTTCCCGAAAGCCACCGAATAGCCGCCCGACGTCAACCGCCCGACCTTCTGACCGTTGTGCAAAAGCGCCTCGCGCCCCCACGGGTCCGCATCCTCCGGCCCGTCAATCAGGAAGGTCACACATTTGAACCGCACACCGATCTTTTCCATAGCCGCCTTGCCGTGAAAGTCCTTGGACAGGTCCACAAAGCGCGGCAAATCCGCCTCCAACGGGGTGGCATCGCGGCCCAGTTCGGTTCCGAAGGCGCGGTAGGATTTCTCCTGCCGCAGCCAGTTTTGCGCCCGTGCACCGACCAGTTTCATGTCGTGCTTGGCACCTGCTTTTTCGAGCAAGTCGAACAGGTAATTCTGCATCTCGATCGGGTGATGCAACTCCCACCCCAACTCACCGGTGTAAGCCACGCGGATCGCGTTGACCGGGCACATGCCCAGTTCGATCTGTTTCGCTGACAACCACGGGAAGCGTTTGTTCGACAGCGCCGTGGCGGGGTCTGCATCAACAATCACCTCGTTCAGCACATCGCGCGCCTTTGGCCCCGCGATGGCGAAGACACCCCACTGGGTGGTGACGTTCTGCACCTCGATCCGGCCGAACTCCGCCTCTTTATCCTCAATGGCCTTGCGCAGGAAATCGGCGTCGTAATCCGTCCAAGCCCCTGCAGATACAAGATAATATTCGTCCTCTTTCAGACGCACGATGGTGTATTCCGTGCGGGTGGTGCCATGGCTGGTCAACGCATAGGTCAGATTGATGCGGCCCACGCGCGGCAGTTTGTTCGTGGTGAACCAATCGAGAAACGCGGTCGCTCCAGGCCCCTTGACGATGTGCTTGGTAAAGGCCGTGGCGTCGATCAGGCCCACGCCCTCGCGCACCGCCTTGGCCTCCTCCACCGCATGGTGCCACCACGCGCCACGGCGGAAGCTGCGGCTGTCATGGTCAAAAGTGTCCGGCGCATCCAGCGGGCCAAAATAGTTGGGGCGTTCCCACCCGTTCACAAACCCGAACTGCGCGCCCCGTGCCGCCTGACGGTCATAGGCCGGCGATGTGCGCAGCGGACGGCAGGCGGGGCGTTCCTCATCAGGATGGTGCAGGATATAGACGTGGTCGTAGCATTCCTCGTTCTTGCGGGCCGCAAATTCCGTGGTCATCCAGTCGCCGTAGCGCTTGGGGTCCAGCGACGCCATGTCGATCTCCGCCTCACCCTCCACCATCATCTGCGCAAGGTAATATCCCGTGCCACCGGCCGCCGTGATCCCGAAGGAAAACCCTTCGGCCAGCCACATATTCCGCAGCCCCGGCGCAGGCCCGACCAGTGGGTTGCCGTCCGGCGTATAACAAATCGGGCCGTTGAAATCGTCCTTCAACCCGCTTTCCTCGCACGACGGAATGCGGTGGATCATCGCCATGTACTGGTCTTCAATCCGCTCCAGATCCAGCTGGAACAGATCGGCGCGGAAACTGTCCGGCACCCCGTGTTCAAAGACCGCAGGGGCGTTCTTTTCATAAACGCCAAGGATCCAGCCGCCCCGTTCCTCACGCACATAAGACTGCGCATCGGCGTCCCGCACGACAGGGTGTTCGACACCGCCCTGCGCACGGAACTCCACCAGCGCAGGGTCCTGATCCATCACGATAAACTGATGCTCCACCGGAATGGCAGGCATCTTGATCCCCAGCATCCTGGCCGTGCGCTGCGCATGGTTGCCTGATGCTGTGACCACATGTTCGGCCGTGATCACGATCTGCTCGTCCGAGGGCACCAGATTTCCGCCCTTTTCGACCATCTTGGTGCAGGTGACCTCCCACGCGTCCCCGGTCCAGTGAAACGCATCGGCCTGCCACTTACGTTCTATCATCACGCCCCGCTGACGCGCGCCCTTGGCCATGGCCATGGTCACATCCGCAGGGTTAATATAGCCGTCCTCGGTGTGATAAATCGCACCTTCAAGGTCCTCGGTGTTGATCAGCGGCCAACGTGCCTTGATCTCATCGGGCGTCAGCCACTCAAACGGTACATCACAGGTCTCCGCGGTGGAGGCATAGAGCATATATTCATCCATCCGCTCCTTCGTCTGCGCCATCCGCAGGTTGCCCACGACCGCAAAGCCCGCGTTCAACCCTGTCTCCGCCTCAAGCGTTTTGTAGAAATCGACGGAATACTTGTGAATATGCGTCGTCGCATAGGACATGTTGAACAAGGGCAGCAAACCGGCGGCATGCCATGTGGACCCAGAGGTCAGCTCGTCACGTTCCAGCAACATCACGTCGTCCCATCCGGCCTTTGCCAGATGATAGGCAATCGACGTGCCAACCGCGCCACCGCCTACAACCAATGCTTTCACGTTCGTCTTCATCGACCTGCACTCCTTGATCCGATGGGCCAAAGATGCCCCAAACCGCAGCGCCATCGCGAAACCACACCGACCCCAAAGACACCAAATCCGACGCAGTCCGACATCGCAGAGAGGTCCCCTGCTTCATCTGGCCCGAAAAACTCCCCCCGGAGGGCCGATATCATCGACGCACCCTGCCCAACCGCGATGGGCTCACGCCTGCCTCAGGCCTCCGGAAAAACAGCGCGCCCTGCAGGGGCGCTCCCTTTGGTCAGGCGCTGGCCAGCGGTAAAACGGGGTCGGCGGCATAAGGTTGACGTGTGCGGCAATTTTGCGACAGGGACGTCAGGCGCGCGGATTTCCCCTATGACAACCTGCTTGCTGTTCCTATGTTACAGACACAAGAACACGAGAGAGCCGCACATAAGCGGCCCCGTGAGGAGAGCAGGTATGACACGCACAGCAGCAGCGGCCCTCTTGGCCGCCGTGACCCTCGGGGCATGTGCCCCTCAGGATATTCCGTCCCGTCTGGACAGTGGCGATACCCTGTATTCAGGGTTCGAGACCGCAGATGCCTACACGCCGGTCCCCGTGGGGGCGCGTGCAGACAACGATTTCATGCGGTTTTCCAC
>NZ_JAHDGE010000026.1:22361-42898 GCF_020627745.1 Pseudooctadecabacter sp.
TGGCTGATTGACCCTAGGGCAACCACACAGGAGGGCACGATGCGACGGATGGATCTGATGGAGGCGGCGGAGCTGGCCAAGGACAGCTACAAAGGCGGCGCGCGGCTGCCGGCGGTTCACACCCCCGTCGACGTGGGCCATGTGGAGGCTTTTTTGCTGCGCGACATGACACTGGTCATTCCCGGCAGCGAAAGCCTGCACGACTACACCCGGTCAAATCTTGTCACCACGCCTGCCAAACTGTCGTGGCCCGGACGCGGTGCGGCCGGTGCCAACGCCATCTGGCATCGCGGCTTTGCAAATCACGCGCTGGTCATCGCCAAGGCCCTCGGCAGCCTGAAGCCAAAATTCATTGTGGGTCATTCGCTGGGGGCGGCCGCCGCGCAGGTGTTGGGCTGCATCTGGGGGGTGCCTGCGATCGCATTTGCCTCGCCCATGCCGTTAAAAAGTGCGGGGCGGCTGGCCCATGAACACATGGTCCTCAACGTGGTGCGCAACGACGATTTCGTCTGCCGCGTCCCGCCACGGTCCTTGGGCTTTCGCAGGGCTGGCAACACCGAAGTCATGATGCCCCGTGGGATCAATGTGGGCGAAGATCATTCGATGAAGCAATATATCAAGCTGCTGAAGGTCGAACGCCGCGACAAGACCATCGTCAAAAGCTGGCCCTAAACGCCCTACAACATCGCCGGAATAACAAGATCGGGCGGGCGGTGCCCGTCATCGAAGGTCTTGATGTTCAACAGCACCTTCTCCCCCATCTCCACCCGACCTTCAACCGTGGCGGACCCCATATGGGGCAGAAGGACGACGTTCTTCAACTCGCGCAGGCGCGGGTTGATGTCGGTGCCGTGTTCATAGACATCCAACCCCGCCCCTGCGATCTCTCCCGCGCGCAACATGCGCGTCAGGGCGTTCTGGTCGATAACCTCACCGCGCGCGGTGTTCACGATCACCGCGTCCGGTTTCATCAACTTCAACCGGCGGGCGTTCATCAGATGGAACGTCGCGGGCGTGTGGGGGCAGTTGACGGAAATTACATCCATCCGCGCCACCATCTGATCCAGGCTCTCCCACCACGTGGCGTCCAGCGCATCCTCGACTTCGGGGCGCAAGCGACGGCGGTTGTTGTAATGAATTTGCATCCCAAAGGCGCGTGCCCGTTTGGCCACGGCCTGCCCGATGCGCCCCATGCCCAAAATACCCAACCGGCGGCCCGCAATGCGCCCGCCCATCATCGCTGTGGGCGCCCAGCCGTCCCAATCGCCCTGCTGCATCAACGCCAGACCCTCGGGGATGCGGCGGGTGACGGCCAAAATCAGCGCCATGGTCATATCGGCGGTGTCCTCGGTCACGACACCGGGGGTGTTGCTGACCAGAATGCCCCGCTGACGGGCGGTGTGCACGTCGATATGATCCACGCCCGCGCCATAATTGGCGATCAGTTTCAGACGCTCGCCCGCCTGTCCCAACAGGCCTGCCGTGATCTCATCGGTGACCGTGGGCACCAGCACGTCGCAGGTCTGGACCGCCTGCGTCAGCTCGGCTGCTGTCATTGGCGTGTCGTCATCGCGCAGGGTCACATCGAACAATTCGCGCATCCGTGTTTCGACCGCGTCGGGCAACCGTCGCGTCACGGTAACACTTAGACGTTTGCTTGGCATAGTGCCGCCTCCCTCGCTTGCCCGGTGTGTGCGCTTCGTGGCAGGTTGCCTGCAAAGGTCCGGCGGCACAAGAACCGCCCCAGATAAAAATGCTGGTGAACAATCAGGACCCATCGAGGGCAGTAAGTATGACGACAGGACGTTTCACATCCTTTCTTTTGGCGTTGACGCTGGCCACCGGTGCGCTGGCCGACCAGACCGCGCAAGTGACACCCATCACCGCCGTGCAAGGCGACCGTGGCCCCGTGACCAATCTGCCCATGCCCCGCTATGTGTCCCTGAAAGCGAATGAGGCGAATGTCCGTCGCGGCCCGTCGCTGAGCCACCGGATCGACTGGGTCTTTCAACGCCGCGACATGCCTTTGCGCGTGGTCGGCGAATACGGCCACTGGCGCCGTGTGGTAGACCGCGAAGGCATGGGCGGCTGGGTGCATTATTCGCTGATCTCCGGCAACCGCACGGTGATCATCGACGAAGACCTGCTGGTCATCCGGTCCCAACCCAGTGCCACCGCGACCGAAGTCGCGATGCTGGAACTGGGCGTCATTGCCGATCTGGGCGAATGCGGCACCGACTGGTGCCGCCTGCGCGCCGGCGGCTTTCGCGGCTGGGCCCCGAAAGAGGCGCTTTTCGGCGTCGGCGCGTCCGAAGTGCGCGACTAGCGACAAACCCTAAAATTCTCGAATTTTAGGGTGCCTCCGGCGGAGGTATTTAAGAACCAGAGAACCCCCTACGCCGCCAAGCCACGCCCCTTCAGCAGAGCCGTCGCATCGGGCATGGAGCCGCGGAATTTCTTGTACAGAACCGCCGCATCCTCGGACCCGCCTGCGGACAGAATGTAGGTCTCCAGCTTTTGGGCCATCTCCGGATCAAACGGACCGCCCGCTTCCTCGAACGCCTCAAACGCATCGGCGTCCATGACCTCGGACCACATGTAGCTGTAGTAGCCGCTGGAATAGCCGTCACCGGCAAAGACATGGGCGAAATGCGGGGTCGCATGGCGCATGCGGATGGCGTGGGGCATCCCGATCTCCTCCAGCACCTCTGCCTGTTTCTGCATCGGATCGGCGGGGGCATCCTCACCCTCGTGAAACGCCAGATCAACGAGGGCCGAGGCCACATATTCCACCGTCGAAAAGCCCATGTCGTAGGTCGCGGCCCCCAACATGCGGTCCAGCAGATCACGCGGCATAGGCTCACCCGTGTCGGCATGGGTGGCGAATTCTTCCAGCACTTCAGGCACCTCAAGCCAGTGTTCATAAAGCTGGCTGGGCAGTTCCACAAAGTCCCGCGCCACCGACGTGCCGGAAATCGTGTCATAGGTCACATCGGACAGCATCTGGTGCAGCGCGTGCCCGAATTCATGGAACAGGGTGCGCGCGTCGTCGTAGGACAGCAGCGCCGCCTCCCCCGCCGGTGGTTTGGCGAAATTGCACACGTTGATCACATGGGGGCGGATGTCACCGGCCAGCTTTTGCTGGCTGCGCATGGCCGAACACCACGCGCCCGACCGTTTGGACCCGCGCGCGAAATAATCCCCGATGAAGACGGCAATGTGTTTGCCGTCCCGCGTGACCTCCCACGCGCGGCAATCTGCGTGGTACAGCGTGACGTCGATCGGCGCAAACTCCAGCCCGAACAGACGGTTGGCGCAGGCAAAGGCCGCGTCGATCATCCTGTCCAGTTGCAGATAGGGCTTCAACTCCGCCTCGTTCAGATCATGCTCCTCCGCACGACGCTTTTCGGAATAATAGCGCCAGTCCCAAGGCTCCAACGGGCCCTGTTCGTCATCGTTGTGCATCATCGCCTGCAAAACCTGCGCGTCTGCTTCGGCCGATGCCTTCGCAGGCGCCCAGACCTGCATCAACAGATCACGGACCGCATCGGGGGTGCCTGCCATTTCCGTTTCAAGCTTGTAGTCGGCAAAACTGTCGTAGCCCAACAGATTGGCCCGTTCCGCCCGCAGCGACAGGATCTCTGTGGCGATATCGCGGTTGTCCGTCTCACCGCCATTGGCCCCGCGCGACACCCACGCCGTATAGGCCTTTTCGCGCAAATCGCGCCGGGGGGAGAATTGCAAAAACGGCACGATGATCGACCGCGACAGCGTCACGACCGGCCCCGCCGCACCCTTTTCCTCCCCTGCGGCCCGCGCCGCCGCGACGACAAAATCAGGCAGGCCTGTCAGATCCTCCAGCGGCATGAACCAGTCGCGTTCATCCGCCAGCAAGTTCTGCGTGAACCGCGTGCCCAGCACGCTGAGGCGCTGTTTCACATCGGCCAGCCGGTCGGCGGCATAGCCCTCCAACTCCGCACCCGACCGCACAAAGGACCGGCGCGTCAAAAGCAACACGCGCTGCTGCTCATCGGTCAAATCCAAATCCGCGCGCGCCTGCCACAATGCCTCAATCCGTGCAAACAGCGCCTTGTTCGCCGTCACCTCGGACGAATAGGCCGACAACATCGGGGAAAAGTCCCGCATCAACCCTTCACGCGCGGGGTTGCTGTCCGCACCCGCCATGGCAAAAAACGGCGCCAGCGCCTTTTCCAATGGCCGGTCCGCCAAGACCAAAGCCTCAATCGTGTTCTCGAACGTAGGCTCGGACCCGTCGCAAATCGCGGCGATATTGGCGCGCGCGGCCTCCAGCGCGGCCTCAACCGCGGGTGCGAAATGGCTGTCCTCGATCTGATCGAAAGGGGGCAGCTCAAACGGTGTCGTCCAGTCGGCAAGCAGGGGGTTGGTCATCGGGCGTCTCCTTTGCTTCCACCCTACGCCGATGCGCGCGGGGTTCCAGCTTCATCTTGGCCAATACAACTCAAATCCGCCCTATCCGCCGGGTGACTTGTCCCGCAGGTGACGCTCCAACCGTCGCAAGGCGAGGCTGAGGCCAATCGTCATCGTCAGATAGATCAACGCGACGATATTATACGTCTCGAAATACCGGAAATTGCCCGCCGCCGTGACCTTGCCCGCCTGCGTCACATCCAGCACCCCCAGCACCGACACGAGCGAGCTGTCCTTCACCATGGCCACAAAATCATTGCCCAAAGGGGGCAAAATCCGCCGGAACGCCTGCGGAAAAACGATATGGCGAAACCGCTGCCATGGGCCAAGGCCCAAGGCCTCCGCTGCCTCCACCTGACCCTTTTCGACAGATTGAAGGCCCGCGCGAAACACCTCGGCGATAAACGCCGAATAGCCGATGGTCAGGGCAATCGTTGCCCGCCACAGCATTGAAAAATCACGGTTTCTGATGGGGTCAAACCCCAGCGCCCCCGTCGCCCAATTCCACAAGGCCACCAGTGCCGGTGCCAGAACAAAGGCCACATAAAGCAACAACACGATGATCGGCACGCCGCGCACGACCTCGATATACAGCCGCGCAATCTGCCGCACGACGATCCAGCGCGACAGCGACATCAACGCCAGCCCCAACCCCAAAGTCGCAGCCAGCGCAAAGCCCACCAACGTCACAAACACCGTGATCCTGATGCCCTTGGACAGCGTGCCCAAAACCTGTGTGTACAGATCATTCGACAGCACCTGCCAAAACAAATAGCCGCCCACCGTCAAAACGATGAGCAGCCAATAAGGGAAATCCCCGTCTTGTTTGGGCGTGATCACGGGGCTCGCTTACTCGCCCAGTTTGTACTCAAGAAACCACCGCGTGTTGAGCGCGTCGATGGTGCCATCCGCCTGCATATCGGCGATGGCTGCGTTGATCGGCGCCACAAATTCGGACCCTTTGGGGAAGATGAACCCAAAATCCTCCGTCCCCAGTTTTTCGCCCACAATCTTCAGCGCGCCGCCCGATGCCTCAACATAGCCGTTGCCCGCTGTGCCGTCCGTCAACACCAGATCAACGTCGCCATTGCGCAGCGCTTGGACGCCAGCACCGAAGGTCTCAAACAGCTGAATACGCGGGTTCGCCTCATCGGCGTCCAGCACGTCGTAGACGGCCACATAGAATGGCGTCGTGCCGGGCTGGGCTGCGACCAACAGGTCATCATCTGCCGCAAAGGACGCGGCATCATCAAACCGGTCTTCGTCGCCACGTACGAGCATGACCATTTCGGACGTCATGTATGTGTCCGAGAAATCAACGATCTCCGCGCGGTCGTCACGGATGGTGATGCCCGTCATGCCCATATCGAACTGGCCTTCGCTGACCGCAGGGATCATCGCATCCCAAGAAATATTCTCGTAAGTAATCGTGGCATTGATCCGCTCGGCAATCTCGGCCATCGCGTCATATTCCCAGCCCACAGCGTTGCCGTCACCGTCAATGAATTGCAGCGGCGGATAGGCGTTCTCGGTCACAACGACGATCTCTTGCCCGCCAAGGTCCGGCAGGTGGCCGTCGGCAAGGGCGGTTGTGGCAAGCAAAGCGGCACTGGCCGCGGCAAACATGGTTTTCATGGCAGACTCCAGATTTCAGGTGGGGCGAAGTATGGCGCAGCCTGCCGCAGGGGCAAGGGTCGATTAACCGGCGCAGACAGGACAGCCCGGATCGCGATTAACCTTAATGGCCCGCGTTTCGGCATAAAGCGCATCGTAAATCAGCAACCGCCCCCGCAGACCCTCACCTGCCTCTGTGATCGCCTTGACGGCCTCCACTGCCATCATCGCCCCGATGACACCGGGCAAGGGGCCAAGCACCCCGCCCTCAGCACAGCTGGGCACCAGATGGGCAGCAGGCCGTTCCGGAAAAACACAGCGGTAACAAGGCGTTCCCTCTTTGGGGTCATACAGGCTCATCTGCCCTTCCCATTGGGTCAGGGCCGCCGCAATCAACGGCACGCCCGCGCCCACGCAAACCTCATTCACCAAATACCGCGTGTCGAAATTGTCCGACCCGTCCAGCACCAGATCATACTCAGCGATCAACTCCGCTGCGATCTCCGCCGTTAACCTTCGTTTATAAGGCTTAACCACGACGAACGGATTGAGCGCCGCAATCGCCTCCGCCGCAGAATGGACCTTGGGCATTCCGATCCGCGCATCGGTGTGGATCACCTGCCGCTGCAGGTTGGAATTGTCGACCACGTCATCGTCAATCACGCCGAGGGTCCCCACACCCGCCGCCGCCAGATACTGCAACGCTGGCGCGCCAAGGCCTCCGGCCCCGATGACCAGAACCTTCGCGTCCTTAAGGTCCTTTTGCCCCGCCCCGCCGATTTCACGCAGGACGATATGGCGCGCATAGCGGTCCAGTTCGGTCGTTGAAAACGTCCCCGCCGTGGCAGGCGGTTCATAGTCAAACGCAGGCGCGCCGCTGGCCCGCGTTTTGACCCGCCCCAGCAAATAAGAATACCCCCAGACAATCATGCCGACGCAAATGATAAATATCCACAGTGCAGGCTCACCCCCTGTCATGTCGCGCAACGGGTGCCCGTCCGGCAACACGATGTGGACCGCGACCACAGCGACCAACAAAAGGCCGACCATCACCGCCCGCGCAGATCGCGGCAATTTCAACGCCCAGCCAAGGCCCCAAAGGCCCGCTGCCAAAGTCAATACAAGGATCATGCGCTACTCCGTTCCGGTCGACCCGAACCCACCCGCGCCCCGCGCGGTGTCGTCCATGAGGCCAACCTGAAACCTAGCCTGAACCACGGGGGCCACCACCATTTGCGCAATCCGCATCCCGTGGGTGATCTCAAACGCCGTCTCCCCGTTGTTCTGCACAATCACGCCCAGCGGCCCACGGTAATCACTGTCGATCGTGCCCGGCGCGTTGGGCAGAGTGATCCCGTGCGTCAACGCAAGCCCGGATCGCGGCCTGATCTGCACCTCATACCCGTCAGGAATGGCCATCCGCAGCCCTGTGGGCACCAAGGCCCGCGCGCCGGGGGAAAGCGTAACCCCCTGACGATCCACAAAATTCGCGCGCAAATCCGCACCCGCCGCACCGGCCGTCGCATAGGCCGGCAGGCCCAGCGCCTCATCCGCGCCCTCCAGCCATTCAAATACGACAGTGATCATTCCGGTCCCCTGTTTCATCTGGCCAGAAAAACTCAAATCCCGGATGCGCCGCCCAAAGCTTCCGCCAGCCGCAGCGCCAGCTTCTCGGCCACAGCATCCTTGCCCATGCGCGGCCAGTCTTCGGCGCCGTCTGCGGTGATCAAGGTCACGTCATTTTCCGCACCTCCCATGATCCCCGTCGCGGGCGACACATCGTTGGCCACGATCCAGTCGCACCCTTTGCGTTTGCGTTTGGCGGTGGCATGGGCGATCACATCCTGGGTTTCGGCGGCAAATCCCACAACCAAGGCAGGCCGAGTGTCCGATGCGCAGACCGTCGCCAGAATGTCGGGGTTTTCGGCGAATTCCAACACAGGCAGGCCCTTGCCGTCCTTCTTGATCTTCTGATCAGACGCGGATGCCACACGCCAATCGGCCACCGCCGCAGCGAACACGCCTGCATCGACCGGGCCTGCGGCCTCAACCGCGGCCAACATCTCGGCGGCGGTGTGCACGGCAACCACATCCGCACCCGTGGGCGGGGCCACATCCGCAGGGCCCGTCACAAACGTCACCCGCGCACCCAGCGCCAGCAATGCCCGCGCAATCGCTGTCCCTTGCGCGCCGGAGGACCTGTTCGCGATGTAGCGCACGGGGTCAATCGGTTCGTGCGTCGGGCCGGATGTCACCAGAATATGTTTGCCTTTCAGCGGCCCGTCATTCAACGCCGCCTCAATGGCACCGACAATTTCCATCGGCTCAGCCATCCGGCCATAGCCGAATTCACCACAGGCCATCGTGCCCTCATCGGGGCCACAGATCAAAATACCATCTTCGCGCAATGTCTTGAGATTGCGCTGCGTCGCCGCATGTTCCCACATCCGCACGTTCATCGACGGCGCGACCAGCACCCGTTTGTCGGTCGCCATCAGTAAGGTCGACGCCAGATCATTCGCGTGCCCGTGGGCCATCTTCGCCATCAGATCGGCCGTCGCAGGGGCGACCACCACCAAATCAGCCGCACGGCTGAGTTCGATATGCCCCATCTCCGCCTCATCATCGAGGCTGAACAAGTCTTCGAAAACCTTTTCCCCTGCCAGTGCCGAAACGCTCAACGGGGTGACAAATTCCGACCCCGCTTTGGTCAAGACCGGTACGACCCGATGCCCGCGTTCGCGCAACCGGCGGATCAGATCAAGGGACTTGAACGCCGCGATGCCGCCCCCGATGACCAGTAAAATTGTCTTGCCTGACATGGTTCAACCTTTCCGTCTTCGCGGGGCAGGTTAGGACCCCCGACAGCAAACCGCCAGACACAAAAAACCGCCCGAGGCCGGGGGCGACGGACGGTTCAGGTGTCTGTAAACCAAATATCAGACGAGGAAGTGCATCACTTCTTTGGACTGGCCCTCAAGGCTTTTGCGCATCTTGCCAAAGGCTGCGGCCTCCAACTGGCGCACGCGTTCCTTCGACAGGCCCAATTCCACCCCGAGGCTTTCCAACGTGCGCGGATCGTCACGCAATTTGCGTTCGCGGACGATGAACTGTTCACGATCGTTCAGGCTGGTCAGTGCGGTCAACAGCCACTGACGCAAAGTGTCTGTGTCGTGGGTGTGTTCGACCGTCTGGGCGGCCTGTTCGCCGTCGTCTTCAAGCGCATCAATCCATTCGCGCCCTTCGTCTTCGGTGGACTGGGTCGCGTTGAGGGAGAAATCGGACCCGCTCAACCGGCCTTCCATCATCTCGACGTCGTGCAGCGGCACGCCCACTTCGACGGAAATCATCTTACGCATTTCGTGGCGGTCCAGAACCTCACCCCGCGCAAGGGCTTCGCGTTCCAGCCGGGCCTGCACACGCCGCATGTTGAAGAACAGCGACTTTTGCGAGGATGTGGACCCTGTCCGCACCATCGACCAGTTGCGCATCACGTGATCCTGAATGGAGGCCTTGATCCACCACACCGCATATGTCGAAAAACGCACGCCTCGGTCGGGGTCGAATTTGTCGGCGGCCTTCATCAGGCCCAAAGACGCCTCCTGGATCAGGTCGTTCATCGACGCGCCGTACCGTTTGAATTTTGAGGCCATGGAAATGGCCAGTCGCATGTAGGCGGTGATCAGACGGTGCAGGGATTTTTCACATCGTTCATCGCGCCATGCGTAGGCCAATCGCAATTCGGTCTCCGCATCCAGAAGTTCGGCTTTCATCGCCGTCCGTGAGAGGCTTTGGTCGTACCGTCCATCAAATGCCATGATGTTTCCCCCTGATGCGTATTTTGCTTTTGGTCTTTGTATGGTTACGTGGGTGAAATGCGCCCGGATCATAGAAAGTTCCCAACTTGTCCTTGTCCAAATTCACTTTTGTCTTAGGGGGTGCGGCCTCCGGTAAATCCGCCTTCGCAGAAAGCCTATGTTTTGAAACGAAAAAACCGCGCGTTTATGTGGCGACAGCGCAGGCGTTCGACGCCGAGATGACGGCAAAAATAAATGCGCATCGGGATCAGCGGGGGGCGGACTGGATCACGAGGGAGGCGCCTTTGGATGTGCCGCGCGCCCTTGCATCCTGCACGGCGGATCAGGTGGTGCTGCTGGATTGTGTGACACTGTGGCTGACCAACGTCCTGCTGGCAGACAGGGATGTGTCCGCCGATCAAACGGCCCTTCTGGCTGCCCTGACAGGTTGCCCCGCACAGGTGGTCGTGGTCTCGAACGAGGTCGGCCACGGCATCGTGCCGGACAACACGCTGGCCCGACAATTCCGCAACGCCCAAGGGCAGCTGAATCAACAACTGGCGGCTCGGGCTGACCGTGTGGTTCAGGTGATCGCCGGATTACCGCAGGTTCTGAAGGGCGTGTTATGACAAATGTCTACTGGGTCCGGCACGGACCAACTCATGAAAAGACATTCGTGGGGCAACGCGATGTGCCTGCCGATCTGTCCGACACGGACCAGATCGCGCGGGTCTCGGCGGCCCTGCCCCGGCGCGCACTGGTCGTGTCATCGGACCTGATCCGCAGCATTGATACGGCCACCGCACTCCAAGGCGACCGGACCCGCCTGCCCCACCGCGCAGGGCTGCGCGAATTCGATTTCGGCGCATGGGACGGGCTGCATTTCAGCGAGGTCGCCGACCGATGGCCCGACCTGAGCCGTGCCTATTGGGAACGCCCGGGCGACATCGCCCCCCCGGATGGCGAAAGCTGGAACAGCGCCGCCGCGCGGGTGACCGCCGACATCACCGGCCTGATCACTGCCAACCCGCGCCGCGACATCATCGCCGTGGCGCATTTTGGCGCGATCCTGACGCAGGTGGCCATGGCGGGCGGCATCACGCCCTATCAGGCGTTGTCCCATCGGATCGACAATTTCTCGATCACCGAAATCCAGATGCGGCCCACCCTTGGCGTTGCACGGATCAATCACCTGCCGTGACCGCATTCCTCACAAATCGCGATTTGCGGCCCGGCTGCGGCGCAATTAACGTTGTCTCATGACATATGACCTCCTTATCGGCCAACGCCTCTATTCCAGCTGGTCCCTGCGCGGCTGGCTTCCCTTTATCGTCCACGACATTCCGGTGACGGTTCATGATACCCTGATCTACGGCGATGCATTTTATGATGACGTCGCAGCCTTCGGGGGCACCACGACGGTGCCCGTGGTCAAAACGCCGGACGGCGCGGTTCTGACCGACAGCCTGTCCATCCTGTGGCATCTGGCAGAGGCTTTTCCGGATCGCGGCCTTTTGCCCGACGACCCGCAGCACCGCGCAACTGCACTGAATATGATCGCACAAATGCACGCCGGCTTCATGGCGTTGCGCGCTGCCTGCCCGATGAACCTTGCCACCGCATGGGACAATTTTGTGCCCGATGACGCGGTACGCGCGGATCTGGCCAGGATCGACGCCAGCTTTGGCGCGGCCTTGGCGGCCTCCGGCGGGCCCTTTCTTTTTGGCGACTACGGTCTGGTTGACGCCTATTACGCCCCTGTCTGCATCCGCATCGCAGGTTACAACCTGCCCGTATCGGACGCGGTGCGCGGCTATGTGGCAGCCCAACTGTCCCATCCGGCAATCCGCCGCTGGCGCGACGAAGGGTTGGCCCGTGATGCGGAGCTGGACCAGTACGACATGGACCTGCCGCGCCTGCCCTTTCCGATGCCATGAAGGGCGTTAACCATTCTTAAACCCTTCCCCCGCTAGTCGTTAACCACGAAAGACGGGGAATGGATCATGGTGGCACGCGCCTATACGGTCGCGTTTGAAGGGGTAGAGGCCCGCTTGGTAGAGGTTCAGTGCGCGACCTCACCGGGTTTGCCGGCCTTCTCCATCGTCGGGCTGCCGGACAAGGCCGTGTCAGAGGCCCGCGACCGCGTGCGCGCAGCCTTGGGCGCGCTGTCCATCGCCCTGCCTTCCAAGAAAATCACCGTCAACCTGTCACCCGCGGACCTGCCGAAAGAAGGCTCCCATTTCGATCTGCCCATTGCCCTGGCGCTCTTGGCGGCCCTTGATGTGATCCCGCAGGACACGGCGGCAAATACCGTGGCCTTGGGGGAATTGTCGCTGGATGGCACGTTGGTTGCCGTGTTGGGGGCGCTGCCCGCAGCCATGGCCGCCGCTGCCCATGACAAGGCGCTGGTCTGCCCTGCCCCCTGCGGGGCCGAGGCAGCATGGGTCGATGCGACCGCTGTTTATGCGCCGACGTCCCTGTCGGAAACCCTGCGCCATTTCACCGGCCAGTCGCCGCTGCCCGTGGCCGTTGCGGGCACCGTCCAATCGGACCGGACCCACCGCGACTTTGCCGATGTCAAAGGACAGGAAAAGGCCAAACGCGCGTTGGAAATCGCAGCCACAGGGCGGCATCACGCGCTGATGGTCGGCCCGCCGGGCTCCGGTAAATCCATGTTGGCGGCCCGCCTGCCCGGCATCTTGCCGCCCTTGTCCGCAGCGGAGGCATTGGACACATCAATGATCCATTCGCTGGCCGGCCTGCTGTCGGATGGCGGCATCAACCGCGCGCGGCCCTTTCGCGAACCCCACCACACGGCCTCCATGGCCGCCATCGTCGGCGGCGGGCGGGGTGCCAAACCGGGGGAGGTGTCGCTGGCCCATAACGGCGTCCTGTTTATGGACGAATTTCCCGAATACCCGCGCACCGTGCTGGAAACCCTGCGCCAGCCGATCGAGGCCGGAGAGGTCGTTGTTGCACGCGCAAACGCACATGTCCGCTATCCCTGCCGGTTCATGCTGGTGGCTGCCGCCAACCCGTGCAAATGCGGCTATCTGAGCGATCCCAACCGTGCCTGCGCGAAGGTCCCGCTGTGCGGCGAAGATTATATGCAGCGCATCTCCGGCCCCCTGATGGACCGTTTCGATCTGCGCATCGAAGTGCCCCCCGTGGCATTGCAAGACCTCGACCTGCCGTCCTCGGGCGACACTTCTGCGGTGATTGCGGCACGGGTGGCTGCGGGTCGCGCCGTGCAATCGGCGCGGTTTGCAGGCACGCAGATGCGGGTAAACGCGGACCTCGAAGGCGCGGCCTTGGAAGAGGTCGCGACCCCTGATGCCGATGGAAAGGACCTGCTGTTGAAGGTCGCGGATCGTTTTGGGCTCAGCGCGCGGGGCTATCACCGCGTGTTGCGCGTGGCGCGCACCATCGCTGATCTGGACGGATCGGACGGCGTGCGCAAACCCCATGTGGCCGAGGCTGTGGGCTACCGGTTGGCGCTTTCGAAAGAGGTCTGAACGAAGCGCGCGGCCCGCCGCATGGCGGCATTCGCCTCCGGAAGGCGGCCATCAAACATCTGCCAGACGTGGGGCACATGGTCCCAGACATCCAGCGTGCCGCCCAGCTTTTCGGCCATGCGTTCGGCATCGCTGAACAGGACCTCGTCGCGGCCGACCTGGATGAACACGGGCGGCGGGTTCGGAAAATCGGCAAACAGCGGGCTCGCCAAAGGATGGGCCGGATCGGCCGTCCCCAGATAAAGCTCCACCGCCTCCTGCATTCGGCTGACCGGCAAAAGCGGATCGGCCTGCGCGTTGGTGTTCAGGCTGTCGCCTGACAGGGTCATGTCCGTCCAAGGCGAAAATGCCAGCACGCCCGCAGGCCGCTGGCCCCGTTGCAGGACAGTCGACAAAAGGCCAAAGACCAGATTGCCCCCCGCAGAATCCCCCGCAATCACGATGTGATCCGGCGCGATGCCCCGCGCCACCAGCGCATCCCACGCCGCCAGAACCGCACGGGGGGCCGCGGGAAAGGCGGCCTCCTGCAGTTTGGGGTAGTCGGGCAGGTACACGCAAACGCCCGTGCGTTTTGCCAGCCGCGCCGCCATCGCGCGGTAACTGCGCCGCGATCCGGTGACAAAGGCGCCACCATGCAGATACAGGATCGCGCGGTCTGCGTCACCGCCACCGCAGGTGATGCAATCAAAGGGGTCGTCGGAGGCCACGACGGTTCCTTTGGGCGTGCTGAACAGATAGGGCGCGGCCCGTTCGAAATCGCGGTTGGCGGTCTCTGGCGTGCCGCGCTTGGCCAGTTTGGGCTTTTCGAACCACCGCATCCCGAAGGTCAGGACACGCAGGCGCAGGGACGGGCGGGTCATGGGCGCTTTGCCTCGATCGCCTCCCAGATCTTTTCAGCAATGTTTACGCCGTCAAAGCGTTCCAACTCCTGAATGCCGGTGGGGGAGGTTACGTTGATCTCGGTCAGGTAGTCGCCAATCACGTCGATGCCGACAAAAATCTGGCCCTTCTCGCGCAAAAGCGGCCCGATCCGCGCGCAAATTTCACGGTCGCGGTCGGTCAGGGCCACCTTTTCGGGACGCCCGCCCACATGCATGTTCGACCGCGTTTCGCCCGCCGCAGGGACGCGATTGATGGCGCCCACCGGTTCGCCATCCACCAGAATAACGCGTTTGTCGCCCGCGCTCACGTCAGGCAGGAACTTTTGCATGATGAGGGGTTCGCGGTTGATGGTTGAGAACAGCTCATGCAGGGAAGCGAGGTTGCTGTCGCCCGCGCTCAACTTGAACACACCCGCCCCGCCGTTGCCATAAAGCGGCTTCAGGATCACCTCCCCATGGCGCGCGCGGAACGCCTTGAGCGTCTCAAGATCGCGCGCGATGGCGGTGGGCGGGGTCAGATCGGGGAAATCCAGCACCAGCAGTTTTTCCGGATAATTGCGCACCCAGAACGGATCGTTAACGACCAATGTGTCGGGGTGGATGCGGTCGAGGATGTGGGTGGTTGTGATATAGCCCATGTCAAAGGGCGGGTCCTGACGCAGCCAGATCACGTCCACCTGCGACAAATCCAGATCTCGCATCTCGCCAAGGTCGGCGTGGCGGCCCTGTTCACGGCGCACGGTGAGGTCCTGCCCGCGCGCCATCACCGCGCCTTCGACATAGCTGAGCTGGTCGGGCGTGTAGTAAAACAGCTTGTGCCCCCGCGCCTGCGCTTCCTCCGCAAGCCGGAAAGAACTGTCGGCCTTGATATCAACGGCCCCGATCGGGTCCATCTGGAAGGCAACGGTAAGGGATTTTGCAGCGGTCATGGGTCAGGTCCGTGTCTGATAGCTTTTCCAAGACATGGACCCGCAGGCGGTCCGGCGCAATGGCCGGATTGGATTTCAGGCGGCCATATAGGCGTTTTCGATCACATCCACGCGACCCATATCATCGACCAATGCCACATCAATGCGCACATCGGTCAACTGGCCTTTGGGTTGCGTCGCCAGAAATTCCGCCCCTGCCCCGTAGATGCGTTCCATCTGTCGCGGGGTCAGACGGGCGGCGGCACGTGCGTGGCTCCGGCTTTTCTTGACTTCAATAAAAATGACGCCGTCCCCGTCCTGAGCGACCAGATCAATCTCTCCGCGTGATCCGCGCCATCGTTTGGCCAAAAGCGGCTGTCCGCCCGAGGCGTAGCGCCGCGCAACGATGTCTTCGGCGGCAAGACCCGCGTGATAATTCGTCAGTCCGCGGGAGGGCAAAGCGCAAACGGTCATGTATCTTCATCCTTCAGATCGAGCGCCATTTGATAGACGTCGCGTCGCGGCAGTCCTGTGGCCCCCGCCACGGCATTTGCCGCATCTTTCACCCGCATGGATACCAGCGCGGTTCTTAAGAGCGCCTTAACATCGGCAACATCCGTCGATTTGTCGGCATTTCGCGCGATCAGAACCACAATTTCGCCTTTCAAACTGCGGTCTTGCAGACGTGTTGCAAGGTCTTCGGCGGTGCCGCGCAGAACCTCTTCGAACTTTTTGGTCAACTCACGACAGATGACCATTTGCCGGTCCGGTCCGAATGCCAGAACCACATCACTGGTCAGTGCCGCGATCCGTTTCGGGGATTCGTAGAGCACCAAAGTCGCCTCCACGTCCCGCAATTTTTCCAGCCTTGTACGCCGAGCAGATGCGGCGTTGGGCATGAACCCCGCGAAATGGAATGCATCGCTGGGCAGCCCCGACACCGTCAGCGCGGCCAGCACCGCCGACGCACCGGGTGCGGCCGTCAGCGGCAGATCCGCCGCCCGCATATCCGCGGCCAGTTTATAGCCGGGGTCCGCCACAAGCGGCGTGCCGGCTTCGCTGACATAGGCCACCGATTTGCCTGCGCGGACCTGATCCATCAGCCGCGCGCGCACAGCCTCGCCGGAATGGTCGTGGTAGGCCACCATGGGCCGGTCACCGATGGGCACCGCGTGAATGTCCATCAGTTTGCGTGCGGTGCGTGTGTCCTCGGCGGCGATCACATCGGCACTGGCAAGGATGTCGAGGGTGCGCAAAGTGACGTCCCGCGCGTTGCCGATGGGCACGGCGCACAGGTAAAGACCCGCCGACAGGGGAATGATGCGATGATTCATACCTAGACCCTCCCGACCGGCGCACTATGATCACCGGCAAAGTCGCGGCGGGGTCCTCCCGCTGCCCGAAGGGAGTGAATAGTCCATGTTAGCCCGTTTGCCCAGCCTGCCACAGCTGAAGATCCGCCAAACCGCAGCCCGCCTTTTTGCATTGACAAGTCTTGCCTTTCTGGCGGCCTGTGATCTTGCCATCCCGTCGGTGGGTGGCGGTGGCAGCGGTCAGACGATTGACCCGACAGCGCCGGTGCAGGTGGCGCTTCTGGTGCCCGGTGGCACGGGCCAGCAGGAATTCGACCTGATCGCGCGCAGCCTTGAAAATTCCGCTCGGCTGGCGATGGCCGACCTTAACGGCGCGGAGGTGAACCTGCGGGTGTACAACACCGCCCGCAACGCAGGTCAGGCCAGCCAGATGGCCACTCAGGCCATCGCGGATGGCGCGCAGATCATCCTCGGGCCACTGGACGCCGAAAGCGCCAATGCGGTGGGTCTTGTGGCCAGTGCCGCCAACGTCAACGTCATGGCGTTTTCCAACAACACTGCGGTCGCCGGCGGCAACGTCTTTGTTCTTGGCAATACCTTCGGCAACATTTCCGACCGGCTGGTCGAATACGCGGGCCGTCGCGGGATCACCCAGTTCTTGATCGCCCATCAGGACGATCTGGCCGGGGCCGTGGGCCGCGATGCGATTGCCACCTCGGTGCGGTCCTCCGGCGGCACGGTCGTGGGCATCCAGTCCTATCCGTTCAATCAGGCGGGCATTTTCTCGGCGGCCCCGCAGATCGCGTCTGCGGCCAATGCCACCGGCGCACAGGCGGTCTTTACGACCGACAACATGGCCGGTGGCCTGCCGATCCTTGCCACATCCCTGACCGAAGCGGGCCTGAACCCTGCCACCACACCGCTGATCGGCCTGACCCGCTGGGACGCGGCCCCTCAGGCCGCCGATCTTCCCGGTCTGCAAAACGGTCTGTTTGCCATGGGCGACGCGGGCCGCGAGGCGGCCTTCCGCAACCGGTACGAGGCAACCTATGGCGCGCGACCGCACCCGCTGGCGTCGATCGCCTATGACGGTATTGCCGCCATCGGAGCACTGGCCGCGACCGGCGACCGGAATGCGCTGACCCGCAGGTCCCTTACCCGCGCCGCAGGCTTTGCCGGCGCAACGGGGGCCTTCCGACTGCGCCCCGACGGGTCCAACCAGCGCGCGCTGGCTGTGGCCACCATCGTCAACAACCGCATCTCGATCGTAGAAGCGGCACCCCTGTCGTTTGGCACCGGTGGCTCTTGATCTTGAGGACACAGCGGTCCCCGAAGACCTGATTTGCCCTGCGGACGACATTGTCGACCGCGGGGCCTTGCGTGCGGCCCTGTCCACAGCGCTGGACAGGACGGGCACCGACAACGCCAAAGCCCGCGCTGCGGTGGTGCCGATCCTGAAAGACGTGCTGGCGCAGGGGCGCAGGCTGATCGCGGACAGCTTTGCGCTTAACCCGTTTGACGCCAGTTCCACCACACGCGCCTATGCCTGGCTGACCGATGCCGTGGTGATCGAGGTCTACCACATTGCGACCACGCGCCTGCATCCGCAGGGCAACCCGACCGAAGCCGAACGTCTGGCCCTGATCGCGGTTGGCGGGTCCGGTCGCGGTGAAATGGCCCCCCATTCCGACGTCGACCTGCTGTTTCTGGCGCCCTACAAACTGACCCCATGGGCCGAAAGCGCCATCGAATCCATGCTTTACATCCTGTGGGATCTGAAGCTGAAGGTGGGACATGCCAGCCGCACGGTGAAGGAGTGCCTGCGTCTGGCGCGGGAGGATTACACAATCCGCACCAGCCTTGTCGAAGAACGTTTCCTGACCGGTGATGCCGCCCTTGCGCAAGAGCTGACGACACGTTTGCGGCGCGATCTTTTCGACCAGACCATCCCCAACTTTATCGAGGCCAAGCTGGACGAAAGGGCCGAACGGCACCGCAAGCAGGGCGGCCAGCGTTATATGGTCGAACCCAACGTCAAGGAGGGCAAGGGCGGCCTGCGCGATCTTCAGTCTTTGTACTGGATTGGCAAATATATCCACGGGGTCAAGGATGCCTCCGAACTGGTGAAACACCGTGTGTTCACGCAGGACGAATACGAAGAATTCAAAGCCGCGCACGAATTTCTGTGGGCTGTGCGGTGCCATTTGCACCTGTTGTCCGGTCGCGCCGCCGACCAGTTGACTTTCGACATGCAGGTCGAGGTGGCCGAACGGATGGGCTATGCCGACAAGGGTGGCCGCCGGGCGGTGGAACACTTCATGCAGGATTATTTTCGCCACGCCACCGACGTGGGGGAACTGACCCGTATTTTCCTGACCGCACAGGAGGACGCACACCTCAAGGCCGAACCTGTCCTGTTGCGTCTGTTCTCGCGCAAGAAAACCGCCAAACCGCCCTATGCGATCAAACAGAACCGGCTGACCGTGGACAGGCCCAAGGAATTCCTCAAGGACCCGTTGAACCTGCTGCGGATTTTCGAGGAAGCCCTGCGCACGGGCACCTTGCTGCACCCGGATGCCATGCGTCTGATCAAGGCGAACCTGACGCTGATCGACGACAGCCTGCGCGACAGCCGCGAGGCCCAGCGCATCTTTCTTGATATGATGTTGAAACACGGCAACCCCGAACGGGGGCTGCGGCGGATGAACGAATTGGGCGTTCTGGCCGCCTTTATCCCCGAATTCGAACCCATCGTCGCGATGATGCAGTTCAACATGTATCACCACTACACCGTGGACGAACACACGATCCAGACGATCAGCCATCTGGCGCAGATCGAACGGGCGGAACTGGATGAGGAACTGCCCGTCTCCGCGTCGATCCTCAAGAACGGGATCAACCGCAAGGTTCTTTATGTGGCGCTGTTGTTGCATGACATCGGCAAAGGGCGGGACGAAGATCATTCGATCCTGGGCGCACGGATCGCGCGCAAGGTGGCGCCGCGTCTGGGACTGTCAAAGAAGGAATGCGACACTGTCGAATGGCTGGTGCGCTATCACCTGTTCATGTCCGACATGGCCCAGAAACGCGACATCGCGGACCCGCGCACCGTGCGCGATTTTGCCAAGGCGGTGAAAACGGTCGAACGGCTTGATCTGCTGTGCGTGCTGACCGTTTGCGACATCCGTGGCGTGGGCCCCGGTACGTGGAACAACTGGAAAGCGGTGCTGATCCGCGCGCTCTATCGCCAGACCCGGTTTGCGCTGGAAAACGGGATGGAGGCGCTGAACCGCGAGGAGCGCGGCACCGGCGCGCGGCGCAACCTGCGCGAGGCTTTGGCGGACTGGTCCGAAAAGGACATCCGTATCGAACTGGCCCGCCATTATCCGCCCTACTGGCAGGGTTTGCACGTCACCGCGCATGTGGATTTTGCAAAGCTGCTCTATGGCATCGGCACCAATGAAATCCGCATCGCGCTGACCCCCGACGAGGACCGTGACGCCACCCGCGTGTGTTTTGCCATGGCCGACCATCCGGGCATTTTCAGCCGTATGTGCGGGGCCTTGTCGCTGGTGGGCGCCAATGTGGTGGACGCGCGGACGTTCACCACCAAAGACGGCTTTGCCACCGCTGCGTTCTGGGTGCAGGACGCCGAAGGCAGCCCCTATGAAGAGGCCCGCCTGCCGCGCCTGCGGCAGATGATCGAAAAGACCCTGCAAGGGGAATTGGTGGCCCGCGAAAAGCTGGCCGACCGCGACAAGATGAAAAAGCGCGAAAAAGCCTTCCGCGTGCCGACCTCCATCACCTTCGACAACGACGGGTCCGAGATTTACACCATCATCGAAGTCGACACCCGCGACCGCCCCGGATTCCTCCACGACCTGACACGAACCTTGGCCGCCGCCAACGTCTACATCGCCAGCGCCGTCATCGCGACCTACGGCGAACAGGTGGTGGACACGTTCTACGTCAAGGACATGTTCGGGCTGAAGTTTTATGCGGAAGGCAAGCAGCGCGCGCTGGAAAGAAAGCTGCGCGAGGCGATCGAAGTGGGGAGCGA
>NZ_JAHDGE010000027.1:0-33471 GCF_020627745.1 Pseudooctadecabacter sp.
CGGGATATTTATAAGACAAAGACAACAAACCCGACGCGCACAAACACACGCGTCGGGTTGAAAACGATGTACTCTCGTCTCCGTCTACGGCCATCGGCGTCCCCGCCTGTGCCGCAGTTCGTGTCTACTTCAGTATGGTTAAGGCAGTGCTAACCGGTCAGCCCAAAAGCCGTGCGTACCATTCTGACCACAGACCGGCAGCGTAGAACATCAACGACAGGGTGATGAGAAGATAACCCAGCCCCCGCATATCGCTGAGGGCAAAGACAATCGGGTCGTAGTCCATCCGCCCCATATAGCCCAGCCGCACCATCCGGTAGAGCCACGCCGCAATCGGCAGCAGCGCCACCCACAACAGCCACTGATCCGGATAGAGCGCCAGTGCCTGATCCGAATAGGAATAAAGAAAGAAGATCACCAAAGCGCCGACCATGCCGATTGCCGACATATTCAACAGATCGCCCATATCGCCGCGCGCATAGCCACGGCCCGGCAGGGGTTTGTCATCTGTCGCCAGCGCCAGTTCCGTCATCCGTTTGACGCAGCCCAGCGTGATGAAAATGGGGAAGATAAAGATCAGCATAAAGACCGAGGCATCGACGCCACTGGCCGCAGCCCCTGCCACCACCCGCAAGGTATAAAGCGACGCCAGCACCGCGATATCAATCCACCGCAACCGTTTGAGGCGCATGGAATAGGCCAGCGACAGCGCCATGTAGAAGGCCACGACCCCGAACATCTGCACCGACAGCGCAGCGCCCACGCCAAGGGCGATCCCCCCGAGGACCAAACAGGTCAGCATCCCGATGGGAATCGGCACGGTTCCGGCGGCAAAGGGGCGTTTGCGCTTTTTCACGTGCAGGCGGTCTGCCTCGATATCCAGCAGGTCATTGACGATATAGATGCAGGATGCCGCCGCCGAAAAGCTGACGATGCCCAGACAGACGGCCAGAAAGATGTCAAAAAAGAACGCATGGGCAGCAATCATGGGCAAAAACAGCAGCACGTTTTTGACCCATTGATGGGGTCGCATGGATTTGAGCACCGCGCGCGGCGACCAGCCGCCGTCCAGTTGCGTGACCGATGTCAGCCCCTGTGCCCCGCCGCCGGCGCGCCCCACGACAATGGCATGATCGGCGTGATCCCAAATCTTGCGGTCACTTTTGTCGTTGCCGGCATAATCGAACCCGCCTTCGCCATACGCCGCGACAAGGGCATCGGCCTTAGCCTGCCCTTTCAGATTGACCCCGTTTTCGGACGCAAACACACGGTCAATGCCGTAGTGGGCCGCCAGCGGCGCCACATAGGAGATGTCGGACGCACTGGCGATGGCGACCTCACGGCCCTGCTCCCGGGCATCCAGAGCCAGGGCCGCGACGTCCTCGTGCACCGGCAACAGATCGGCCCGCAAGGGGGCGATGCGGGCGATTTCCGCTTTGAACGCGGCGCGGTCGGACATCAGCGGCAGGGCTTTGAACACGGCGGCGGGGTCGGTCCCCAACCCTTTCCAAATGCCTTCAAGCAACATGTCGGTCCGCAGCAACGTGCCATCCGCATCCAGAACCAGCGGTTTTGCGGTCATGTCAGTATTCCTTACTCAGATGCGACGGCGAAGACGCAGCCGTCTGTCACAAGTTCCGGCGGGGTCATGCACAGGCCGCGCGCGACCTCCCATGCGGCGAGCACTTTGGGGACATAGGCGCGGGTTTCGGCGTAGGGCGGGATGCCATTGTTGTTGCGCACGGCCCCCTCGCCCGCGTTATAGCCCGCCAGTGCATAAATCACCTTGTTGTCGAATTCATCGAGCAGCCAGTCCAGATACGCCGTGCCACCGCTAATGTTGTCGCGCACATCAAAGGCGTTTTCGACGCCAAACCGCGCGGCGGTGGGCGGCATCAGTTGCATCAAACCTTGTGCCCCTGCGGAACTGACGGCATCGGACCGTCCCGCGCTTTCCACGGAAATCACCGCCAGAACCAGTGCTGGCGACACATCGGTGCCGATGGTTGCCGTCAGAATATCCACACCGTAGCGGCTGGCCAGTTCGGTCATGCCCTGCAGTCGGGGGGCGGGCACGCCCTGCCCTTGCGGGGCGGCTTTGAGGGCCGCCACGGCCGCCTCAAGACTGAAGCGGTCGGCGTCATCCAAGGACGGGGAAATCGCCTGCCAGTACCATTCTACACCGCTGGGCGCCGGCGCAAGGCCCGCAATAGCCGGGTCGCCTGGCGCGCGCGGGACTGCAACAGCCGCCCCTGCCGCAGCCGGGGCCTGCGGGCCGGACGGGGCCTGCGGTGACACTTGCACAGTAATGCGGTTGGCCGTCCCTGCCTGCGGCACGCCCACCCGCCGGAATGTAAAGTCACCCTGTAACCGGTGGCTTTCGGCCATGGCCGAGGTTGCCCCGATCACGGCGCACAGAAGGGTCAGTAATAATGTCCGCCGCATTTTCGCGGTCTCCGCCTGCTTCTTGTTTTGTCCAAACTACCGCAATCGCGGTTCCGTTATCCACATAATCATGGACAATCCGCTGGAGGTGAGGGGCACTAGACACGTTTTTGCAACGATCATTTACAAAGGTTAAAGCTTTTTCCGTAATTTATCGTTTCATAACAATGACCTGACCTAAATCCTCCTAAAAAGTTAAGCGGATGCAAAATTGCACGAATGGCGTCCAATTCCTGCCCTATTCCGCAGTCAAACAATGCTCATCCAAGACGGACTGCGCACCAACAAGAGGCCGGTGCACAAAACGGTCCGCCTAGATACTGAAACTGAGAGAACACCCTGAGGAGGGAAACACATGCTTAACTTTATCAAGAACTTCCGCAACGACGAAGACGGCGCCGTAACTGTTGACTGGGTCGTTCTGACCGCAGCCATCGTGGGCCTCGGCATCGCCGTTCTGTCTTCCGTGTCCGGTGGTACGACTGCTCTGGGCGACAAGATCAGCTCCCAGCTGTCCGCACAGACCATCGCAACTTACTAATCACAACACGAATTCGGAGAACTCACATGCTTAACTTTATCAAGAACTTCCGCAACGACGAAGACGGCGCCGTAACTGTTGACTGGGTCGTTCTGACCGCAGCCATCGTGGGCCTCGGCATCGCCGTTCTGTCTTCCGTGTCCGGTGGTACGACTGCTCTGGGCGACAAGATCAGCTCCCAGCTGTCCGCACAGACCATCGCAACTTACTAAGCCTCCGGCTGCGTATGCGACAAGAGGGCCGCACTTTCGGGTGCGGCCTTTTTGATTTGAAAGCAGGGGCAATTTTACCCCGCAATAAACCGATTTGGACCAAGTTTGGGCCACATTTGAAGACCACACCTAAGGTCGAGATTTATTGATTAACTCCCCCTACCGCGCCGGAGATGTACCATGTTGAAGTTTATGAAAACCATTCGTGAAGAAGAAGACGGGGCCGTGACCGTTGATTGGGTTGTCCTGTGTGCAGTGATCATCGGCCTTTCCATTGCGTTGATCGCGATTATCGGTGCCGGTGCCACGAACAAATCCAGCAGCGTGGGCGCGTTTTTGAGTGCGCAATCCATCGCCACATACTAAGGCATCGGCCGGACAGGGACCGGACCCTTTTACAAATCACACCAAGTTCATGAATGCGGCACAAAGTGGCCGCATTCTGTCGTTAGGGACTGGGAATAATAGTATTCGTGCCAGTCCAAGCTGGCCAGTTATCCGGAAGGAAACACAATGAGAGCAGTATTCGGACTTGTCCTGATTGCCGGCATGGGCCTGGCGGGCTTCGCCATCTATATGGTGCAAGGGTATTTTCAGGAACAAAACGCCGCTTTGGCCGCCCAGCGTGCTGTCATGGCCGAGGCTGTGCCGACAGTTGACGTGGTTGCCGTAAACCGAATCATGGAACACGGCGAACAGATTACGGCTGAGGACATTGTCATCATCAAATACGCCGAACCCTTCCTTCCAGAAGGCGTCTTTCGCACCCAGGAAGAACTATTCTCCGAAGGTCCGGAAGAATTGCGCGTCGTCCTGCGCCAGATGGAACCGAACGAACCGGTCCTGGCGACCAAAGTTACCGACCCCGGGGAAGTGGCCGGGATCACGGCCCTGATCGAACGGGGTATGCGCGCCTTCGCCATCAATGTGGACGTCTCCTCCGGCGTTTCGGGCTTCCTGACCCCCGGCGACCGCGTCGATGTATATTGGACAGGCCGGGCCGCAGGCCTGACCGATGGTGGCAATACCGATATCACCAAACTGATCGAGGCAAATATTCAGCTCGTCGCCGTGGACCAGACATCCGAAAGCGGCCGGACGGGGGCAACGATTGCCCGCACCGTCACGGTTCAGGTATCACCCGATCAGGTGGCGGCCCTTGCACAGGCGCAGGCGACGGGCAAACTGTCGCTGTCACTGGTGGGCCGCGAAGACGACACCATTGCAGGCGCGATCGAGGTTGATCAGGCCAGCCTGCTGGGCATTCTGCCACAGGCCCCCGCCCCGCAGATCGAACAGGAACGGATTTGTACAATCCGCACACGCCGCGGGGCAGAAGTTGTCGAAATCCCGATCCCCTGCACCAACTGAGTGCTGGGCCGGCGTCTGACCCGGATTTACACATTTTCAACCTGACGCGATCGGGCGCCGTGGACAAAACTGCGGCGCCCGATCTGTGTCCTGAATAGCGGGGGCGCGGTTTGTGTTGCTGGTTATCCACATAAACATCGCGGCTCAATGTATTGATTCTTGCAAAAAATGTCATTTTCGCGCAGGGTCAACGGAATGACGGACGAAAAGTCCGCAACAGATGTGGCATCAGAGGCAGGTCACCATGAAAAAGAATAGATTTCTCAAGGCGGCCCTAGTCGGGTTGTCCCTTAGTATTGCAAGCATTCCCGCGCATCTTCCGGCGGAAACATTGCGCGTTATGCGCGGCGCTCCGTCAAGCGCGCTGAATGTTCCGATGAACCGGGCGGTGGTCGTCGAAAGTGACGTCCCCTTCACCGAATTGTCGATCGCAAACCCCACCATTGCAGACATTTCGTCCCTGTCCGACAGAACGATTTACGTTCTGGGTAAGGAACCTGGTCGCACGACGCTGACCCTTCTGGGGGGTGACGGCAGGCTGATCACCAATGTCGAGGTTCACGTGACCCCCGACATCGCGGAATTCAAAGAACGACTGGAACAGATCCTCCCCGGTGAGCATATCGAAGTGCGCACCGCGAACGACGGCATCGTGCTGTCCGGAACAGTTTCATCCATCGCACGGCTGGACCGCGCCCTTGAACTGGCAAACCGGTATGCACCCGAACGGGTGTCGAACCTGATGACCGTCGGCGGCACCCAACAGGTGATGTTGCGGGTCCGATTTGCAGAAATGCAGCGGTCCGTGTCCAAATCCCTCAGCTCCTCCCTGTCCTTGGGGGGCGATACCCTTGGCGGTGATCTCGGGCTGGCGTTGGGAACAGGTACAACCGTCGGTGACGGCGCACGCACAGGGGCCCTTGGCGGCGCCCTGCCGGGCGGCAATGACAACGCGGGCGCCTTCCTTTTCGGGTTCAACGCAGGCGGGGTCGAGGTCGGTATCCTCTTGGAAGCCTTGGAAAATCGCGGCGTTGTCCGCACTTTGGCCGAACCGAACCTGACGGCCTTGTCGGGCCAGGAGGCCAGCTTCCTCGCCGGTGGCGAATATCCGGTTCCGGTTGCACAGGAACAGGGCTCCATCTCGATCGAATACAAACCCTTCGGGATCGAACTGGACTTTATCCCCCGCGTGGTGGATGGCGATATCATCAATCTTGAATTGAACGCCTCTGTGTCTTCCCTCGATCCGGCAAACGGCTTTTCCCAGAACGGGTTCAGCATCGACGCCTTCAAAACCCGCGCAACTTCGACCACTGTTGAAATGCGCGACGGCGAAAGCTTTGCCATTGCGGGCCTTCTGTCTGACGATTTCGTCGATTTGAGCGGTCAGGTCCCATGGGCCGGTGACATTCCGGTGCTGGGTGCGCTTTTCCGGTCCGCTGAATACAGCCGGCAGCAAACCGAACTCGTCATCATCGTGACCCCCCACCTTGTAACGCCCACCCGCGGCGAGGCTCTGGCCCTGCCGACGGACCGTGTGCGCCCCCCCTCGGAGCGTGATCTGTTCCTCTTCGGGCGGGTCGCGGCAGGCGAAGCGCCCCAGGTCGGCGGCGCGGGCGAGGTTGCACGGCAGGACTTCAGCGGCTCTTATGGCTACGTGTTGGACGATTGATATGGGACATTGCACAATGAAAACGACAGCAGCTTTCACAGCCGCGGTGCTGGCCCTTACAGGCTGTTCCACCGGCGCGGGTCAGTGGCGGGATTTCAACACCCGTGAAGCGGGCTCCGAAATTGACAGCGGGTACTTTGGCAACGCGACGGCACAAAATACATCTGTGCAATCGGGCGCCAGCAGCTTTGCGATCAACCTGAACCGCCGGTTCAGCACCGAAGTCAACACAATGGTGACTTTTCCGTTTAATTCCACGGCGTTGGACGAAACGGCACGGGCCACCCTACGCCAGCAGGCGGCGTGGATCCGGCAGTTCCCCGAAGTGCGTTTCAAGGTGTTCGGGCACACCGATCTGGTCGGTTCGATGGCCTACAACCGCCGTCTGGGCCTGCGTCGTGCAGAAGCGGTCGTTCTGTACCTGACGTCGCAAGGCATCAGCCGCAACCGGCTTGAGGCGGTCGTGACCTTTGGCGAAACGCAGCCGTTGATCGTAACGGAGGGGCGTGAGCGTCGCAACCGCCGGACAGTTACCGAAGTATCAGGCTTCGTCGACAACCATCCCACCGTGCTGAATGGCCGTTATGCTGAGGTTATCTTCCGCGAATATGTGGCCAGCGCTGTGCCACCCACACAGCTGAGCGGTGGTGGCGGCGGCGGCGGGGCCGCTGAACCGGCCGGCGGCGGCGGCGGTTAAACCACCGCGCGGAAAACACATACGTCAGGGGCCCTTCGGGGCCCTTTTTCGTACCGATTGTCCCAAATTGGATGGAAACAACGCCCGCTTAAGCTGTGTGATCGTCTCCAATAACCGCACAAATGGGCAAGTCTGGCCCCAATGTTGCCCCCTTTCAGCGTCAGACAGGGCGGTAACGAAGCCCCAGTTGCGTCTTGCGACAGCGGGTCGAACAGATTCTCTGGCGCGGACAAGCGCCATGTATTGGGTAAAGGACCAAGGTCATGAGCGCAGCAATGTTGCAACCGGAACCACAGCCGATCACCGCATGTACGGTGAGCCGCGATGTGCAGAATTTCGATCTGTTGATCGAAGATATGGAAACCTGCCTTGGTGAAAGCTGGGGGGATCTGGGGTTTGACGACGCCCTGCCCTATCTTGACCAACCCGAAGCGAGCGAGCTTGAATTTCTGGCCATTGCGCTGGATGAAGAGGACGAGGCTGATCTGACGATCATATCCGAGATCATTCGCGCCGCGAAAGCCCGTGATATCAAGGTTTTGCTGATCGCAGAAGACGTCTCTCCCGCGTCCCTTCACGGGCTGCTGCGCGAAGGCGGTGATGAGTTCGTCCCCTACCCCCTGCCCGAAGGTGAACTCGCCCAGGCGATCGACCGCGTGTTGACGCCTCCGCCTGCGGCCCCAGTAGCACCAGAAATGCAGACGAAACTCAAAGCCACCGGCGACCGCAACGGCGTGCTCATCCCCGTGCAGGGCATGTCCGGAGGCACCGGTGCCACGACGCTGGCCGTGAACCTTGCGTGGGAACTGGCCAACATCGAAGAAGACACATCGCCGCGCGTCTGCCTCATTGATCTGGATTTCCAGTTCGGCAGCGTATCCACCTATCTCGATCTGCCGCGTCGCGAGGCCGTGTTCGAAATGTTGCAGGACACGGAGGCCATGGACAGCGAAAGCTTCATGCATTCGTTGCTGACCTTTGAAAACAAGCTGCAGGTGCTGACGGCACCGACCGATCTTATTCCAATGGATCTTGTCAGCCCCGAAGACATCGACCGCATCATTGAAATGGCGCGGACCAATTTTGATTACGTCATCATCGACATGCCCAAAACCATGGTCGAATGGTCCGAAACGGTGCTGAACGCCGCCCATGTCTACTTTGCCACGCTGGAACTGGACATGCGGTCTGCCCAAAACACACTGCGGATCAAACGGGCGCTGCAATCCGAACAGTTGCCGTTCGAAAAGCTGCGGTTCGTGCTGAACCGCGCGCCGAAGTTTACGGACCTGAACGGCAAAAGCCGGATCAAGCGTCTGGCCGAAAGCCTTGGCATCTCCATTGAGGTGCAACTGCCGGACGGCGGCAAGCCGGTGTCACAAAACGCCGATCACGGCGTGCCCATGGCCGAAGCCATTCCAAAGAACCCGATGCGTAAGGAAATCGCAAAACTGGCCAAGTCCGTGCACGAGGTCAACGTTTCTGACGCGGCAGCGACCGCATAAAGGTGGGATCCATGTTCTCGAAGTACAAAAAACCAAGCGCCCCTGCGCCCAAGACCCCGGCCAATGACGCGGCACCCAAGGCCGCCGTGCCCGAGGCTCCACGCAAGTCCATGATGAAGCCGGCCCCGGTCAGCGCGGTCGTGGCCCCGCAGGACAAAGAGAAAAAGCGTAAGGAACGTTTGGGTGAAATCAAACTGGAACTGCACAAGTCCCTGCTGGACAACCTGAACCTGGCCGCATTGGAAAATGCGACCGAACAGGACCTCAAAGCGGAAATCAGCGCCATTGCGCAGGAATCGCTGGATGAGATGGGCGTGGTCCTTAACCGTGAAGAACGTCAGACCCTCAATCAGGAACTGTTCTTCGAAGTAAAGGGCCTCGGCCCGCTGGAAACGTTGTTGCAGGACGAAAATGTCAACGACATCCTTGTGAACGGGCCGCACCAGATTTTCGTGGAACGCGCCGGTAAACTGACGTTGACGGATGTGACCTTCAAAGACGAACGGCACCTGTTGCGGATCATCGACAAGATCGTGTCCGCCGTGGGCCGCCGTGTCGACGAATCCAACCCTTATGTTGACGCCCGTCTGGCCGATGGATCGCGTTTCAACGCCATGGTGCCGCCTGTGGCCGTGGACGGATCGCTGGTCTCCATTCGTAAGTTCAAGAAGGACAAACTGGGCATCGACGATCTGGTGAAATTCGGCGCCTTTACCGAAGAAATGGCCGCTTACCTTCAAGCTGCTGTGTCCACCCGCCTCAATGTCATCGTGTCTGGCGGTACGGGTTCCGGTAAAACGACCACGCTGAACGCCCTGTCGTCTTTCATCGACAACGACGAACGTATCCTGACGATCGAGGACACGGCCGAACTTCAGCTGCAACAGACCCACGTGGGCCGGATGGAAAGCCGCCCCCCCAACGTCGAAGGCAAAGGCGAAGTCAGCCCCCGCGACTGTCTGAAGAACGCGCTGCGGATGCGCCCTGACCGCATCATCGTGGGTGAAACCCGCGGCGAGGAAGTCATCGACATGCTGCAGGCCATGAACACCGGTCACGACGGGTCGATGACCACGATCCACGCCAACTCCGCCCGTGATGGCGTGTCGCGACTGGAAAACATGATCGCCATGGCCGGCATTGAAATGCCGCTTAAGGCCGTCCGATCCCAGATTTCCTCGGCTGTGAACCTGATCGTGCAAGCCTCGCGTTTGCAGGATGGCTCCCGCCGGATGACGTCCATCACCGAAATCACCGGAATGGAAGGCGATGTGATCTCCATGCAGGAGGTCTTCCGCTACCAGCGTGTGGGTCTCACGCCCGACAACAAAATCATCGGCCACTTCACCGCCACCGGTGTGCGCAGCCACTTCTCCGAACGGTTCAAGCTGTGGGGCTACGATCTGCCGCCCGCCATCTTCGAACCCGTTGCAGCCCAGTAAGGGACCCCAGCTATGACGCTTTCAGCGGAACCGATCATCTATGGCCTGATCTTTGTGGCCTGTATCGTGCTGGTCAACGGCATCTATCTTGTCGCCTTTGGCAAAAGCATCAATTTCAACAACAAGGTGAACCGTCGCCTTGAGATGTTGGAAAAGGGCGGCAACCGCGAACAGGTGCTGGAACAACTCCGCAAGGAGATGACCCAGCACATGAAATCGCAAAGCATCCCGCTGTATTCCCTGCTGGCGGCCAAGGCGCAGAAAGCGAACATCGCGTTTTCGCCCAGCCAGTTGATCATGATTATGGTGCTGCTGTGCGGCGTGGCCTTCATGGGTCTGACCGTGGGCACCGCAACGTCCCTGCCAATCCGCGCAGCGGTTGCGGTTGTGATGGGCGTGGGCGGCGTCTTCTTCTGGGTAAATTCCAAGGCAAAAAAACGCATCGCCATGATCGAGGAACAGCTGCCTGACGCGGTTGAACTGATGGTGCGGTCCTTGCGGGTGGGGCACCCGTTCTCCTCTGCCGTGGCGATTGTCGCCAAAGAGGTGCCGGACCCGCTGGGGTCCGAAATGGGCGTGATCTCGGACGAGGCGGCCTACGGGCGCGACATGGGCGAAACCCTAAAACATATGGCCGAACGGATGGACATGCAGGACATGCGGTTTCTGGCCGTGGCCGTGACGATCCAGCAGACGGCAGGTGGTAATCTGGCCGAAATTCTGCACGGTCTGTCACAGGTGATCCGCGCACGGTTCAAACTCTTCCGTCGTGTGAAAGCCATCACCGCAGAGGCAAAATGGTCCGGCATGTTCCTGTCCGTCTTCCCCTTGGGCGCGCTGGTGATGATCAACCTGATCCAGCCCAATTACTACGACGACGTCAAAGAGACCGCGGCCTTCATCCCCGCTTGTCTGGTCGTGGCCGGCTTTCTTGTGGCGAATGTCATCGTCATGCGCCGCCTCGTGAACATTAAGGTATAATTCCTATGGCTTTTCTCGACACCATCAACGCCAAGCTGATCGAGCTTTTGGGCCCCTTCGGGCCACTGATAGCCGTGGGTATGCTTGGGGTCTTGCTGATCCTTTTGGTTCTGCCGGCTCTGATGCAGCAAAAGGCCGACCCGCTTGACAAGCTGAAGGCATCCAGCCGCGCCAATATGGCGAACACGCCCGAACGGCTGCGCGCCAGCAAAGGCACCGACAAGCTTGATAAATACTCCAGCTTTCTGGAACCGCAGGACGTCGAAGAATACACCGCGATCCGCCTGAAACTGATCCAGGCGGGTTACCGGACGAAATCGGCGGTCAAAACCTATCACTTCGCCCAATTTTCTCTCGGCATCATACTTCTTTTGCTGGGCGTCGCTTATGCGATCTATTCCTCGCAGACGGGTGATCCCTCCACCAAGGCGACCGTCATGTCGATCCTCGGACCCGGCCTCGCGGGATATTACCTGCCGCGCTACTGGGTCAACAAGCGGCAGGGCGAACGGCAGGAGGAAATGATCAACGGCTTTCCCGACAGCCTTGATATGATGCTGGTGTGCGTTGAGGCCGGTCAGTCCCTTGATCAATCCATCATTCGTGTGGCCCATGAATTGAAGGCCGGTTTTCCCGCACTGGCGGAAGAATACGAAATGGTCAGCAACGAAATGAAGGCCGGTAAGGACAAGACGCAAGTGCTGCGGGATATGTCCGAACGCTGTGGCGTGTCCGACATCGCGTCCTTCGTGACCGTGCTGATCCAGTCGCAGCAATTTGGTACGTCCATCGCCGAAGCGCTCCGCGTGTTCTCGGCTGAGATGCGGGACAAGCGGGTGATGCGCGCCGAAGAAAAGGCCAACACCCTGCCGACAAAAATGACACTTGCGACGATGATGTTGACGGTTCCCCCGCTTCTGATCATCCTGATCGGGCCGTCGGTGTATAACATCTACGAAACACTTCAGGCCGCAAACTTCTAAAGGCAGTATGAACAGAATCGTGGGGATTTTGATGGGTTTAGGCGCCCTCACCGGTTGCGGTGAGGGCGCTTTCGCGCCCAATGGCGACCGGGTTTTTGCACCCACTGTCGCGGGGGCGTCCGACATAGACGGGCTGCTGGTCGGCCATCGGTTGATGGCTGCGGGCGAATACGACCTGGCGTTGCGCGCCTATCTGCGGGCCGCTGGTCAACAGGGCCTTAACGTGGACACGCTGTCTGCGCTGGGGTCTGCGAACCTCAAGCTGGGGCGGTTGGGTCAGGCCGAAGACCTCCTGCGCCGCGCCGTCGAAGAAGACCCCGCCTTTGCCGCCGCATGGAATAATCTGGGTGTCATTTTGATGGAACGGGGCAAAACACCCGAGGCCGCACAGGTTTTCCGTCGCGCCTTTGCAACGGATAACGGGAATTCCGACGAAATCCGCGACAACCTGCGCTTGGCACTCGCAAAATTGGAAAATCCGTCTAATACTGATCTTCAAGAGAACGAACCGTTCCAATTGGTGCGGCGGGGCACGGGTGACTTCGTGCTTTTGTCGACACTGTAAGAGGCAGAGCAGTAAAGGACGCACAATCATGCGCCACCCTATTCTTCTTTCCGCAGCCCTTTTGGGCGCGATCACCCTGACCGCCTGTGACCGTTCCGGCGATGCACAGGTCCAACGGGCGTTGCAAGACGTCAATGTGGTCGATGAAACAAACCTGAACGACGTGATGCTGACCGTGGCCGATCCTGGCGAGGCGGTGAATTACTTCTTGCGCGCCTCCGCCAACGATCCGGGCCGGATTGATCTGATGCGGGGTCTGGCAAAATCGCTTGTCCGCGCGCGTCGCGCGTCCGAAGCCGTGACCGCATGGCAGGCCGTGGTGGACCACGAAGACAGCACCGTGACCGATCAGGTCGATCTGGCCGATGCCTTGATCCGCAACAATGACTGGGACGGGGCCGAGGTTGCGCTGGACGCCATTCCGCCGACCCATGAAAGTTTCAAACGGTACCGGTTGGAGGCCATGGTTGCCGACAGCAACGAGGAATGGTCCAACGCGGACAGCTTTTATGAAACCGCAGCCGGTCTGACGACCTCCCCCGCCGGGGTTCTGAACAACTGGGGCTTTTCCAAACTGACCCGCGGGGATTATGCCGCTGCCGAACGATTGTTTACCGACGCCCTGCGCAACGACCGTGACCTTTTTACCGCCAAAAACAATCTGGTTCTGGCACGCGGCGCTCAGCGCAACTATGATCTGCCCGTCATTCCGATGACCCAGATCGAACGCGCCCAGCTTTTGCATACCCTCGCCCTGACTGCGATCAAACAGAACGACGTCACCATCGGGCGCGGTCTGTTACGTGAAGCAATCGACACCCATCCGCAGCATTTTGAGGCCGCCGTGCGTTCGCTTCGGGCCCTTGAAGACAACGTGACCAACTAAACCATGTTTGTCTTGCCCGAGGTCGATGTCACTGTCACGCAATCCGTGGCCTTCCTGATCTTCGTGGCGCCCTTGTGCATCTATGTCGCGTGGAACGATCTGCGCGCCATGAAAATCCCCACGTGGTCCACGGATGCGCTTGCGATCATTTTTGTGGTGGTCGGCATCTTTGTGATGCCGTTTTCGGATTATCTGTGGCGTTACGCGCACTTCGCGGTCGTTCTTGTCTTGGCAATCATCGCCAATATGATTGGCATGATGGGCGCGGGCGATAGCAAATTTCTTGCATCCGCCGCCCCTTTCGTCGCGCTGAGCGACGTCACACTTGTCTTTTATCTACTTGGCGCGGGCATGTTGGCCGGACTGTTGGTGCATCGCATCGCAAAACGCATTCCAGCCATTCGCAACATGGTGCCCGACTGGAAAAGTTGGGACGAAAAGCGCCGTTTTCCCATGGGTTTTCCCATGGGGGCTGTGTTGATCGTCTATCTGGCGCGGCCGCTGTTCTAAGACCGATCCGTTACAGATCGGTCTTTTCAAACAAGACATACATGTCGGTCCTGCGGACCTCGGTCAGTTGCAGTTTGCCTGCATTGACCAAACCGTTGAGGATCTCGAAAATCTCGACCTGAACGCTTTGCGACACGGGGCACAGCGGCACCAGAACCAGCTCTGCATCCTTCAGGCCAGGCGCGCCGCCGTAGTACCAAGGCGCGCCTTTCTCCATCGGTTCAAGGTCCCCGAACAGCCAGTGGCTGGCAAAGATGTCAGCCGCAAACATGGACCGGCCTTGGGACAGGTCTGCTGCGTCAATGTCGCGCGCAATGACGTCCATCACCCGCGGCAGGCCCAGTTCAATCGTGCAGCGGGGGATTTCCTCACCCATCAAAATGGCAGCTTCATCGCGGTCTTCGTAAAATGGCAAGCTGTCAATCTGCCCGTCCAACGCAATTCGCGCATCCACGCGATTTACCCGCAAATCCGCCGATTGCAGGTCGGTGTGGACGCCGCCGCGCGGCAGGATCGGGGCGTAGTCTGCCACATCAATCGCCGCGTGCCTAAACGGGCTATAGGCCAAATTAAAGAACGACGGCGCAGTCAGTGCAAAGGTCACGCCCGCCATGGTCAGGATCGCGGATTTTGCGTTGACCCCGAAGCGGGTAACCACATCTTGCGCTTGATCATGAAGGGCCAACAGCAAAACCGTCACCAGCAACAGCCACTGTGGATCGTTGCCGAAGTTCTGGTAGGTCACGTAGAAGAATCCCGGCACCAGCAACAACAGCACCAGTCCACCGGTTTCCACCTTCGCCTGCCGCAGGAAAATGATGCTGATGAACACCGCCAACGAGCCGCCCAGATAGGCCGGTGCACCCATGATTGCAGGCAATGGCTCCCCCGGGGCGGACCGCACATCGGATCCCGCGACCGTCAGCAAATCACCTGCGTAGGCCAGCCAATAGCCGATGCCTTGGCTGATCGTGATCACCGCCACGACGGCCAAGCCGGTGATGGCCGCCACCACAATCGCGCGGGTCTGCTTGGTTAATACAAGGGCCACAAGGATCGGCACCGCGAAAGACACAAAATAGGTCATCTTGATCATGGCCATGACGCAGATCATCAGCCCCAGAATGATGCCATCCACCGTGCCACGCCCAGACTTGGGCGGCAGCAGTGCCATCACAATCGCCACAAAGGCCGCAGCCCACGCCAGCCTGTTGTAATGCATCGAAATCGAGACAGAGCGCTGTGCCTCGCCATGAACCAACGACATAAGCAAGACCATGATAATCAGACCAAAAAGAGCGCCGACCCAAGGGGTCAGCCTCGTTTTGGAAACCCAAACCAGCATTGGTAAAAACACCGCAGCCGCAATGACCTGTGACCAGATCACAGCCATGCCGACACCCATGCCTGCCGTCACCAAAACCGCAATCGGCCAGAAGGCCAAGGCGCCGATGGGCGTCATGAAATCAAGGTGCGGGGTCTGGCCGTCGGCCATGCGGAAGACGATCTGCATCAGGTGCATCGTGTCGCCTTCGTGCTTGCCGATGTACAAACCGCCCTTCCAGATGGACACGCCACCCAGCAAAAGGATTAAAATTGCGAAAAATGCGGCCAAAACCGCGGGTCTTTTGTGTGTCATGCCTGCCTCTGGAACGGTTTTGTCCCTTTTTTGGACACAATAGTCAGGCACACCTGCTTTGCAAAACCTTTCCCGACCTATGTGCCGATTGGCCCGTCGGTGGGCGAATGGGACACAGGAACAACAGCAGATCGGGCCAACACCATGAACATGCAAACCGCCGACGTGATGGCACCCCCCGCGCCGAAGACACTTGAATCCATGGCGCTATCGCCTGTGATGATGCGCGACATCATGATCAAGACCATGTTCCGCACCAATCTGGAAAGCGCGCGTGATCTGGCCAAGGCCGTCTGCCTGCCCGTCAACATCACCCAGCAGCTGATTGACGCCGCCCGTGACCAGCGTCTGTGTGAGGCCACCGGCACGATGAGCGCGGGCAGCAGCAATGAGATGGGCTATCAGTTGACCGACATGGGCAAGCAGCGCGCCCTCGATGCTCTCGCGCAATCGGAATACTTCGGGCCCATGCCTGTCCCGCTTGAGGTTTACCGCGAACAGGTCAAACGCCAGTCGATCCGCAACATTCACGTCACCCGTGATCAGCTGCTCAACGCGATGGGGCACCTGATCCTGCCGCCGACCTTGCTGGATCAACTCGGCCCCGCCGTGGGTGCGGGTCGGTCGATCCTGATGTACGGCCCGCCCGGAAACGGTAAATCCTCGATCTCGAACGGTATTCGCGACGCGCTGGGGGACAAGATTTATATCCCGCGCGCCATCGAATACTCCGGTCAGGTGATCACGGTCTATGACCCGATTGTCCATTCGGCAGCGGAAGAAGACGTGGATGACCCCAATTCCCTGCGCCGCACGTCAGGCCGCTATGACACGCGCTATGTGAAGTGCGAACGGCCCACGGTGATCACGGGCGGTGAATTGACGCTTGAGATGTTGGATCTGGTCTACAACCCAGTCGCGCGGACCTATCAGGCGCCTTTGCAGCTGAAATCCTCCGGCGGCATTTTCATCATCGACGACCTTGGCCGTCAGGCCGAACCGCCGCAGGCGATTGTGAACCGCTGGATCGTTCCACTGGAAGAAAACCGCGATATTCTGGCGCTGCAATCGGGTGAAAAGTTTGAGGTGCCGTTCGACACCTTGGTCATTTTCTCAACCAACTTCCACCCGAACGAGATTTTCGACAAAGCGGCCCTGCGTCGTATCTTTTTCAAGATCAAGATTGACGGGCCGGATCAGGAAGACTTCCTCAAGATTTTTGCCATGATGGCGCGTAAGCGGAAGATGCCGTTGGATGAGGCGGCGTTGATCCATCTGCTGCAGAAGAAATATCCGACGATCGACAACGTCTACGCGAACTATCAGCCGATTTTCCTGATCGACCAGATGATTTCGATCTGTGAGTTTGAGGGCATCCCCTATCAGATGTCACCGGACCTGATTGATCGGGCATGGGCAAACATGTTCGTCAAAGAAGAAGAAATTATTCACTGATCTGACGTGACAGACATCAGGATCGAATTGGCTTCGCCAATCCGATCCGGTGGGGCTCTGCCCCGTCCTTCGGACTCCCCGAGGTATTTTTGAACCAAAGAAAGGGGGGCGGGTTGACGCTGGCGTCGGGGCCTCCACCTTAAGGGGATGACAGCCCTTCCCGCCCGATTTGCCGACTGGTTTGCCTCAAAGGGGTGGTCCATTCACCCCCACCAACAGGCGATGTTGGACAGGGCAGATGAGCCTGCCTTGTTGTTGATCGCGCCTACGGGCGGGGGCAAGACCTTGTCGGGGTTTTTGCCGTCTTTGGTGGAGCTGGCAGACGGGCGGCACGAGGGGCTGCACACGCTTTATGTGTCGCCTTTGAAGGCGCTGGCCGCGGACATCAAACGCAATTTGGGCACGCCGGTTAGCGAGATGGGGCTGCCCATTCGGGTTGAGGACCGCACCGGCGACACGTCTTACACGCAAAAGCGCAGGCAGCGGGCTGATCCGCCGCACATCCTGCTGACCACCCCCGAAAGCCTTGCCCTGCTCACGTCCTATGAGGACGCGCCGCGCATTTTCAAAGGGGTGCAGCGGATCATCGTCGATGAAATCCACGCCCTCGCGGAGAGCAAACGGGGCGATCAGTTGATGCTGGCGCTGTCGCGAATTCAATCCATGGCGCCGGATTTGCGCCGCGTCGGATTGTCGGCCACGGTCGAAGACCCTGAGGCGATCGCGCGGTCTTTGGCGCGGCATCCCGACCCCTGCCCCATTTTGCGCGCCGATCCGGGGCCGGAGCCTGATATTTCCATGCTGGTCACCGAAGAAAAGCCGCCATGGTCGGGGGGCGGTGCGGCCTATTCCATTCCGGCCGTGCTGGATTTGGTGAAACAGCATCAAACGACGCTCATCTTTCACAATACGCGTGCGCAGGCCGAGATTTACTTTCATAACCTCTGGCTGGCCAATGACGACGGGCTGCCCATTGGCATCCACCACGGATCATTGGACCGGTCCCAGCGCGAAAAGGTTGAGGCCGCGATGGTCGCGGGGGATTTGCGTGCCATCGTCTGCACCGGCAGTCTGGATCTCGGGATTGACTGGGGCGACGTCGATCTTGTGATCCAGATCGGGGCGCCCAAGAACGTCAAACGTCTGATCCAGCGAATTGGCCGCGCCAATCACCGATATAACGCACCATCCAAGGCCGTTCTGGTGCCCGCCAATAGGTTCGAGGTCGTGGAATGTGTGGCTGCGTTGCAGGCCGCGCGGGAGAATGATCTGGACGGGGACCCCAAGGGGCCCGGCCCGCGCGACGTGCTGTGCCAGCACATTTTGCTAATGGCCTGTTCGGGGCCTTTTGACGCGACGGACCTGTACCACGAAATAAAGACCGTCGGGGCCTATAGCGACCTGAGCCGCGCGGCCTTCGACGATTGCCTCGAATTCTGTGCGACTGGGGGCTACGCGCTGCGGGCCTATGATCAGTGGAAACGTCTGAAAGAGGTGAACGGGCTATGGCAGTTGCGGGATCCGCGGTCTGCGGCGCGCATCCGTATGAACATGGGCACGATTTTTGATTACGAGACGTTGAAGGTGAAGTGGAAGCGCGGATCGAAAATGCTGGGTGAGATCGAGGAAGGATTTGCCGCGACCCTGACCCCCGGTGACACCTTTCTGATCGGTGGCCAGATCGTGCGCTACGAAGGGCTGAACCAGCTTACGGTTGAGGTCAGCCGCAACAAGGGGCGTGAGCCACGGGTGGCCACGTTCAACGGCACCAAATTTGCGACCTCCACCCAGCTCAGCCAGCGTATCTTGCGGATGTTCCAGCAGGACAGCTGGCCCGAATTGCCGGATCACACCGCCGAATGGCTGCATATGCAGCGCGACTTTTCCAAGCTGCCGGAACCGGGGCGTATTCTGGTGGAAACCTTTCCCCAGGACGGGCGCGAGAATATGGCGGTCTACGGATTTGCCGGTATCAATGCGCACCGGACGCTGGGCCTGATCCTGACCCAAAGGATGGAAGCCGCAGGACTACATCCCTTGGGCTTTGTTGTCACCGATTATGCCCTGCTGATCTGGGGGCTGGATGAGGTCACCGACCCTGCCCCGTTGTTTGATCCGCAAAACATGTACGACGGGTTGGAAACATGGCTGCAGGGAAATGCTGTCATGAAACGGACCTTCCGTGTGGCCGCTACCATCGCTGGCCTGATCGAACGCAACACGCGGCAGGGCCGCAAATCGGGGCGACAGGCGACGTTCTCCAGCGACATCCTTTACGACACTTTGGTCAAGTACGACCCCGACCACCTGATGCTGCGCATCACCCGCGAAGAGGCCATGCGCGGGCTGGTTGATTTTGGCCGCGTGGAAGACATGCTCGAACGCACGGCAGGTCAGGTCGATCACATGAGACTGGGCCGGGTGACGCCGCTTGCCGCGCCCTTGTTTCTGGAACCGGGCCGGATTCCCGTCTGGGGCGAGGGGCGTGAACGGCTGATGCAGGACCGCGCGGCGGAATTGATGGCCGAGGCCGGTTTGTCAGACCTCTAGACAACGGGCGACATTCAGGCCAAAGAACAGATCATGAACGACTACGCCTTTACCTTTTGCGGGGCTGCGGTTGCGGCACGTCCCGACGGCAGCCTGTGGTGGCCGGTGCCGCGCATTTTGTGCGTGTCCGACCTGCATCTGGGCAAATCGGAACGGATTGCGCGGCGGGGCGGGACATTGCTTCCCCCTTATGAAACCCAGGACACCCTGTGGCGTCTGGACCAGGCGATTTCCGAAACGAACCCCGCGACGGTCATCTGTCTGGGTGACAGTTTCGACGATCTGGGGGCGGCCATGGCCCTGTCCGAGGACACGCGTTCGACCATCTTCCGGCTTCAGGCCGGACGGCGATGGATCTGGATCGAAGGCAACCATGATCCCGGCCCGGTCGATCTGGGCGGAAGTCACCTTGATGAACTGACGATAGATCAGGTCACGTTCCGCCACATTGCCCTGCCCGATGGTCGGGGTGAAATTTCGGGGCATTATCATCCCAAGGCCGCCGTACCGGGGACAAGTCCGCGCAAATGTTTTCTTAAGGACGACAACCGTCTTATCATGCCTGCATTCGGGGCCTATACGGGGGGATTGTCTGTCAACGACGCGGCCCTGGCGGATCTAATGATGCCATCGGCGCTCGCAATTCTGACCGGCCGCCGGTCAATCGCGCTGCCTGCGGCGGCCACTACATTCAGGCGACAAAAACGCCGGCATTGATCAGGTCGGGGCGGTATTTGGGGCCAATGGGAACAGGTGTTCCACAGGACATGACGACCATTTCCTTACCTGCTATCTGATCAACCTTGTCGATATTGAACAGGGCCACCCAGTGGGACCTGTGGGTGCACAACCCCTCTTCCACGTCGATTTCCGCAATGGCATCACGCAGCCGCATCAAAATCCGGTATTCCGTACCATCATCGGTACAGATACGGATATGATGGTTGTCGGATGCCACATGGGCCAAGCGTCGGCCATCCGGCGCACCGATCCTGTCCAGAAGACGGTCCCGCTTGCGAACAGGCTCATCACGTTGCGTGTCATGAATCCACCGCCGTACCGTCACCAGCCCGATACCGATGCAGAATGTCACGAGCGAAGCTGTGGGCCACGTGATGGATTGAAGCGCTGCGGGCCCGATCAGCCAGATGTTGAATCCGACGACAAGGGGCCCGAAGATCAGCGCCAGTGAGGCAATGACAACCAGATCCCTGACCCACTGGGACGATGCAGACAAAACCTGCTCCCAAAAGGCCCGACACAGAATACCGATGGGAATGGACACGCCAATCACAACGCTCCAATAGGCCAGACGCCACACAATCCCGTGCGTCTCATACGTCCCGAATGGGCCGGAAATCGCAACAACCACCGACGACGCCAGCCAACCCAAAATAATGGTCGGCGTCAAAGCACCCCTGATCGCCGCGGCCAAGCCCAGGCTAGATTTACGCACCAAACACCCTTCCCTTATCGAGCCTCATCAGGTCGCGGAATCAACCGCGACGTGACACGACACAATACTGGGTTGTGTGTCCGAAATAAGACTTAGGCCGTCAACCCTTGAGGCGCATCCAGACCGTTTGCACGGCAACACGCCGTGACAGTATTGGCCAGCAAACAGGCGATCGTCATGGGACCGACCCCTCCGGGAACCGGCGTGATCGCCCCCGCAACCTCGGCGCAGCTGTCATAGTCCACATCCCCGACAAGCCGTGTCCCGCCCTCGGGCTTGTCGATACGATTAATGCCCACGTCAATCACCGTAGCGCCGGGTTTGATCCAGTCTCCGGGCACCATCTGCGGTCGCCCAACGGCGGCTACGACAATATCGGCGCCCCGCACGACGGCGGGCAAATCTGCGGTCCGGCTGTGGGCGATGGTGACAGTACAACTGTCCCCCAAAAGCAGGTTCGCCATCGGTTTGCCCACGATATTGGACCGCCCGATCACCACGGCATTCATCCCCGACAGACTGCCATGATGATCCCGCAGCATCATCAAACATCCCAGCGGCGTACAGGGCACCATCGCGTCCTGTCCCGTGCCCAAAAGACCCACGTTGGAGATGTGAAAACCATCCACATCCTTCGCAGGATCAATCGCATTGATGATCGTATCGCCGTCAATATGGTCCGGCACCGGCAACTGGCACAAAATGCCATGCACCGAAGGGTCCGCATTCAGTTTTGCAATCAGGGCCAACAAGTCGTCCTGCGACGTCGTTGCCTCCAGCTTGTGTTCGATAGAATTCATGCCGACCTCAACGGTCTGCTTGCCCTTGTTGCGCACATAAACCTGACTGGCCGGATCCTCGCCTACCAACACAACCGCCAATCCCGGTGTGATGCCATGTTCCGCCTTGAGCCGTGCCACATGCTCGGCCACCTGACCCCGCACCTTGGCCGCAAAGGCCTTTCCGTCAATCACCGTCGCAGCCATTTGATGCGCACCCTTCTTTTCTCTGGTTCACAAATACCTCCGCCGGAGGCAACGGGACGGCGGGCGGGGCGTTTTTGTGCATCGCACAAAGAGCGCCGCCCAGCCGTTATCTTTTAGAACAAGCCTTCGATCTGGCCGTCTTCGTTCAGATGAATATTCTCCGCCGATGGCACACGCGGCAAGCCCGGCATGGTCATGATCTCACCACAGACCGCGACGATAAACCCGGCCCCCGCGCTCAAGCGCACTTCACGCACAGGCACCGAATGGCCCACAGGCGCACCCCGCAAGGACGGATCGGTTGAGAACGAATACTGCGTTTTCGCCATGCAGACTGGCAAATGGCCATAACCCTGCTCTTCCCACAGCTTCAGCTGATCGCGGATTTTCTGATCCATCAGCGCCTCATCAGCGCGGTAAATCCGCTTACAGATTGTCTGGATTTTCTCGGCCAACGGCATGTCATCAGGATAGATCGGGGAGAAGTTGGCGCTGTCAGCCTCAGCCAGTTCCGCCACTTTCGTCGCCAGATCAGCCGATCCTTCGGACCCAAGTTCCCAGTGACGCGACAACACAGCCTCTGCGCCGTGGGTTTTCACATAGGCTTTGATGGCCTCAACCTCGGCATCGGTGTCGGTGACAAAGTGGTTGATCGCCACAACGACCGGCACGCCAAAGGATTTCAGGTTCTCGATATGACGGCCAAGGTTCGGGCAACCGGCCTTCACCGCATCCACGTTTTCAGCGCCCAGATCGGCCTTTGCCACGCCGCCATTCATCTTCATCGCGCGCACAGTGGCCACGCAGACCACCACAGACGGGGCAAGGCCCGCCTTGCGGCACTTGATGTTCATGAACTTCTCGGCCCCCAAATCAGCACCAAAGCCCGCTTCGGTCACAACATAATCGGCGATTTTCAACGCCGTCGTCGTCGCGATGACGGAATTACAGCCGTGCGCGATGTTGGCAAACGGGCCGCCGTGGACAAAGGCCGGATTGTTTTCAAGCGTCTGCACCAGATTCGGCTGCATCGCATCCTTCAGCAAGACCGTCATCGCGCCGTCCGCCTTGATATCGCGGCAGAACACAGGGCTGCGATCCCGACGGTAGGCCACAATCATATCGCCCAGACGTTTCTGCAAATCCTGCAGGTTGTTGGCCAGACACAGAATCGCCATGACCTCGGACGCCACGGTGATGTCAAAACCCGCCTCGCGGGGGAAGCCGTTGGCAACCCCGCCCAAGGACGCCGTGATCTGCCGGAGGGCACGGTCGTTCATGTCCACCACGCGGCGCCACACCACGCGGCGCACGTCGATTTCGCATTCGTTTCCCCAGTAGATGTGGTTGTCGATCATCGCCGACAGCAAAGAGTGGGCCGATGTGATGGCGTGAAAGTCACCGGTAAAGTGCAGGTTCATGTCTTCCATGGGGACCACCTGCGCGTAGCCGCCACCCGCAGCCCCGCCCTTCATGCCGAAGTTCGGCCCGAGGGAGGCTTCGCGAATGCAAATCGCAGCCTTCTTGCCGATGCGGTTCAGACCATCGCCCAGACCCACGGTCGTGGTCGTCTTGCCTTCACCGGCTGGCGTGGGGTTGATCGCGGTGACCAGCACCAGTTTACCGTTGGTGTTGGATTGCACCGAATTGATGAATGACTGGCTGACCTTCGCCTTGTCATGACCATAGGGCAGCAGGTCATCGGAACCGATGCCCAGCTTCGCGCCAATTTCCTGGATCGGCTTCTTGTTCGCCTCGCGTGCGATTTCGATGTCTGTTTTGTAACCCATGTGGTGGTCTCCCGGTGGCAGAACGGCATTGTCTGCATGTGTTGTGACATCACCAAAGCATGGCTTTCAAACCCTAGTGAAAAAATTTGCGACATTTTCACCGGCGGAAACGTCAGAACGCGCGCCATTCGTTTCTGATACGAAACCTCAGAAGGGGTTCAGGCGTCCTCAGGTTGCCATGGGCGTTGATCGGGGATGTGAACGCTTAACCGGTCGCCAACATTGACCACCCCTTCCGCCGCAACCCAGGCCGTCACACCGCGCAGATTCTTGGCGGCCGCTTTGAACGTGACCTCAAGAGGCCCGTGCTCGGCCTGCAAAGACCGCGTGACCAGATGACAGGGGCGGTTTTCCATATCGACCGTGACCGTGGCCCCCGATGGGGCCTGCAGCCGTGACGAGGGAGGCAGGAAGGTGAAATCAGGCAATCCGCGCACCATGATCGTGGCCCCCAGTCGCGCCGGATCAATCGTGTCCAACCCCATTTTCGCGGCAATCTGCGTCAGTTCTTCTTCGCTGATAATACACAGCTGACGTTCATTCTTGATGGCCGTCCCTTTGGGATATTGCGAGGACACGCGGCTACAAGACGGTCGTGTCAACCCATGATGGCATTCACCAGCAACTCCGGCAAAGGTCAGATCCAACTGGTCGCGCGGAACAGATTTCAACGCTGTGCGCTCTTCGGTCTCCAACGCACCGATCCAGACGACCTCTGCAGTATAGTCAGTGGGTTTCAAAGCGGGCATGGCGGGTCTCCTTTTGGTGTTGATGGCCCATGGCTCGCCACCGCTCAACCGCAAATCTGTGACATCCCATCTCACACGTCGAAATGAAAACCCCCGGAGCCTTTCGGTCCGGGGGTTTTTGATGTCTTAGGTGGCTTCCGGTTCCATGTCCGGCGCTTTGGGCTTGCGCGGCTTGGTCTTCGGGATCGCCGTGACCGAACTGCCGGAGGCGGGCGGCACGTCCGCGTCGCCATCATCATCGCGGCCCAGCGGTTCGCCCGCCATCACCTTTTTGATCTCGGCCCCGGTCAGGGTTTCATATTCCAACAGGCCTTGGGCCAGCCGTTCCCATTCGTCGTGCTTTTCGGTCAGGATGCGCTTGGCTTCCTGATACCCGTTTTCGATGAAGGATTTAACCTCCTCCTCGATTAGCTCTTTCGTCTGGGTCGAGACGGAGAACCCCGCGGTGTTGCCGGAATACCCCTCATGGGCCTCAGCGTAGTCGATGTTGCCCACCTTATCGGACATGCCCCAGCGCATGATCATCGCACGGGCCAGTTGGCTGGCCTGCTGGATGTCACCGGAAGGACCGTTGGAGACAGCATCCTCGCCGTATTTGATGACCTCAGCCGCCTTACCGGCCATGGTCATGGCCAGACGCTGATGACATTCGTCACGGAACATATTGAGGCGGTCCATTTCAGGCAGGGACATAACCATGCCCAAAGCACCGCCACGCGGGATGATCGTGGCCTTATAAACCGGATCGCATTTGGGAAGGGTGATGCCGACCACGGCGTGACCCGCCTCATGATAGGCTGTCATTTCCTTTTGGGCGTCCGTCATGACCATTGACCGGCGTTCGGCGCCCATCATGACCTTGTCTTTGGCCTGCTCAAAATCAAGCATCGCCACAAACCGCCGCCCCACGCGGGCCGCCATCAAAGCGGCCTCGTTCACAAGGTTCGCCAAGTCGGCACCGGAGAAACCGGGTGTACCGCGGGCGATGATACGCAAGTCCACATCAGGGCCAAGCGGCACCTTGCGGGCATGCACGCCGAGGATTTTTTCGCGACCTTTGATGTCCGGATTGGGGACAGTCACCTGACGGTCAAACCGGCCCGGACGCAGCAACGCAGGGTCCAGAACGTCACGACGGTTGGTCGCGGCAACGATGATGATGCCTTCGTTGGCTTCAAAACCGTCCATTTCGACCAGCAACTGGTTCAACGTCTGTTCGCGTTCGTCATTGCCACCGCCGTAACCTGCACCACGGGCGCGGCCCACAGCGTCGATTTCGTCGATGAACAGAATACAGGGCGCATTCTTTTTGGCCTGCTCGAACATATCGCGCACACGCGACGCGCCGACACCCACGAACATTTCCACAAAGTCGGAACCTGAGATGGTGAAAAACGGCACACCCGCCTCACCCGCAATAGCACGCGCCAGAAGCGTCTTACCGGTGCCCGGAGGGCCCACAAGCAGCGCACCTTTGGGAATTTTACCACCCAGACGGGAGAATTTCTGCGGATTGCGGAGGAATTCGACAATCTCCTCCAGCTCTTCCTTGGCCTCGTCAATGCCGGCCACGTCGTCAAACGTCACGCGGCCCTGCTTTTCGGTCAGCAGTTTGGCGCGCGATTTGCCAAAGCCCATTGCCCCGCCTTTGCCGCCACCTTGCATGCGGTTCATGAAATAGATCCACACACCGATCAGCAAAAGGAACGGCAACAGCCCCACAAGGAAGGTCGCAAGGCCGGATTGTTCCTGCGCCTCTGCCGTCAGCGGCACGCCCTTGTCGACCAGCATGTTGGTCACTTCCGCGTCTGCCGGAACAATGGTGACGTAGGTCCGGTTGTCGGACCCGCGATAAAACAGCTGTTCGCCGTCAATCCGCGCCTCGGCGACGGCCCCGGCGTCTACCGCCTGAACAAACTCGGAATAGCTTTTCTCATTGCTCTGCTGGGTGGCCCCGCCGTTGCCAAACAGGTTGAACAGCGAAATTACCAAAACGAACAGAACGACCCAGAAGGCCAGATTGCGTGCATTGCCCAAGGCGCGACACTCCTTTGAAAACCTCGGTACGGGCCAAACATTAAGGCCGCGTTACCACCTCCCTAAGATAGAGGCTGCGGGGCGGAGTTCAACGGGATTCCAGAAACGAGGCGAAATCCGCGACAATACGCGCCTCAAACCCGTTTTGTAGGCCCGCAACGGGGGCCGCGACCAGCCAGTCGCCCCGAAACACCGCCGGTGTGACCATCAAAGACGCCCGTGGCAGGCCGGTGTCGCGCCAGTCGGGCACCTCGCGGATGGCCTCCCCCAAGGCGCGGATGCTCAGACCGTCCTGTGCCTCGCCCAGGATCTGCCAGCGTCCGTCCCAGGTATGTCCCGACGGCGCGGCGATATTTTTGACCGCCTGCAGTTCGCGTGAGATGCGCAGACGATGATCCTCCTGCGTGATGACGCAACCAGCCAAGGTATGTTTGCCCGCCTGCATCAGCCCGATTTCCAGATCCATGACCGCATCGGCCCGTGGCGGAAGCGCCTTGCCGCCCACATACATCAATGCACCCACAAGCAGCCGGCGCTGGATGTCCGGGGGCAAGGGCGGTGTCGGGCGCGTATCAATCAAGACGTCACCGCCCTCCTCGCGGGCAACGTCACGGGCGGCTTTGGCAGTGTAATATTCCAAAGCGCCCCGCGCACCGGCCATATGGATGGCGACGGATTTCAGAACATCGGTATCAATCTCCAGATCCGATAGAACCTTCAGCGCCTTGCGCGTTCGCGAACGTTCGAATGCGTCATCCTCATTCGTCGGGTCGTCGACCCATGGCACATCATGGCGGTTCAGGTGGTCGCGCAAATCGGCGCGGCTTTGTTGCCACAGGGGCCGCGCCCATTGGACATCGTGCCTGTCAAACTGCGTATCCATCAGGGCAAGGCCATCGACACCAGATTTTCGCGCCAGACGCATGACGAATGTCTCTGCCACATCGTCCACCGTATGCCCCAGCAAAACCGCACCAACATCGTTGTCCTTGGCCCAATCCGCAATCAGCCGGTAACGCGCCTTGCGTGCGGCAGCGGGCAGGTTGCCCGTGGCAGCCGCGCCATCCCATGTGATCACGCTATGGGAAATCCCGCAGTCCTCACAAAAGGCCGCGACCATCTGTGCCTCGGTCGCGGCCTCGGGCCTTAGCCCATGGTCGACGGTCACGGCTTTGACTGATGTGCCCGCCAGATCGGCCCACATTTTCGTGACGTTGAGCAATGCCATGGAATCACCACCGCCGGACACGGCCACCCCGACCGTCTCAGGCGATTTGCCCAGAAACGCGGTATCGACAAAATGAACCAACATGCCATCAGCGCCCAAGGGGGTCAGCTGATCGGCGGTCAGACGCATCCCAGATTGACCATGGCCGCCTGTGCATCGCCGACCTCTGGCGCACCGGGGAAGCGCACGGCAACCTCGCCCAGGGTCACGCAGGCGTCCTGCGTCTGGCCCAAAGCCCCCAGTGACTGCCCCAAACGGAACAATGCCTCGGGGGCGGCAGGGCCTTCGGGATTGCCCGAAAAGGCCGACAGATAGGCGCGCGCGGCGTTGGTCATTTCACCCAACCCTTCGAACGCCTTTCCGCGCAGGATATGGGCCTGCGTGGCTACTGGGCTGCCGGGGTAGGTCTCGCTAAAGGTCGCAAGGAGGTCCGCGGCGCCGCGAAAGTCACCTGAGGCGAGCGCCTCCTGCGCCCGCTCGAAATCCTGACTTTCACCAATGGCGAGGGCCGGGCCGTTGGTCACAGGTGTCTCGATGGCGGGGGCCGTGGGTTCCACGTCTACTCCGCCGAGGGAGGGTGTGTCCCCCAACTGGCCGATGTCACACCCCTCTTCCAGCTCACACAGGCGGAATTCCAGATCGCCAATGCGGTTGGTGCCGTCGCGCGTGATCCGTGTGATGCGGAATTCAAGGTCTTCGGTTTTGGAGGTCAGGCGGGTCAGCTCTGCTTCGATGGAATTGAGGCGGTCCAGCGGCGTCGCGCCTGTCACGCCCTCGCCTGCCAGTCCGGAAACGACAAGTTCAGCCCGCAAGGCACTGATATCCCCATAAAGACTGGCCAGTTCGGCACGGATATCGGCAAGCGTCTGATCCTGTGCGAAGGCCGCCCCAGCGGGGGCGGCCATAGCCGCAATCATTGCAAGTACACGTAACATCACATCCCCCAATGGCCGCTTAGCTGGACGCCCCGATCGAGATGATCGTCACCGCACGGCGGTTTTGCGCATAACAGCTTTCTTCGGAACAAACCGCAAGGGGGCGTTCCTTGCCGTAGGACACGGTGCGGATACGGTTCGCAGACACCCCCTGAGAGATCAGGAATTCACGCACCGCATTGGCGCGACGTGCGCCCAACGCAAGGTTGTATTCGCGCGTGCCCTGTTCGTCCGCATGCCCTTCGATCACGGCAAGGTAGTCCGAATTGGTCTGCAACCAGCCCGCCTGCCCGCGCAAAGTGGCCTGACCTGCTGCCGTCAGGGTCGACTGGTCGACCTCAAACAACACGCGGTCTCCGATGGTCTGGCTAAAGAAGGCGGGGCTGGACGGGTTGTTTGCCCCGGTCAGGGCCGTCTGGTCGATACCGGTGTTGACAGCCGCGCCTGCACCGGTGCCGTTCAGATCGACGGCATCGGTGCTGTCAAACCGGTCCGCATTCGTGCACGCACCCAGCGTCAGCGCACCCAGAAGTGCCGTGATTTTCAAAAGATGTGTCATGGGTCTGTCCCGTTATTTTTATGTGCTCGTTGCCATCATCTTATCACGGTATTTCGTGTTTGAGAATCGCATTTCGGTGATCACCGCTGCAATGGCCCCCAAGACGGGTCAGACCCGCCCTGCGGCGTTGACACGCGGCGCAGGTTGCGGCCCGTGATATCCACCGAATAAAGCGCCGATGTCCCGTCCGCGCCTTGGGTTTCGCGGGCGAACATGATGACGCGGCCATTGGGGGCCCAAGTGGGCCCTTCATCAAGGAACGACGACGTCAGCAGACGTTCCTCGCTGCCGTCGGTGCGCATCACGCCGATATGGAAACGGCCCGCTTCCTGTTTGGTAAACGCAATCAGATCACCACGGGGCGACCACACGGGCGTCCCATATCGCCCGCTTCCAAAGGAAATGCGCTGCGGCTCACCCCCGTTGGCGGACATGATATAAAGCTGCTGGGACCCGCTGCGGTCGCTTTCAAACACGATCTGGCTGCCATCGGGGCTAAAGCTGGGTGCGGTTTCAATGGCCGGCGTGTTGGTCAGACGGGTGAACTGCCCCGTTGTCAGATCACTGCGGTAAATGTCGGTGTTGCCGCCGTTGGCAAGGCTGTAGATCACCTGCCGCCCGTCGCGGCTGAACCGTGGTGAAAACGCCATTTCGCCGGGGGCTGTCTGCAACTGCTGCTGGCCTGCGGGGTTGGCGACGTCCAGCACATTAATGCGCGGAAATCCGCTGCCAAAGCTGGTGTAAAGGATGCGCTGGCCGTCTGGGCTGAACCGAGGGGCCAGAACAATGGCGCTGCTGTCGGTCAAAAACTGCACATTCGCGCCGTCGTAATCCATGATTGCCACACGTTTGGCGCGGTCGTCCTTGGGGCCGGTTTCGGCGATATAAACGACGCGGCTGTCGAAATAGCCCGCCTCGCCGGTGATCCGGCTGTAGACCACATCGGCCACCTGATGGGCCATCCGCCGCCATGCGTCTGTGGTGCCCGACAGCTGCAGGCCTTCGCCCATCTCGGCGCCGGTGAACACGTCATAGAGACGAAATTTGACCGTCACCTGATTGCCATTGACCGCCACAGCGCCCGTGACCAGCGCCTGCGCATTGATGGCGCGCCAGTCGGGAAACGCCACAGGTGCGCCGAAACTGGCGGGGGTGGAAATGAAGGACGAGGCAGGCAGCTGACGGAACAGGCCCGTGCCCGTCAAATCCTCTGCCACAACTTGCGAAATTTGTGCGGCCATCTGTTCAGACCCCGCAACCTCCGCCTGAAAGGCGGGCAGTGCGAAGGGCATGGGTTCGATGATGCCTTCGGTCAGACGGCCGAGATCAATTGTAGCCCCCTCTTGGGCGCGCGAAGTGGACAGTGGCATCACCATCACAAGGCAGGTCATCAACAGTGTCAAAAATCTTGTCATCATGGGCCTCATTGTGATGATTGTCCGTCCGCACGCAACGGGGAGAAGTCGTGATTTTGAATCATTGTCGGTTTGTCGCCCATCACCGCAGCCTCATCTGGCTGGGATCAAACGTCAGTCGCAAACGTCTGGCTTGCTGGAACTGTTCCGCAGGCACGGTGTAACCCGTCCGCCCGCCATCGCGCTGACAGCGCACAAGTGCGGACCGCGCAATGCGGAACGCCACATCAGCATCCGCCTGCCCGCCGCCTTCGAAACCGGTCAGAGTGATGGAACTGGCATCAATGGTGCCATCGGGGTTCATGACCCATTCGACAGTGATCAAGGTGTTCAGGGCGGCGGTTGACGCGCTGCCCACGCTCCAACAGTTGCGGATTTCACGGCGCAGATCGGCCTTCGCACCATCTGAGATATCACCCCCGCCCAAGCCCGGTGTCGGGTCCGCCGCAGGCGGGGTCGGGGTGTCCGCAGCACCAGCCTCGGCCAGGGCGGCGGCAACCGGATCAACCGCGTCGTCGGCAGGGGCCTCGATCGCAGGTGCAGGCCGGTTGGGCCGCGTTTGCGGGCGCGACGAAATCTCAGGCGCGAAAGCAGGCTCTTCGGCTTCGGTCACGATCTGATCGGCGGCGGCTTCGGGCGCTGTGGTCTCATCGGCTGGCTCCACCGGCTCCTCGGCGGGGGCCTCAACCTGCTGCGTGGCGGCCTCGGTCACCTGCGGCGCGACGCTGGCGTCGGGCGGCGGCGGGGCCACAATCTCGGGTGCAACACGCGGAGCCGGACGGGGCACGGGCCGCAGGCTTGCGCCCAATTCGGCCGAGGGCGGCGGCGCGATGATCGTGGGCGTGTCAGGCACATCGGGGGGCGCATCGGTGACTTGGGTGTCCGGCACGGTCAACTCCGGCGCCTCGGGCGGTGTTTCGGCGGCGGGCGGGGTGATCGGTTCGGGCGGAGTGACCGGTTCGGGCGAAGTTTCCGCAACCGGCGGCGTCACCGGCGCGGGCTCCGGTTCCTCAATCACTGGCGTTTGTGGCTCCTGCACCGCGCCCGCAGGCAGATCCGGCTGCACGCCTTGGGTCAAAGCTGCGAATTCCTCGCCTGAGACGACCGACACCTCTGTCACCTCAAACGGCAAAGGGTCTGCATCCATCCCCCACCCCACAACCATCCACACGACCAAAGCCGCATGTCCGGTGAGTGAGAAATAGGTGCCGGCGCTCATGGCTTACCCGTCGCTTTCGCCGCCCAGCGACGGCCCACCAATGTCTGTCACCAAACCAATGTTGTTGAAGCCGGCGGCATTCAGCGCACCCATGACCTGCGCCACAGCGTTCCATTCATTCACGCCGTCCGCGCGCAGGAAAATTCGGTCGCTGTCACGCTCCGCCGCGATCCCCTGCAGGCGCGGGATCAGATCGGCGGCAGCCACAGGGGTTTCCTGAATCATGATCTCACCTTCGGCCGTCAAGGTGACGGTCAGCGGCTCTTCCTCATCCGATGGCAGCGCGTTAGCGGCGGTTTCGGGCAGTTGCACCGGCACACCCACAACGGACAGGGGGGCCGCGACCATGAAGATGATAAGCAGCACCAACATGACATCCACGAAGGGGGTCACGTTGATCTCGGACATAGGACGCGCGCGGCGTTTGCGCCTGCGTGCCCGCCTGCCGCCTGTGTCGTCCTTTTGAATGGTTGCACCGGCCATCTTAGCTGTCCAACTGACGGCTCAGGATGGTGGCGAATTCGTCGGCGAAGGCTTCATAGCCGGATGTGATCCGGTCTGCGTCGGCGCTCAGTTTGTTGTAATAGATCACCGCCGGGATCGCCGCCAAAAGGCCCAGACCCGTGGCCAGCAAGGCCTCCGCAATACCGGGGGCCACGACCGCCAGATTGGTGTTTTGCTGTTCGGCAATCTCGATAAAGCTGTTCATGATGCCGATGACCGTGCCGAACAATCCAATAAACGGGGCGGCCGACCCGACCGTGGCCAGCACCGTCAAGCCGCGCTGCAACCGTTCTGTTTCCTTGGCAATCGCCACATCCATGTTGCGATCAATCCGCGCCGTGGCCCCGGCAATCAACCCGCCATCCTGCCGGTGCGATCTGCGCCATTCCAACATGCCCGCCGCAAAAATCTTCTCGGACGGTCCCTTCGGGGTCGCCCCGATCTTGTCGAACAATTCATCCAATGGATTGCCAGACCAGAACGCCTCATCAAACACCCGCGCCTCAGCGCGCGCGCGACGGTATTGGATGAATTTGTCCACGATCACCGCCCAACACCACACAGAGGCGATGATCAGCATGATCATGACGATTTTTACGGTGATGGTCGCGCGGGCAAACAACGCCCACATCGTGAATTCGTGTGCTACTTCCATAACGCCTGCTTCTGCTACGGGCCGGTTTTGGCCTCTGATTGCCACCAGATGTAACGCAGCTTTGGCCGCAAAGCCAACAAAACGTCAATTCACGCCAGTTGGCCCGCCTGTCCTAGTGCAGATTTCGGCGGAATGCTGCCGGAAGACGGGCCGGTGCGCCGGTCTCAGCAATGGCCACGATGGTCACAAGGGCGGTGAACAAAACCTCGCCGCCGCGCTCAACGGTCTGGCGCACGACCAACCGCGCGCCGGTGACCGTTTCAACCTCGGTCGTGACCTCCAACTGGTCATCGTAGTGGGCCGGTTTGTGATAATCCGCCTCAACCCGGCGCACCGCGAAGACAACACCCTCATCGCGTTTCATCGCCGCCTGATCGACGCCCATCTCGCGGACCCATTCGGACCGCCCCCGTTCGATGAACTTCAGGTAATTGGCATAATAGACAATCCCCGCAAGGTCCGTGTCCTCATAATAAACGCGCAG
>NZ_JAHDGE010000027.1:33571-42551 GCF_020627745.1 Pseudooctadecabacter sp.
CTTCATCTGGCCCGAAAAACTCCCCCCGGAGGGTCGGGTTCAACCAAACAGATCGCTCTGCCCCTTGGGTGCTGCCATCCCCAAATGCGTCCAGGCCTTTTGCGCCAACATCCGCCCGCGCGGGGTGCGCTGGATCAGGCCTTGTTGCAGCAAATAGGGCTCGATCACCTCTTCCAGCGCATCGCGGGATTCGCTCAACGCTGCAGACAACGTCTCAATCCCCACCGGACCGCCCTGATAATTCTCCGCGATCAGCCGCAAATACCGCAAATCCGCACCATCCAGCCCCAGATGATCGACCCCCAGCCGCGTCAATGCACGGTCCGCAATTTCCCGGTTCACGGTGCCGTCGCCTTCGACCACGGCGAAATCCACCACCCGGCGCAACAGACGGCCCGCGATGCGGGGCGTGCCGCGCGACCGCTGGGCGATCTCCTGCGCGCCGCCATCGGTGGCGGGGGCGCCCATCAGACGCGCGCCGCGGGTCACGATCTCATGCAGTTCGGCCACAGTATAGAACTGCAACCGCGTGGGAATGCCGAACCGGTCCCGCAGGGGCGTCGTCAGCAGGCCCATCCGCGTTGTGGCCCCGATCAGCGTAAACGGCTGCAACTCAATCCGCACGGTGCGTGCCGCAGGCCCCTCGCCGATCACCAGATCAAGCTCGAAATCCTCAAGCGCGGGGTACAAAACCTCCTCCACCGCCGGGTTCAGACGGTGGATCTCGTCGATGAACAACACATCCCGCGCCTCAAGGTTGGTCAGGATCGCGGCCAGATCACCCGCCTTGGCCAACACAGGGCCGGAGGTCATCCGGAACCCCACCCCCAATTCACGCGCCATGATCTGCGCCAGCGTGGTTTTGCCCAAACCGGGGGGGCCGTGGAACAACGTGTGGTCCATCGCCTCCTCCCGCCTGCGCGCGCTTTCGATAAACACCTTGAGGTTGGCGCGCGCCTCCGCCTGCCCGATGAACTCATCCAGCATCTGGGGCCGCAAGGCGCGGTCATTGTCCTCGGGCTGGCGGTCGGGCTGCACGACGGTTTCAGACATCACATCAGCCTTTCGGGGCCAGCAGTTTCAGCGCCGCACGGATCAGGGTGGCGGTGTCGGCCTCCGGGTCTTCGCCTGCGGCCTGCGCCACGGCCTGCGTGGCCTCGGACGGGCCGTAGCCCAGATTGCCCAAGGCCGACAGGGCCTCCGATTGCGCGGCACCGCTGGTGGGGGCTGCCACCTCAATGGGTTCCAAAACATCGTCGGATCCTGCGTCCGCAGGGGTCGGGGATGCGCCGGTGCCCGCCATGGCCATGACCGAATGGGCCTTGTCCTTCAACTCCAGTATCGCTTTTTTAGCCGTCTTCGGCCCCACGCCTTTGGCCGTCGCCACTGCCGCCCAATCGCCCAGCGCAATCGCGCGACCCACACCGTCGGCCCCCAGCGCACCAAGGATTGCCATGGACGCCTTGGCCCCGATGCCCTGCACGGACATCAGCAACCGGTGCCATTCCTTTTCCACCAGCGTGGTGAACCCAAAGAGCTGCAACAGGTCCTCGCGCACCAGCAAATCCGTATAAAGCGCAACCGCCCCGCCCGGCGCAGGCAGCCCCGCCATCACGCGATCGGACACATAGACCACATAGCCCACGCCCTTGACGTCGATCAGAACATGATCGCTGGCCTTGTATTCCAGCCGTCCGGCGACGCGGCCAATCATACGGCCACCCGGCGACGCGCCATGGCATTGGCCGATTGCAGATGGTGTGCGTGACAAATGGCGATGGCCAGCGCATCGGCAGCATCGGCATTGGCGAGCTTTACGCCGGGCAATTGCAGTTTCACCATGTGCTGCACCTGTTTCTTGTCCGCATGGCCCACGCCCACCACGGCCTTCTTGACCGCATTGGGCGCGTATTCGCCAATCGTCAGCCCCGCACGTGCGGGCACCAACATGGCAATCCCCCGCGCCTGACCCAGCTTCAGCGTGCCCACCGCGTCGGAGTTCACAAACGTCTGTTCCACTGCAGCGGCCACAGGCGCGAATTCTGCGATCACGTCTTCCAACTGGTCATGCAACGACACCAGACGGTCCGCCAAGGCCCCCGTGCCCGATGTGCAAACCCCGTTCGCCACATGGGACAGCCGCGATCCATCCACGTGAATCACCCCCCAGCCCATGGACCTTAGCCCCGGATCAATGCCCAAAACCCGCATCGCATGCCCCTTTTGTTATTCGTTAACCACTCCACTAGCACAAAAGGCGAACACCCGCCTAGCCCCCTTGCGCGGCTGTCGTCACGGGGCGGTGACCGCCAAGGTCCAAAATCGTCATCCCATGTTCTGTTTTCGACATTCCCCCAGGTCAGATTATGCCAAATATTTCATTAACTTAGATGGCAGAACCGACATGCAAAAATCGCATATCACCCATGCCAAACCGGCACTGGTGGGTCGTATTCAGACCGCCTACCTGCAGCCCATCAAGACATCCCGCAACGGCGCCCGCCCTTTCATACCGGAGTATATCATCATGGCCGCCATCGACTTCCGCCCAACCGCCGCAAAATCCGGCTTCTCCCTGTCCGCCCTCATCGGCACCATCGCTGCATGGAACGACCGCCGCATGACCCGCGCGTCCCTGAACCGTCTGTCCGCCCGTGAACTGGACGATATCGGTCTGGTACGCGGCGATATCGAAGCCATCGCAAACGGCGATCTGATCCGCTAAGCGGACCAACCCTGACAAACGACCAAGGCCGCACCCCATTAGGGCGCGGCCTTTTTTGTGTCGTCTGGGGTCCGAACGGTGAGGCAGCCGTTCAAACCGGCAGACTTAACGCTGAAAGAAATACTGTTTGAGGTAGCCGCCCAAAGCGACGGTCACAGGCTCCTCCTGCATGATAAATGCGCCCACCTGTTCAAAGGTCGTCCCTCCGCGCAGGGCGTCAACACGCAGCGCGTAGTTGCCCGCGCCAATCTGGGCGAACAAAAGCGACTTGAACGCAATCAAGAGGGCCACAATCAACAACAGGCCTTTGAACGGGACTTGCGGGCGGATCAGGCGCGGACGCGACCGGATCAGACCATCACGGCCCACTTTGTGAACCACACCATTGCGGCGCATTTTACCATGTTTACGCTCAACCTTGCGGAGGCGCTCATTCAGGGAAGCATCAATCGTCATAAAAGCAGCCTAATACAAATTTACCCGGCCCCCACCGAACGCAATCAAAATCCCCCCGAAATGTGGCGGAAATGGGGCAAACCGGTAAATTTTGCCCAAAATGCCCTTAAAATAAGGAATTCTTGTTAAGCCTTGCGCAGGGTTAGCGTCGTCCAGTCAACAATCTGATCGCGTGTCACCAGATTAAATCCGTGGCGTGCATAAACGTCGATCACCTCATCGGCCTGTTCGTTCAAAATCCCCGACAGAATCGCCGCCCCGCCCGCCTTGCAATGGGCCGCCATGTCCGGTGCCAGCATAATCAGAGGTCCTTTGAGGATATTGGCAAAGATCAAATCAAAAGGCGCAGCGGCCCGCAGATCATCTTGTTCGAACCCGGCGGCGACCACGCAGGCAACCGCCCCCGCCATGTCATTTGCGGCCAGATTGGCCTCGGCCACATCGACCGCCACGGGGTCAATGTCGCTGGCAATCACTGTGGCATCAGTGGTCCGCGCCGCAGCCATGGCCAGCACGGCTGTGCCACAGCCGATGTCGGCCACGTTTTCAAAGCTGTCCCCGTCCGTCAGCATGGCATCAAAGGCGCGCAAGCACCCTAGCGTCGTGCCATGGTGGCCCGTGCCAAAAGCCATGGCCGCATCAATCAACAGACCCACCCGACCCTCTGGCAGTTTGTCGGCGTCATGCGTGCCGTAGACAAAAAAGCGACCGGCCTCCACCGGAGCCAATTCGCGGCGCACATGGGCCACCCAATCGGTTTCGGGGACCTCGGACACCGCAAAGGGTTTCGCGCCGAAGGTCGCGGCCAGCAGCGCGAGCGCGGCCTCATCAGGGGCGCCTTCGAAGTAACCTCCCACTTCCCACAACCCGCTGTCGTCTTCGACCTCAAACACACCGATGCCCGTGGGTTCAGGCTCCATCCGCTCCATCGCCGCGCCCAGCGCGTCTGCGGCGGGTTTGCCCATCAATGTCGTCAATGCCGTCCAGGTTGCCATTTCGCTCACTCCGCTGGTGCAGCCCGACGCCGCACAAAAATCGTCTCATTGCCCGGCACCGGATGACGCGGGATCAACAGCGACAGCAGCAAAGACACAACCGCCATGCCGGTGGCCGCCATAAACACCATCGCCGGTGACGTCAGCCACAAATATCCCAAGCCCGCCGGCAAAAACACCGCCGCAATGTGGTTGATGGTAAAGGCCACAGCCGCTGTCGGCGCAATATCCGCAGGGTCTGCGATCTTTTGAAAGTAGGTCTTGATGGCCAGGGCGAGGCTGAAAAAGATGTTGTTGAACACATAAAGCGTCGCCGCCAGAACCACCCCCCAGCCGAAGTAATAGAGCCCGCCATAAAGAAAAAAGATCGTCCCCAAACCGACGTATTCAAACACCAGCGCGTTGCGCTCCCCGAACCGTGCGACGGCCTTCCCCACCAAGGGGGCCGTCACGATGTTGGCCAACAAGGTGATCAGAAACAGGCCCGTCACCTCATGCACGGCAAAGCCGAACTTTTCGACCATCATAAAACCGGCGAAGACAATGAATATCTGACGCCGCGCGCCCGACATGAATTGCAGCGCGTAGTACAGCCAGTAGCGGCGGCGCAGCACGAACTGCGTCCGCTGTGGCGTAGGGCCTTCGAATTGTGGATAGGCCAACAGGCAAAATACTCCGACGGCGGCCGTGATCCCGCCCGACACCCAATAGACCAGCGAATAGGACAGGCCCAGCGCCTCCCACGTCAGCACGATCAGCACATAGGCCAGAAACGTGGCACCGGAACCGACGGCGATCAACAGCCCCAACATTTGCGGCGCGCGGTCCTTGTCGATCCACTGCAGGGTCAGCGATTGATTGACGGTCTCGTAATAATGATACCCGATGGAACTCAGCATCGTGATCGTCAGAATTCCGCCCATGGACGGAAACTGCGCGGTCAGGGCCGTGGCCACACCCAGCAAAACCAGCGACACAAGCCCCAGCACCTGTTCGCGCATGACCATCAGCAAAACAATCACACCGATGGCCAGAAAGCCCGGAATTTCGCGAACTGTGTGCAGCCAGCCGATGTCCGACCCGTCAAAATCCGCGGCCTCGATCACAAAATTGTTCAACAGTGCCGACCATGTTGAAAACGCAATCGGCATGGCCGCCGCCATCAAAAACAGCAGCGTTACAGGCCTGCGCCAGAACGGCAGACGGCGCGCATCGGTAAGGGTCACGGTGTCCATGAAAATGCCTTACGCCCCCCGCCGCCCTTTGTCGAACCTCGAAATCCTGATACCGTACTTCCCGAAGGAGGGTCCCGCCATGTCCGACACCCTGGAGGTGGAAAACATCAACACACCCGGCCGCACGTCCCGCGTGAACGCCGCCAAATACCATGCGATGAAGGCCGCCATGCTAAAGGTGATGACCCACGACGCCCCCGGCGACACGGCGAAGGACATCAAAGAGGCCGCCAAAGCGCATTTGCCCGACAACCTCTTTCCCGGCGGCGCAACCGCGGGCTGGTGGCAAAAAACCGTGCAACTGGATCTTGAAGCCAAGGGCGTCATCACCCGCGCCCCCACAAAACCCTTGCGTTTTCACCTGACCTGACAGGGCGCACATGTGGCCGAACGCCGCCCGCCTCGCCCCCCTACGGACCCGACCCCAGACAGCAAAAGCAAACGCCCTGTGCCCGTCCCATTTCGCCCCAGCTCGTAACGCCTCCGAACTGGCCCGTATTCTTCTGATCCGAAAACTCCGGGGGTCTGGGGGCTGGCCCCCAGCGGATCGGATCAGGCAAAGCCTGATCCGATCCAGAACACCCCTCTCAATAAAAGCTCTGCGGGTCGATATCTATGGCCATACGCAATTCACCCCGCAGTTTGAACTGGGCCGCCCAAGCCGCCAGCGCCTGCTGCAAGGGCGCGGCTTTATCAGCCTTGACCAGCAACCGGACACGGTGCCGCCCGCGAATGCGGGCGATGGGGGCGGGTGCAGGTCCGAACACCTGCGCGCCGATCTGGCGCAAGGGTGCGTCTTGCCGCGCCATGGCTGTGCCCAGATCAAACACCTCCTGCACATCCGTTGACGACAGCACAATGCCGGCCATCCGCCCGTAGGGCGGCACGCCTGCGGCACGACGTTCACCGGCCTCGGCGGCCCAGAACGCCTCCTCATCACCGCCCAGAATGGCGCGAATGACAGGGTGTTCGGGCTGGAATGTCTGCAAGACAGCCTCACCGGGGGCCTCGGCGCGGCCAGCGCGCCCCGCCACCTGACGCATCAGTTGAAACGTCCGTTCTGCCGCGCGCAGATCGGACCCTTGCAGGCCCAGATCCGCATCAATCACACCCACCAAAGTCAGCTTGGGGAAATTATGCCCCTTGGCCACCAGTTGCGTGCCCACAACGACATCCGCCTCCCCGCGTGCAATGCTTTCGATATGCGCTTTGAGGGCACGGGCAGACCCGTATAAATCCGACGACAGGACCGCCACGCGGGCCTCGGGGAACAGCGCTTGCGCCTCTTCGGCCATCCGTTCCACGCCGGGGCCCACGGGGGCCAGCCTGTCTTCTGCCTCACACGACGGGCAGATGGTGGGCATGGGCTTCGTCTCACCGCATTGGTGACACATCAGCCGTTTGAGAAACCGGTGTTCGACCATCGTGGCGTCACAATCGTCGCATCCGATCTGATGCCCGCAGGCCCGGCAGATCGTCACCGGCGCATAGCCGCGCCGGTTCAGAAACAGCAACGATTGTTCACCCCGTTCCAACCGGTCGCGGACCTTTCCGGCCAAAGTGGGCGACACCCACCGCGATCCGGGCAAGTCTTCAATCCGCATATCAATTGCAGACATCTGAGGCAGCACCGCCGCGCCATAGCGCGCGGTCAGCGTCACGCGGGCATATTTGCCCGCCTCTACGTTGGCCCAGCTTTCCAGGCTGGGCGTGGCCGAGGCCAGCACCACCTGTGCGGCATTCAAAGACGCACGCAGCACAGTCATATCGCGCGCGTTATACAGCACACCGTCTTCTTGTTTATAGGAGGTGTCATGTTCCTCATCGACGATGATCAAACCCAGATCGCGGTAGGGCAGAAACAACGCGGATCGCGCACCCACGATCAGTTGCGCCTCACCCTGACCGACCATCTTCCAGCAGCGTCGCCGTTCGGTCATCGTCACACCGGAATGCCATTCCGCGGGCTTCATGCCAAACCGCGCCTCAACCCGGGTGATGAATTCGGACGTCAGCGCGATTTCGGGCAGCAGCACCAACGCCTGACGGCCCATGCGCAGACATTCGGCCACGGCCTCAAGATAGACTTCGGTCTTGCCCGATCCGGTCACCCCCTTCAGCAGCGTCGTCCCATAGGTCTGGGACCGCACGGCCTCACGCAGGACCTTGGCGCCGGTTTCCTGATCCTCCGTCAGCTCCTTTCCGCCATAGTCGGGGTCCAGCCGCGGGTAAGGCAGATCGCGCGGGCTGTCTTCTTCGGCCACAGCCCCCAGTTTGACCAGTCCCTTGACCACCGACGACGTGACCCCCGCCATATCCGCCACTTCCTTAAGCGTGAACGACAGCCCGCCGTAGTCGCGCAGCACGTCCAGCACCTTGCGTCGCGCGTCCGTCATGCGATCCGGTTCGACCGATCCCAACCGGTAGACCTTGCGCATGGACGGCGCATCGCCCAAGCCCGGCGCACGGGTCGCCAGACGCAGCATCGCAGACATCGGCGTCAGTGTGTAATCCGCGGCACGGGTCAAAAAGGCCCGCATTTCTTCGGCCATGGGGGCCACGTCCAGGACGCGGATGACCGACCGCACCTTGGCATAATCCCAATCGCCGCGCCCGGCCCCCCAGACCACGCCCAGCACCTTGCGCGGCCCCAATGGCACCTCGACAAAGGCACCCAGCGCGCAACCGCCCTCGGGCGCCTTGTAGTCCAAAACGCGATCAAGAGGCTGTGTCGTCAACACGCCTACCAATTCGCCCTCGTGGAAAAATTCGCCCTGCACCCACAACCCTTTCGTCTTGCGCCCGCATCAGGTAAACGCTGCCTCAATCATAGCCAACCCAGACCGGAGTGCACCCCCATGAAATTCTTTGTCGACACCGCTGACGTAGACGCCATTGCCGAACTCAATGACCTTGGCATGGTGGACGGGGTGACCACGAACCCGTCGATCATCGCGAAGTCCGGTCGCAACATTCTTGAGGTGACGAAAGAGATTTGCGACATGGTTGAAGGACCCGTGTCCGCCGAAGTGGTCGCCACCGACGCGGACGAGATGATCTCCGAAGGTCGCAAGCTGGTCGAGATTGCGGACAATATCGCCGTCAAGGTGCCCCTGACCTGGGACGGGTTGAAGGCGTGTAAAGTGCTGTCCGGCGAAGGCAATATGGTCAATGTCACGCTGTGTTTCTCCGCCAATCAGGCGCTTTTGGCGGCCAAAGCGGGGGCTACGTTTATCTCCCCCTTCATCGGACGTCTGGATGACATCAACCTCGACGGTCTGGAACTGATCGAGGATATCCGCACGGTCTACGACAACTACGGGTTCGAGACCCAAATCCTTGCCGCGTCCATCCGGTCCGCCAACCATATGTCCGAATGCGCCAAGATCGGTGCCGATGTGGCAACCGCCCCGCCAAATGTCATCAAAGCCATGGCCAACCATGTGCTGACCGACAAAGGGCTGGCCGCGTTCCTTGAGGACGCCAAAAAGGCCGACATCAAAATCGTCTAACGGTGGGATGATCTGACGATCAGCGCCTGCGGCGGGCGTGGCTGGGGGCGCTGCCCC
>NZ_JAHDGE010000065.1:0-3102 GCF_020627745.1 Pseudooctadecabacter sp.
GGCGTTGTGTCCAAAATCAACGAGTAAGGGGCGCCGCGCCCCCCCGGGGTCGCAACGCACACCCAATCAACAGGCCGTCCCCACCGGGGGCGGCCTGTTGCGTTGAACGGGGCCACAACACTCAGCCCAGACCAAACACCAAAGGCCCCCGAAGAACACGCGCGGGCCTTTCGCGTTGACCTACCCATACTTCGAATGAGGTATGCCCCCGACCATCGGCGTCGCGCAACGACAGCAAGGCCCCTAGGATGCGGCAAGTTCAACCAAAGGACCGCGCCATGTACAAATGTCTTGCCCTGCTCATGCCCCTGATTTTTGCCGCCGCCTGTCAACCCAGTGGCCCCCGTGATGCCGGGGCGCTCAATGATTGGGATGTCTCTTGTGGTGCAGATAGAGGCTCCGTGCAAAATACAGTCGACGGTTGGGTGTTCCGCACCAGTGCGAATTACTGCACGGGCGGCACGTTCAACCAGCGGGCTGAAATCAGTACAGAGAATTTCCCCGTCAACAGAACCGGCAACGTGCTGTTTTCTTCACATATTTCGATCACCACCGCCATGCAGCGCGAATTCAGCCTCTTTTCCATCCACGACGGGCGCGACGGCTGTGCGCCGCCCTTGCAGTTGTTTGTTCGTCCCGACGGTCGCATGTACATCGCCAGTGCGATCAAGACCGGGCCGGGTGATTCCTGTATCGATCAGCGCATTGGCGGCCTGTCCCGCGACCGCATCCGCCGCGACGGCACGGAACAGTTCCTTGAGGTTCTGGTGCGATTTGACGGGGCAGGCGGGTTCGGCGTCTCGGTGTCGTTGGACGGCGTGACGCAAATCAGCGGTCGCTATGCGCCCCCCACCAATCCGAATGCTATCCTGTCGCAGCGGTTCTATTTCAAACACGGTGTGTATTCGAAGACAGTCTTTGATTACGTGATGCGATCAAGGGACATGCGGGTGGTGTCACTCCCGCAGGATGCGTCATGATGGCCCTGCGACACGTTTTTGCCTGCGTTTCGGTATCCCTTATCTGCGCGATGGTCCAAACCGGGACCGCACGGGCGCAGACCTCGCTTGCTGATGGGTTCGGCAGCATAGTTCTACAAAGCGCACGGGTGCCCCATGCGGTGCAACGCGCGCAGCTTGCGGATGGCACGCGGGTCGAACGGTTCGAGTTGCGAAACGGTGATTGCAGCGGCACCGATTGTACGCGGGATCGCGAACGGGTGGAATTTATTCAGGAACGCGGCCCGCGCAACGGCACCGAAGTCTGGGTGGGATATTCTGTGATGCTTGATCCAAGCTGGCCGGACGTCGGCCCCGACATGAACACCAAAATCGGTCAGTTCCATCTGCCGAAGTATCGGGGGCGGGGTCAGGGCCCCACGCTGTTGATGGAGGTCACCGACGATTGCCTTGTGGTCTCGGTCAAGGATCCCACCGTGGCTGACGACGACCCGATGAACCCCGCCCCGAATATGGCGTGGGATTGTGTGGCGCCGCGCGACCAGTTTATCGGACGGTTCAACCGGATAATGGTGAACGCCATCTGGTCCACCGGGGCGGACGGGTTCATGACCGTCTATCTCAACGGGCAGCCGGTCTGGTCCTATCAGGGGCAGACGATCAATGTGAATGTCGCACCCTATTTCCGCTATGGCATTTATCGCAGCTTCATCAGCCGTTGTGCAGGCGGATGCGGCACCCAGATTGCCTATTACCACAGCGTTGTCCAAGGTCGGAACCGCGCAGACGTGGAATGAAGCCGCGGGCTTTGCACCCCTGCCGCGAACGCGCTAGGGTCCTGTCGCAACCACCGGAGGCCAGATGCCGCCCCTTCCGCCCCGCGCTTTCCCCGATCCGTCCACGCGACACCCCGTGATCCTTCCCGATGGCACTGTCCACAAAGGCACTGTCTTTCTGGCCGCCGCGACGGACCACCCCAATATTGATGTGGGCGGCTACACCTATGCCAGTGCCCACGTCCCTCCGGCGGATTGGGCAGCACAGCTTGCCCCGTTCCTCTATCCCGGCGCACCCGAAAGATTGACCATCGGCAAGTTCTGTCAGATCGCGGACGGCGTGACCTTCGTCACCGCATCGGCCAACCACCGCTACGACGGATTTTCCAGCTTTCCGTTTTCGGTCTTTCTGGACATGGACCGCAACCGCCCGTCCATGCCGCAGGACTTCCCTGACACGACCGTCGGCCACGATGTGTGGCTGGGGCAGGGGGCCACTGTGCTGCCCGGCACGACGATCGGGTCGGGGTGCATCATCGGGGCCAAGGCCGTCGTCGGTGGGACCATCCCGCCCTATAGCATCGTCACAGGCAATCCCGGTCGGGTTCTGCGCCGCCGTTTTGACGATGCGACCATCGACGCGCTTTTGGATATCGCTTGGTGGGACTGGCCCATCGACCGGATCATCGAAAGCGAGGCCGCGATTTGCGGTGCTGATCTGACCGCATTGGGGGCGTCATGATCCGGTTGGCGCTTGCGGTCTTGTCCTTTCTGCCGTGGTGGGTCTACGCCCTTGTCGCGCTGAGCCTTGGGAATCTGGCGCTGGATCAATACGCGCGCTACCAGTCGCGGGTCATGGCTGCGGAACGCGCGATCCTTGCGGGGCCACCGCCCGCGCGCACGACCACGGCGGTGGACACACGGTTGCGGGCGGATCCGTTTCGCGAAATGCAGGTGACGGGCATTATTCGCGCTGATCTGGGCGTCGGCCAGATCGAAGGCACGGTTCCGAAATCCTACATCGTGCTGGATGCGCCCGAACGGACAGGGCCGGTCGTTGCGGTGATGTTTGTGGGCAGCGCCAAACAAGCCGGACTGGCCGACCTTGTGGCGACCTCAAACGATACAGGACGGGTGACGGCAACGGGCTTTCGCCGCACACTGGACTGGTCGACGGTATCGGGTCAGCTGCGCCTGCAAGGTGTCCGCCGTGAGGTCGTCTTGATGGAGGCCATCGTCGGCAACAGGTCGGCCGCCTTGCGCGCGAAGGCGGACAGCGATTTGCCGTTCATCTATATCATTGGCGGTTTGGCCGTGATGAGCGCCCTGACCGCACTTTATCGGTTTTCCAACTGGCGCAAAAGACG
>NZ_JAHDGE010000065.1:3202-5637 GCF_020627745.1 Pseudooctadecabacter sp.
GCGTCGGGGGCGGCGACGGCGGCATCGCGTCCGGCTCCGCAACCTCGGGCCTCCCCGTGGGCCACCGGCACCCGCACAACGTCGACCACCTTTGCCGCGCCGCTTGAAGACCCCGAATCCCCCACGCCGGACTTCGAAAGCGTCTTTCCCGGCGGCGGGTCCGGTTTCCGGTTCAAGACCGCGGATGAGATCATTCGCCAGTCTTTCGGGACCGTCTCGTCCCTCAATCCGTCAAAACCGGCAAAACCCGACGGCTGATGCGTTTGGGTGTTGCCAACGCCCCGCCCCATGGGTATTCCCACCCTTGGCTTTAGGGGTTTAGCTCAGTTGGTAGAGCATCGGTCTCCAAAACCGAGGGTCGTGGGTTCGAGTCCCTCAGCCCCTGCCAAGCCACATCTCATCACATCGCCCAGTCTATAGGATTGAAAGCAGTCCAAAGGGTTGAAAAGCCGCCTTAACCCCGTTACCTGCAAAGCGCATCCGATCAAAGGACAGACCATGGCCAGCACCAATCCCGTTCAGTTCATCCAGCAGGTTCGCGCCGAAGTCAGCAAAGTCGTCTGGCCCACCCGCCGTGAGGTGACTTTGACCACCATTATGGTGCTGATCATGGCTGCCGTTATGGCGCTGTTTTTCACACTGGTCGATCTGGTCATCCGCACCGGTCTTGAGGGCGTTCTGAACGCGTTCTAAGCCCCCTTGCGATGACCGGCAGGTCAGGGTAGAAAACCCCAAGTTTGATGGCGTGCAACGGTTCAGTTGCACGCCGCTTTTATTTCCGGGACTCCCGTCACGGGGTCCACCACGACGAAAAGGTGTCAAGGATCATGGCGAAACGTTGGTATTCCGTCTCTGTGCTGTCGAACTTTGAAAAGAAGATCGCCGAGACCATCCGGACCTCTGTAGAAGAGCAGGGCCTTGAGGATCAGATCGACGAGGTTCTGGTTCCCACAGAAGAAGTGATCGAAGTCCGCCGCGGCAAGAAAGTCACCGCCGAACGTCGCTTCATGCCCGGTTACGTGCTGGTCCACATGGAAATGTCCGATGAAGGCTACCACCTGATCAACTCCATCAACCGCGTCACCGGTTTTCTGGGTCCGCAAGGCCGCCCGATGCCCATGCGCGACGCCGAGGTGCAGCAGATCCTTGGTCGTGTCGAAGAAGGTCAGGACGCGCCCAAGCTGCTTATCTCCTTCGAGATCGGTGAGAAGGTCAAGGTCAACGACGGCCCGTTCGAGGATTTCGACGGCACCGTGGAAGAGGTCGACGAAGACAACCAGCGCCTCAAGGTCACTGTGTCCATCTTTGGCCGCGCCACACCGGTAGAACTGGAATACAGTCAGGTGACAAAACAGATGTAAGCGTCTTTGGTCGCGTGATTTATCAGGGCCGCCCTGCCGTTCCGGTCGGGGCGGCCCTTTGCCTTTGGCGACACATCAATGTCCATGCCTTTCGCGCGTATCTATCCCCAAAGGTCTGTGCTACCCTCGGGCTGAAAGAACAATGCGTATGGCAGGTGGATCATGTCACAGACCAAGGTTATCGCGATCATCGCATCCGCCGGGGGGCTGCGCCCGATACACGAATTGCTCAGGGAACTGCCCCGCGATTATCCCAATGCTGTCATCGTCGCGAGCCACAGCGCACCCACATCCCGACTGTTCGAGGCCCTCGACATCCGGCGCGAGATTTCGATGAATATCGTGCGTGCAGAGGATGACCAGCGTCTGCTTCCGGGCCGTATCCACGTCGTTCCGGGCGCACGCCATGCCTTTGTCATGGGCGACCGCATCTCGCTCTCCGATGTTGTGAAAGACTCCGGCTACCGCCCCTCCCTTGATGCCCTGCTGATGACCGCTGCGGCCAGTCATGGCGAAAACCTGACCGCGGTGGTGTTGTCCGGCAGTCTCAAAGACGGGATGCGGGGCACCCAGATCGTTTACGACACCGGCGGCACAACCATCGTGCAGGACCCTCAAGAGGCCGCACATGCCTCCATGCCCAACAGCGTCATCGCCTCGGACCATCCCGAGGAGGTCCTGTCCGCAACCCATCTTGGCCGGTGGCTGGTAGGACAGGCTGAACTGGAAGACGGATATGCGATCCGGCGGCGGCTCTCCGTTCTGTCGTAACGGGGGCCTCCAAAGGTCTTGCGCTCGTCTGGTTTGCCCGCTAAACGCCCCAAATCCCGTTCAGGGAACCATCCGTGGGAGGCGGCCGTCACGCGTGACAGCACCGGACCACGAAACAACCTGCCCTCGAAGACGCGCTTCGGGGTGTTTAGAAAAGGAAATGACCAATGGCTAAAAAAGTCGCTGGCACAATGAAGCTGCAGGTTCCTGCAGGTCAAGCCAACCCATCCCCGCCCGTCGGCCCCGCTCTGGGTCAGCGCGGCATCAACATCATGGAATTCTGCAAGGCGTTCAACGCCAAGA
>NZ_JAHDGE010000028.1:0-39284 GCF_020627745.1 Pseudooctadecabacter sp.
ACCGACGCCAACTTCTGGGGAGGCTATGGCGACCAATGATCCGTTCTGAAATTCTTAAAGAGATCGCACCGATCCTCAAAGACAAGCTGATTGTCTGCAACATCGGCATCCCGTCACAGGAACTGCATGCCATCATGGACCAGCCCAGCAATTTCTACATGCTGGGGACCATGGGCCTGGCAAGCTCCATCGGACTGGGCGTGGCGCTGGCGCAGGACAAAACTGTCATCTCCATCGACGGGGACGGGTCTGTTCTGACGAACCTCGGCACCTTGCCCACGATCGGCAACAACTGCCCCGACAACTTCATCCTGATGATTATCGACAACGGGTCTTACGGGTCCACCGGGGATCAGCCGACCTATACGGGCCGCAAAACCGATCTGGCGGGCATGGCCCGTGCGGCGGGCTGTGACAACGTCGTTGAAGTGCAGGACGTGGACACCGGCAAGGCCCTGCAAGAGGCGATAGACAGCGGCAAGGGCACCGTCATGGTCGTCAAATGTGACAGCGGCAATGCCAAGATGCCGGTGATCACCATGGATCCGGTCATCATCAAGGACCGCTTCATGAAAGCGATTGCCAGCTAAATGGGGGCGGCCGCGCATATCCATTCGGCGGACGATGCGCGGCGCCTTGCCAAACGGCGGCTGCCTTGGATGGTGTTTGATTACATCGACGGGGCGGCAGGAAATGAAACAGGGGCCGCGCGAAACCGCGCGGCCCTTGATGCGCTGACGCTGGCCCCGCGCGTGCTGCGAGATGTGTCGCAGCGGTCCATGGCCGTGGATCTGTTCGGCGCACAGGCAGACCGGCCCTTCGGCATCGCGCCCATGGGCATGTGCAATCTGTCAGCGCCGGGGGCTGATCTGATGTTGGCGCGACTGGCGGCCAAGTACCGCGTGCCCCACGGGGTCAGCACCGTCGCCTCAACACCGATGGAAAAGATTATCGAGGTGGCAGATGGGCACGCCTGGTTTCAGCTTTATTATTCGGGGGACGGGCAGGGGACGTTCAAGCTGGTCCAACGTGCTAAGGCTGCGGGCTACGGCACGCTGGTCCTGACCGTTGATGTGCCAGAGGTCGGACGCCGCCCGCGTGAATTGCGCCACGGGTTCAAGATGCCGTTCAGCATCGGGCCGCGACAATTCGTGGACTTCGCCCTGCACCCGCGCTGGTCGCTGGCGCAACTGGCCGCAGGCAAGCCGCAGATGGCGAATTTTGAGATGGACGGCTATGACTTCGACCGCACCGAAAGCCGCGCGCGCGCGGACTGGGATACCTTGGCGCGGCTGCGCGATCTGTGGACCGGCAAGCTGGTCGTCAAAGGTGTGTTGAACGTTGAGGATGCCGTGGCGCTGAAGGCGGCTGGTGTGGATGCGGTGCAGGTGTCCAGCCACGGATCGCGCCAATTGCAAAGCGCGCCCGCCCCGATCACGATGCTGCCCCTGATCCGCGAAGCGGTCGGCCCTGATTTTCCGCTGTTTTACGATAGCGGGTTGCGGTCCGGCGAGGACGTGTTGAAGGCGCTGAATGCAGGCGCTGATTTCACATTCTTCGGACGATCCCTGCAATTTGCCATCGCGGCTGCGGGTGAACAGGGGCTGGCGGCCCTTTGGGACGTCCTGAGCGCAGAGCTGTCCTCGGCCATGGCGCAGACCGGTCTTAACCATCTGACGTGAAATAACTGACTGCGACCGAACGGCCCAGCGGTTCTGTGGAACTTCCAGCCGCAGGTGTCGTTGACCTGATGTATCAAGCGAAGGAGACCGCCATGACAACGGATGTGTTTATCGCTGGCTTGATCGGGTTGCTCGTGATCACTCTTTTGGTGGTCTACATGTCAGCCAACAAAAAACTGCGCGGGAAGGATCAGCCAACCGACCCGCAACGTCGTGACCGGAATGATGACGGGAACGACGCAAGCTAGGGAACTACTCATCACCCCGAACAGGAGCGCCCCGTCTTATGTGACGGGGCGTTTCTTGTTCGTCGTGTCCTACCCTGCCTTCAAAAACGACAAAGGCACCCGTGACGGATGCCTTTGGTTGAATGTGTGATTGAAAACGGTCCGCTCGGTCAGTGGTTTGCGGTCAGCGGCCCCGCCCCAGAAGCCCGATCAAGAACCCCATGCCGACGGCCACGCCAATGGCGGTCGCGGGTTTGCATTGGACGAACTGGCGGGCATCGTCTCCCATCTGTTCCGCTTGCGCGCGCACGTGTTCAACCTTTTCGACACCTGCATCGCGTGCGGACCTCAGAGTGTCCTCTGCCGCGCCGCGTACTTCGGCGACTTTGGTTTGCCCCACGCCGGCGATCACGCCGGTCAGATCCTTGAGGTCGGTTTTCAGTGTTTCAATTTGCTGGGCAAGATCTTCAGTGTCGACGCTTGCGCCCTTGCCGTTGGTCGTCTGAGATTGTGCCATAAAGCCCCCGATAGGAATAATTGTGTGTCGAAAATGAACGCACCCCGCAAGGATGGGGTTCCGCTGTCTTCGGATAAACATATGTTAACTGGGAGCTCAGCGATCGGCAGCATCACCGCGCAAAGGCCGGAATAAAAGGCGCGCCCTAAGATGCTGCCAAAAGCGTCGAGACCGCGTAAATCGGGATCAGGTAAACGAGGGGTATGATGACCAAGCCGATCAGGGCCAGCAATCCGTCCTTGGCCAACAGCCCGACAGAGACCAGCGCAATGGCAAGGCCGATCAGGCTGGACGACAGCGGAACCAATTCCATAAAAGGCAGGCCCGCCGCGGCCAAAGCACACAGAGCGTAGACACCCCGCGACAGGGGCTGCGACACAAGGCCGGTCAGGCGGTTCGATGTGCGCCCGTCCAGCCAACGGGCGAAGCGGCGCAACCGGTGAAGTCCGCGACCAAGGCGTGACAGGCTGAATTCGGTGTTCAACAGACGCTTGGGCAGCCAGATCATATCGCGGCCCCATGCGGCCTGCGTGGCAATCAGCGCAATGGTGAGGCCGCACAGGCTTGAAAAGAAGGGGACACCGCTGAGAGGCGAGACCAGCAGCACACTGATGACGAGGATCAGGGTGGCGAACGACGCCGTGCCAAATTCGCGGGTGAGGTCGCGAACCGTCAAAGCCTCTTGATCGGACAGAGCCGCAAGATCGTTGACCACATGCTCCACATAATCCTGAGGGTCCGCGTCTGGCCGGTCTGGGGTCTGATCAGACACAGCCGTCAGAAGTCACGTGGTTTGGAATTGGGGGCTTCGATGCTGAACGTCACAGCGATGGTATATCGACCGGGTGGTTCGCTGACGGCGAGGGTGCCGTTCAACTGGGCCACAAACGCGCGGATCAGCTGCCGGCCCAGTCCTGCAATGTGGCCGGCGACAGCTGGACGGTCATCTTCGTTCCCTTTGCTGTTCTCGATTGTCAGGGCGACCGTGCGACTGTCCACCGATTTCAAATGAACCGCGATACTGAGGGGGTCGCCTCCGATGTATTTGACCGCATTGCTCAGACATTCGGACACCAGCATCGTAAGGGGGACGGCCTGATCGGGGAAAATGACGATCCGGTCCAGATCAAGGTCGATGTCGATGCTGCGGTCGGTGGCCTCGACCAGAACGCGGCTTTGATCAACCAGATGCTGGACAAGGTCGGCTGCATCAATCTCGGTCAGTGTTTCGGTCTGGTACAGGGCCTGATGCACTTGCGACAGGCCCAGAATGCGGTCCTGCACCTGAGACAGCGACAACCGGGTTTCGTCTTCTGTCGCTTTGCGGATCTGCATGTTCATAATGGAAGAAATGATCTGCAGGTTGTTTTTCACCCGATGATGGACTTCTTTCAGAAGGATCGACTTTTCACGAAGCTGGTCTTCGAGGGTCGCCTCGTCGCGGACAATTTTCTCGGCCATGGACCGGAATGTGACATCAAGCCCTTCAAGTTCGACCGAAAGATTGCTGTGGGCAGGGGTGGACAGGGTTCGGTGTTCGGCAAAGTCGCTCATCGCACTGTTCAAATCCTTGATCCGGTCCACGACAAACCGGTCAATGACGAACCATGCAACAAACAGGCTCGCAACCCACATGATGAAGGGCAAAAGGGTGCTCAAAAACGGGGAGACTTCTGCCCCCGTTATGGTCCCGCCCGAATTCCAAAGCCCCAGCGCATAAGCGACGTCGGGGATGATGGGCACCACGGAATAGGACAGCCGCTCCCCTGTCCGGGTGGGGGCGTCGAAGGTGCGTGCGTATCCCGTTGCCAGTTCGGACAGGGGCATTCCTGCTGGCAACAAGGCCTCAGCCAATTGCCGGTCACTTTCGGAGGTCAACAAATCACCTGTCGTATTGAAGGTGATAAGGGTGATCGGCTCCGCCTCGCTGTAGAAGTCCGGTTCCGACACCACGTCCGACAGCGGCATCGACACGGTGACAAAGCCTTGCAGGTCCGCCCCGTTCCAGTGTGGCTGCGCGAAAATCAAAACGCTTTCGCCGCTGACCCGGCCATTCATGTTGAGCGTCAGCCGTTGTTCGGGTTCCGCCACCATGCGGTCGAAATCTGGCATATCGGAAAAATCCACCGGACCATCGGCGGTCGAGCAGGTGCTGATGCCTGCAGTGTCAATGAAGCCGATGAAGGCAAATTTTCCGTCGGTGTTGGCCTGATGGTTGAGAGCGTCAGAACATCTGTCCGGGTCTTCCAGCAGATAATTAATGGTTCCGGCCAAGGTCTGCGCCGCGCCAAAGGTGCGCTGGATCGCGCGGCGTTCACCGGATGCGGCCTGTTCTGTCAAGGCAAGCAGGGTCAAATCTGCCCGTTCGCGGATTTCCACATTCAGACGCTGGTTCTGGATCACGCCAATAATGCCCAACGGCACCAAGGCAAGCGTCAGGAACAACAGGATACGGGCCGTCAGCCGCCTGTGCAGGACGACCTTTTCAGTCATCTCAGGGCGCCATTCGCCCGTGCTGCGACAACCGCCATTGTGGCACTGTCTGTAAGTTCCATCGCATCGTCAGATGACAGATGCATCAGTTCGGCCAGCTTGGCGCGGCCCCGATTGACGCGGCTTTTGATCGTGCCCACAGCCACGCCGCACATCTGCGCGGCCTCGTCATAGGCAAAACCGGATGCACCCACCAAAATCAGGGCTTCACGTTGTTCGTCAGGGAGCTTTGCAAATTCCCTCTGGAAATCGGCCATTTGCAGACGCCCGTCGTGATCGGGTTTCTGGGACAGACTTTCGGTAAATATGCCGTCCACATCAGCCACTTCGCGTTTGGCCTTGCGGCGGTTCGAATAATAGGTGTTGCGCAGAATGGTGAACAACCATGCACGCAGGTTTGTGCCGGGTTCAAACATATCAATCTTGGTCCAGGCCTTCACCAGGGTATCTTGCACCATATCATCAGCGGTGGCGGAGTTGCGGGTCAGCGACATGGCGAAGGCACGCATGGCTGGCAGGTGATCCACCAACTCATCCCGCGGGTCTGTCGCACTCATGTTGTGTCACCTGTATCCGAATTTCCTGAGGAATTATCCTGTGATTTCAACTGTTCGAGAAGGTCCTTGAACCGGTCTGGAACATCCTGACTTAACATATCGTCGTAAACCCTCTTGAGGTTCGCGTTGATCGGATCATCATTGTTCTTGGGATCACCGCCGCCTTGCGCCATTTGTTCGCTTAACCTCTAAATCGGTCGAAAAAATTCATCTTGTGGGGAACCAAACACCCGGTTGCGCGTTTGGTTCCATAAAATATGCAGGGAACTACAAAAATGACAAACGCGGAAGACTTCACATCGGCTGTCAGTTCAGCACTGCCATACCTGCGTCGGTATGGGCGTGCATTGACCGGCGATCAGTCAACCGGTGACAAATACGCAGCCGCCGCCCTTGAGGCGCTGTTGCTTGACCGTCAGATGGCAATCGATGCGAGCAGCATCAAGGTCGGTCTGTTCAAGGTGTTCCACACATTGTGGAAAAGTTCGGGCGCGCCGATCGGCGACAACGAGACGGGGCTGCGCGCACAGGCGCAACGTCACCTGTCACGTCTGACCGAAAACACACGCGAGGCGTTGCTGCTGTCCACGATTGAGGACTTTAACCTCTCCGAGGTGGCCGAAATCATGCAAATTGACGGATCGGAGGCGGATCATCTGGTCGGCTTGGCCCGAACCGAAATGGAAGATGCCATTTCCGGCAGTGTCATGATCATCGAAGACGAAGCCATTATCGCGATGGACCTTGAAACGGTGGTGGCCGACATGGGACACCGCGTCACCGGAATTGCGCGCACACGCGACGAGGCGACGGCGCTGGCCAAGGCTGACAAGCCGGATCTGATCCTCAGCGACATCCAGCTTGCGGACAATTCGTCCGGCATTGATGCGGTGAATGACATTCTGGTGGATCACGGAGGCATTCCTGTCATCTTCATCACGGCCTTCCCCGAACGGTTGCTGACGGGGGAGCGTAAAGAACCTGCCTTCCTGATCTCCAAACCGTATTCGGAAAATCAGGTCAGGTCGGCGGTCAGTCAGGCGATGTTCTTTTCCTCGACCGAAACCCTTTCGAACTGATTTTTCCCACCCAACGAAAAAGCCCCGCCAATCCGGCGGGGCTTTGATCGTTCAGGGGCTGTCTTTGGCCCCTCAGGTTTTTGCGATCGCGCGAAGCATCCATGCGGCCTGTTCGTGGAAAGCGCTGCGTTCGGTGGCCAGATCTTCGGTGACGGGGTCCTTGTGATCGCCGGACAGTTCCACCAGCGCATGAAGACGATGGGCCGCACGTTCATGGTCGGCCGCGAGAATTTCACACATGTCCCCGGCACTGGGCAGGGCGTCTTCGTCCTGAACAACAGACCGCCCCAGAATGTCCGCCATCGTATACGGCGCGAATTGTCCAAGGGCACGAATGCGTTCGGCCAGTTCGTCGGCGGCTTTGAACATGTTTTCGTACTGGGTTTCCGTCAGATTATGGATGGAATAGAACAACGGGCCTTCGACGTTCCAGTGATACGTGTGGGTTTTGAACAGCAACCGGTACGTGTCGGCCAGCACATCGGACAATCCGTCTGCAATAGGTTTGACATCGCGGACGCCGGATTTCACCGGATTGGTTTCGGGAACAACTTTCAATGCGTCGGTCATGGTAGGCTCCTGTGATAATGGTTCACAGTCGCAACGTCTTTTGGACGTTCAGAGTTCCCTTACGCGTGATTTGAAACCTGTTCGACCATCTGCAACAGCATTTCGCTTGAGAACGGACGGGACAGTTGAACAACGCCGTCGATCCGGCTGCCGCCGGCATTCTGGTCTTGGGCTCCGGTGCTGATGATTTGCGCCCCTTGGGCGAGCCACGTTGCCAGGTTCTGGCGCTGAAGCGGGCTGTCTGTAATCAGAATGTCGGCGGAGATATCGTCAATCTCGTCAGCGGTCGACACAGACGACACCGTCGCCCCTTCGAACGCAGCTTTCAACGTCTCTTCCATATCGATGCGCACGATTGGATCACGTTCCACGATGACAATAATCACGGCGACTCGCCTGTATCCTTAAGATGTTCCCACCACCTTTATGGAACCCTTCGCAGCCTGAGGCATTAAACTGTGACATAGACCCGTTAAGAAAGGATCCGCCGTGTCGACAAAGTGCGAGACGTGCCCATTGCACAAAAGCCCCTTGTTTGAGCATGTGCCGGAGGATCAAAGAAAATTGACCCAGAAGTACAAATCCGGCGAACTGCGGGTTGATCCCGGGACGCCGGTGATGATGGAAGGGTCGAACGCGCCACAGCTGTATACCGCGCTGCGGGGCATGGGGCTACGTTATACGACATTGCCGAATGGCGAGAGACAGGTAATCAATTTTATATTCCCCGGCGATTTCATCGGCCTACAAGCCGGTATCGTCGGCGAGATGCACCATTCGGTCGAGGCCACGACTGCAATGACGCTATGTGTCTTTGACCGGTCCGAATTCTTCAATTTCTTCAAGTCGAACCCACAGCGCGCCTTTGACATCACATGGATGGCTGCGGTGGAAGAACATTTTCTGGGTGACAGCCTTGCGACGATTGGTCAGCGCACCGCGTATGAGGCCGTGGCATGGGCGCTTTACAAACTTTTTCAAAGGGGGGAAGCGCTTGGGCTGGTGAATGCGGCGCAGATGCCGTTGCCTTTCCGTCAGCAGGATCTTGCGGATGCATTGGGATTGTCGCTGGTTCATACCAACAAGACACTGGCGAAACTCAGGTCACGTCAGCTGGCATCGTGGGGGGATGGCAAGTTGCAGGTCAACAATTTGCGGGACCTGGCGGATGCAGCCCAGACGGAACATGCCCCGTTGGAAACCCGCCCGTTTCTATAAAGTCTGTAGAGGGGCGAACGCACGGGTCCGCCCCCCAAACCATTCAGGCCGCTGACAGCTCACTGCCCGATTTAAGGACCTCGTCTCCGTCGTCCTGTTCGATTTTGTAAGCGGGTTCATCCTCGGACGCATCGCGCGTGACTTCGGACCCCTTGATTTTCAGCGTGATTTTCTGGGTGTATTTCTTGACCACTTCACCGGTGCCGGTGCCGTTGCCCCAATCCCATTCGACTTTATCGCCTTCGCTAAACTCCGCCATGTTTGGCCTCCTTGCGTGTTTGATTGACACCTAAACGAACGCCAAGGGCGGGGGGTTCCACGGTCTTATTTCTTGGACCCAAGTGTCATGTCGTCTTTCACCTGTCCGTAGGCCATGATGGAGAAGATGGCTGTTCCGCCGACGACATTGCCTGCAAGGACCGGAATGAAGAATGACCCCAGCGCGGTGGCAAGCGACAGTTCACCCTGCACAAGCAGATAGGCCATTTCGACTGAACCGGCGACGATGTGGGTGAAATCCCCCGCAGCAATCAGCCAGGTGAACACGATGATGACGAAGAATGCGACTGTTTCCGCCTGAGGCAGCATCCACACAATCGCAGCAATCAACACCCCCGCAGGCACCGCGCGAAAAAATGCCTCTGTCGGGGTGAAGCCCATGGCGTGGCGCGACAGGTCGGTCATCGCGGGCGCCAGTTCAGCGGGCAAGGCCGGGGTGTAAACGTACAGCAGCGCGACCAGAAAGGCCCCGATCAGGTTTGCCCCCAACACCAGCGCCCAGACCCGACCCAGCCGTCCCAGACGGTGAAGGGTCGGCCCGTGAATGACAGGCAGGACCGTAGTGATGGTGTTTTCGGTAAACAGCTGCATCCGGCTGAGGATGACGATGAGAAAGCCCAAGGAATAGCCCAGGTTTTCGACCAGATATCGCGATGGGGTGTCGGGCAGATAGGTCCTGAATATCGCTTCTCCCACGACCGAGAAACTGATCATGATGCCTGCTGCGATGCCCGACCAGATCAATGACCGCGTGGTCCGCGACAGTTCCTCTTCGCCATCACGGCGGATGATTTCATAGATCAGTTTGGGGGCAAGCTTGGCTGCATTTTCAACCGAACTTTCTTCAACCTCATCTTCAATGTTCACCGCCGATTGTGACATATCTTCGGGGTGCGCCATTGGTGATTTCCTTATAAATACAACAGACAACGCCCCATCCGACGATTGGTTGCATTTTATTTGAAAAATGTGGGAACCAATTGCGCAGGCGGTGCGTTTGACGCGGAATTTGATTGTGAACGGTCCGCCATGGAAAACCTCGAAAACATAGCCGGTGATGTTTCGGGATGGTTCGGAAACCTCTTTAACGCTGAAATTTTGAACGGTCAGGCCCTGTCCGACCTTTTGACGCTCGAAGCAATCATGTCGCTGCTGGGTGCTCTGGCCGGTGCTGCGGCCATTCTTGTCCTCGGGTTCATCGTCGCAGGCTTTGTGTCGCGCCGCATCCGCAGTCTGGGCAAGAAGCACAAGAACCTTGATGACACGTTGTTCACCTTTCTGGGCAACATCGCACGCTATATCATTCTTGGATTTGCCGCGCTTTTCGTTCTCAACACCTTCGGCATCCAGACCACATCTATTGTCGCGGTGATCGGTGCCGCTGGTCTGGCCATTGGTCTGGCGTTGCAGGGCACCCTGTCGAATGTCGCCGCCGGTGTCATGATCATTTTCTTTCGCCCCCTCAAAATCGGTGACTTTGTGCAGGTGAATGACGTGATGGGCACAGTTCAGGATGTCACGCTCAACTACACCGAGATTGCCAGCATCGGGAACGTCAAGATCGTCGTCCCCAATTCCGAGGTTTGGGGCAATACGATTTATAACTATTCCGTTTATGACACCCGCCGTGCCGAATGGGAATTCGGCGTGGGCTATGGCGTGAACCTTGCGAAGGCGGAACAGACAATCATCAACACAATCATGGCCGACGACAGGTCCATGTCCGACCCCGCACCATTCATTCAGGTCAACAATCTCGGCGGCAGCAGCGTCGACTTTCTGGTCCGTGTCTGGTGCAAATCCGATGTCTACTTCCAGTATCAGGCCGACATGAAGCGCAAGGTCAAAGAAGCGCTGGATGCCGCTGACATCAATATCCCGTTCCCCACCCGCACCCTTGTCTACGAAAATTCCTCCGCAGACGAGACCGCGGGCGTGGCTGCAGAATAGACTCCCGCACATTCTGCAGCCGAGCGGGCGCGACGTGTTCCCCGTCGCGCCCGCCTATTTAATCGGCTCCGGTCCGGTCGATCAAGTCAACCGAAGTGAACCTGCCATCCTCGAACTCCGCCGCGTCGCGCACCCAGACGGTGCCCTGTGCATCATCATAGATCGCCACACGGGATCTGTCCGCCTCCAGCACGCCATAGCCCAACAGCCGGTAACGGCCGCCTTTCTTGTGCCGGTGGGTCGGATGCCACGGCACCTGCCCGAATGCAGGCGCGGGTGCGGGGGGCTGTGCGGGCAACATGGCGGGCCTGCGAAAGAAGGACGCAAACCGCATCAGACGCTCAGCACCGAACCGGTTACCGCGTTGGGCCGGTAGGTGGTGCAGCCTTTACATCCTGCGTCATAGGCCGTGCGGTAGATGGATTGGAAAGTCTCGAACGGGATATCTTCCGGGCAATTCACGGTCTTCGATATCCCGCTGTCCACCCACTTTTGCGCCGCGGCCTGCATTGCAATGTGATCTTCGGGGGCCAGATCGGCCACTGTGACCAGACTGTCCGGCAGCGGCACATCGGCACCGAACATCTGTCTGAAAACCAAAGCTGCGTAATCCATAACCCTCTCGTCGCGCTTGTGGCCGTCCGGTCCTGTGACGGTGCGCGTAAACGCGGTTGAAAATATGGGTTCGATCCCGGATGAGACATTTCCCGCAAACATCGAAATCGTGCCCGTGGGCGCGATGCTGGTCAGGGTCGCATTGCGCAATCCGTGTTTTCCGACCAGCGCGCGAACTTCGGGATCGAGCGAGGTGATCGCATCACCCTTCAGGTGGTGGTTGGCATCATAATCGGCAAAGGTGCCGCGACTGGCCGCAAGTTCTGCCGAGGCCGCGTAGGCAGCGTTCTGAATTGTCTGCATCCAGCTGCTGATCAAGAACCGCGCTTTGGGGGAGCCGTATCGGGCCCCCAACATCGCAATGGCATCCGCCACGCCAGTCACGCCAATGCCGATCCGGCGTTGGCGTTTCGCCATGGCCGCCTGTTGCGCCAGAGGAAACCGCGACACATCCAGAACGTTGTCCAGCATCCGGACCGCTGTTGCCGCAAGCGCACGCAATTCCGTCACATCAACGCGTGCTTTGTCTGTAAACGGGCTGCGAACAAGCCGCGCGATGTTGATGGAGGCCAGCGGGCAGGTGCCGAAGGGGGGCAGGGGCTGTTCCGCACAGGAATTGGTGGCGCTGATCGTCTCTGCATAGCGCATCGGGTTGGCCGCGTTGATGCGGTCAATGAACAGAACACCGGGTTCGGCGGCCGCATAGGTCTGTTTCATGATCGTCGTCCACAGATCACGGGCACGCAGTGTGCGCACGATCTGGCCGTTCCAGACAAGCGACCACGACGCGTCCCTATCCACCGCTGCCATAAAGGCATCGCTGACCATCACCGACAGGTTGAAGTTGCGCAATCGGGTGCGATCCGACTTCGCCATGACGAAAGCCTCGATATCGGGGTGGTCGCAGCGCATGGTTGCCATCATCGCGCCGCGCCCCATACCCGTGACCAACATGCGGCAAGTCGCGTCAAAAATATCCATAGCGGCCAACGGGCCTGCAGCGGGACAGTCGAGGCCTTCGACAGTGAAGCCGGCTGGCCGTAGGGTCGAAAAATCGAACCCGATGCCACCGCCCATCTTCATGGTCATCGCCGCGTCTTTGAGGGTGTCCATGATCCCTTCGACACTGTCGGGCAGGGTGCGCATGACAAAGGTGTTGGACAATGTCACAGATCGCCCCGTTCCGGTCCCCGCAAGAATGCGCCCTGCGGGAATGAGTTTGAAACCGGACATGGCATCAAAAAAGTCCCGTTCCACACGTGTACGGTCGCGGGGGCTTTCCTTGACGCACAGCCCCTCGGCCACACGGCGAAAAGTATCGTCGACCATGCGGTCGTGGTTGCGACCTTGCGTCGAAAAACGGTATTTTGCAGCCCAGATTTGCTGCGCAATCGGTTGAGAAAAGGCCACATCGGGGCCGTTCACACGTTGTGCGTCATTCATTGTTTGATTCCACCCAGGATAATTTCACTTTAATTTAGGTCGTCGCAAAGTTAAGAAACTATTAAGCTTAAGGTTGAGTGGCCGGTCGAGGTGTCGAATGGCCGCATTTGTTTGTTTGGGTTAACTTTTAATCAGGACTGCGCATCCTTTATGCAGGGAAGTAACGCCTGATTTACGACTTTGGTCCAAAGAGAATTGGATAAACCGTCTGCATGGCTTGGCAGACCTCTAATTGTAACGGGCGGATTTTTGTGGTGGGCTGGACTGCGTAGCGCATCACCAGAGCGCGCACGGACCACAACCCGGGATTGAGATATTGTCGATGAAACTGGCGCGAACTAGGTCAAAGATGCCGCCCGAGACAAAGCAGGGGCAGCCATACGATCAAGGCTTTGATCTGGCCTACAGTCTTGAAACCGCGATCTGGATTTTCGACATCGACCACGCCCGCGTTTTGAAAGCGAACGAAGCCGCATGCGCATTGTGGATGGCCCCGAATGAGGCCGAACTGACAACCCGTGATATGGGTGCCGATATGTCGCCGACTGTCGCCCAGCGGTTGCAGCAATACCAGTCGGATTTTATCCAGTCTGACGCTAGGTTCACCGAGCTTTGGACAATCTACCCCAACGGAACGCCGCGCAGCGTGATGGTCGTTTACCGCGGTCACCGGCTCGACGACGGGCGCATGGCCATGAAGTGCGAGGTGGTGGGCGATAGCGCAGACACGGCCCAGAACCTACGCAGCGCCGAGGCGCTGTTGCATACCGATGTGATGATCATGCTGTTCGGCACCGAGGGGCCGTCTTTGTACCTCAATCCGGCTGCGCGACGGTTTTGCGGCGGGTCCGAACTGGTCCTCTCCGATATTTTTGAAGATCAATTCGAAATCGACGCCATCATTGAGGCTGTCCAACGGGACGGCGAACAGCGTCGTCTGACCCGGCTTGCCAGCCATTCGGGGGGCGGGTGGTTTGATCTGTCGGTCAAAGGCTGCAGCGATGCGGCCACCGGGCAGCCGGCCCTGTTGCTGACGGCCATCGACGTGAGTGAGTTGAAGGAGGCGCGCGACACAGCCCGCCATCTTGCAAATCGCGATCAGCTGACCAACCTGCACAATCGGTCATATCTGCAAAACCATCTTGACTGGCTGGAAGAAACAAATGCCGCGGCCGGATCAACTGTCATCGTCTTTGATGTTGACCGGTTCAAATTGATCAACGACCGCTACGGGCATGCTGCGGGCGATACCGTGTTGCGCAAGATCGCAGTGCGCACCCGCGCGGCCCTTGATGCCGGTGATCTGCTGGCCCGACTGGGCGGGGATGAATTTGTCATCGTCCTGCCCGGCCCCCACGATCCGGCCACAGCCCTGAACCGGATTGAACGTGTCAGACAGGCGATCGGGGCGCCCATTCTTCATGGGGAAACCCGACTGGATGCCACGATTTCTGGCGGAATGTCCCATGTCCGCAGCGGGTCCGACCATTTTGCCAAGGTCCTGAGGGAAGCAGATATCGCGCTTTACCACTCAAAAAAGTCGGGCCGCGATCAGGTTACTGTTTTTGATGTCGATATGGGGCAGGCGGTGGATGAGCGGGAACGGCTGGAGGTCGCCCTGAAACAGGCCGTCGTGAACCGTGAATTTACCCTGCATTATCAGCCACGGCTTGATCTGAGCACGGGGCGCATAACAGGCGTTGAGGGCCTTGTCCGGTGGGAACATCCAACGGACGGGGTGATCAACCCCGATGACTTCATTCCTGTGTGTGAGGAAACCGGCCTTATTGATGAACTGGGACGGTTGGTGCTTGAGATGGGCTGCGCACAGGCGATTGAATGGCACCAACAGGATTTGGCCCTTGATCTGTCCCTCAACGTGTCCCCGCGCCAGTTTGCGGATGACGACTTTCTGCGATGTCTGGATGATCTCGCGCAGCTGCCGGGTTTCCCCAAAGGACAGATCGAACTTGAGGTCACCGAAAATGTGCTGATCGGGGATCCGGTGCACATCGCTGCAAAGCTGCGGCGGATTGTCGACATGGGCTACCGCATCGCGATTGACGACTTTGGAACAGGCTATTCAAACCTGTCCTATATTTCCGAATTTCCGCTGCATTGCCTCAAGATCGACCGGTCTTTTGTGGCACAGCTTCCTTCCGCTGGACCTATTGTCCAGTTAATCCTGACATTGGGACAACAGATCGGGGCCAAGGTGGTGTCCGAAGGGGTGGAAACAAAAGACCAGCTGGATTGGCTGGCGGACCGGGACTGCACGGAAGTACAGGGGTTTTTGATTGCAAAGGCCATGCCGGCCGATACATGTGCGACCTTTGTGAAGGCATACACATCAGCGCCGAAGCCACGATAATCACTGAAAACCGATCTGTGTATTGCATTTTCAAATTTATCGCGCGTAAAGTTACGGGCGTGCAGGGTGTCAGATTTTCGTGACACGTTGCCACAGGATTGACAGTTCAACATTGGGCGAGGCGGCTATGGACGGCCAGAAAGTAAGGAATATGGAAGAGTTTGCCGCGCTTAGTGGCATCTCGCGTCCGACGCTGTCGAAATACTTTCACGACCCTGACAGCGTGCGCAATTCGACCCGCGAAAAGATTGAACTGGCCTTGTCCGAACATGACTACAGGCCGAATATATTTGCGATCAACCAGAACCGCCGCACGACGAACAACATTGGCATTGTTGTGCCGTTTCTGGCCGACCCGTTCTTTGCCGAAATCGCCCGTAATCTGGAACAACGGTGTATCGCCGCCGGTTACGCACCGATGCTGTTCAGCGCACATGGTGACCCGGCGCTTGAATGTGAAATTCTTGACAGTCTGCGGCAGCAAAAGCCTGCGGGTGTTCTTCTGGCCCCGTTGGGCCGCGCCTCGGACCGCAAACATGTGGAAAAGTTTGTCGCCGATGTGCCCACGGTGGTGTTCGACAACAACTTGCCCGACATGGGGTCTTCTTTCGTGGGCATGGACAACACACAATCCATGCGGATGTTGGTGGAATACCTGTGTGCGTCCGGTTCGCCGCCGAATTTCTTTGAAATGCGCGTGGCCGTGAACCCGAACGTCAACCGCCGCCGCAACGCCTATATCGCCGCGATGGAGGCGCTGGGCCACACGCCCGAGATCATCCGCGTGGACGGTGACGGGTGGGAGTTTGAGGAAATCGGCCGACAAGGCGGCCTGACGGCCTTCGCCACAGGGCGGTTCACGTCCGATACGATTTTGTGCAGCAATGACCGACTGGCCATCGGGCTGCTGTCGGCGGCCTTTACCAGTGACATCAAAGTAGGGCGGGGACCGAACGCCAGGTTGCGCATCGCAGGACATGACGACCACCCGTTCTCGCGGTTCACCTGTCCGTCTCTGACAACGGTGTCGCAGGACTATGCATCCATGTCCGACAAAAGCCTCGAGATTCTGATGCAGATGATCGATTCTGAACATCAGGCGCAGTCGCAGAAAGATTTTCTGTTCGATGGCATCCTGACAAAACGGGCTTCTGCCTGATATTCCAGCAAAATCCCTAGATTTTACGCGCGTTAAAATAAATGTTGACGCGCGTAAAGTTTTCAATGAACCTAGCGTTAGTTTATCCATTCACTAGGGAGGAATTCAGGATGAAACTCAAAGGCGCACTTCGCGCGGCAACAGCAATGTCCTTGCTGGCCACTGGCGTATCTGCCGACGGTCACGCAACAGAGCTGACGATCGCAATCGTGAACAACGGCCACATGATCAACATGCAGACCGTTGCAGAAGCTTACACCGAAGAAACCGGCGTAACGCTGAACTGGGTGTCTCTTGAAGAAGGCGTTCTGCGCGAGCAGGTCACGTCCGACACAGCCACCGGTGGCGGTCAGTACGACATCATCAACATCGGCATGCAGGAAGCCCCGATCTGGGGTGAAGCAGGCTGGATCGAGCCGCTGGAATTCAGCGACGACTATGATGTGGACGATATCCTGCCCGCCATGCGCGCCGGCCTTTCGGCGAATGGCACGCTCTACGCTGCACCATTCTACGGTGAATCGTCGATGGTTATGTATCGGGGTGACCTGGCCGATGCGGCTGGCGTGACCATCGAAGACAACGACAGTTGGGAAAACGTGCGCGACGCAGCCGCGGCGATGCATGACCCGGAAAACGGCGTTTACGGTGCCTGCCTGCGCGGCAAGCCCGGCTGGGGTGACAACGCTGCGTTCATCACGACCGTGGCAAACTCCTTCGGTGCCGCATGGTTCGACGCCGACTTTAAGCCGCAGCTCGACAGCGAAGAGTGGAACAACGCTGTGACGTTCTACGTTGACATGCTGCAGAACTACGGACCTCCGGGCTCCGAAGGCAACTCGTTCAACGAGATCCTCGCGCTGTATAACGAAGGCAAGTGTGGTCTGTGGATCGACGCGACGATCGCTGCGTCCTTCCTCGAGAACCCGAACGTCCGCTATGCGCAGTCGCCTAATGCGGGCAACCCCGTCGGTGCAAACTGGCTGTGGGCATGGGCTTTCGCCATTCCGGCCGGATCCCCCAACGCTGAAGCCGCTCAGGACTTCATCGAATGGGCGACGTCCAAGGAATACGTGCAGGCCGTCGGCAACCATCCGGAATTCGGTTGGGGTTCTGTCCCGACCGGTCAGCGTGCATCCACCTACGAAATCCCGGAATTCCAGGAAGTCGCAGGCTTTGCTGATGCCGAACTGGCTGCCATCGACAGCGCGGCACCGGAAGCCACCGACCTGAAGCCTTACGTGGGCGTCCAGTTCGTCGCGATCCCGGAATTCCCGGAAGTGGGATCCGCATTCGGTCAGGAAATGGCTGCGGCTCTGTCCGGTGCCAAGACTGTTGAAGAAGCACTGGCCGACGCACAGGCTGCCGCTTCCGCAATCATGGAAGAAGCAGGCTACTAAGCCCTCGCTTCTTTCGGAGAGATCCCCTCGGGGGTCTCTCCACCCCAAGTTTTTTGTCGCTGGGTCCCGAGGATCTGTTAAGAAACCCACCAGTGACGCCCGCTCCATTCGCTAACCGCCCGCATCTTTCATTTTGAGAGCCCTTACGCCATGGCCAATCGCACCATCCCCCGCCTTCTTCAGACGCCAGCCGTTGTGCTGCTGCTGTTCTGGATGCTGGTTCCCCTGTCGATGACGTTGTTTTTCTCGTTCATCCGTTATGTGCTGAACAACCTGCGCCGCCCGGAATGGACGTCGCCGTCGATTGAAAACTGGCGCGGGTTTGGCAACTACCAATACGTCTGGAACCAGGACAGCTTTTGGTTGGCGATCCAGAACTCCATTCTGATTGTAACAAGCATTCTGTTCCTCACAGTGATCCTGGGTGTTGCCATCGCTGTGCTGATCAACCGCAGCTTTCCGGGGCTGGGCATTGTCCGCGTCCTGCTGATTTCGCCCTTCTTTGTGATGCCCGCTGTGAATGCGGTTTTGTGGATCAACATGATCCTCGATCCGGTGCTGGGCCTGCAGGGGATTGCTGTCAACGGCATCAACGAAATCATCGCGGGGCTGCGGTCTGCGCCCGTCGTCGGTGGGTTCTTCAGCCTCTGGCCTGAATTCGAACCGATCTCGTTCCGCGCCACGCAGACCTCTGCCTATGCGGTCATCATGATGGTGACATGGCAGTGGACGCCCTTTGCAGTCCTGATTTTCATGACGTCCCTGCAATCCGAAGACCAGCAGCAAAAAGAAGCCGCGACTTTGGACGGGGCAGGGCGCTGGAACCAGTTCCGTTTTCTGACGCTGCCGCACCTTGGCCGGCCCATCGCCATCGTTGTGATGATCCAGGCGATTTTCCACCTCTCGCTTTATGCCGAGATTGAGATTGTCAGCCGCGGCAACGGCAACAAAAACCTGCCCTATTACATCGGGGAATTGGTCAACAACAACATCGGTGCGGCCTCTGCCACAGGTATCTTCGCCGTCATCCTCGCCAACATCGTCGCCATCTTCCTTCTGCGGATGGTCGGCAAGACACTTATGGAATAAGGGAGCGGTCCTTTGGCTATCGTTGCTCAACACACGAAGTTCTCCAAGATCGCATGGCCCGTTCTGGCCTGGGTCGTGGCACTGATCTTCTTCTTCCCCATCGCCTATATGGTCATGACCAGCTTCAAGACCGACGCGGATGCGGTGAAGCCTGAACTGCTGTTCTCCTTCACGCCCACGTTGGACAATTACGCCAACATGACGGACAACTACGACTACTGGCGGTTCGCCACGAATTCATTGATCACGGCGACCTTTGCGACCTTGTTCACGCTTGTGGTTTCGGTGCCTTGTGCCTACGCCATGGCATTCAATCCGACACGGGCGACCAAGGACATCCTGATGTGGATGCTGTCCACCAAAATGCTGCCAGCTGCCGCAGTGCTCTATCCGATGATCTTCATGACCAAGTCGCTGGGTCTTTATGACACCAAGTTCCTGATCGTCATGGTCCTGAGCCTGATCAACCTGCCCATCGCCATCTGGATGCTGTTCACCTACTTCAAGGACATCCCCAAAGACATCATCGAAGCGGGCCAGATGGACGGCCTGAACACATGGGGCGAGGTGCGTGAAATTTTGATCCCGCTGGCCTGGGGCGGCATCGCTTCCACCGCGCTGCTGGTCTTTATCTTCTGCTGGAACGAGGCCTACTGGACGGTCCGGCTGACCACCACCGACGCCGCGACCCTGTCGAAACTGATTGAGGGCAACCGCGCACCGGAGGGTCTGTTCTTTGGCCGCCTGTCGGCTGTGTCCACTGCTGCCGTTGGCCCGATCGTGGTCCTTGGGTGGTTCTGTCAAAAACAACTTGTCCAAGGTCTGACCTTTGGCGCCGTGAAATAAGCCGAGAGAATAGGAAATTAATATGGGACGCATCGTTCTAGAAAAAGTGACCAAGAAATTCGGCGAAGTCGAAGTCATTCCGCCGCTGGACCTGACCATCGAAGACGGTGAATTCGCGGTCTTCGTCGGCCCCTCGGGCTGCGGTAAATCCACCCTTCTGCGCCTGATCGCAGGTCTGGAAGAGGTCACATCCGGTGAGGTCAAAATCGACGACGCCACCGTGACCGAGGTTCCGCCCTCCAAACGGGGTCTGGCCATGGTGTTCCAGTCCTATGCGCTTTACCCGCATATGACCGTGCGCAAAAACATCGCCTTCCCGCTGCGGATGGAAAAGATGCCGCAGTCGGAAATCGACGCCAAGGTCGACATGGCCGCGAAGTCGCTGAACCTGACCGACTACCTTGACCGCAAACCGGGCCAGTTGTCCGGTGGTCAGCGTCAACGTGTGGCGATCGGCCGTGCGATTGTCCGCCAGCCCGAAGCGTTCTTGTTTGACGAACCCCTGTCCAACCTCGATGCCGCGCTGCGTGTGGGCATGCGTCTGGAGATTTCCGAGCTGCACCAGCGGCTGGAAACCACGATGATCTACGTGACCCACGATCAGGTCGAAGCCATGACCATGGCCGACAAGATCGTCGTGTTGCAGGCCGGTGTGATTGAACAGGTGGGCTCCCCGCTGGAACTCTATGAACGTCCGCAGAACCGTTTTGTCGCGGGCTTTATCGGTTCGCCCAAGATGAACCTGATCGAAGGTGAAGCCGCCAAAAAGCGCGGTGCGCAGACCATGGGTATGCGCCCTGAACACATCGCAGTGTCGACCGAGGCAGGTGAGTTCAAAGGCACCGTGGGCGTGGCCGAACACCTTGGGTCCGACACCTTCCTGCACGTCCACATCGACGGCATCGAAGAACACGTGACCGTGCGCCAGCGCGGCAACGTCAACTTCAAGTACGGCGACACCGTGTATCTGACCCCCGAAGAAGCCAATGTGCACAAATTCGGTGCAGACGGTTTGCGGATCGACTGATGCGACTGGCGGGCAAGACAGCAATGATCACCGGTGCCGCACGCGGCATCGGGCAGGCGTTCGCCGAACGCTACGTGGCCGAAGGCGCGCGTGTGGTGATTGCCGACATTGATTTTGCCCGCGCCCAACAGACAGCCGCCCAGATCGGTGAGGGCTGTTTCGCCGTTGAAATGAACGTGACCGACCCCGCCAGCATCGACGCCGGCTTCGCCGCTGCCATCGACGCCGTTGGGCACATCGACATTCTGATCAACAACGCCGCCATTTTTACGGCGGCCCCGATTGTTGAGATTACCACAGACGATTTCGACCGGTGCTTTGACATCAACGTCAAAGGCACGCTGTTCACCTTGCAGGCCGCAGCCAAGCATATGATTGCGCGCGGGCAAGGTGGTAAAATCATCAACATGGCCTCCCAGGCCGGGCGGCGGGGGGAAGCCCTCGTCGCCGTTTATTGCGCGACCAAGGCCGCGATCATCAGCCTCACGCAGTCTGCGGGGCTTGATTTGATCAAGCACGGCATCAACGTCAACGCGATCTCACCTGGTGTGGTGGATGGCGAACATTGGGACGGGGTCGATGCGTTTTTCGCCAAGTATGAGAACAAGTCCCCCGGCCAGAAAAAGGCCGAAGTGGGCGCGGCTGTCCCGTTTGGGAGGATGGGCACAGCCGAGGATTTAACCGGAATGGCCGTCTTTCTGGCCTCTGATGATGCGACGTATGTCGTGGCGCAAACCTATAACGTGGACGGTGGCCAATGGATGAGCTGACAAAACTGAGCAACGCGAGTTTGGATGCTATGCCTGTGGGCGTGCGGGTTCCGGCCTATGACCGGTCTGAGTTGACGCCGGGGATTGTCCACATCGGGTTGGGCAATTTCCACCGTGCCCATCAGGCGTGGTACCTGCACCGTTTGATGGATGCAGGCGAAGCCCATGATTGGGCGATCATCGGGGCAGGCGTGCGCGCGGGTGACGCGGCACAGCGTGACCGTCTTTTGGCGCAGGATTGCCTGACGACCCTGATCGAATTGCGCCCTGACAGCACCTCGGCCGAGGTTTGCGGTTCAATGATCGACTTCCTGCCGGTGGAGCCTGACAACGCCGCGCTCGTGGCGCAGATGGCCGACCCGTCCACGCGCATTGTGGCGCTGACAGTGACTGAAGGCGGCTATTACACCGATCCGGTCACAGGTGGGTTTGCAGAAGATCACAAAGACATTCAGGCGGATGCGGCCAACCCCGATGCACCTGCAACGGCCTTCGGTGCCATGATCAAAGCGCTGCGGATCCGGCGCGATGCGGGCACCGGTGCCTTTACGGGGCTGAGCTGTGACAACCTGCAAGGCAACGGCGCGATCCTGCGTCAGACGGTCGTAGGCCTGGCCCGCATGTCCGACCCGGAGCTGGCCGACTGGATCGACACGCATTGCACCTTCCCCAATTCCATGGTCGATTGCATCGTGCCCGCCACCGGCCCTGCCGAACTGGAACTGGTGCGCAGCCTTGGCATCGAAGACAATGCGCCGGTCACCCATGAAAACTTCCGCCAATGGGTGATTGAGGATGATTTCTGCGCGGGCCGTCCGGATTGGGACAAGGTGGGCGCGACGTTTACCAACGATGTGCACAGCTTTGAGACCATGAAGATCCGTATGCTGAACGGCGGACACCAGATTTTGGCCAACGCGGGTGAGGTTTTGGGGATCGAGACGATTTCCGATGCCATGGCGAACCCTGCGATTGCGGCGTTGTTCCTGAAGGTGCAGGGCGAAGAAATCGCGCCCCATGTGGACGCTGTGCCCGGTATGACGCCCCACGACTACCTGTCGCTGATCATGTCGCGCTTTGCCAATCCGGCGATTGTCGACACGACCCGCCGCGTGGCCTTTGACGGCGCATCCCGTCACCCCGGTTTTCTGTTACCGACGATCCGCGAAGGATTGAAAACCGGTGATCCGGTCAACGGTCTGGCGCTGGTTGAGGCCCTTTGGGCGCGAATGTGTCAGGGCACACGCGAAAACGGGTCACAGATCGAAGCCAATGATCCGATCTGGTCCGATCTTCAGCAGGCGGCGACCAATGCACGTCAGAACCCGACAGCGTGGCTTGATCAATCGTCGATTTATGGCGACATCAAACATGCGCCCGAATTCGCATCCGCGTTTGCCCATTGGCTGGCTGCACTTTGGGACAAAGGGGTTGAGGCCACGATCAGTGACTACACCCAGACCGAAAACGACCTGCGAAAAACCGCCAGCCGTTAATCCTCGATCTGTTCGAATGCGCCCACGATCTGTTGCAGCGTGCCGGTGCCGTCCAGAATGGCGATGCCGTTGCTGCGCACTTTGATCGTCTCGCCATTCTTGCGGATCAGCCGGGCAAAGAATTCAAACTCGCCCCCTTTGGCCGAGACATCTTCGACTTTCTTGCCGACCATTTCGACGTCGTCAGGGTGAAAGAACCCCAGCGCCTGATCAAGGCTGGGCATGCCGTCATCTTCGGAAACGTCGTGCAGTTCGAAGACCCGTTTTGACCAATAAATCTCTTGGGTGATCGGGTTCAGTTCCCAATACCCGAAGCCGGCCAGTTCCTGCAGATGCCGGAACCGCGCAATCAGGGCGGCTGTCTGATCGGCGGCAGCCACAATCTTGGTCACATCAGTGGCGATGTTATAGATCGTCGGGCCGTCCCTGTGGGGGGCCTCGAAAACGCGACGTTCCATTGCAAGATAGGTGGGGCTATCTTCGTCCTTCTGTTTGAACTCCACCGTTTCGAACAGGCCATCGGCATCATCGTCCGACGACAAAAGCTTTCTGTCCCGTTTGACCAGTTTTTGCGACTGTTCCTGCGGGAGGAGTTCATAGATGTTCCTGCCAAGCGCGCGGTCGCGATCCAGCCCGAGCGCCTCGGCCGAACTTTTGGAAATCCGAAGGATTGTGCCGTCTTCCGCGCTGTTGATCATGTGGATGTTGGAACTGTTCAGGATCATCTCCATTTCGCGGGCAAGGCCGGGGAACTGGGTGACCACCATCGTCAGGCCAAGTATCTTTCCATGGACATCAAAATATGGGGTGCAGCTTAGAACGACGCGGCTGCCGTCGGAATTGAATTCCTGCGTCGTGGTTTCCCCCAGTTTAAGTGTCTCACTGCAAATGGGGGACAGGGACGGAAAGCCATCCGGCAAAACAGCCTGCGAAATGTGCGGCGTCGTAATGGGTTGTTTCAGCTGGAACAAATCCGATGCGGCCGTGGTCGCTTGGGTGATCTGCAAGGCGCTGTCGGTGACAAGAATGGCCAACGGTGTGCTTTGCAGAACGGAGGTCAATTCCCCCGTGCGCCCGCTGAGTTCGGTCGCCGTGATCTGCAGTTCCTCGTTGACGGTGATCAGTTCCTCGTTGGTGGACTGAAGTTCCTCGTTCGAGGTCTCAAGCTCTTCGTTGGTGGCTTGCAATTCCTCGTTGGTGGATTGCAATTCTTCGTTCAGGGCCTGCAATTCCTCGTTCGAGGTTTCCAGCTGTTCAATGGTCTGCTGCAACGCCTCACGGGTGACGGCGACTTCGTTTTCCAGATCGCGGATGCGTTCGGAAACACTGTCGTCCAGCTTCAGTGCCTCGGCGGGCAGGTTTGTCGGATCGGGCACCTTGGGCACAGGCGTAAAGGCCACGACCGCGATGCGTTCGGACAAAGATTTGGCCACAATCGGGTAGACATTGATGCGGATGTCGAATTCGCCGTCGTCCGACAACCGATGCCGGATGCCGGTGCGGTGGGTTCCATGGCGCAGGGCGACAGACACCAGACTGCGGGCCTCTTCGCGCAGCGGGCTTTTCAGCAATTCCATATGCATCCGCAGCTTACTGCTTTGATTGACCTCAATATATTCGCTGATGGATCCGTTGACGGACATGATGGTGCCGTCTTCGGTGACAAGGATCGACTGTTCGCCCAGCGATTTGATCAGTGCATCGAACAGGTGGCGATCGGCGCTGACATCGTTGCTGCGTTCCGGCCCCGGACGGCTGCGCCCGGTGTAAAGGGGCAGACTGGGCATGGAGTAGCTTGTGCTGCCGCCGCCCTTGCCCAGCATTCTTTTGCGATACACATGCGAATTGCTGTCGTCCTGATGGAACAGCTCATCCGATCCCGCAATGCTTTCGGCCGTGCCCAAGAACAACAGCGCGTCCGATGCCATCGAATAATGGAACCGGGACATCACTTTCTTTTGCAGGGAATTCCCGAAGTAGATCAGCAGGTTGCGGCAGCACAGCAAGTGGACCTTCTGAAACGGCGGGTCCTGGCAAACGTTGTGATCCGAAAACAGAACCGCCGATCTAAGCCGGTCCGTGATGCGGATGCCATCGCCATGCTGGATCAGATATTTCGACGCCAGTTCCTTGGGAATGTCATTCAGCGCGGAACTGCTGTAAATGCCCGCGCGTGCCACCTGCAATGCGGCTTTATCAATATCGGTCGCAAAGATCTGGACCTTTTCCTTCAGCGGCACATTGGGACCGCCCAATGCCTCGGAAATCAGCATCGCGATTGAATAGGCCTCTTCACCGGTGGCGCAGCCTGCAACCCAGACCCTCAGCGGACCGGTTTGGCGGTTTTCAAGAAGTGGCGGAAGCAACTTTTCAAGGTTGGCGAATTCTTCCTTATCGCGGAAAAAACGTGTGACCGAGATCAGCAGGTCTTTGAACAGCGCATCCACAGCTTGCGGGTTGTTGCGCAGGAATTGTGTATATTCTTCCTGATCGTCGATCCCCAATGCCGTCATCCGACGTTCGATCCGGCGGGTGATGGTCGTCTGTTTGTAGTCGCGGAAATCCACACGGGTGCGCGCCAACAGGATCTGCAACAGATCCGAAATCGGGGTTTCCTGCAGTTCTTCCTTGCGGAACGCCGAAAAATCCCGCGCAGAGGTCAGAATTTTTTGCAGGTGTGTGCCGATCTCGACGGGTCGCAGCACCAGATCGACGCAGCCTGTCTGCACAGCCGCTTGGGGCATTCCGTCATACTTCGCGCTTTCGGAATCCTGTGCAATTGTGATGCCGCCTGCCTCGCGGATGGCCTGCACCCCGTAGGCGCCATCCGATCCGGTCCCCGACAGGATCATGGCAACCGCCTTTGCGCCATGCTCCTCCGCCAGACTGACCAGAAAGCGGTCGACGGAGGGTTTGGGCGCGGAGGGCAGGTCGCTGGGGTCTTGCAGGCGCAGCTTGCCTTCGTGGATGACCACGTCGGTCTTGGGCGGCGTGATGTAAATGACGTTCGCTTCGGGCGTGGTGCCGTCGGCCACATCCTCGACCCGCAGTTCCGTCTGGCGGCCCACAAGTTCGGTCATCAGGCTTTTGTGGTGGGGCGACATATGCTGGACGACCACATAGGACACCGGCAGGTTGGCGGGCAGCGTCGCGACAAGTTCGCGGATGGCCTCAAGCCCGCCGGCCGAAGACCCTATCCCTATGATTGTTAATGTCTCGGGCGTGTCGTCGCGCATAAGGGATCCCCAGTCCTGATCTTGATGCAACTATAGCGCATATCCCGCAGGGACTGCTATGCCTAATTAGTCCGTTGACATAGCACCAAAATATCAATGCGCAGCGCGATCATTTGCGACTTGTTCGAACGTCGCATCTCCATCGGCCAAGGGCCGGAACCTGATCGCAAAAGGTTAACAAATTGTTATCAATGGAATTTATTTTTGGCCAAGTTTACTTTTCCTTAGGGCCTGTTACTTATTTCTGAGTATCTTGATTCCAATTTTAGGGAACCGTCCAATGAAACTGGTGTCGCAGTCAGATCCTAATACAACCTTAGCGGGTGGGCACCGGTTTGTGGTCAATCTTATCGCGGAACCTGATGGTCCGGCCGAGGTCCGCTCCTGCGAAGTGATCGGCGAACATCATCGCAACCGGTTTTCCTTTCCCTCGCGGGTGTCTGTGGATGAGGTTTTCGTGCCTGAGGTGGCTCATGGCGTCACACAGTGCCTGTCCGCTTTGTCAAACACCACAGAGGTCGTCTCCCTACCGTCTGTGACGATTGAAATTCCGGGCCTGTCGCTGGCCAAGGCCCATCTGATCACGACATTGGCGGATGACGGAAACCTTGGTATCATTTTGCGGTTCAAGATGGTGCTTGGCGGCGTAAACCGCGCCTTCCGTCCGGAACTGGGCATTGAAGATTCCGTGTCCGACCAGACATCGCATATGTCCGCGCTGGTGCTGACCGATATTGTCATGCCGTTTCTGGACTTGTGTACAGCCGCTGAAAACGGCGGTTTGGATACGTCTAAAGGGTTGGAATCTTTCATAGATACCTTGATTGACCGGTCTCAGGATGTCCGGTTTCAGGCGGAATTGATCAAGCGCTTCGTCGCCGCTGCAGCCGAGGCCGATGTTCCGAAGAAAGCCAGGATCGCCAACCGTCCCAAGATAGAACTTATCTCTCGTCGTTAGGCTGGACCTTACGGGTCAAGTGCTGTTTTCTGGGCCAAAGTCCGGAGTTTTGTTATGGCTGACCTGTCCCAGAAAATCGCACAGGGGCGGGGCGACGCCCCCGCCGATCTTGTTTTACGGGGCGGGCGCGTCTTCGATGTGATCACCGGCGCCTTTCTGGACGGTGACGTGGCCATCTGCGGCGACACGATTGTGGGCACATGTGCCCGCTATGACGGCAAACAGGTGGTGGATGTCAGCGGGCTGACGCTGGTGCCCGGGTTCATTGATACCCATCTGCACATCGAATCCAGCCTTGTCACGCCGTTCGAATTCGACCGTCTTGTTGCGCCCTTGGGTGTCACGACGGCCATCTGCGATCCTCATGAAATTGCCAATGTACTGGGCGTGCCGGGCATCCAGTATTTCCTTGATGCCGCTTTGGAAACCGTACTGGATATTCGCGTCAACCTCAGTTCATGTGTCCCGTCCAGCCACATGGAGACCACCGGCGCGACCATCGAAGCCGCCGATCTGTTGCCCTTGCGCAACCATCCTGCCGTGATCGGGCTGGCTGAAATGATGAATTACCCCGGCGTCCTTCACCAGGACCCCGGCATCATGGCCAAGCTGCGCGCCTTTGAGGGGGGCCACATCGACGGCCATGCCCCCATGCTGTCCGGACGCGATCTCAACGCCTATATCGCCGCGGGCATCCGCACCGAACATGAGGCCACAACGCAAGAAGAGGCGCGCGAAAAGCTGCAAAAGGGCCTGCGTGTGCTGATCCGCGAAGGGTCGGTGTCCAAAGACCTTGACGCGCTTTTGCCACTGCTCGATGACCGCACGTCGGCCTATATGTGTTTTTGCACCGATGACCGGAACCCTCTCGACATTGGTGAACACGGACACCTTGATTACCTGATCCGCACAGCTGTCGCGCGTGGCACATCGCCTGTTGCGGCCTACCGTGCGGCGTCCTTGTCAGCCGCCGAAGCCTTTGGCCTGAAAGACCGGGGGGTGATCGCGCCGGGGCAGCGGGCCGACATTGCTTGTCTTGGATCACTTGAGGCATGTGATGCCCGGATGACGCTGTGCGGCGGCATCCATGCCGCTGAACTTGCGTTTTCCGCGCGGAAAATCACGCCACCCATCGGGCGTGCGTCGGTCAAGGCGCCGCCGGTCACGGGCACCGATTTCCGGACGTCATCCAACAGGGAAACGACCGATGTAATCGGCATCATCCCCGGCAAGATCATCACCGACCATCTGCAGGACAACATCACCCCGACCGATGGGGACAAACGCCCCGACACGGCCCGTGATCTGGTCAAGATCGCCGTGGTGGAACGCCATGGCGTCAACGGCAACATTGCCACGGGCTTTGTCAAAGGCTTCGGTCTGAAACACGGGGCCATCGCATCGACTGTCTGTCACGATCACCACAATATCGTCTGCGTTGGCGCGGATTACGACGACATGGCTGTCGCAGTGAACCGACTGTCCCATCTGGAAGGCGGCTTTGTTGTGGTCACGGACGGACAGATCACGGCCGAACTGGCCCTGCCGGTGGCCGGCCTCATGAGCCTCGCCCCCTTCGAGGAGGTGCGCGCATCCCTCGAAACCCTGCGCGATGCGGCCCGTGCCCTTGGCGTCACGCTGCAAGAGCCGTTCTTGCAACTGGCGTTTCTCGCGCTGCCGGTCATTCCCAAATTGAAAATCACCGACCGTGGCATGGTCGATGTCACGAAATTCGAAATCATCTCCAGCTAGGCGCGCGGCCTTTATTCTTCTGATCCGAAAACTCCGGGGGAGGACGCAGTCCGGGGGCAGAGCCCCGCGGTTTTTCGCCAGAAAAACCGCCGCCCCGCCCGCCGCAGGCGCATCACAGCCCGTTGACAGGCACCTTCAGCACCGGATTTCCGTTCTCGTCGACAGGCACGTGCCCCGCGCGCATGTTGACTTGCAGGGCAGGGATGATCAGCTTGGGCACAGCCAGCTGCGCATCACGGGCGGTGCGAAAGGCGATAAACTCTTCTCGTGTTTTGCCACCGCCCACATGGATGTTGTCCGCCCGTTGCGCGGCTACGGTGGTCTCCCATGCGATGGCGCGTCCGTCGGGGCCGTAGTCGTGGCACATGAACAGCCGCATGTCGTCCGGCAGCGCCAGCACTTTCTGGATGCTGTCATACAGCTCTCCGGCATCGCCGCCCGGAAAGTCGGCGCGCGCCGATCCACCGTCCGGCATGAACAGCGTGTCACCGACAAAGGCCGCGTCGCCCATGACATGCACCATACATGCGGGGGTGTGGCCCGGTGTGGACATGGCAAAACACGCCATTTCCCCTACCTGATAGGTGTCCTTGTCCTCGAACAGGGCGTCGAACTGCGATCCGTCGCGCTGGAACTCTGTTCCTTCGTTGAAGACCTTGCCGAAGGTTTCCTGCACATCCATGATCCGTGCGCCCACGCCGATTTTGCCGCCCAGCATGTCCTGCAAATACGGCGCCGCGCTGAGATGGTCTGCGTGAACATGGGTTTCGATGATCCAGTCCAGCACAAGTTCACGGTCCCTGATGTGTGCAATCAACCGGTCGGCGGCTGTCGTCGTGATGCGACCGGCGGCGTAATCAATATCCATGACACTGTCGATGATGGCACAATGCGCGCTGGACGGATCCTTCACGATATAGGTGATGGTGTTGGTGGCCTCGTCAAAGAAACCTTCCACCTCAGGGGTGATGTCCATGTTGATTGTCATTGGGCGGCCTCGCGTGCTGGGCGTGTAACCTGTCTGGCCTGAACGGCGCGTGCAGCCAAGATACCCGCCACCATGGCCGCTGTGAAGATGAGGACCGCCGGATCGCCCGTCCCGATGGCTGGCAATGCGCCACCCGGGCAAAACCCTGCCAGCCCCCAGCCCAGACCGAACGCGGCGGATCCCGCCACAAGCGGCACATCAATCTGGCGCAGGGCCGGCAGGTGAAACACCTCTGCCAACCGCGGAGACGCGCGGCGCAACACAAACCTGTAGCCCAAAGCCGTGACGCCCAAAGCGCCCCCCATGACGAAGGCCAATGACGGATCCCAAGTGCCCGCAACATCAAAGAAATTCAGGACCTTGGCAGGGTTCGCCATGCCCCCCAGTACGATCCCCATGCCAAAGATCAAACCGATCAGGTAGGTCAGAACAAACCGCATGGATCAGCCCCCCACCACATGACGCGTCACATAGACCGTCGCCACCGCAACCGCCATAAAGACAACCGTGGCCACGATGGACCGTGGCGAAAGCCGTGCGATGCCGCAGACGCCGTGGCCGGAGGTGCATCCGCCGCCATAGGTCACGCCTGCGCCCACGATCAATCCGCCGATGATCATCGCGGCTGTGGACACCGGCACATCCACGGCCACCGCGTCACCGCTGATGATCCAATAAAGCGCCGGGGCCGTCATCATCCCCGCCAGAAGGGTGGCGCGCCAACCCCAATCGCCGGCAGATTGCGGCATGACGAAGCCTGCCAAAATGCCTGTGGCCCCCATGACGCGCCCGAACAGCCCCATCAGCAGGACAGATGCCGTCCCGATCAGAACGCCCCCGAACAAGGACATCCACGGAGTAAATTCAGTCATTGTGCCATGCTCCTATATATCGTTTTGCTAAAATATATAGATTTTGACATGTTTCAACTGCTAAAGGATCGTGCCGTCCACGCCAAGCGTTACATCGGCGGACAGGGCCTTTTGCTGCACCATTTGCGCGTTGGGCATATCGTTGGTTTCGGCCCTGCGTTTCGCCGCAGCAGAGCTAAGCCCGTGTCCCAGCCAGCGCTGGATCAGCCGCGCGCGCAATTCGGGCAGGGGCACATGCAACGCAACGGACAGGCCCCACAGGGGGGCCAAATTGAACCACGGGGCTTCGTCGAACAGCAAATAATTGCCTTCGACAATAATGACTTCGGCGTCGGCGGGCACCTGTCGTGCCCCCGCAATCGCCACATCGCGGGCGCGGTCAAACACGGGGACGAACACATCGGATTTCTCGCGCAAACGGCGCACCATGTGGACAAAACCCGCGCCGTCAAACGTGTGCGGCGCGCCCTTTCGGGCCAGATCGCCGCGTGTTTCAAGAACCTGATTGTCCAGATGAAAACCGTCCTGAGGCACGACTGTCGTCAGACACTTCTGTGCATTCAATCGTCGGGACAATTCATCCGCCAAGGTTGATTTGCCGCTGGCCGGCGGCCCGCTGATGGCGACGAGGACCCGCCCCGGTTTGTCGCGCAGCGGCGCGATCCTCTCGGACAGTAAGTTGACTTGTTTCGTCAGATCCAGCACGTTTGCCCCCTTGTTTTTTGTTCTTCTTGGCATCGGCCATCGGCCCCTGCAAGAGACCATTATCGGGGTGGCAATTTCCGGCTCGCGTCCTTGCGGGCGAAGGGTTTCATTGCGTCGCCATGGGCGTCCAGAAACGCCCAGACGCGGTCGGGATCACGGCGGCCCAGATCGCGCAACCACCACGAGACGGACTTTTGGATAAACCAGTTCGGATCGGTCACATAGGTCGCGGCCCAGCCCAGAATACGTTCTCGCGCGGCCAGTTCTTCGGGTTTTGGATGCTTTTGTTTGGTCCACGGCAGGGTCATCACGAGGGCCGCCCGTTTGGTCCACAGATGGTCTGATGTCGTCCAGCCCTCAACCTCATCCAGACGGGTGGGGTCCGCGACCAAACGTCGTGACCCCGCCCCGCAGGCATGATCTGCGATGGCCCAGGCGTCAAAGGTCGGCACCCAAGACGCGATTAACTGCCAAGCGGCGTCATCAGGGTTGATGCGCGCCTGCACCAGCAATTTGGCCGCCGCGACGCGGGCCTCATGGACGTTGCTGTCCCACAGGTCTGAGGCCAGCTGGATACGGCCCTCAAGGCTCAGCGCCTCACGCCAGCGCGCGCAGCAGTCATAGATCACCGGATTGGCGATGCCGAAATAGGGGCGCTCGGCCTTGTGATAGGCGGCCATTTCGCCCGCCTTATAGGCATCCCCCAGACCGGCCAATTCCGCCAGCGCGTCGTCAACCGTCATTCCACCGTCACCGATTTCGCCAGATTGCGGGGCTGGTCCACATCCGTGCCCTTGGCGACCGCCGTGTGATAGGCCAGCAGCTGCGCGGGGATTGCATAGAGGATCGGGGCCACGAAGGGGTCAATTTCCGGCATCAGGATCGTGTCCCACACGCCCGGTCCGGCCTCACGTGCGCCTTGCGCGTCGGTGATCAGCAGGACGCGACCACCGCGCGCCATGACCTCTTGCATGTTGGAAATGGTCTTGTCGAACAGTGCGTCGCGCGGGGCCATAACAATGACAGGCACATGTTCATCGACCAAGGCGATGGGGCCGTGTTTCAGTTCACCCGATGCATAAGCTTCGGCATGTATGTAGCTGATTTCCTTCAGCTTTAGTGCACCCTCATGGGCCAGCGCATACATCGGGCCACGGCCCAGAAACAGGATATCGCGCGCCTCTGCCAGCTTGCGGGACACATCGCTGCTTTGCTCGCCCAGGGACAATGCCTGGCTCATGAGGGCCGGCACGGACTTGATCGCCTCAAGGGCCTTGGCCACACCTGCGGCGTCCAATTCACCACGGTCTTGCGCGGCTTTGACGGCCAAGATGGCAAGCACGGTCAACTGGCAGGTGAACGCCTTGGTGGAGGCCACGCCGATCTCACGGCCTGCCAAAATCGGCAGCGGCAGGTCGCTTTCGCGCGCGATGGAGCTTTCGGGGACATTGACCACGGACACGATCGTGTCGACCTTGCCTTCGCAATAACGCAGGGCGGCCAGCGTGTCCGCTGTCTCCCCCGATTGGCTGACAAACAGCGCCGCTGTGCCCTTGGTGATCGGGGGTTCACGGTAGCGGAATTCGGACGCCACATCGATTTCAACAGGCAGGCGCGCGATCTGTTCGAACCAGTATTTTGCCGTGAGGCAGGCGTAGAACGCGGTGCCGCAGGCGACCATGGTCAGCCGGTCGATCTTTGCAAAATCAAGGCCGGGGTCGGGCAGTTCGATCCGCCCGTCCTTGATGTAATACCCCAGCGCGTTGGTCAGAACCGACGGCTGTTCTGCGATTTCCTTGGCCATGTAGTGTTTATGGCCGCCCTTATCGACCGCCGTGTCGTCGATCTTGATGGTCTGGATGTCACGGTTGGCCAGCGTGCCTGCGGCGTCGCGGATTTCGACGCTGTCGCGGGTCAGCACGGCCCAATCGCCTTCTTCCAGATAGGTGATCCGGTCGGTCATGGGCGCCAGCGCAATCGCGTCGGAGCCCACGAACATCTCACCCTCCCCGTGGCCAACGGCCAAGGGGGATCCCTTGCGCGCCGCGATCATCAGATCGCCTTCGCCTTCGAACAGAAAGCACAGCGCATAGGCCCCGTCGAGCTTGGCAATCGTGGCCTCCGCCGCATCGCGCGGCGTCATCCCGTCGTTAAGGAAGCTTTGCGTCAACAGGGCGACGGTTTCGGTGTCCGTGTCCGTCTCGTAGCCGATGCCTTTCTCGGCCAGTTCTTCGCGCAATTCGCGGAAATTTTCGATGATCCCGTTGTGGACCACGGCCACGCGTGCCGTCTGATGGGGGTGGGCGTTTTTGACATTGGGTTCGCCGTGGGTGGCCCAACGGGTGTGGCCGATACCGGATTTGCCAGCCAATGGGTCATGTACCAGCAAATCCTGCAGGTTCACCAATTTGCCGACGGCGCGGCGGCGGTCCAGCGCGCCGTCATTGACCGTTGCAATCCCCGCGCTGTCGTAGCCGCGATATTCCAGCCGTTTCAGCGCCTCCACCAACAAAGGGGCGACTTGGTTCTTGCCGAGGACACCTACAATTCCACACATTTTCAGGCTTCCTTTGCCGCTTTGGCCTTCTTGGCCTTTAACTTTTCGAACATCCGCCGTGCAAAGCCCGGTTTGTTATCCTGGCGCGCGCGGGCCACGGCCATATCGCCTTCGGGCACGTCACGGGTGACCACTGTCCCGGTCGCCGTCATGCTTTCATCGCCCAAGGTCACGGGCGCCACCAGCATGGTGTTGGACCCGATGAACACGTCACGGCCCACGGTCGTGCGATGTTTGAACACGCCGTCGTAATTGCAGGTAATCGTGCCCGCGCCGATGTTCGTGCGTTCGCCTACCTGTGCATCCCCGATATAGCTGAGGTGGTTGACCTTGGCCCCGGCCTCAATCACCGCATTTTTGGTTTCCACGAAGTTGCCGATCTTCACACCCTCGGCCAGTTCAGTGCCCGGACGCAAACGCGCATAGGGGCCGACCACGGCATCGCGGGACACGTGGCAGCCTTCAAGATGGCTGAACGCGCGGATTTGCGCGCCGTTTTCGACCGTCACGCCAAGGCCAAAGACCACGTGTGGTTCGATCACCGCATCCGGCCCCACGTAGGTGTCATGGGAAAAGTAAACACTTTCAGGCATTTGTACGGTCACACCGGCTTCAACCATGGCGGCACGTGTGGCGGTCTGAAAAATCGCATCTGCGGCGTTGAGTTCTGCCTTGGAATTGACGCCCATCGTCTCCGCCTCATCGCAGCGCACAACGGTCGCGGTTTTTCCCTGCGCGCGCGCCAAGGCCACCACATCGGTCAGGTAATATTCGCCCGAGGCGTTGTCGTTCCCGATCTCCGCCACCAGAGACATCAGCAGCTGCGCATCGCAGGCGATCACACCGGAATTGCACAGGGGCAGGGCGCGAATGTCGGCGCTTGCGTCCTTGAATTCGACGATTTCGGTCAAAGCGCCGTCCGCCTCAACCAATCGGCCGTATTTTTGCGACGTATCCGCAACCTCAAACCCCAGCACAACCACATCATTGTCGGCGCGGGCAGCGATCATCGCCTCCAGCGTTTCGGGGCGAATGAAGGGCGTGTCGCCGTAAAGGACAATCGCGTCACCTTCGAACCCGTCCAACGCAGGGGCGGCCTGCGCCACCGCGTGACCGGTGCCAAGCTGTTCGGTTTGCAAAACAATCTCGGCGCCCTCATCCCAGTCTTGCGCTGCCGCTGTCACCAGATCGGCGCCATGGCCTGCGACCACAATCGTGCGCGCTGGGTCCAGTGCGGCACCCGATTTCATCGCATGCACCAACATGGGCGCACCGGCGATCTTGTGCAGCACCTTGGGCAGGTCTGACTGCATCCGCGTGCCCTTGCCTGCGGCCAAAATGATTAATGCGACTGACATACCTGCCTCATTCTTGTTGTTTTCATCTTCATACGCGCCACATCGCCTAACACAAGTCGCGTGGCCTTCACATCCCATGTCAGCCCGTTACAAGACACCGAAACTGAAGGACCCGCCATGCATTCCGTGATGTTCGATCTTGATGGCACGCTTGCCGACACGTCCGGTGATTTGCTTGCCGCGGCCAACGCCTGTTTTCGCGGGCTGGGGTTGGGCGATTTGCTGACGGGCGCGGATGCGGGCACGGCGCTGAAAGGCGGGCGGGCCATGCTGACGCTGGGCTTCAGCCGGGTTGAGGGGTTTGGCGAGGACGACATCCAACGCCAATATCCCGTCCTGCTTGAGGCTTACGCCCAAGACATCGACACCCACACGCGGCTTTATGACGGCGCAATGGACGCGGTCGAGGCTTTGAAATCGCGCGGCTACCCCGTGGGCATCTGCACCAACAAACCCGAAGGTCTGGCTGAAACCCTGATGACCCGTCTTGGCGTGCGCGACGCCTTTGGCGCGCTGGTGGGGGCGGACACCTTGCCCGTGCGCAAGCCGGACCCTGAACACCTGTTCGAAACCGTGCGTCGCTGCGGCGCGGATCCGGTCAAAACCTGTCTGGTGGGCGACACCAACACCGACCGTATGACAGCGCGCAACGCGGATGTGCCGTCTATCTTGGTCACCTTCGGTCCGTCTGGCGAAGATATGGCGGCCCTTGAGCCCGAGGCCCTGCTGGACCGCTACGCCGACCTGCCCGATCTGGTTGATCGGCTTTTCAGCTGATCGAAACCGGGCTTGACGGGGCAGGGCGCGCGCCCTCACATGCTGTCATGACTGAGACATTCACCGGCAGCTTCACCCAGCAAGAACCCATCCCGCAAGCGGGGATCGAGGCCGCGATGGCGGTGCTGAACCACGGGCGTTTGCACCGCTACAACACCCATGGGGATGAAATCGCTGAAACCGCCCTGCTGGAAGAGGAATTCGCCGCACTGACAGGGGCGAAGTACTGCCTTGCGGTGGCGTCGGGCGGCTATGCGATGACCACGGCCTTGCGCGCCTGCGGTGTGGGTCATGGCGACCGCGTGCTGACCAACGCCTTTACGCTGGCCCCCGTGCCGGGGGCCATTGCCGCCGTCGGGGCCACGCCTGTTTTCGTGGGTGTCACCGATAACCTGTTGATAGATTTGGATGATCTGGCCGCAAAGCTGGATCAGGCGCAGGTTTTGCTGTTGTCACATATGCGCGGCCACATCTGCGATATGGAGGCGCTGATGGCACTTTGTGATGCCGCTGGCGTCACCGTGATCGAAGACTGCGCCCACACCATGGGCGCCCATTGGAACGGCACGCCGTCCGGGCGTTGGGGCAAATTCGGCTGCTATTCCACGCAGACCTACAAACACGTCAATTCCGGCGAGGGCGGGTTGCTGATCGGTGATGACGCAGAGGCCATGGCCCGCGCCATCATGCTGTCGGGCAGCTACATGCTGTTTGAACGCCACCGCGCGGCCCCCCCGCCCGAGACGTTCGCCCAGATCAAATATGAAACGCCCAACATTTCGGGCCGGATGGACAATCTGCGCGCCGCGATCCTGCGTCCGCAACTGGCCGATTTACAGACGCAATGTGACCGTTGGAATGCGCTTTATCGTGTGGTGGAAGGGGGGCTGCGCGACACCCCCGGCCTGACGTTAACCCACAGGCCCGCCGCAGAGGGTTTTGTGGCATCTTCTTTTCAATTCCTATTGCTCGACTGGCCAGCTGAGGCCGTACAAAGGGTCATTCAGGGCTGTTTCAGGCGCGGTGTTGAGCTTAAATGGTTCGGTGGGTCTGAACCCGCGGGCTTCACCTCGCGCTATGACAGCTGGCGCTATGCGGCCCCCGACCCGCTACCGCAGAGTGACAGAATCCTTGCGGGGATCATTGATATGCGGTTGCCGTTAACCTTTACGCCCGAAGATTGTGCGCTGATCGCGCGAATTATTCGCGACGAAGTCGAAAAAGCCTTCAGCACACGCCAAAGTTGACCTTTTGGGCAACGTTTCGCCTGACTTATGCTGCAAAGCGCATGAATCCCTATCCAAAGGGTAAAAAAGCGACTAGGGTTTCATGGCACCCCCAGTGTCCTGTGGGGCAGAGGATTGGTTAACGTCGTCATGATGACACCATTGAGCACCGCCTACGACAACATCCGCCTTATCCGGCGGAAGGTTGATATTGCCCAGCAGGAACTTGAAAATTTACCATCCGGTCCGCAGCGCGATCAGGGTGTGATGCGTCTTGCCAAATTGACCGATGATCTGGTGCGGGCAGTGCGAGATTTTGCGGAAATGGGCTATGAGGAGCAGGTTTTTCAACTGCTTGCCGATCAGGCTGTGGAAACGCGCCGGTCCGTCAGAGGGATGCATTAGGGCGGACAGGCTCGTACAGTCAGGCCTGGTCGCGCGCCCGCGATCCCGACATCCCTGACAACCAGACATATCACCCGATATGCGCCCGATCGTCCTCAGCCGGGCGCAGGACAAGGGGCCGCAGCCGGCCCCTGTCGACGCGGGTCGCGATCTGTCCTACATGCATCGCACGTGGTGAGTGCGGGGATGTCAGATGAAAAAAGACAAACGACGGATCGAGTTTTATGCGGGCGTGCCGTGGGTGAATATTACGCCCGAACAGGCGCGTGCCCACCCCAAAGGCAAACCCGGCGTGGTCCTTTGGGCCATCGCCCTTTATTTTATCGTGACAGGTCTTTGGAAATTCTATGCAGCCTGGGATTTCGGGCTTGCCGGCTGGTTGGTCGTTCTGGCCGGCATCTGGCCGTTCCTGGCTGGCGTGGGATTGCTGATGCGCGTGCCATGGTCTGTCTTCATGGCGATCGTGTCGGCGGGTGTTACGGTCTGGGCCTTGTTTCGCAGCAGCCGCGCGACGGCCGAACTTTACAATTCGGTCGAGGCGGCGACGCAGATCGGTTTCCTGCATGCGGTTTTTGGAATCGACAGCTATACCGACGGCTTTTTTCTGATCTTGCTGATTGAATTGCTGATCCATGTGGGAATTCTGTTCTACCTGATGGATGGTGACCGGCCCAATCTGATCTACCGCCACCGCTATCGACAGTACTCCGCAAAGGACGGCTCTGCGGATGACTGACGTGTGGGCGCGCTATCCGAACGCCATCCGGGGCGAATACGGGGACAGCAGGGAGCTTTGCGAACATCTGGTTGGTCTCATTTGCGCCGGAACCAAGACCGCGACCTGTGGGGCCTTGCGGGAGTATGAGGCCGATAACGAGGCGCTTCCAAATGTCGGAGATTTTGAAATAGTGCTGCATTGGGACGAATCCCCGGCCGCCGTCGTCCGCATGACACAGGTTATCGTGCAACCATTCGACGCCGTGACTGAGGATTTCGCCCTGGCCGAAGGGGAAAATGCCACATACGAAGGGTGGGCGACAGCGCACCGGGCATATTTCGAACGCAATGGCGGCTGGTCAGCCGATTTGCTGCTTGTGTGTCAGCGTTTTGAACTGGTTGAAGTTGTGTAGGACGCGCCAGCGTCTGTGATCGCCCGTTGACCCTCGACGCGGGGGGGGATAAACGCAACATCAGCCAAACGGGGGCATGGCCCCATGTCAAAAGGGGAGCCCCGAAATGGAAGACTTTCTCAGAGAATATCTGCCAATTGTCATTTTCCTCGGGCTGGCCATCGTGCTGGGCGTTGTCCTGATCCTTGCGGCTGTGGTTTTGGCTGTTCGCAATCCGGATCCGGAAAAAGTGTCGGCCTACGAATGCGGGTTCAACGCCTTTGACGACGCGCGGATGAAGTTTGATGTCCGGTTCTATCTGGTGTCGATTTTGTTCATCATTTTCGACCTCGAGATCGCGTTTCTATTCCCCTGGGCGGTGGCCTTCGGCGAGATTTCGATGGTCGGCTTCTGGTCGATGATGGTGTTTCTTGCCGTTCTGACAGTCGGGTTTGCCTACGAATGGAAAAAAGGCGCCCTTGAATGGGAGTGATCTTCGGTTCGGCCTAGCCGACAAAAGGTCCGGTGGACCTTTTGAGAAGATCACGGGCGG
>NZ_JAHDGE010000028.1:39384-42179 GCF_020627745.1 Pseudooctadecabacter sp.
GGTTCGGCCTAGCCGACAAAAGGTCCGGTGGACCTTTTGAGAAGATCACGGGCGGCGCCCTGAGGTTCGGTGCTTTGGGTGGAATAATCACCCGACTATGCGACGGCGCCTTCAACGTCTTCACGAAATTCTTTCGCAGTTTTGGCCGCGTACATTGATGCATCCGCGGCCATCATCAACTGTCTCAAATCCCCCGCATCACTGGCCAGGGCAAATCCCATGGATGCCTCCAGCGTCAGGACGTGATCGTCCACCTTGATCGGGGAAAGGTTGGCCTGTTCCATGCGCAGCATGACCTTTTTCACCACCCGTTCGGGATCGGGGTCAATCACCACAGCCGCAAATTCATCGCCCCCCAGCCGCGCAACAAGATCGCGGGCCCGGGCGCTGGATTGCAGTCGCTGCGCCACAGTTTGCAGGGCGACATCACCCACATGATGCCCGTAGCTGTCGTTGATGGGCTTGAATTTATCCATATCGAAAATCACGACCCCCAGATGACCCGCCCGCATGGCTTTGGCAATTTCAGGGGATTCCATCGCCTCGTCAAAACCTGTCCGGTTAAGAAGCCCTGTCAGGCCATCGGTGCGTGCGTCTTCGCTTTCCTGCAGGAACGCGCGTGCCAAACGACTGACGATGTGGCTGACGTAAAAGTGGCCCAGAGTGATGACAACCAGCAGACCTGCAATAAATCGCGTCGACCGGCTGAGTACTTGTTGGCCGACTGCAGGCGGGGTCCAGCACAGGTAGGCAAAGGCATCGCGTCCAAACAGCGGCAGGGCAAGTTCGCTGCCATGGTCCGTAGATGCAAAGGCAACCTCGATATTCCGGGCCAGCTGGCCCTGATTGATCCCTTCAAGATTGGCGTCATTCAGAATCAGGATGTTCGTGACCACCGGCAGGTCGGCGGCTGAGAACGCGGACCGGTTCTGGGGGCTCATCCGGGTGGCGGCCACGAAAGCAAGTTCCCCGTCAATGTCGGTAAACCCGTTGGCGACAAATCCGGTTTGCAGCGGCGCGTCGTGGACCGCAGTGATGAACGGGGCAAGCGCCGCATAGACGTTTGTGCGGGTTTCGCCCGAAAGGGGCGTCTTTTCATAAACGTAGAGAACCTTGTCGCTGCGGCTGAAAATATAGCTCAGGTCAACGGTGCCCGTGCCGGTGGCGGAGGATCCGACATCGCCGTAGATCGCCTGACCATTCGGGGCCAGTATCCAGCTGTCGCCTGCCCCCCAACGGGCCTCATCCTGCGTGACGGTGTAGATCGTCGACGTCTGTTCGCGCAAAGAAAGTTCGATCAGTTCGGCGGCATATTCCTGCGCCAGTTCGTCCATGATGTCGGTCATCCAGATGACCATGATCACGATAACCGCCATCACGCCGAACATCATCGCCGCAAGGCTCATCCGGATGCGGTTCGGAATGTCTTCGATTGCGGTTTTGTGCTGATTCACAGGGCGGGGTCCAAGACTGTTCAAGACCTGCCTTACGCCCATCGACCTACAAATCCGTTAACAGACCATATTTCTGCCAGCCGCGACCATCTGGACACCCCCGCAACCTTGACCTTACCGGCCCCACGGCATACCCATCACCCCAGCTAGGGACCGTGCGCCGATCACGCACATATCAAACGGAGCAGCCGACACATGGGCATCGCAACCGGGGCGAATATCGCCGAGGCCGACAAAGATTTTGCAACGCAGGAATTGAACCGTGAGTTGACGGACAAGGGTTTCCTTGTGACCTCCTCTGCGGACCTGATCAACTGGGCGCGCACAGGGTCCTTGCACTGGATGACCTTCGGGTTGGCCTGCTGCGCGGTTGAGATGATGCACACCTCCATGCCGCGCTATGACGCCGAACGGTTCGGCATCGCGCCGCGCGCCTCCCCTCGACAGTCGGACGTGATGATTGTGGCAGGCACCCTGACCAACAAAATGGCACCCGCGCTGCGCAAGGTCTATGACCAGATGCCAGAGCCGCGCTATGTGATTTCCATGGGGTCGTGCGCCAACGGTGGTGGCTATTATCACTATTCCTACAGTGTGGTGCGCGGCTGTGACCGCATTGTGCCCGTGGACATCTATGTGCCCGGTTGCCCACCCACGGCTGAGGCGCTGCTGTATGGCATCCTGCAACTGCAACGCAAAATGCGCCGCACCGGCACAATCGTGAGGTAACGAGATGTCTGACGAACTGAACCAACTGGGCCAGCATATTGAGCTTAAACGCCCTGACTGTGTGTTGTCCTGGGACGTCACGGGGGGGGAGCTGACGGTCGATGTGGCACCTGCGAACCTTGCGGGGTTTGTGGAGTTTTTGAAGACCGACAGCAGCTGCAAATTCTCGTCCTTGGTGGATATCACGGCGGTGGATTACCCCGGCCGCGCCCAGCGGTTCGACGTGGTTTACCACTTCCTGTCGATGTACCAAAACCACCGCATCCGCCTGCGCGTCAAAACCCGCGAGGATGAAATGGTACAGTCGATCATGGATGTGCACCCGTCGGCCAACTGGTTTGAACGCGAAGTGTTCGACATGTTCGGGATCATCTTCAAAGGTCACCCCGACCTGCGCCGCATCCTCACCGATTACGGCTTCCGCGGCTATCCGCTGCGCAAGGATTTCCCGACGACGGGTTATACCGAGGTCCGTTATGACGAAGTACAAAAGCGCGTCGTCTATGAACCCGTGTCCCTGACGCAAGAATACCGACAGTTCGATTTCATGTCCCCGTGGGAGGGTGCGGAATACATCCTGCCCGGAGATGAGAAAACGAAGGAGGAGGCGAA
>NZ_JAHDGE010000066.1 GCF_020627745.1 Pseudooctadecabacter sp.
GCCCCCATGATGGACTGGACGGACCGGCATTGCCGGTATTTGCACCGTCTGCTGAGCACGCGGACGCTGCTGTATACAGAGATGGTCACGGCCCCCGCCTTGGTGCGCGGTCAGGCGCGGCATCTGTTGCGGTTTGATCCTGCCGAACAGCCCGTGGCGTTGCAGCTTGGCGGGTCCGATCCGATTGAACTGGCCGAGGCTGCGGCCATGGGGGCGCAAGAGGGCTACCCCGAGATCAACCTGAATTGCGGGTGCCCGTCCGATCGCGTGCAATCGGGTGCGTTCGGGGCGGTTCTGATGAAGGATCCGGCCCTTGTGGCCCTGTGTTGTCGGGCGATGATCGCGGCGCAACCGGCTGAAGTCACGGTGAAATGCCGGATCGGCGTCGATGATCAGGACCCCGCCGAGGTGCTGCCCGAATTTCTGTCGCAAATTGTGGCCGCAGGGGTGAACCGCGTGACCATCCACGCGCGCAAGGCTTGGCTGCAGGGGCTGAGCCCCAAGGAAAACCGCGACATTCCGCCCTTGGATTATGATCTGGTGTTCGAGATGAAACAGCTGTTTCCGAACCTTCATATCTCCATCAACGGGGGGATTGCTTCGCTTGATCACGCCCGTGATCTTCTGGAGGCCGGCGTTGACGGGGTCATGATCGGGCGCGCGGCCTATCACAGCCCGACCGATATTTTGCGACGTGCCGATGAGGTGATTTTTGGCGAGGTGGCGGGCCCCGATCCGGTGGACGTGGTTTTGCAGATGCGCCCCTATATCGAGGCGCATTTGGCCGATGACAGTCGTGGCGGCGGAAAGCTTTCCCATGTGACGAAACACATGTTGGGGCTGTTTGCGGGCCGTCCGGGGGCACGGCAATGGCGCAGGCATCTGTCGGAACAGGCGCACCGTGACGGGGCGGGGTGGTCCGTGGTTGAAGATGCGCTGGCGGCGATGGACAGGGCCGCTGCGTGACCGGCAATATGGGCCGTGATGGCTTTGCCGTGTTTGCCGAGGACCCCGATGTGGCGCGGTGGGCGCAGGCGGCCTATCGGGCGGGTCTGACCGCCACACGGAACCCGGATTTGCAGGCAAAATGGTTGCGGCATGGGGGGACGTGGTTTGTGGGTGTTGATGCCTTGCCGACGAGCGGTGATGGGTCGATTGACGGGGCCCCCCTGGCGGGGGCGTGGCGCGGGGCGGTGCCACAGGTGACCCGGTGGCATCGCGCGCAACTGTCAGTGACCTATGCGGGCTATCCCCAACAGGATGCCACCGATACGGACGCCGCACACGGGTTTCGGATGCGCCGGTTTTCCGGGCATGTGGACGGGCTGCATGCGGAAAACGGGCGGCGCATTGTGCGCGAATTGCACGCCTTTATTTTGGGCGTGCCACTGAATGAGACTGCGGCCTGCCCGCTGATGGTCTGGCCGGGCAGTCACCATCTGATCGGTACAGCGTTGCGCGGGGTCATCGGGGACCGCGATCCGCGCGGCGTTGACGTGACAGACGCCTACGTCGCCGCACGTCGTGCGGTGTTTGACACGATCACGCCGGTGCCGGTCATTGCGTCCCCCGGTCAGGTCATGGTGCTGCATCGCCATCTGGTCCACGGCATTGCGCCCCACGATCCCAAGATCGCGATGCCGGATGAGGGGCGGATGGTCGCCTATTTCAGGCCCGAGTGTTCCAATTCATCCGACTGGGTGTGAGGCAGACCGGCCCTCCGGGGGGAGTTTTTTGGGCCAGATGAAGCAGGGGCGCTGCGCTGTTAACGCGCCGTTAAGGTTAATCGGTGATGGTGGCGGGGCATGGATAGCGGGAGCGCGACTCCATGTGCCAGGTGAAGCTCCGGCCCGTCGTGGGGTCGTTTCGTCCGATGGAGATTGGCTCCGGCCCCCGTCTGACGTGGCCGGAGTGGACCCCTGTGATCTTTTACGGACTGTTAAGGTTAACGCGCCTGTGTCCGGTCGCGGCATAGATCCGTCGCCTGTGGTGCGCGCGGGGTCCCTGTTTCATCTGGCCAGAAAAACTCAAATCCTGACAGGGCACCACGTGCTACCGTTTCAAACGGGCCGCCCGGCCGCCACGCCGTTTTTGCAGCAAAGGCGCACGGGCGGGCAGGTCGTCCATCACGGCTTTGCGGGCTTCAGGTGTCAGGCGGGACCACGCGCCGATTTCGTCGATGGAGCGCAGACAGCCGGTGCACAGACGGGTTTCGGGGTGGATGACGCAGATTTTGATGCAGGGGCTTTCGATTTCCGCCCGCGTCCAGATGGCGTCCGTGTTTTCAGGCTTGGTCATGTCAGGCGCCTTTCAAATTGCGCAAGCGGTCCAGCAGTCCTTGCAGGATTACACCGGCGGCGACGTGGTCGATGACCTCGGCGCGACGTTTTCGGGACGTATCCGCCTGCAACAGCGCGCGTTCGGCGGCCACGGTGGACAGCCGTTCGTCCCAGAAGGTGATCGGCACCTCTGTCAGGCGGGTCAGGTTGCGGGCAAAAGCACGGGTCGCTTGGGCGCGCGGCCCTTCCGAGCCGTCCATGTTGCGCGGCAGGCCCAGAACCAGCCCGCCGATCTGACGATGCGTCATGATCTCCAGCAGGCGGGCGGCGTCGGCCTGAAATTTCGTGCGTTTGATCGTTTCCAGCGGCGAGGCGATCATGTGGCCTGCATCCGACACCGCGATGCCGATGGTTTTGGTGCCCAGATCAAGCCCCGCGAGGGGGGCGTAGCCGGGCAGGGCTGCGGCGAAATCGGCGGGGTCGTCGAAGGTCATTCGGTCAGGCCCGCCTCGGATGCGGCGCGGCGGATCAGGGTGACGGCCTGCACGTCGCCGCCAAAGATCGCTTCGGCCTCGGCCAGCACGCGGGCGGCGGCCTCGGACTGTTCGATCAACATCAGCGAGGTGATCAGCCGCGCCCAGTCTTGCGGTGGGCCGCCTTGGGTGGCCAGCCTGTCGGCCAGACCGCCCACCATGCCTTCTATCATGGCGCGGCGGTCTTCGGGGGACATGTCCTGGGCCGCGTCCAGATCGGCGGCACTGGGGCCGCGGACCTCAGGCAGGGCGTAGTCGATGCCAAGCTGGGCTGCGACCTCATTGATCTGGCTGGCGGCGAAATCATAGTGCAGCGTGCCGGGGCTGCCGCCTTCGATCACCCGCCGCCAGAGGGAAAACGCGCGGTCGGGGCGGTCGTTTTGGGCATACATGAGGCCTGCATAGTAAAGGGCGGGTTCGCTGTCGGGGGTGGTTTGCAGCACGCGCAGGGCGATGGTCTCCGCCTCGGGGGAGACATAGCCCCGTGTGCCTGCGACGAGCAGGTCCAGCAGCCGTTCATAGTCGTCGACCGCGACATCCGCGCCTTGCAGGGCGATCACCCGTTCCTGGGCGCGGGCGGCGCGGTGGTATTGGCCGATGGCGGCTTCGGTCTGGGCCAGCACGGTCCAGGCTTGCAGGTCGTCCGGGCGTTCAAAGGTGGCCGCGCGGCGGGACTGGATCAGGCCGCGCGTGTCCTCATCGAACTGGTCGAGCGTGTCGGGCAGGTCAACGGCGGCCTCGGCCTCAAGCTGGCCGGGGCGGTTGGCGCGGCGGTCTTCGCCCACGCTGAGGCGCAGGTCGCGCGGCACATCGCCGTAGCCCGGTGCGCCCAAGGCGGCGTAAAGCCCCCCTGCGGCACCCAGCAGAGCAAGGCCGCAGACCACAGCCGCCATCCGGCTGAGGGTGCGGGGGGCATCGCCTGCGGCGCGGCGCGTGCTGGCGTCGGCGGCCAGCAGACGGCGGGAGATTTCGGTGCGGGTCCGCTCGGCCTCGGCCTCATCCAGAACACCGCGTGCGAGATCGCGGTCCACTTCGGCCAGCTGATCGCGGTAGATGTCGATATCGGTGTCCTGCGGCCCCGCATCGCCGCGCCCGCGCCACAGCGGGGCGGTGACGGCCAGAACGGCGAGGGCGGCCAGAATGGCGGCGGTGATCACAAACCCGGTCATACCCACCCCTGTAAGGCCAATCGCGCGGCGGCAAAAGGCGCAAATGTGCGGCCCTATGCCTCGTTTGCGTCCGGTGTCGGAAAAGTGCATCTAAGTGCCGCCGCCGGTGGTCCGAAAATGCACGTGTTCCACCACAAAACACTTTAGGGACATCACCGATCGGGGATTAGATATGCGCCGTTTTTCTGCCTTTGCCATCGCGCGAGAAGCTGTCCGGTATCATTCAGGCTGGGAACGGCATTGGCGCAACCCCACCCCCAAGAAGAAATACGACGTTATCATCGTGGGCGCGGGTGGCCACGGGTTGGCCACGGCGTGGCATCTGGGCAAGCACTACGGGATCACCAATGTGGCCGTGATCGAAAAGGGCTGGCTGGGGGGCGGCAATACGGGCCGCAACACGACGATCATCCGGTCCAATTACCTGCAGGACCCGTCGGCGGCGATTTATGAAAAATCCCGTTCCCTGTATGAGACGATGTCGCAGGACTTGAATTACAACGTGATGTTCAGCCCCCGTGGCGTCATCATGCTGGCCCAGACCCATCATGAGGTGCGCGGCTATCAGCGCACGGCCCATGCCAATGCGTTGCAGGGTGTGAAGACCGAATGGATCGACAAGCACCGCGTCAAGGAGTTGTGCCCGATCATGAACATCGACGGCCCCCGTTATCCGGTGCTGGGCGGGCTGTGGCAGGCGCGCGGTGGCACGGCGCGTCACGATGCGGTGGCGTGGGGCTATGCGCGGGCGTGCTCCGACATGGGCATGGACATCATCCAGCAGTGTGAGGTCACGGGCGTGCGCACCACAGGCGGCAAGGTCGTGGGCGTGGACACGACCAAGGGCGCCATCGATTGCGACAAGCTGGGGATGGTGGTGGCAGGCCATGCGTCCCATCTGGCGGATATGGCCGGTTTCCGGCTGCCGATTGAAAGCGTGGCATTGCAGGCCTTGGTGTCAGAGCCGATCAAGCCCTGCATGGATATTGTGGTGATGGCCAACACGGTCCACGGTTATCTCAGCCAGTCCGACAAGGGCGAAATGGTCATCGGCGGCGGCACCGACGGGTTCAACAATTACACCCAGCGCGGATCGTTCCAGCACGTCGAGGAGACAGTGAGGGCACTGGTTGAGACGTTCCCCATGCTCAGCCGTTTGAAAATGCTGCGCCAGTGGGGCGGGATTGTGGATGTGACGGGGGACCGGTCCCCGATCCTGTCGAAAACACCTGTAGAGGGCGTGTTCGTGAACTGCGGCTGGGGCACCGGCGGGTTCAAGGCCATTCCGGGATCAGGCTTTGCCATGGCGGAGCTGATGGCCAAGGGCGCGTCGCCCCTGACGGACGAGTTTTCCATGTTCCGGTTC
>NZ_JAHDGE010000067.1 GCF_020627745.1 Pseudooctadecabacter sp.
AGGCTCAGGCTCAGGCTCAGGCTCAGGCTCAGGCTCAGGCTCAGGCTCAGGCTCGGCGTCGGGGGGGACCTGTGGCGCGGGATCGGGGATGAAGTCCGCGTCCGGCGCGGGCGGTGGTACGGGAAGGTCCTCGAAGGTCGGGGGGTCTTCGGCGGTTGTGTCGTTTGCAGCGTCGGTACGGGGGGCGTCCGCGTCGGGCTGCGGGTCGGCAATGGCGGGCGTCGCCTCATCCGCAACCGGAACGGCGGGAAGGGTCACATCCGCCTCACCGATGACCACGACAGCCTCGTCGTCGCGCGCGACGGTATGGCCCCCGACGGGGCCGAAATAGGCCTCGCCCACATAGGTGAAGGGCTCCGGCACGGCGGCAAAGCTGACGGGGTTGAACCCGTGTTCGGCGGCGAAACCTTCGGCCTCTTCCAGTGTCTCGCGGGCGACGGCGGCGACATACGTGCGCCCCCCTCCCTTGGCGAAATCATAGACCAGATCGTCCACCGCATAGGGCGTGGCCCCGTGCAAGGCGGCCCGCACGTCGTCGTCTTCGGCGCGGGTCGTGTCGAGGGCGATGTATTTGATCTGCTCATTGGGAATCAGCAGCTTGGTGGAAAACGGTGCCGCATCAAGGCTTTCGGCGGCGGTCTTCAGGCGCGTCAGGGCACCGGGCAAGTCGGGATCGTCCAACGCCACTTGACCGACCAGATGCCAGCCACCGTCCACACGGTGCATCAGGCGCAGGCCGTCGAACGACAAGGACAAGGCAAAATTCGGTTTCATGATGGTGATTTAGCATCCTCAGGCAGGGGTGCAAACTCCCCATTCATAACAGGCGCAACGCTACAGCAAGGTTTCGCGCAGGCCAAGCGGGACAAATTTTCGTATTTCCCCCAAGGCCGCGGCGCTGGCATACGTCATAAGGGGACACAGATGACAAAGGAGGGCGAGGTATGCGCCGCTATTTACCCCTGATGATGCTGACCGTTTTGCTGACCATGGCCGGACTGTCGGCCCATGCCGACATGGACCGCATTCTGACCGTGACCGGCACGGGCGAGATCACGGTGGCGCCAGATATGGCCACGATCAGCGTGGGCGTTCAGACAGACGGGATCGAGGCGTCGCAGGCGTTGGATGCAGCCAGTGCGGCAACTTTGGCCATTCTGGCGCGCCTTGACGTGGAGGGGGTGGCCCCCGCGCATGTGCAGACCGGTGCGGTGCGCCTGCAGCCGCAATATTCGAACAGCGCGTTGAGTTCGGGGCAACAGATCGTGGGATACAGGGCATTCAATTCCGTCAACGTGCAGGTCAATGATCTGGACCGTCTGGGCGGGCTGCTGGCGGCCCTTGTGGGGGACGGGGCCAACCGGCTGGACCGCGTCACATTCGGCCTTCAGGACCCGAAGGCCGCCACCGATGAGGCGCGCCGCCGTGCCGTGGCAGAGGCCATGCGCAAGGCGGGGCTTTATGCGGAGGCCGCGGGTGTTGCCATGGGCGATGTGCTGTCGATCTCGGAACAGGGCGGCGGGGGCTACCAGCCGTTTCGCGCGGAACCCGTGATGATGGAGGCCATGGCCTCCGCCCCGTCGTTCGATGTGCCGGTGGCCGCAGGCGAGATTGAATTGAGCGCTTCGATCACCATGGTATTCGCGATTGTGGAATGAAAAAGGGCCCCGGTTTCGGGGCCCTTTCGACATTAATATGTTTCTGTAAGTCGTTGAATGGGATTAGGAAACAGCCTTCGACAACGCCTGATCCAGATCCGCGATCAGATCATCTGCGTCTTCCAGACCAATAGACACCCGCACCACGCCCGGACCCGCGCCTGCAGCCTCTTGCTGCTCTGCCGTCAACTGGCGGTGGGTGGTTGAGGCAGAGTGGATGATCAGCGACCGCGCATCGCCCAGGTTGGCCACGTGGCTGAAAATCTCCAACGCATCGACCAGCTTGATACAGGCGTCATAGCCGCCCTTGACCGCGAAGGTGAACAGCGACGACGCGCCGCGCGGGCAGACGTCCTTCACCCGATCAAAATAGGGGGAGCTTTCAAGACCCGCATAGGTCACATAATCAATTCGGTCATCGGCCTCGAGCCATTTGGCAATCTTGGTGGCGTTCTCAACATGGCGATCCATGCGCAGGCTGAGGGTTTCGATCCCCATCAACGTGTAATGCGCGGCCTGCGGGTTCATCGTCATGCCAAGATCGCGCAGACCGATGGCGATGCCATGGAACGTATAGGCCAGCGGGCCGAAGGTCTCCGCGAATTTGAGGCCGTGATAGGCCTGCTCAGGCTCGCTCAGGGACGGGAACTTGTCGGATGCGGCCCAGTCGAATTTGCCGCTGTCCACAACGCAGCCGCCGGTAACGGATCCATTGCCCGTCAGGTATTTGGTCGTGGAATGCACCACCAGCGTGGCCCCGTGTTCGATCGGGCGACACAGGTACGGCGTGGCCGTGGTGTTGTCGATGATCAGCGGCACACCCGCCGCATCCGCGATATCGGCGATGGCGCGCACATCCATGATGTAACCGCCGGGGTTGGCGATGGCTTCGCCAAAAACCGCGCGTGTGTTGTCGTCGATTGCGGCTTTGACAGCGTCCAGATCGTCCATGTCGACGAACTTGGCCTCCCAACCGAACCGTTTGATGGTCTGGCTGAACTGGGTGATCGTGCCCCCATAAAGACGGCTGGACACCACAACGTTCATGCCAGGCGACATGATCGGGAACAGCGCCATGATCTGGGCTGCATGACCCGACGAACAGCACACGGCACCTGCACCGCCTTCAAGCGTGGCGATACGTTCTTGCAACACGGCCACGGTGGGGTTGGTCAGACGCGAATAGATGTATCCAACCTCTTGCAGATTGAACAATGCAGCCGCGTGGTCCGCATCGCGGAACACATAGGCGGTCGTTTGGTAAATCGGCGTGTTGCGCGCGCCTGTGGCCGGATCGGGGCGGGCGCCTGCGTGAATTTGCAGCGTGTCAAAGCCGTAGCTTGGCGTGTCGGTCATGGTGATCTCCCTTGGTTTGGCGCGACCTTACGCAAGGGGCGCGGCAACCTCAACGGCACGCAGGGGCGAAAGAACGCACAGTCCACCGACAAGACCCAGATCAAACGGATGTTTCGATCAATCGCGCTGGGACAGAATTTGCTCAACCTGAATGGGGATCCAGTCATGGGGAATGAAATGCCCACCGGGATGCAAATCCAATGTCACATGGCCACCGGGGCAGTCCCAGACGGTGCGTTGAAACGTCAAAAACGGCCGCGCGTTCCAAGGCCCCTGATCCTGCCCGTCGCCGCACCCGAAACGGTCACGCCAAAGGGCGACAGGCGTATCGGTCTCACCGCGAGGCCCAAACGGAAAATCAAGAACCTGATCGTCCAACCCGTAGACCTGTCTCGCTTCACGCGGGGCCTGATCGCATGCGGCACCGGCGGAAAAACTCCCCGCCACAGCCAAAAGGGCGGCAATATCCGCCCCATCATCACAAACAAACCGCCACGCCATATAGGCGCCATAGGAATAGCCGGAAACGAAGATATGGTCAGGGTCCACCGGATACCGCGCCGCCAAATCCTCCAGCACGGCCCGCGCAAAAGCGGTATCGCGCGAACCCGCGGCTCTGAAATCCCAACTGCCGCCCAGACCATTGGGCGCCACCAACAACACATCCTCGGCCACAGCACGCACGGCAATCCGGTCATGACGGACAATCAACCCGCCTTGGCGGCCCCAGCCGTGAAAGTGCAGCAACACGGGCAGGGGGCTGACACCGTCCCACCCATCAGGCGCGCGCAGATGATAGGACCGGTCGCCCAACGTGCAGGCGGTCTGCCCGCTGCAGGCCGCGCCCGCCACGGGCGCAAGAACGACGGCCAGAACCATAAGGATCATGCGTATCATATTCTGCCCATATCCTCGCCGCGCAATTTGGGCCACTCACAGCTGCGTCAACTTGGCCCCTCTGTGTTTCTCTGGTTCAAAAATACCTAAAAACCCAAAGACGCCCCGCACAACGCCCCCTCCGGTACAGACCCCGAATTTTCGCCAGAAAATTTGCCCCCCCGCCGTCCGCAGGACCCGATCGTCAGATCGACCCCGACACAAGACCCTAGCGCATCCAGAAGCCTTCGCGCTTGATCGTGTTGCGGATCTGGCGTTCCCGTGGGGGCAGGTCGTTCTGGTCAAACAGATCGCGCACCTTCAATCCGCGTTCCTGATAGATCATCCGCTTGAACGGGTCATATTGCTTGAGCCATTTTTTGACCTTGTTGGGGGCCGCAACCTCCGCCAGAGCCTCGACCACGGCATCCCCCTCACGGGCATACAGCAGCGGCAGCATCCGGTAATGGCAGGTCAAATCCCCATCCAAACCCGCAAGATCATCACCGGGTCGCCCACCGCCAAAGCTGTGGATCACAAGGGGCAGGGCGATCTGGTCCAACCACGGATCGAAGGATTGCAGCACCAGTTCCTCAGGGTGGTTGTCACGAATGTCCACGGCCCAATCGCGCCAGCGTGCGCCAAAGGCCGGCGCATCGTGGCCCGTCACCCAACCTGCATTGAAATAGAGATACCGTTCCCAATATTCATCCGGTTGGGACAGATCGAGGGTGCTGTCAAACTCCAACCCGAACTTGTCGTAAAGCGATTTCCAGACCGCCGTGTAGCCCGGCCAATACAGTTCTTCTTCAGGCCAGGTGCCCGTGCGCCGCATGGAGGCCGAGGGGCGGCTGAAGTCGGTGTCCAGCGTCCCCAGATCGCCCACGATCAATGTATCAGTATCCAGAAACAGGAAATTGCGCCCCTCGGGCATGGCACACAGCGCTTCGATCTTGTTGCCGTGGGGGTAGCTTTCGCCGAAGGCCGTGTTTTCAAACGGCAGGATCGTTGCACCGAAACCTTCCAACGCGGCTTTGATGTCGCCGCGCATGCCTGGATCGCGGGACCACAGCGGACCGGGGCGGGGTTCGGCAATATAAAGTGTGCCCCGAAACGACGGCGCCTTTTCTTTTAATGATGCCGCCAGCAGGATCGCCTCGTATTGCAAGCGGCCTGTTTGCCCCACGGCCACGATGTCGAAATCGGAAACGTCCTGTGTCTTCGTCTTTGCCATTGGTTGTGCCTGTTCACCTGTTGGCGCGACTATAAGGCTGGCGCGGGGGCATGTAACCCCTTTGGTCGGTGTTGATCTTTATTGGGCATGCGTCT
>NZ_JAHDGE010000068.1 GCF_020627745.1 Pseudooctadecabacter sp.
TCCGGTTGGGACACCGACCAGTTCCCCAACAATGTCCCCGAAATGGCGCTGGCCTATCTTGAGGTCCTCAAGGCCGGTGGCTTTACCACCGGTGGCACCAATTTTGACGCCAAACTGCGCCGTCAATCGCTTGATCCCGAAGATCTGATCCTTGCGCATGTCGGCGGTATGGATGCCTGTGCGGCGGGTTTGAAAGCGGCGGCCGCGATGCTTGAGGATGGCAGCCTTGAGGATGCGCGCGCGGCGCGCTACGCCGGATGGGACACAGATTTCGGCAAGGGCCTGCTGACGTCCGATCTGGCCACAATCGAGGCTCAGGTGCGCAAGGACAATATCAACCCCGCACCAAAATCGGGCCGTCAGGAGAGGTTGGAAAATCTGGTCAACAGGTTTGTCTGACCCTTTCCATCCCTAAGGCAAATCAATCCACGCGCCGTTTTGTGCAGACGAGCGTTGGCAGGCGTCCACGAAACGGACGCCGTCCAGACCTTCCTGTATACCCAGGGAATGGGCCGGTCGCCGTTTGGTGCGTATGGCCTCGGCTGCTTCGCTGTAAAGGGTTGCGAAAGCTTCAAGGTATCCTTCGGGGTGGCCTGCCGGAATACGGGTCACCGCCGCCGCTGCGGGGCCCGCGGCGCTGCCACCCCGTGTTATGATCCGGGGGGCTTGGCCCAGTTCGGCAAACCGCAGCATGTTGGGGTTTTCTTGCGACCAGTGCAAAGACGCTTTGCTGCCGTAGATCGCCAAAGTCAGGTTGTTTTCGTTTCCAATAGCCACCTGACTGGCCCAGATATGCGCCTTTGCGCCACCCGACAGTGCTATCGTCACCCGCGCATCATCGTCGACCGTGCGACCGGCAACATGTGACGACAAAGTGGCCTGCAAACCTGTGGCATGCTGGCCTGAAACGAAACAGGTCAGGTTGTGCGCGTGGGTTCCGATATCACCGATGGCCCCGCCACCAGATTGGGCGGGATCGAGGCGCCATTGCGCCTGTTTGTTATCCTTGTCCGGGGTTTCTGCCAGCCAGTCCTGCAGGTAGTTGGTTTCGACACAACGGACGGTCCCGATCGCCCCTTGCGATACCATTTCGCGGGCCTGCCGGACCATCGGATAGCCGGTATAATTGTGGGTCAGAAAGAACGACCCCTCCGATGATCGGGCCGCGGCGGCGAGGCTTTCTGCCTGTGCCAGGGTTGCTGTCATCGGTTTGTCGCAAATCACCGAAATGCCTGCGTTCAGGAACGCTTCTGCGATGGGGCCGTGCAGATGATTGGGGGTTACGACTGACACGGCCACGATACCATCAGGTCGGGCGGCCTCGGCCTTGGCCATGTGCCGGAAATCATCGTACGACCGCGTGGCATCAAGTCCGATGTCCGCCGCCGAGGCACGGGCCCGCTCCGGATCGGAGGACAATGCCCCCGCGACCAGATCGAAACAGCCGTCAAGGCGTGCGGCCATGCGGTGGACCCCGCCGATAAAGGCGCCTTGTCCGCCGCCGACCATTCCCAACTTCAAAGGTGCCATCCTAAAATCCCATCATCTTGCGCAAGGCGGGTATGTCGGACGCCCCGCCGGCAAAGTCGTCGAACGCCCGTTCGGTCGGCCTGATCAAGTGACCGGCAATAAATGGTGCCCCCTCGGCCGCCCCCTGTTCGGGATGTTTCAGGCAGCATTCCCATTCAAGCACAGCCCATCCGTCATACCCGTATTGGGTCAGCTTTGAGAATATACCTTTGAAGTCAACTTGCCCGTCGCCCAAGGACCGGAAACGACCTGCACGTTCGGTCCAGTCTGCGTACCCCGAATACACGCCCTGACGTCCTGAGGGGGTGAACTCTGCGTCTTTGACATGAAAGGCGCTGATGCGGTCGTGATAAAGGTCGATGAAGGCAAGATAATCAAGCTGTTGCAGCAGAAAATGCGACGGATCATAGGTGATCTTGCAGCGCGGATGAGACCCGAGCGCGGTCAAGAACCGATCAAAGGTCGCGCCATCAAATACGTCTTCGCCCGGATGGATTTCGAAGCCGAAGTCCACGCCGTGATCATTGTAGATATCAAGGATCGGGGTCCAACGGCGCGCAAGTTCGCCGAACGCCTCGTCGATCAGACCCGCAGGGCGTTGGGGCCATGGGTAAAGGTAGGGAAAGGCCAGTGAGCCGCTGAACCCCACCGCGCCGGTGAGGCCAAGCCGCGCAGAGGCCTGCGCCACTTTCTTCACCTGATCCACCGCCCAGGCCTGCCGTCCCGACGGGTCGCCATGCAAATAATCCGGTGCGAAGGCATCAAATGCAGTGTCATAGGCGGGATGGACCGCGACCAGCTGGCTTTGCAAGTGGCAGGACAGTTCCGTAATCTCAACCCCGTGTTGGGCGCAGACCCCTATGATGTGATCGCAATAGGTTTGGCTGGACGCAGCTTTCTCCAGATCGAAAACGCGGGGATCCCACGTGGGAATTTGCACACCCGTATAGCCCAGACCGGCAGCCCATTCGACAATGGCGGGCAGGGAATTGAACGGTGCTTCGTCACCCAGAAACTGTGCAAGAAAGAGGGCAGGGCCCTTGATCGAACTGGTCATTGTCGTCTCCGTCTTATGTCAGCCCGCCATCAGGGCCAGTGCGTCATCAGGGCCCAAGGGGGCGGGGCGATCGCACCGTGTCGAAAGTGTCACGACCTCGCCTGTTTCGCCAGCTTCCAGAATTGCGGTCATCACGTCGATGACATGGGTCGCAAAGGTTTCGTTGCACCGGTGGGGGCGTTTTGATGCAATAGCCTGCGCCATATCGGCCAGTCCGGCACCGCGGTAGTTCGCCTGTGACGACGTTGGATCAGACACGTCAAAGGGATGGTCCCATGCCATGACCTCAGGCGCATCACGACCCGAGGCGACGGTGACTTCGCCCCCGAAAAAATTCGGATCGGGGAGGGTCATGGTGCCATCCGTTCCATAAAGTTCAATGATCGGGTGGGTGTTTGAAAGGACGTCCCAACTGGACAGCAGGGTGATGATCGCGCCGCTTTCAAATTTCATCACCGCGTGAATTGTCGTTGGGGTTTCAACGGCCACTGCCTCACCTGCGCGGGGGCCGGTCCCGATTTTACGGGTCATTTGCGCCATGCCCGTCATGCTGGTCACTTGGGAAACGGACCCCAACATCTGGACGAGGTTGCAGATGTAGTAGGGACCAAGATCAAGGACCGGCCCACCGCCCTTCTGAAAAAAGAAATCGGGGTTGGGGTGCCAATCTTCCATGCCGGCCGACATCACTACTGCGGTGCCGGAGGTGACCTGCCCAATCGCCCCAGTGTCAATGAGGGTGCGGCCCAACTGGTGACTTGCGCCCAGAAACGTATCCGGCGCTGACCCGATACGAAGGGATTTCGCGTGGGCAAGGTTTGTCAGGTCTTGTGCTTGCGCAACCGTCAAGACAAACGGTTTTTCCGAATAGACATGTTTGCCAGCCTGAAGGATTGCCTTCGACACGTCAAAGTGCGCCGCCGGAATGGTCAGGTTGATAACAAGGTCAACGTCGGGCGCGTCAAGCAGATCGTCGACCGCCATGGCTTGGACGTCAAACGCGGCTGCCTGCGTGCGGGCGCTATCCATGTTGATGTCCGCAACAGCGGTGATGCGATACCCTGCGAAAAGGGGCGCAAGGCTTAGGTAGGTGGTTGAGATATTGCCGCACCCAATGATCCCGACCCGCAGAACGTCAGCCATCTGCGTTCTCCCACATCGCGTCGAAGGCGTTGATCGACCTTTTGGCGAAGGTTTCCGGATGTGATGGTTTGTCGTGTTCCAACACATAAAGAAGACCGCCGGAGGCGCCTTGGCAGGCGCGTAACAAAGCGGGCCAGTCCATTACGCCCGTCCCCAGATTGCACCATCCATCTTCATCCACATGGTCGCCTTTCTTGGCAATGTCTTTGACATGCACCGCGGCCAGACGATCCTTATAGCGGTGAATGTAGGTAAGCGGATCACTGCCCCCCCGCTCGATCCATGCAAGATCAGCCTCCCATGTGATGTCCGGGGCGACATCAAGCAAAATGTCCATGGGCACGCCCCCATCGCGAAGTTTTGCAAACTCAAAATCATGATTGTGCCAGCCGAAGGTCAGGCCGGCGTCGCTGCATCGACGGGCCACTGTATTGAGCCGTCGGGCGAGGGCCGTCCAGCCCTCCGATGTGTCCGGCCTGTCTTCCGGCGCCAGATAGGGGGCGAAAATGCGGGTCATTCCCAGGGTGGCAGCAAGGGTCTTTGTCGTGTCGAACTGGCCTTCGATTTCGTTCAGCGCGACATGGCCGGATGGCATCGAAAGTCCGTTTTCATCCATCGCGGCGCGGAAAGCCACAGGATCGCCGTAGACCCCGCCGTAGCCTTCGACTGTTGTCACCCCCAGTTTACGAAGCCTGGACAGAAGACCGGTTTGGTCGGGGACATCGCGCATGGAATAAAGCTGAATGGCTGGGATCATAGCGCGGTGTCCAATCGTGCAGGGCTTCGGTCGCTTGATCAAAACACACTGCCCATCAAGGTGAAAGAAGCCTCTTTTCAGGACGCGGAAATTTCTTTGGTGAACTTGAGGTTTGACGACGAAGACGTGTTACTAGACCTCGTGGCGTCGGCTTGGCAAAGTGAGACGCCGCCCTTCATGATCAGATGCGGCGTTTGCGTAACGGGCCACTTGGCCAGCGGTTTACCAATGGCCTGTCCGTCCGCGATGGCCATTGCTTGGCGGACGACTTGTGCCGGGGACCTTGCCGGTTCGAACGATCAAATGAAAGGCAATCGCGCATCAGATGCCAGTGCGCGTCGCGTTGCCAGTCGTTCGACGGGCCGGCATGACGGTGGTCGTTTGATGTGAAAGCTGGCTGGGATGGTAGGATTCCCAGAGAATTTCTTAACCCATTGTGTTTGCGATAAAAAATTTCGCAACGCTTCACTACGTGATGCAGTTGTGTTGCACAGAGAGGCTGGGCGGTCAATGAATCCATTCGCACCGCTGATCGTTTCAGTGACGCAGGGGGCCGCAGCTAGGATTTTGTTGAAAAACGTTACGTGCATCAGAAGTAGCTATCGGCCCAATGCGGTCACTCGACCATTTGTCCAGATGCTGCGGTCGCAGCCCGCTTTTCGGTCATTCGCTGCAGGCGCGCAATCTGGGTTTTGCTGAACTTACAGATCGCAGACAA
>NZ_JAHDGE010000069.1 GCF_020627745.1 Pseudooctadecabacter sp.
AGTGGTGAGCCGTGTTGGGTTCGAACCAACGACCTACTGATTAAAAGTCAGTTGCTCTACCAACTGAGCTAACGGCCCACGAGGGGTGCATTTAGAAACCATCGCCCAGACCGTCAACCCCTAATCATGCGGTTGGTCTGGATTCATTTTACAGCCTCCCCTATATGCCGCGACATGACACAGACCCTCCCCTCCGGCGTGCCGTTCATGAAGATGCACGGGCTTGGCAACGATTTCGTCGTAATTGACGAACGCGGCGGCGAAGGGCGCGTGACAGATGCTTTGGTCATGGCCATGGCCGACCGGCATCGCGGTGTAGGATATGACCAACTGGCCGTGATCACACAGCGCGGCGATGCCGATGCCCACCTGACATTCTACAACGCTGATGGCAGCACCTCTGGCGCCTGTGGCAACGCCACCCGCTGCATCGCGCGCCACCTGATGGAGGAAACCGGCAAAACAGACCTGACACTGACAACCGATCACGGCACCTTGCTGGCCAAAGACGCAGGCGGCGGCCTGACAGCCATCAACATGGGCCATCCGCAACTGGACTGGCGCAATATTCCCCTGGCACAGGACGTCGATATCAATGCCCTGCCCATCGACGGCGCGCCACTGGCCACGGGCATGGGCAATCCGCACTGTACCTTCTTTGTCGATGATGCGGACGCCATCGACCTTGAAGCACGCGGCGCTGAGATCGAACACCACCCTCTTTACCCCGAACGCACCAATGTGCAGTTCGCCCATGTCGTCGCGGACAACCACCTGCGGATGCGCGTGTGGGAACGGGGCGTCGGTGTCACGCTGGCCTCCGGCTCATCGTCCTGCGCCACCGCAGTGGCTGCGCATCGCAAGGGCCTGACAGGCAAAACCGTCCGCATTGATCTTGACGGCGGCACCATCCACATCGACTGGCGCGAGGATGGCGTCTGGATGACCGGCCCCACCGCCCATGTTTTTACCGGCGTGTGGCACCCATGACCGCGCCAAAATTCACCACGCTCGGATGCCGCCTCAATGCCTATGAGACCGAGGCGATGAAGGAACTGGCCACCGCCGCTGGCGTCCGTGACGCCATGGTCGTCAACACCTGCGCTGTCACGGCCGAGGCTGTGCGCAAAGCCAAAAAGGAAATCCGCAAACTGCGCCGTGACCACCCCGACGCCCCCATCATCGTCACCGGTTGCGCCGCCCAGACCGAACCCGAAACCTTCGCCGCGATGCCTGAGGTCACCAAAATCATCGGCAACACCGAAAAGATGCAGGCAGAGACATGGGCCGGCATGGCCCCTGATCTGATCGGCCAGACAGAGGCCGTGCAGGTCGACGACATCATGTCCGTCACAGAAACCGCAGGCCACCTGATCGACGGCTTCGGCACGCGCTCCCGCGCCTACGTGCAGGTGCAAAACGGCTGCGATCACCGCTGCACGTTTTGCATCATCCCCTATGGCCGCGGCAATTCGCGGTCGGTCCCGGCAGGTGTGGTGGTCGATCAGATCAAACGGCTGGTCGACACGGGCTACAATGAGGTGGTCCTGACAGGCGTTGATCTCACGTCATGGGGCGCAGACCTGCCCGCAACGCCCAAGCTTGGCGATCTGGTCATGCGCATCCTCAAACTGGTGCCCGACCTGCCGCGCCTGCGGATCAGCAGCATTGACAGCATCGAGGTGGATGAAAACCTCATGCAGGCCATCGCCACCGAACCACGCCTGATGCCGCACCTACACCTCAGCCTGCAACACGGTGACGACCTGATCCTCAAACGGATGAAACGTCGCCACCTGCGCGACGATGCGATCCGTTTTTCAGAAGAGGCCCGCAAATTGCGCCCCGACATGACCTTCGGCGCCGACATCATCGCAGGCTTCCCGACGGAGACCGAGGCGCATTTCGAAAACTCGCTCAAGCTGGTGGACGACTGCGCGCTCACATGGCTGCACGTCTTCCCCTACTCGCCACGCCAGGGCACCCCCGCCGCGCGGATGCCCGCCGTCAACGGCAAAGACATCAAAGCCCGCGCCGCCCGCCTGCGCGCGGCCGGTGACGCTGCGGTGACCAAACACCTTGCGTCACAACAGGGCGCCACCCACCGTGTGCTGATGGAAAACCCCCGCATGGGGCGCACCGAACAATTCACCGAAGTCACCTTCGACACCGACCAGCCCGAGTCCCAAATCGTCACCGCAAAAATAACCGGCCAGACAGACACGCAACTCCTGTCTTCATCTGGCTAGAAAAACTCCCCCCGGAGGGCCGATTTGCCCCAAACTCCCACCCTTTACAGTTTTCGCCGCTGCCCCTACGCCATGCGCGCGCGGCTGGCGATTGCGTCCAGCGGCCTGACGGTGGCCTTGCGTGAAATCACCCTGCGCAACAAACCCGACGCGATGCTTCGCGCCTCCCCCAAAGGCACCGTACCGGTTCTGGTGACACAAGACGGCGTGATCGACGAATCCCTCGACATCATGCACTGGGCACTGGGCCAGTCCGACCCAGAGGGCCTTTTGGCCCCCGACGCCCGCGCCCTGATCGCCCGAAACGACGGGCCATTCAAAACCGCGTTGGACCGCACGAAATACGCGGTGCGCTATCCCGACCTTGATCCCGCCGAAAGCCGCGCAACCGCCGCTGCCTTTATCTCCGACCTCAACGCCCAGCTTGGCGATCAACCTTGGCTCTTTGGCGACCGGCCTCGGCTGGCCGACCTCGCCATTCTGCCCTTCGTGCGCCAGTTCGCGCACACCGACCTTGATTGGTGGAACGCCCAGCCCTACCCCCACGCCCAACGCTGGCTGGCGACCTTCAAAGCCTCCGACAGGTTTGCGGCGATCATGACCAAATACACCCCTTGGAAAGACGGCGACGACGTGATCCTCTTTCCGTGAAAGGAGGAGGCCCCCGATGCACCCCAACCCGATCTTTCGCAAAACGCCCGACGCACGCGCGCTGGACCTGATCCGCGCCCGCGCCTTCGGGCAGCTGACGGTCCATGCAGACGGCCAGCTTCACGCGGCCCACGTGCCGGTGCTGCTGTCGTCTGACGCCCTGACGCTCGACATCCATTTGGTGCGCTCCAACCCCATCGCCCGCGCGCTGACCACGCCGCAGGACGCGCTGTTGTGCATCGCCGGGCCGGACGGCTACGTCTCCCCCGATTGGTACGGGGTCGAGGATCAGGTGCCCACGTGGAACTACATCGCCGTGCAACTGCGCGGCACCTTGGAACTGCTCGATCACGCGACGATGCGTGATATGCTCGACCGGCAGTCGGCCCATTTTGAGGATCAACTGCCAAAACCCCCATGGACCACCGACAAAATGACGCCCGAGGTGCTGGACCGCATGATGCGCCAGATTGTGCCCTGCCGCATGACGATCACGGACCTGCAAAGTACCTTCAAACTGAGCCAGAACAAACCCGATGACGTGCGAATGCGTGCGGCTGACGGGATGGACACCTCTGGCATCGGAACAGACACCGCAACCCTTGCCGCGCTGATGCGGACCCCACCGGAGTAATCCCATGCATCTGATCATGTCACCCCCCTCCCCCTATGCCCGCAAATGCCGCGTGATGCTGCGCGAAACCGGCCTTATCGAGAGGGTGGAGGAGGTCCAGGTTTCCTCCAGCCCCCTTAAATCCGCCGCCGAAATCCTCGCCGCCAATCCGACAGGCAAAATCCCCGCACTGGTCCGCGCCGATGGCCCAGCGATCTACGACAGCCGTGTGATCACGCGGTATCTGGATGATCAGGCCGATGCGGGGCTTTATCCGGCACGGTCCCTCTATGAACTGCTGACGCTTGAGGCCACGGCAGATGCCATCATGGATGCCACAGTGGGTATGGTCTATGAGGTGCGCCTGCGCCCCGAAACCCGGCAAAGCCCCGAATGGCTTGAGGCACAGTGGGGCAAGGCAGACCGCGCGATTGCCGCGATCAACAGCCGCTGGATGTCCCATCTGACCGGCCCGCTGAACGCGGCCCAAATCGCCGTAGGCTGCGCGCTGGCCTATGTCGACTTTCGTCATGCAGACCGCAACTGGCAGGCCGGCAATGAAACGCTGGCCAAATGGCAGGCAGATTTTGCCGCCAGGCCCGCGATGGTGGAGACCAATCCGGCCTAGGGGTCAAACGCCGCAGATTGCCGCATAGGCGTGAATGACGCTGGACCTGTAGGGGTGTTGGGGCTAAGTAGCGCGCTGAAAGGACTCCTTTTTCGGGGGTCTGATGCATTTCGACGGGCCAATTCGCCCCAAACTTCGGAGATGGACACGTGTCAAACCCAGAAGACCATCAAGGCACACGCCGCGACTTCATCTACTACGCGACAGCGGGTGCAGGTGCAGTTGTCACTGGCGCAGCGGTTTGGCCGCTCGTCAATCAAATGAACCCTTCGGCTGACGTTCTGGCCCTTGCATCGATTCGCGTTGATGTCAGCGCCGTCGACCCCGGCACGCAGATGACGGTCCTGTTTCAGGGCAAACCCGTCTTCATCCGCCGCCGCACCGAGGCCGAGATCGAAGAGGCCCGCGCCGTTGACGTGGCCGACCTGATCGACCGTGAGGCGAACAACGCCAATCTGGCCGACAGTGACCCCGCCACGGATGAAAACCGCGCGCTGGACGAAGCCGGTGAATGGCTCGTTCAGTCCGGTGTGTGTACGCACCTTGGCTGTGTGCCCGTCGGTGACGGCGCTGGCGACTTCGGCGGCTGGTTCTGCCCGTGCCACGGCTCTCACTACGACACTGCCGGTCGGATCCGCAAAGGCCCCGCACCGCGCAATCTGCCCATTCCTGCGGCAGAATTCGTCGACGAAACAACAATCCAACTCGGTTAAGGAGAACGACCCATGGCCGGAATTCCCCACGACCATTACGAACCAAACTCCAACGGTGAAAAGTGGCTGCACAGCCGCCTGCCCATCGTCGGTTTGATGTACGACACCCTGATGATCCCCACACCCAAGAACCTGAACTGGATGTGGATCTGGGGCATCGT
>NZ_JAHDGE010000029.1:0-4906 GCF_020627745.1 Pseudooctadecabacter sp.
TTCAAGTTCCTCGTCGGTCATGATCTTCGTGTCAAACTCCGATTGAAGGCGATCGCGGTGGTCAAGAATGTCCCGATCGCTTGTCACAAAGACATCGTGCCCGTGCCTAATATGGGTTTCGAAGTGGTGTGCGTCAGCCATGTTGGACCGGCCGATCAACTTTAATATCCGCGACCAAGGGTTGTCGTCGGCGGCTAAAACCATGTTTCCATAAGTCGCATGCTCGCTATCATATACAGCCAACGGAGGTAACTTGCGCTCATCACTAATTCTCCGCGTCTCGCGCAGGCCTTCTATGTTGGTGGCATACAGTTCAATGCGCCCTTCGGTTTCTAGGCGCCGTAGTCTTTTCAGATTTGCGTTCTGGTCGCAGGATACGCGGATCATTTAGTGGGGCTCCGTCAAGTAGGTTCATTCAACAAACTAGCACTATGCCCCCTTGCCACACACCCCCAACCCCCCTATACGGCGCACTCTAACCCACTCCACCGGAGAATCGGGTCACGTGGCGTGTGCAAACACCAACCCACGGCCTGCCGGTGATGTTGACAAAGGAGCCGTCCCATGGACGCCAAGGAACTTCGGGAAAAGACACCCGACCAGTTGCGCGATGACCTCGCCAACCTGAAAAAAGAAGCCTTCAACCTGCGCTTTCAGCAGGCCACCGGCCAACTTGAGAACACAGCCCGTATGCGCGCCGTCAAGCGTGAAGCAGCCCGTGTGAAAACCATTCTGAACGAAAAAGCAGCAGCCGCTGCTGCGGAGGCCTAATATGCCCAAGCGTATCCTTTCGGGCGTTGTGACGTCCAACCAGAACGCCCAGACCGTGACTGTCTCGGTCGAGCGTCGCTTCAAGCACCCTTTGCTTCAGAAAACTGTGCGTAAGTCCAAAAAGTACCGCGCACATGATGAGAACAACCAGTTCAACGTCGGGGACACCGTCCGCATTCAGGAATGTGCCCCCAAGTCGAAAACCAAACGCTGGGAGGTGATTGCGTAAGCAACACCACCCCGTTTCGTGAAACCCTGAGCCAGCGACGGATTACGCTGAGTTCAAAGGTCAGGAGAAACCCATGATCCAGATGCAGACCAATCTTGATGTGGCTGACAACAGCGGCGCCCGCCGTGTTCAGTGCATCAAGGTGCTCGGCGGTTCCCACCGTCGTTACGCATCGGTCGGCGATATTATCGTCGTATCGGTGAAAGAGGCCATCCCACGTGGTCGCGTAAAGAAAGGTGACGTCCGCAAGGCCGTCGTCGTGCGCACCGCCAAGGAAGTCCGCCGCGAAGACGGCACCGCGATCCGCTTTGATCGCAACGCCGCCGTCATCCTCAACAACAACAACGAACCTGTTGGCACCCGTATCTTCGGGCCAGTGGTTCGCGAACTGCGCGCGAAGAACTTCATGAAGATCATCTCGCTCGCTCCGGAGGTGCTGTAAAATGGCTGCCAAACTCCGCAAAGGTGACAAGGTCATCGTGCTGGCCGGCAAGGACAAGGGCAAGACAGGTGAAATCACCTCCGTTGACCCGAAATCCGGCAAGGCCGTTGTCGATGGCATCAACATCGCCATCCGCCACGTAAAGCAATCCCAGACAACGCAGGGTGGTCGCACACCCAAAGCGATGCCAATCGAGCTGTGCAACCTGGCCATCGTCGATGCAAACGGCAAAGCCACGCGCGTCGGTTTCAAGATGGACGGTGACAAGAAAGTCCGCTTCGCCAAGACAACAGGGGATGTGATCTGATGCTTGATACTGCAAACTACACACCTCGTCTGAAGGCCCTGTATGCTTCCGAAATCAAAGCAAAGATGAAGGAAGAATTCGGCTACAAGAACGACATGCAAATCCCCGGTCTGGACAAAATCGTCCTGAACATCGGTGCAGGCGCAGAGGCCGTCAAAGACTCCAAGAAAGCCAAATCGGCTCAGGAAGATCTGACAGCCATCGCCGGTCAGCAGGCCGTCATCACCAAAGCCAAGAAGTCCATCGCTGGCTTCCGCGTGCGTGAAGACATGCCGCTGGGTGCCAAAGTGACCCTTCGTGGCGACCGCATGTTTGAATTCCTGGATCGTCTGATCACGATCGCCATGCCCCGCATCCGTGACTTCCGCGGCGTGTCCGGCAAGTCGTTCGATGGCCGTGGCAACTACGCCATGGGCATGAAGGAACACATCGTCTTCCCCGAAATCAACTTCGACAAAGTCGACGAAGTTTGGGGCCTGGATATCGTCATCTGCACCACCGCAGACAACGATGCAGAAGCAAAAGCGCTGTTGAAGCATTTCAACATGCCGTTCAACAGCTAAGGGGAAGAGAGAAATGGCTAAGAAATCCATGATCGCCCGCGAAGTGAAGCGCGAGAAGCTCGTGAAAAAGTACGCCGCAAAGCGTGCAGAGCTGAAAGCAATCGCAAATGATGACAGCAAGCCCATGGAAGAGCGGTTCAAGGCCCGTTTGGCACTCGCCAAACTGCCCCGCAACTCCTCGCCCACGCGCCTGCACAACCGGTGCCAGCTCACCGGCCGTCCTCACGCATATTACCGCAAACTCAAGATCAGCCGGATCGCGCTGCGGGACCTCGGTTCCAATGGCGAAATCCCCGGCATGGTCAAGTCCAGCTGGTAAGGAGCATATGATATGAACGATCCTATCGCAGATATGCTGACGCGCATCCGCAACGGCCAAATGCGTGGCAAGTCGACGGTGGCAACACCGGCGTCCAAGCTGCGCGGCTGGGTACTCGATGTGCTGGCAGACGAAGGCTACATTCGCGGCTATGAGGCCACGAAAGACGAACGCGGCCACCCCGCATTCGAAATCAGCCTCAAGTATTACGAAGGCACTCCTGTTATTCGCGAAGTCAAGCGGGTCTCCAAACCCGGTCGTCGCGTCTACATGGGCGTCAATGACATTCCTGTTGTCCGTCAGGGCCTCGGTGTGTCGATTGTCTCCACCCCCAAGGGTGTGATGTCGGACGCAAACGCACGCAGCCACAATGTTGGCGGCGAAGTGCTTTGCACCGTATTCTAAGGAGAAACTGATGTCTCGTATTGGTAAAAAACCGGTTGACCTGCCCAGCGGCGTAACCGCCTCTGTGTCCGGTCAGACCGTCGAAGTGAAGGGGCCGAAAGGCACCCGCAGCTTCACCGCAACCGACGATGTGACACTGGCCGTCGAAGACAACGCTGTGACGGTCACGCCGCGCGGCAAGTCCAAGCGCGCCCGCCAGCAGTGGGGCATGTCCCGCACGCAGGTGCAAAACCTCGTCACCGGCGTCACCGACGGTTTCAAGAAAGAGCTTGAGATCAACGGTGTGGGTTACCGCGCACAGATGCAGGGCAACGTCCTGAAGCTGAACCTGGGCTACTCCCACGACGTCAACTTTGACGTGCCGGAAGGTGTAACCGTTACGGCCCCCAAGCCCACGATCATCATCGTCGAGGGCAACGACCAGCAACAGGTCGGTCAGGTCGCAGCCAACATCCGTGAATGGCGCAAGCCGGAGCCTTACAAAGGCAAGGGCATCAAATATGTGGATGAGTATATCTTCCGCAAAGAAGGTAAGAGGTAAGACCAATGGCAAACTCCAAGCGTCAACTCTTCATCAAGCGCCGCCTGCGTGTTCGCAACAAGCTGCGCAAGGTCAACAACGGCCAGCCCCGTCTGTCCGTGCACCGTTCGTCCAAGAACATCAGCGCACAGCTGATCGACGACGTGAACGGTGTGACACTGGCATCCGCCTCCTCGCTGGAGAAGGATCTGGGCGTCGTTGGCAAGAACAACGTCGAAGCCGCCGCCAAAGTGGGCACTGCAATCGCAGAGCGCGCGAAAAAAGCCGGTGTGACCGAGGCCCAGTTCGACCGTGGTGGGTTCCTCTTCCACGGCAAGATCAAAGCCTTGGCTGAAGCTGCCCGCGAAGGTGGCTTGAAGATCTAAGACTGTCGCTCATCCCGGAACGTGGAAACCGGTTTTCGGACCAAGATGAGCGAAGAAAAAAATGAGAAGGGCTCCGACAGGGGCCCTTCCGATGATCCGGGGCAATAGCCACCAGGATTGACGTAAAACCGGGGCATGCCCCACCTGATACAAAGGATGTTCTCCAATGGCAGAACGTGACAACAACCGCCGCGGCAAAGGCCGTGACCGGGACGAAACACCAGAATTCGCCGATCGCCTGGTTGCGATCAACCGCGTCTCCAAAACCGTTAAGGGTGGTAAGCGCTTCGGTTTCGCAGCCCTCGTCGTCGTAGGCGACCAAAAAGGCCGCGTCGGCTTTGGCAAAGGTAAAGCCAAGGAGGTCCCGGAGGCCATCCGCAAGGCAACCGAACAAGCCAAGCGTCAGATGATCCGCGTGCAGCTGCGCGAAGGCCGCACATTGCACCACGACATGGAAGGCCGCCATGGTGCTGGCCGCGTCGTGATGCGCACAGCCCCGCAGGGTACCGGTATCATCGCCGGTGGTCCAATGCGTGCCGTGTTCGAAATGCTGGGCATTCAGGACGTGGTGGCAAAATCCATCGGGTCCCAGAACCCCTACAACATGATCCGCGCCACGCTCGACGGTCTGCGCAAAGAGGCTTCCCCTCGTTCCGTCGCCCAGCGTCGCGGTAAGAAAGTGGCCGACATCCTGCCCAAGCAGAACAACGTCGACCAGCAATCCGACGTCGCCCACAACGCGCCCGTGGCCGAAGCCACGGCTGACGCATAAGGAGACCTGAACAATGGCAAAAACCATCGTCGTCAAACAGATCGGTTCCCCGATCCGCCGCCCCGCAAAACAGCGTGCCACGCTGATCGGTCTGGGCCTGAACAAGATGCACAAGACCCGCGAGCTGGAAGACACCCCTTCCGTGCGCGGCATGGTCGAAAGCATCCCCCACATGGTCGAGATCATCGAAGA
>NZ_JAHDGE010000029.1:5006-21634 GCF_020627745.1 Pseudooctadecabacter sp.
CTTCCGTGCGCGGCATGGTCGAAAGCATCCCCCACATGGTCGAGATCATCGAAGAGCGTGACTAAACGCGGCGAAATGCCCGCGTCCATCGCGACATGAAGTACAAACGCCCCGCCGGTCCGGTGGGGCGTTTTTCGTTGCATCCTTCGGGTCCGGCCCGCAGTGTGCACGCGCTATCCCCCTCAGCGGAAGACTTGCAGACCGATGATCCTGAACGACCGTTTCCTGTTCATCCATATTCCGAAAACAGGCGGCAAATCTGTCTTTGCGGCCTTGTCACATCTGGACAACCGCGGCCACCGGTCGCCGTTGGGCCGCATTGCGCGCAGGCTGGGCCTCCGCCGCCCCCCGTTGAAGGCCCGCTTGCGGCGTCATGACACGCTCCAGACGGTCCACCGGTTGACGACGGGCCTTGATGTCTTCTCTTTTGCGGTGGTGCGCGATCCCTACGCCCATGCGGTGTCCCACTACCGGCACCTCAAAAGCCAGAACAAAAACCGCACCTTTGCGCGCCTGACGGAAACCCGGACCCTTGCCGAATTTCTCCGCTGGCGGGCCGACGCGCCGCCGGCCTCCCGTTTGCTGGAAAACAAGAACCTCTTTTTCGCTAAGCTGCCGTCGCAGTCTGCATTTGTGACCCTGAACGGAACCCTCGCCGTCAATCGCATCCTCAAACTGGAAACCCTCGAAGAGGATTTTCGCAGCCTCTGCGATGATCTTGATCTCGGCCCCGTCGCGCTGCCCCGCATCAACGTCAACCTGACGGCACCGCCGGTTCACATCGACGAAGAGGCGACCGCGCTGATCAACCAGATCTACCATGACGATTTCGACACCTTCGGCTATCCGCGACGGGGGATATAACCCGATGACCCTCACCCCCGACCTTATCCGCGCCACCCATGACGCCATCCGCGATGCCACGATCCTGACGCCGCTGGTCCCCGCCACGCGGCTGTCGCTGCAACTTGGCATCGACCTGCACCTCAAACTGGAAAACCGCCAGCACACCAATGCGTTCAAATCCCGCGGTGCGCTGGCAAAATTGCTGACCCTGACGGACGCGCAAAAACAGGCCGGCGTCATCGCCTGCAGCGCGGGCAACCATGCCCAGGGCGTCGCGTATCACGCCACCCGTCTTGGCATCGCCTCTACCATCGTCATGCCCGAAGGCACGCCGTTCAACAAAATCAAGGCCACCCAGACGTTTGGCGCGACTGTCATCACCCACGGCGTGGGCTTTGATGACAGTGTGCAATTCACCCTCGACCGTGCCGCGCGCGACGGGCTGACCTTTATCCATCCCTTTGACGATCCGGTCGTGGCGGCGGGGCAGGGCACCGTTGCGCTGGAAATGCTTGAACAGGCCCCCGACCTTGATGCCATCGTCGTGCCCGTCGGCGGCGGCGGCCTGATTGCGGGCATGGCGGTCGCGGCCAAAGACGCCAAGCCTGCGGTCGAAATCATCGGCGCGCAGGCCGAACTGTTTGACGCCGTGTCGGCGCGGTTCAACAGTCACAAGACCCATTTCAACGGGGCCTCGCTGGCCGAAGGCATCGCCGTCAAGGCCCCCGCCCCCGCAAACATCGACATCATCACATCCCTCGTCGCCCGCGTGGATACCGCAACCGAGGCCCAGATCGAGGATGCGGTTTTTGACCTGCTGTCGTCGGAAAAACTCGTGGCCGAAGGCGCCCCCGGGGCGGGGCTGGCCGTGATCAAAAACAATCTGGACCACTACCAAGGCAAGAAAGTCGGCCTCGTCATCTGCGGCGGCAACATCGACAGCCGCCTTCTGTCCACCTTGATCCTGCGCGGGCTGGTCCGCGACGGGCGCATCACACGGCTGACGTTCGAAATCGACGACACGCCGGGCCAGCTCGCCACAATATCGCGCATCATAGGGGAGGCAGGGGCCAACGTCGTCGAGGTCATTCACCAACGCATGATGCAATCCGTCAGCCTCAAGCAGGCCGAACTCGAAGTCGTGATCGAGGCGCGCGACATCGGGCACGTGGAACAGATCGTCACCACCCTGCGTGGTGAGGGGTTCAGGCTGCGCACCGACAGCGGGGGCTGACACGTCCACGGGGCCAAAAAGTTGTCGACCGGCGTCGGTCTTTCACATTTGTGCCAGAATTTGCGGTTAATCACCTTACAGTTGCAACTGAAAGGTCCCCCATGTTGAAGGCGTCCCTCACTCGTACTGTCCAGTGGCTGAAGGACTTCCGCGCGGATGAAGACGGCGCCGTGACAACGGATTTCGTCGTCTTGACTGCGTCCGTGATGATGATGGGCGCAGCACACGTCAACGATATTGCAACGCAATCCGTCGGGATCGCCGACAAGGTCGAAGACTGTCTGGCCGACGATATCGGTGATCTGCTGGTGGGGGGTGACCCCGAAACCTATCTGGCCAACCTGCAATCCGCAGCGGCGGCGTGTTCCAGCCGGTAAGCAACGCCTCTCAAAACCGGTCGACACTGGCGCGGTCCTGAACGGACCTGCGCATCTCAGACATGTGCGCGGCGCGTCACAGCCGCCCTGTCCGCCTTCATCAACCGCAACCGCAGCCATGCCCCCACCGGGCGCTCGAAATGCTGATGGACCAGATACGCAACCCAGATGCTGACCGCCAGAAACACCGGCAGCGTCAGATAGGACTGCGCGAACGCCCGCCCGCCCCCCAGCCAAAGGTCGATGACCAGAACCGCGGCGATCTGCAGCGGCATATGGACAAGATAAAGGCTGTAACTGATGTCGCCCAGAAATTGCAGGGTCGCACTGCGGCGGGGCAAATGCCTCTCTGCTGCGGCAAGGGCCATGACAATCGCACAGCACCCCGCAAGAAGAACCGCATCGTGGTGCCCCGCGCCCGCGGCCACACCTGCGCCGATTGCCAGACACCCGATGACCCCCCAAAGGCGCGCATCCCCGTTCAGCGCCCGAAAGACGGCATAGCAGGCACCGCCCGCGAAAAAGAACACCCCGCAGGCAAAGACCCAATGCCCGATGATGAACCCGTCCGGGGCCTGCACCAGCAAAATATAGCTGAGCGCCGCCAGCAAAAGACTGCCACCCAGCGGGTTGCGTTTGGTCAGGGACAGGGTGAAGAAAAAGACCACGTAAATGAACAGCTCAGCCGACACCGACCAGATCGGTGCGTTGAAACTGACCCCGTCCGATAAATTCAGGCTGGTATCCAGCATGAACAGATGCAGCACAAAATGCTTCAGGTCGTTGTTGCCCGTAATCTGCCAATACCCTTGGGTCTGCAGACTGATCATCTGCATCCCCGCCACAAGGATCAGGGTCACAAAATGCAGCGGATAGAGCCGCGCAAACCGCGCCACGGCAAATTCGCGGGCATTGGTGGGGCGGGTCCAGTACACATGCGCAAAGACAAACCCCGAAATCACCCAGAACAGCCGCACCGCGTCTTCGCCGTACAAATACGCAGGCCAAAGCCATGACCCGTAAGGCATGTCATATACGGTGACGGGGACCACATAAGTTGTCGCATCCTCAACAAAAAACCGCGTCGCGTGGTAAATTGTGACGAACAACGCCGCGATGCCACGCATGGCGTCGATACAGCCGAAATGGCGGGGCAGGGCGGGATCATGTGTCATTGCCCTTTGATGTATCGGCGCAATCGGGCCAAATGGCGGCAGAGCGGTGGTTTTGCCATGAAAATCCGGCGCGGTGTCTCAGGCACTTGCCCCGTCTGCGCCAATCTCCTATACGCCGCCAGTGGCCTCGTTCTGGCCGCAAGAATCAACATTTAACGCCGCGTGCCTGATCTTCGCTGGGTCAGGTCTTCCGGCAAGGAGACAGCGACATGGTTAAACTGAACGAACTGCACGACAACCCCGGTGCAACGAAACCCAAAAAGCGCGTGGGCCGTGGCCCCGGCTCCGGCACCGGTAAAATGGGTGGCCGTGGTATCAAGGGTCAGAAATCCCGTTCCGGTGTGGCAATCAAGGGGTTCGAAGGCGGTCAGATGCCTTTGTACCAACGTCTGCCCAAGCGCGGCTTCAACAAGCCCAACCGCAAGAAATTCGCCGTTGTGAACCTTGGTCTCATCCAGAAGTTCATCGACGAGAAAAAGTTGGACGGCGCGTCCATCACCGAAGACAGCCTCGTGGAATCCGGCCTGATCCGTCGCAAACTGGACGGTATCCGTGTTCTCGCCAAGGGTGACATCACCGCCAAAGTCAGCATCGAAGTGACCGGTGCGTCCAAGGGCGCCATCGAAGCGGTCGAAAAAGCGGGCGGTAAACTGACAGTCACAGCCCCGGCATCCGAAACGCCCGCGGCTGAATAACGACTTGTGGGGGGCGGTTTCGCCCCTTACATCGTTTTAATGGATAAAGCGCCGCTGCTGGGGATCCGGTCAGCGGCGTTTGCACAACAGATATAGGCACCCAAAATGGCATCAGCAGCAGAACAAATGGCCGCCAACACAAGTTGGGCCGCCTTTGGCCAGGCCAAAGAGCTTCGCCAGCGCATCTTTTTCACGCTTGGCCTTTTGATCGTCTATCGTCTTGGCACGTATATCCCCGTGCCCGGCATCGACACCGACGCCCTGCGTGCGTTCATGGACGAAGCAGCCTCCGGCATTGGCGGTATCCTGTCGATGTTCACCGGTGGCGCGCTCAGCCGGATGGGCATTTTTGCCCTCGGGATCATGCCCTATATCTCTGCCTCGATCATCGTGCAGCTTCTGGGGGCCATGTGGGAACCCCTCAAGCAGCTCAAGAAAGAGGGCGAACAGGGGCGCAAAAAGCTCAACCAATATACCCGTTACGGCACCGTGGTGCTGGCCACGTTCCAGGCCTACGGCATGGCCGCGTCGCTTGAGGCGGGGGAACTTGTGACCGATCCGGGCCTCTATTTCCGTGTGGCCTGTGTGATTACGCTGGTGGGCGGCACCATGTTCCTGATGTGGCTGGGTGAACAGATCACCGCACGCGGCATCGGCAACGGTATTTCCCTGATCATCTTCGTGGGCATCATCGCCGAAGTCCCAGCCGCCCTCGCCGGTTTCTTGGCGCAGGGTCAGGAAACCAACAACTGGGGTCTGGTGCTGGGCGTCTTCGCCATGGTCATCGCGGTCTTCGCCTTCGTGGTCTTCATGGAACGGTCCTTGCGCAAAATCCACATCCAGTACCCGCGCCGTCAGGTCGGCATGAAAGTCTATGACGGTGGGTCCTCCCACCTGCCGATCAAGGTGAACCCCGCAGGCGTGATCCCCGCGATCTTTGCCTCGGCCCTGTTGCTGCTGCCCACAACGCTCAGCACGTTTTCCGGCGGTGATACGGCTGGCCCGATCATGTCGACGTTGCTGGCCTACTTCGGCCCCGGTCAGCCCCTCTATCTGCTGTTCTTCACGGCAATGATCGTCTTCTTCACCTTCTTCTACACCCGCGAAGTGGCGTTCAAGACGGACGAAGTGGCCGATAACCTGAAAAACCAGAACGGCTTTGTCCCCGGCATCCGCCCCGGTCAGCGCACCAAGGAATACCTTGATTACGTGGTCACCCGCATTCTGGTCCTTGGTTCCGCCTATCTGGCGCTGGTCTGTCTGTTGCCGGAAATCCTCCGCGCCAACCTCAGCATTCCTTTTTACTTTGGCGGCACGTCGGTTTTGATTATCGTCAGCGTCGGGATGGACACCATTCAGCAAATCCAGTCCCATCTGCTGGCTCATCAATACGAAGGGCTGATCGAGAAATCCCAGCTGCGCGGCAAGCGCGGCGGCAAGAAACGGAGTCCGTCGCGTCGATGACCAATATTATCCTTCTCGGCCCACCCGGTGCCGGTAAAGGCACCCAAGCGCAAAAGCTGGTCGAAAGCCGCAACATGGTGCAACTGTCCACCGGTGACATGCTGCGTGCGGCGAAAACCTCCGGCACCGAGATGGGCAAGATGGTTGCAGCCGTCATGGACCGCGGTGATCTGGTCACGGACGAGATTGTCATTGGCCTGATCCGCGAACAGCTGGAAACGCGCGCCGATCATGGCGGGTTTATCTTTGACGGCTTCCCCCGCACCCTGCCACAGGCCGATGCACTGGGTGCACTGCTCGATGAGATGGGCCAGACCCTCGATCATGTCATCGAACTGCAGGTGAACGACGAAATTCTTGTGGACCGCATCCTTGGCCGCGCGGCCGAGGCTGTCGCCAAAGGCGGCACCGCCCGCGCCGACGACAACGCCGAAAGCCTCAAGGTGCGGCTGATGGCCTACTACAAACAGACCTCACCGCTGATCGGCTACTACTACGCCAAGGGTGATCTGACCTCCGTGGACGGGCTTGGCACCATGGATGAGGTCGAGGCGTCGATCGCGGCCGTTCTGGGCTAAATCAGGGGATAGGTCCTCGGGGCTTGACGCCCCATCCCAACCCTCCTAAAAGCGCCCATCCTTAACAGGAATCGCACGGGGTCGCGCCCCGTCTAGACCACCTCGATATGACTTAAGGTCGGCAGCAAAAGCTCCGGCCTTACGTTGTGAAAAAAGGGTCCGGCATTACGGACCCGCAACGAAAAGGAAATGCTACCGTGGCACGTATTGCCGGCGTAAACATCCCGACTGCAAAGCGGGTTCCAATCGCCCTCACCTACATCACCGGAATCGGAAACACCTCCGCTGTCGCCATCTGCGAAGCAGTGGGCATCGACGCAACCCGTCGTGTGAACGAACTCTCCGACGCCGAAGTTCTGAAAATTCGTGAACACATCGACGAAAACTACACCGTCGAAGGCGACCTGCGCCGCGAAGTTCAGATGAACATCAAGCGCATGATGGACCTCGGGTCTTACCGTGGCCTGCGTCACCGCCGTAACCTGCCCGTTCGCGGTCAGCGGACTTCCACCAACGCACGTACCCGCAAAGGCCCCGCAAAGGCCATTGCCGGTAAGAAGAAATAAGGGAGGGCAGTACCAATGGCACGTGATCCCCGTCGCGGAGGCAAGAAGAAGGTCTCCAAGAACATCGCAGCTGGCGTTGCACACGTAAACTCCAGCTTCAACAACACCAAAATCCTGATCTCCGATGTGCAGGGCAACGCGATCTCCTGGTCGTCTGCTGGCACCATGGGCTTCAAAGGCTCCCGGAAATCCACACCCTACGCGGCCCAGATGGCGGCTGAGGATGCGGGCAAGAAAGCTCAGGAACACGGTGTCAAGACTTTGGAAGTCGAAGTGCAGGGCCCCGGTTCCGGCCGTGAATCCGCACTGCGCGCTTTGGCTGCTGTTGGCTTCAACATCACGTCCATCCGCGACGTGACGCCAATGGCCCACAACGGCTGTCGCCCGCCAAAGCGCCGCCGCGTCTAAGAACAACCCAAACGTATTGGGGCCCCGGATTTTCCGTGGCCCCATTCCGTCATTTTAACCTCGGGCGTTTGCCTTATTGGACATGAAAGGCAAACAGGAATGGAGGGACACATGATCCACAAGAACTGGGCTGAACTGATCAAGCCAACACAACTGGACGTCAAACCCGGCAATGACCCGGCCCGTCAGGCCACTGTCATCGCCGAACCGCTTGAGCGTGGCTTCGGCCTGACGCTGGGCAACGCCCTGCGCCGCATCCTGATGTCTTCGCTGCAAGGTGCCGCCATCACTGCCGTTCAGATCGACAACGTGCTGCACGAATTCTCCTCCATCTCTGGTGTGCGTGAAGACGTGACCGACGTGGTTCTGAACCTCAAGGGCGTCGCGATCCGTATGGAAGTCGAAGGCCCCAAGCGTCTTCAGGTCCAGGCCAAAGGCCCGGGCGTTGTCACCGCCGGTGACATCTCTGAATCCGCTGGCATCGAAGTGCTGAACAAGGACCATGTGCTGTGCCACCTCGACGAAGGCGCGGACCTTTACATGGAACTGACGGTCAACACCGGCAAAGGCTATGTCTCTGCCGACAAGAACAAGCCTGAAGATGCGCCCATCGGCATGATGTCGATCGACGCCATCTACTCGCCCGTCAAGAAAGTCAGCTACGACGTGCAGCCGACCCGCGAAGGTCAGGTTCTGGACTATGACAAACTGACCATGAAGGTCGAAACAGACGGGTCCATCACGCCGGACGACGCCGTGGCCTTCGCCGCACGCATCCTGCAGGACCAGCTGTCGATCTTCGTGAACTTCGACGAACCTGAATCCGCTCAGGCGGCCTCCGACGACGACGGTCTGGAATTCAACCCGCTGCTGCTCAAGAAGGTGGACGAGTTGGAATTGTCCGTCCGGTCTGCGAACTGCCTGAAGAACGACAACATCGTCTACATCGGCGATCTCATCCAGAAGACCGAAGCAGAAATGCTGCGCACGCCGAACTTCGGCCGCAAGTCCCTGAACGAGATCAAGGAAGTGTTGTCCGGCATGGGCCTGCACCTCGGCATGGATGTCGAAGACTGGCCACCAGACAACATCGAAGATCTGGCCAAGAAGTTCGAAGACAGCTTCTAAAGTTTCCGGCCGGTCCCGTGCGCGGGGCCGGTCCACATCGTGCATATGGTGTACATACAGGTTGTGTACGCAATGTGTACGGGATGTGACCCCGACAGACTGGGCAATTCCGCCCCAATAACGGAGCCCGCGACACGCATCGCCAAGGCCCACCCTAAAACAAAATGGAGACTACAAAATGCGTCACGCACGAGGTTACCGCCGCCTGAACCGCACCCACGAACACCGCAAGGCATTGTGGGCCAACATGGCCGGCTCGCTCATCGAACATGAGCAGATCAAAACCACCCTGCCCAAGGCCAAAGAACTGCGTCCGATCATCGAAAAGATGATCACACTCGCCAAGCGCGGCGATCTGCACGCACGCCGTCAGGCCGCCGCACAACTCAAGCAAGATCAGTATGTTAGCAAACTGTTCGACATCCTCGGCCCTCGCTACAAGGATCGTCAGGGTGGCTACGTCCGCGTCCTGAAGGCCGGCTTCCGCTACGGCGACATGGCACCCATGGCGATCATCGAATTCGTCGACCGCGACGTCGATGCCAAGGGTGCGGCTGACAAAGCCCGCGTTGCAGCGGAAGAAGCCGCTGAATAATTCAAGGTCTGATGACCTGACAAAGGCCCGCCCGAAATGGCGGGCCTTTTGCGTTGAAGCCTTTGTTTTTCAGGCGTAATCTTCCCCATGGCTGATCTTTTCGACACCGGCGCCGCCGTCCCCGACACCGCCCCCCGCCCTTTGGCGGACCGCTTGCGGCCCAAGTCTCTGGGTGAGGTGATTGGCCAGGAACAGGTCCTTGGCCCCGACGCGCCGCTGGGCGTGATGTTGGCGTCTAACTCCCTGTCATCATTGATCTTTTGGGGGCCGCCTGGCGTCGGCAAGACGACTATCGCACGGCTTCTGGCCGACGAAACCGATCTGCATTTCATCCAGATCAGCGCGATCTTCACCGGTGTGCCGGAACTGCGCAAAGTGTTCGAAGCCGCCAAAATGCGTCGCCAAAACGGCAAGGGCACTTTGCTTTTTGTCGATGAAATTCATAGGTTTAACAAAGCCCAGCAAGACGGATTCCTGCCCTATATGGAGGACGGAACGATCCTCCTCGTCGGGGCCACCACCGAAAACCCGTCCTTCGAATTGAACGCCGCTGTCCTGTCACGATCCCAAGTTCTCGTCCTGACGCGCCTGTCCTTGGCCGACCTCGAACGCCTCGCCCAGCGGGCAGAACGGGAGCTTGACCGCAAGCTCCCCCTCGACGGCCCCGCCCGTGAAGCGCTGTTGGAGATGGCCGACGGCGACGGACGCGGGTTGCTCAACCTGATTGAACAAGTCGCGGCGTGGAAGGTGGACGGAAAACTTGATACCGACGCGCTGACCACGCGGTTGATGCGGCGGGCCACGAAATACGACAAGTCCGGCGATGAACATTACAATCTAATCAGTGCGTTACACAAATCCGTCCGTGGGTCCGACCCCGATGCGGCCCTCTACTGGTTTGCCCGAATGCTCAAGGGCGGCGAAGACCCGCGGTTCCTCGCGCGCCGGATCACCCGCATGGCGGTCGAAGACATCGGGCTGGCCGATCCACAGGCGCAAACCATCTGCCTGCACGCGTGGGAAACCTACGAACGTCTCGGCTCGCCCGAGGGGGAACTGGCGCTGGCGCAAGCGGTCACATACCTCGCCCTCGCGCCGAAATCCAACGCGGGCTATGCGGCCTACAAAAACGCAATGCGCGCGGCCGAAAAGACCGGCTCAGAACCGCCCCCCAAACACATCCTCAATGCGCCGACAACTTTGATGAAGGATCAAGGATACGGCGACGGCTACGCCTATGACCACGACGCCGAAGACGGCTTCAGCGGACAAAACTACTTCCCCGAAACCATGAAACGCGGCGTCTACTACAGCCCCGTGGATCGCGGTTTCGAACGGGAACTCAAGAAACGGCTCGACTTTTTTGCCAAGCTGCGCGCCAAGCGGAACGGTTGAAGGCCCCGCGCGGATCGCTTAAGGCAACCCCATGTTTACAACGGTTCTTCAGGTCGCCTTGGGCGGTGCGATTGGTGCAGCGGCGCGCTTTGGCGTGGGCGTGGCCCTGTTCCGCCCCGGTGCGTTTCCCGTGGCCGTGCTGTCGGTCAACGTGATCGGCAGCTTTCTGATGGGCCTTGCCGTTGTCTATCTGGGGCAAAAGACGCCGGGGTCCTTGACCCCGTTCCTGATGACCGGCGTGCTGGGCGGCTTCACCACCTTTTCCGCCTTCTCGCTTGAGGCCTACACATTATTCGAGCGCGGGGAGATCGGGCAGGCCGCCCTTTACGTCGCGCTGTCCGTCATCCTATCGCTCGCCGCTTTGGTCGCGGGCGTGTTTATCATGAGAGGTGTGCTCGCATGAGCCGCGTTCAAAATACCTATGTCGCAGCAGGCGAGGGCGATCAGCGCCTTGATCGCTGGCTCAAACGGCGCTTTCCGCATCTGCAGCAGGGGCGCATCGAAAAGATGTGCCGTAAGGGCGAAATCCGCGTCGATGGCGGGCGGGTGAAATCCTCGACCCGTGTGGAAGAGGGCCAGCAAGTGCGCATCCCGCCGCTGCCCGATCCGAATGCCGTCGATGACCGGCCCCGCGATCTGTCGCCTGCGGACATCAAGCTGATCCAAGGGTGCGTGATCTACAAAGACGATCACGTCATCGCGCTGAACAAACCGTCGGGCCTGCCCACCCAAGGCGGCAGCAAACAGACCCGTCATGTGGATGGTCTGGCCGAGGCGCTTAAATTTGGCTTCGACGAAAAGCCCCGTCTGGTGCACCGGTTGGATAAAGACACATCGGGCGTTCTGCTGCTGGCCCGCACCCGTCTTGCCGCGAAGGCCCTGACCGAGGCGTTCCGCCATCGCAATACCGAAAAAATCTACTGGGCGTTGGTGGCCGGTGTGCCGATCCCGAAACTGGGGTCGGTGAAATACGGGCTGGTGAAACTGCCCGGCCACGGGTCCAAGGGTGAGAACGAAAAGATGCGTTGCGTGCATCCGCGTGACGTGGACAAAACCGAAGGCGCGAAGCGCGCGCACACCGATTACACGGTGCTGACGTCATTGGCCGACCGCACCGCTTGGCTGGCGCTGACGCCGGTCACGGGCCGCACCCACCAGTTGCGTGCCCACATGGCCGAAATCGGACATCCGATCATTGGCGATGGCAAATACGGCGGGGCCGCGCAGGAAAACATGGGCGACGGCTGGGGGGCTGGCATGGGCGAGGAAATCGGGCGCAAACTGCACCTGCATGCGCGGTCCTTGCGGATCGAACACCCCGGCACGGGCAAGGAATTGTACCTCAAGGCGAGCTTGCCTCCGCATATGACCCATTCGTGGCAGTTGTTCGGATGGGAGGAACACCACGCGCCGGATGACCCGTTTGAGGGCATGATATGAGCGATTGGGCCGCAAAACGGTTCTGGACTGAGGTCAACGTGGTCCCTGCTGAGGGCGGTTTTGCCGTGCAGCTGGATGGTCGACCTGTCAAAACTCCGGCGAAGGCCCCTCTGGTCGTGCCCACCCCGACCATGGGGCAGGCGGTGGCTGAGGAATGGCGTGCCGTTGAGGAAAAGATCGACCCCAACGTCATGCCCTACACCCGATCCGCAAACGCGGCGATCGACAAGGTGCGCGTCCAGTTTGATGACGTGGCCGAAATGCTGGCGGCCTACGGGGGCAGCGATCTGCTGTGTTACCGCGCGACCCATCCCGACCCGTTGATCGAAAGACAGGCACGGGGTTGGGATCCGTTGCTGGATTGGGCCGACGAGACCTTTGGTGCCCGTTTGCGCCCGACGGCGGGCGTTATGCCGATTGAGCAGGATGCGGCGGCGCTGCGCGCTTTGGCGGCCCCTTTGTATGATGCGACGCCATTCGAATTGACGGCATTGCACGATCTGATTGCCCTGTCCGGGTCGCTGGTCATGGGCCTTGCCGTGGCCCACGGGCGTCTGTCGGTCGAAGACGGTTGGGCGCTTTCGCGCATTGATGAGGACTGGCAGATCGAACAATGGGGCGAGGACGAAGACGCGATGCAGGCCGCCGCTGTCAAAGAGGCGGCCTTTCATCACGCCCATCTGTTCTACAAAATGTCCAAAGACGGGGCATAAGTCTGAAATTGAGGCACCAAGCGGTCTAACTTTCCGGCAGAGGCCCATGAAATCATCGGAAACTGATGATGAGGGCCTTGACCTCGCCAGATGAATCCTCGCACTCTACGGGCGTTGCGCAGGTCCGCCTGCGACGTATCACTCCTGCCGCTCAGGCAGATAAGAAAACCCTGTGGCTCACGCAGGGAAACTCAGGAAGAGGTATCTCATGAAAAAATCAGTACTCCTCGGTGCAATGACCGTCGCAGGTCTGGCCGCCGGTGCAGCTGGTGCAGCCACGCTTGACGACGTCAAAGCACGCGGCACACTGAACTGTGGTGTGACAACTGGCTTGACCGGTTTCGCAGCCCCCGACGCCAACGGCGTTTGGGAAGGCTTCGACGTTGGCGTTTGCCGCGCTGTTGCTGCTGCCGTTCTCGGCGATCCAATGGCTGTGGAATTCGTTCCAACAACAGGTCAGACACGTTTCACGGCACTCGCATCCGGCGAAATCGACATGCTGGCCCGTAACACCACATGGACATTCTCCCGCGATGTCGACCTCAAGTTCACCTTCGTTGGCGTGAACTACTATGACGGTCAGGGCTTCATGGTCCCACGTGATCTGGGCGTGTCCTCCGCCAAAGACCTCGACGGCGCGACTGTCTGCATCCAGACAGGCACCACAACAGAGCTGAACCTGGCCGACTACTTCCGGACCAACAACATCTCTTACGAGCCCGTGCCAATCGAAACCAACGCCGAAGCACAGCAGCAGTACCTTGCTGGCGCATGCGACGTCTACACAACAGACGCCTCCGGCCTGGCCGCGACACGTGCAACCTTCGAGAACCCAGGCGATCACGTTCTGCTGCCAGAAATCGTATCCAAAGAGCCACTCGGCCCGCTGGTACGTCACGGTGACGACGAGTGGGGCGACGTTGTTCGCTGGACTCTGAACGCACTGATCACAGCTGAAGAGCTGAACGTGTCTTCTGCCAACATCGAAGAACTGTCCGCAGGCACCAACAACCCAGAGATCAACCGTCTGCTGGGCACCGAAGGTGAACTGGGTGCGATGCTTGGTCTTGACGCTGACTGGGCCAAGAACGCCATCATGGCGGGCGGCAACTACGGTGAGCTGTTCGAAAAGAACATCGGTGAGAACACGCCAATCGGTCTGGCACGGGGTCTGAACGCCCAGTGGACAGACGGTGGCCTGATCTACTCCCCACCTTTCCGCTAAGTTTTAGCTGATGCAAAGGGCGCGGTTTTCGGACCGCGCCCTTTCGCAAATCCACACCACACCACCAAGAAAAGTATCGGAAACGCGAAGGGTCGGACGACCGGCCTGGGAATGATTTTCGAAGATCCCGATGGGACAGGGAGTTTGCGGATGACAACGCTCACCGATCCACCGAAAGCAGGCTTTCGGCTTAGCCAACTTATTTACGACACCCGCTACAGGTCGATCACAATCCAGGTGATTGCCATGATCCTTGTGGTGCTGGGTCTTTACTGGCTGGTCAACAACACCATCCAGAACCTTGCCGCTTTGGGCAAAGATTTTGATTTCGGGTTCCTGTCGCAGCCTGCGGGTTATGACATCAACCAACGACTGGTCGAGTATACCTCCCAGTCGACACACGGAAGTGCCGCCTTTGTCGGCATCCTCAATACCCTGCTGGTCGCTTTTTTGGGCTGTATTCTGGCCACGATCCTCGGCGTGATCGCCGGTGTCTTGCGTCTGTCCAAGAACTGGATCGTCAACAAATTGATGGCGGTCTACGTCGAAGGGTTCCGCAACGTGCCGCTTTTGCTGTGGATCATCGCGATTTTCGCGCTGATGACCGAAGGCATGCCGCAGCCGCGTGATTTCAAGGTCGGCGGGGATGCCGCCATGATCCTTGGTGAAAGTGTCGCCGTGACAAACCGCGGCGTCTATGTGCCCGGTGTCGTTCTTGAAAACGGCTGGTTCGCCAACCCGGCGGTCAACTGGCTGGTTATCATCGGCACCCTGATCGTGTCCCTGTTCGTCATCCGCCTTATCCGTCGCCGCGCCGACCGTATTCAGGAAGCCACCGGCGTCCGCCCCACAACGTGGTGGCAGCAACTGGCGCTTTTGATTGTTCCTGCGGGTCTTGTCCTGTTCCTGATGGGCGCTGCCATGCAGTACCCCTACATTCGCGGTTTCAACTTCACCGACGGTATTCACCTGCGCAACTCGCTGATTGCGCTGTGGCTGGCCCTGTCGCTGTATACAGGTGCCTTCATTGCGGAAATCGTGCGTGCCGGTATCCTTGCGATTTCCAAAGGCCAGTCCGAGGCCGCCGCCGCATTGGGCCTGCGCCCCAGCCGCACCATGAACCTTGTGATCCTGCCGCAGGCGATGCGGGTCATCATTCCGCCGCTGATTTCGCAGTACCTGAACCTGACGAAGAACTCCTCACTGGCGATTGCCGTGGGGTATATGGACGTGCGGTCCACCCTTGGGGGCATCACCATCAACCAGACCGGTCGAGAGTTGGAGGGGATGTTGCTTCTGGGTGCATTCTACCTCGTGCTCAGCTTGCTGATCTCTGGCGTCATGAACGTCTACAACAACCGCACGCAGCTGAAGGAGCGCTAAGATGAGCGATACGCACGCACAAACCGTCTCCTACGTCCGTGAGACCATGCTGCCCGAGGCCGAGCCCCCCGTCACAGAACGCGGAGCCGTCAAATGGGTCCGTGAGAACCTGTTCTCCAGCTTCGCCAATATCATCCTGACGGTCCTGTCGCTGATCGTCATCTATTGGGCGCTGTCGCTGATCCTGCCATGGGCCTTTGGTGGCGTCTGGAACGCCGGATCATTGACCGAATGCCGTGAGGTTTTGTTCAGCTTCTACAAGGGCAGCCATGATGGTGCCTGTTGGGCCGTGATCGAAGACCGCTGGTTGCAGTTGATGTTCGGCTTCTACCCGCCTGAACTGTACTGGCGTCCGATCCTTGCCTTTGTGCTGCTGTTTGTGGCGCTGGCCCCCGTGCTGTTTTCTGACAAAGTGCCAAGCCAGTTGATCTGGTTCACCGTGATCTACCCGTTCCTCGCCACATGGCTGATCTGGGGCGGCGCGTTCTGGACACCTATTCTGGCGATGCTGGGCTTTGTGGTCGCATTCGCGGCCTACAAAATCCTCAGCAAAATCGCAGGACCAATCGTGGCCAACCTTGGTGCGCTGGTTGCGGCTTTGGTCTGGTGGGGCGCCCTGATGGGGCCCATCGACGATGCGTTGAACAAAATGGTGGGCGCGGGCCGTCTGGCCGACACCACCGCATCTCTCGAACAGCAGGCCGAAGAGTTGCCCGTGCAACTGGCCGCCCTGTCCGACGACGCCGAAGCCAAAGCCGCCGAGATTGCGGCCGCAGTCGAAGAAAAGAACGCGCTGCTGGTGCAAATGACCGAAATCCGTATCGAGGAATTCGCGATTGAACAGCAGATCGACCCCAAGGAAACGGCGCTGCAACTGTTCAATGCCGCCGAAGAAAGCCTTGATGAACTGGCGGCCCTGCAAACCAGATGGGGTGCCGACAGCGATTTCAACGCCGCCACCGCGTCCGAAAGCGACCTGGCCGAGGCCGGTGCCGCCGCCACGCAAATCGAAAATCTGCGGGGCAATGTCGTGTCGTTCCTGTCGGACGGCCTGTCCGACATCGCAGACAACACCGCCGAACCCGAAGAGGTCGCCAGCCTTATGGCCGCCGGCGCTGCGGAACAGGACCCGTCAATCCTTGAGGACGTGAATGCGCTGGTCAGCAAGTCGACCTTTACCGACGCTTTGCCTGACCTGATCGCCCGCGCCGAAGCCTTGGACGAAAGCTCCGACATTCCCGCCCTGCGCGCGGATATCGAAACCGTCACAGCGGCTTTGCAATCGGACATCGACACATTGGGCACGATCCACGACAAGATCATCGCCACGAATGTGGACGACTTGGAAGCCCCGCAAGCGGCCTTCAGCGCCAAGATGGAAGAGCTTACCGCGCTGCGCGATGAGG
>NZ_JAHDGE010000029.1:21734-37938 GCF_020627745.1 Pseudooctadecabacter sp.
CCGCAAGCGGCCTTCAGCGCCAAGATGGAAGAGCTTACCGCGCTGCGCGATGAGGCGACGACCATCGCACAGGCCGATTTCCGTCTGTCCTCATTGCAGACCGACAATCGCGGTTTCCTGTCTTCCTTGAATTCCTTGGAAGACCGCGAAGCATCCGTGCCGGAACTGCAGGCGCAAGCGGCTGAATTGCGCGACGCGCTGCCCAGCGAATACCGCAACATGATCAACCCCAACCAGCTGCCCGAAGACGCCAGCAGCGAAGACGAAGCGGCGCTTTCGGCCTACCTGAACGCCCGCAATCAAGCGCTGAGCGTGCAGGCGTCGGTCAACGACACCTACGCCGAACTGGGCCGTGTGGGGCTGGCCCCCATCGACAGCCGTCAGATCGGTGGCTTCATGCTGGCCCTCATCATCGGTATTGCAGGCATCGTTCTGTCGCTGCCTTTGGGTATCCTGCTGGCCTTGGGTCGTCAGTCACACCTGTTCTTCGTGAACAAAATCTGTGTGGCCTTCATTGAGGTGATCCGCGGCGTGCCGTTGATCGTCTGGCTGTTCACCGCGTCGCTTCTTCTCAACTACTTCCTGCCCCCGGGCACGAACTTTGACCTGATGCTGCGCGTGATCATCATGGTGACGCTCTTCTCGGCGGCCTATATCGCGGAAGTGATCCGTGGTGGCCTCGCAGCACTGCCCACCGGTCAGTACGAAGGCGCGGATTCGCTGGGGCTGTCCTATTGGCAGTCCATGCAGCTGATCATCCTGCCGCAAGCGATGAAAATCTCCATCCCCGGGATCGTGAACACGTTTATTGGCCTGTTCAAAGACACCACGCTGGTGGTCTTCATCGGCCTGCTTGACCCCATCGGCCTCAGCAACGCCATCCGTGCCGACACGGACTGGAACGGCGTCTACTGGGAGCTTTTCGTCTTTATCGGCCTGCTGTTCTTCATCTTCTGCTTCAGCATGGGCCGTTATTCCCTCCACCTTGAGAAAAAGCTCCAGCGAGAGCACCGTTAAGGAGACCTGAAATGTCTGATCTAGCAACCGACCGCGCGATTGATCGCAGCCAAATGCAGGTGTCCGATGAGGTCGCCATCTCAATTCGTGACATGAACAAGTGGTACGGCACGTTCCACGTGCTGCGCGACATCAACCTGACCGTAAACCGTGGCGAACGGATCGTGATTTGTGGGCCGTCAGGGTCCGGCAAATCCACCCTGATCCGCTGCATCAACCGGCTTGAGGAACATCAGGCTGGCACGATCATGGTGGACGGGACGGAATTGTCCTCCGACCTCAAGAACATCGACAAAATCCGGTCCGAGGTCGGCATGTGCTTTCAGCACTTCAACCTTTTCCCGCATCTGACGATCCTTGAAAACTGCACGCTGGCGCCGATCTGGGTCCGTAAAACGCCCAAGAAAGAAGCCGAAGAAATCGCGATGCACTATCTGGAAAAGGTCAAGATCCCAGAGCAGGCCGATAAATACCCCGGTCAGCTGTCCGGTGGTCAGCAGCAGCGTGTGGCGATTGCACGGTCGCTGTGCATGAAGCCGCGCATCATGTTGTTCGATGAACCAACATCGGCCTTGGACCCCGAGATGATCAAAGAGGTCCTCGATACGATGATCGAACTTGCGGAAGAAGGCATGACGATGCTTTGTGTGACGCACGAGATGGGCTTTGCCCGTCAGGTGGCCAACCGTGTGATCTTTATGGACGCGGGCCAGATCGTCGAACAGAACGAACCCGAAGAGTTCTTTAACAACCCGCAGTCTGAACGCACCCAGCTGTTCCTGAGCCAGATCCTCGGTCACTGACCCTGCGGGGCGCGCCGCTAAAATTCGAGAATTTTAGCCCGCCTCCAGATCACGCGGAACAATGAAATCCACCACTTGGGCCGACCGGGACACCGCGTCGGCCCAAGTCGTTATGGGCAGGTCACATACCAAGGTGGCCCCGGTGGGATAGTCATAGAACCGTCTGTGATCGGGTGCATCGGATACGATGTCCTGCGCCAGTTGACCGATGCCCGGATTGTGGCCGATCAACAGGATCATGTCCTCTGCGCAGTCTTTCAACGCCTCCATCATGCGTGCTGCGGGCGCCAGATAAAGCCCCTCCATGAATGTCGGTGGTGCTTGGACGTTCAACAGCGTCAGCGTCTCCCTTGTACGCGTCGCAGCGGAGCAGAGCACCGCGTCGGGGACATATGCGCTGTTTTTCAGCCAACCGCCCAACGCCGTGGCCGCCGCGCGACCTCGTGCGTTCAGCGGTCGGTCGATGTCGCTCAGGGTCGGGTCGTCCCACCCGCTTTTGGCATGTCGCATGAGGATCAGACGCTTGGTCATGACGGGTGAAATGCCTCCATGTGAAAGGCTGTTTGTGCCGGATCGCGCCCGTAGGTCTGGCTGACAGGGCAGGATGTTCGCACGCGGCAGCCCGCGCGACACACAGGGTCGACGTCGATATGCGCCTTGCAGCGCGGCACGTCATAGCCCTCCGCGGACAATGCCCCCACGGGGCAGGCCGACAGACAGGGCTGGTCCGCGCAGCTGTCACAGGGCCGGGCCGCAGGGCTTGGCAGGTCGATCTCTCCATCAAAGATCAGCGCACCACGATAGGACACCAACAGCCCTGCATCCTTGTGGACAAGCAGGCCAACGGGGCTTTGCCACGCTTCCCCGCTTTTCAATGACCATAAAATGAAGGGATGGAACGGAGGCCCGCCAAAAGGAAACACAGGCCGCGCACCCGTCACATACCCCAGCGCCGTGATCGCCCAGTGTGACCACGCATCCAGCGGGTCCTCGGCGCCCATCAGAAACTCCGGTCGTTTGCTGACGTAGGCCCAGAAACCGGGTTCCAGCGGACCCAAAAGGACTGTTGTCTGGCCGTCTTCATGAAACCCGCCCAAGGGCGTCAGATGCACAGCCGCAGCGGCGGCTGCGATGTCATCCAGCGTCACCGTGCCGTCCGGATGATCGACCCGGCGCCATGGTCGGTGAACAGTTCCAGCAGGCAGGCATTGGGTGCGCGACCGTCCAGGATGACGGCAGCGCGCACACCGCCCTCAAGCGCATCAAGGCAGGTTTGCGTCTTGGGGATCATCCCGCCCGCAATCACACCGTCGCGGGTCAGTTGGTGGACCTGATCTGTCGTCAGGTCCGTCAGGACCGTCTTGTCCGCGTCCATGACGCCCGGAACGTCCGTTAACAACAAGAGCCGGTCTGCCTTGAGCGCGGCGGCGACGGCACCGGCGGCGGTGTCGCCGTTGACGTTCAACGTCTCCCCACCCCGGCCCGCGCCCAAGGGGGCGATGACGGGGATGGTGTTGGCGCTGAACAGCGTCGTCAGCAGCCGTGTGTCGATCTCCGCCGGTGTGCCGACTAGGCCCAGCTCCGGTGCGTCCTGATCGCAGATCATCAGGTTCGCGTCCTTGCCAGACAGACCCGCCGCACGGCCCCCCTGACGGTTGATCGCATTGACGATCCACTTGTTCACACGGCCCGACAGGACCATCTCGACCACCTCAACGGTGGCCTGATCTGTCACCCGTTTGCCGTTCACGAATTCGGATGTGATGGCCAGTTTATCCAGCATTTCATTGATCATCGGCCCGCCGCCATGGACGATCACGGGGTTCACACCGACCTGCTGCATCAGGACCACGTCGCGGGCGAAATCCTCCATCGCTTGGTCCGAAGACATGGCGTGGCCACCCAGTTTGATGACCACAATCGCGTCGTTGTAGCGTTGCAGATAGGGCAGGGCCGCGCTGAGGGTGGCGGCGGTGGCGATCCAGTCGCGGTTCATGTCTTGCTTTCTCATGTCAGGCCTTTGGGGTCAGTCTATCCCTGCGATAATTGCGCGCAACGTTTCAATCCCGTCGCCCTTTTCGGACGAGGTGATGACCAGTTCTGGATAGGCTGAGGGATGTTTGTTCAACCGGTCCCGAACCTGAACCAGGACACGGTCCAGATCACCTTTCTTCAGCTTGTCTGTCTTGGTCAGCACACATTGGAACGTCACGGCGGACGAACTCAGCAGGGCCATGATTTCCTCATCCACCGCTTTGATCCCGTGGCGTGCATCGACCAGCACAAAGGCGCGGCGCAGGGTCACGCGACCGCGCAAATAGGATTTGAGCAACCGCTGCCACTTTTCCACAACTGCAACAGGCGCATTGGCAAAGCCATAGCCGGGCAGGTCGACGAGGTAGTGGCTTTCGCCAACGGTGAAATAGTTGATCTCTTGCGTGCGACCGGGCGTGTTCGACGCCCGCGCCAATCCCTTGCGTCCGGTCAATGCGTTGATCAACGAGGATTTGCCCACATTGGACCGGCCCGCGAAGCAGACTTCAGGGCGGTCCGCATCTGGCAGACCATTCATCGCGACGACGCCTTTCAGGAACTCAGTTTCACCGGCGAACATTTTGCGGCCGGCCTCTCGGGTCAGGTCATCGGGTGCCTCGGCGGCGGGGAAGGGCAGTTGCATCTAAAGAACCTCATAGGTGTCGCCGACACGCAGGGTGCCGCTGGTCTTGACCGTGGCATATACACCGAAATGCTGATGATCCCACCCGTCACGTAGGGCTGCCAGGGTATCAACGTCTCGTTTACCGGTCTGCGGGTTCGCGGCGGTCGCCATGCAGCGGCGGATCGGTTCTTGAACGGACAACACGGCGTCCCCGATGCGGATGTCGCCCCCGGTCCAATCGAATTCTTCCCATGGTTCTGGTCCATCCAGCCAGATATTTCCGCGCCAGCGGTGGTGGGCGATGGGCGTGCCAAGCTGGGCTTCGACCGCACGGTGGGTGGCGCGCGTCATGATCGACACGGTCGGGTATGCTGTGTCCGTCATGCCACGGGTGCCTGCTGTGACAATGTCTGTGGGCTGGCGTTTGTCGGGCGGGCACAGGGGCTGCACCCAAGCGATAAAGCGCGCCACGTCTTCGGGCCTATCGGGGGCAAAGGTGATGGGGGACAGGTCCGTATGCGTCAGGGTGATCTGGCCTGTGACCTCATCAAACGAGGCCCAGATTGCCGCCAAGGCGGGGGTCGCCACCCCGATCATGAAGTTGCGGCACATGACCCATTTGGGGTCGTCTGTTTTGAACTTGCAGGCCTCATGGGCGACGGCCCAATGCCTGTCCCACGGCAACGTTTGGCCGGCGGTTAACGTGACATGCGACAGCGGTTCACGACCATGACTTTTGATGGGGTGCCGCCAAATCTCAGCGACATGCCCCATTACTTGCTGCCTGTCTTGGTCCGGCCCAGAATGTTTCCGAACACATCCGGTTTGACACCTTGGCTGCGCATGATCGTGTACTGCTGGATGAACGTGATCGTATTGTTGGCGATCCAGTACAGAACAAGGCCGCTTGCAAAGCCGCCCAGCATGAACATGAAGACCCATGGCATCCACGCAAAGATCATCCGCTGCGTCGGGTCCGTGACCGGCGGGTTCAGCTTTTGCTGCAGCCACATCGAAATCCCCAATGCGATGGGCATGATGCCGATAAACACAAGCGACAGGAAGCTTTCGGGCGCAGGTGCGTCCCACGGCAACAAGCCGAACAGGTTAAAGATCGAAGACGGATCAGGGGCGCTGAGGTCGTTAATCCAGCCAACCCAAGGCGCATGGCGCAGTTCAATGGTGACGAAAATCACCTTATAAAGGGAAAAGAAGATCGGAATTTGAAGAAGGATCGGCAAACAGCCGGAGGCCGGATTGACCTTGTTGGTGCGGTAAAGCTCCATCATCCCTTTTTGGAGTTTCTCACGATCATCGCCTGCCGCTTCCTTCAGTTTTTCCATCTGCGGCTGAAGTTCACGCATTTTGGCCATGGACACAAAGGACTTGTAGGCCAGCGGTAAAAGGAGCGCCTTGATGATCAACGTCAGGCCGATAATCGCCCAGCCCATGTTGCCGATCAGGCCATTGAGCCAGTGCAGCACCGCAAAAATCGGCTTGGTCAGGAAGAAGAACCAGCCCCAGTCGATGCTGTCGAGGAACCGTTCGATGCCCAGATCATTCTGATAGCTGCGGATCACCTCCCATTCCTGCGCGCCGGCGAAGAACTGGGAATTTGCATCCGCCGTGGTACCGGCGGGCACCGTCACCATCGGGTAGACCGTTTCGATCTGGTAAATGTCGTTGGCGAAACGTGCGGTGGACCGGAAGTCGCGTCCCGGTGTCGGGATAAGCGCAGTCATCCAGTACTGATCGGAAAAGCCGATCCAGCCGTTTTCCTCAACCTCGATGCGGCCTTCATCGGTCGACAGGTCCGGCATGTCGTCATAATTGATCTCTTCCATGGACCCGTCGGACATCCTGACAACGCCCTCGTGCTGGATGAAAAAGCCGATCTGATAGGGCTCGCCATGACGTGCGACCAGGCCATAGGGCCGCAGGGCAATGTCTGCACCGGTGGTGTTTTCGACGCTTTGGGTCACCGTGAACAGGAAATCGTCGTCTAGCGCGAAGGTCTTGCGGAAAATGAGGCCAGCGCCGTTGTCCCAACGCAGCACAACATCGCTGCCGGGCGACAGTGTCTCTCCGGTTTCTACGGACCACTCGGTCGCGGGGCCGGGAACTTGCTCCGCGCTGGCTCCGACCGAAGCGACCCACCCATGCAAGGCATAGTAGGGGGCTGCAGTGCCAACAGGCGCAAGAAGGCGCACCAGATCAGCGTCTTCGTCCAGTGTTTCGCGGTAATCCTTGAGGCGCAGGTCATCTATGCGCCCGCCTGTCAAAGATAGGGAGCCAATCAGGCTTGGGCTGTCGATATCCACCCGTGCGCTTTCGCCGACGGCATCCTCAACCGATTGCGGGGACAAAAGGGACGGTGTCGGGACGTCGTTCGGCGCATCTGCTTCGACCTGAAGAACCGTACCATCGGCTGCGACGATTTCGTCAGGTGCCGCCGCCTCTTCGACAGGTGGCGGAGGAAACAAGACAAACCACACCAGAATGACCAAAAAGCTGAGCGCGGTTGCAAGTATGAGGTTCTTGTTCTGGTCGTCCATGGGAGCCGCCTGAATCCTGAGAAATATCAGGCTGGTTCAACAGGGCGGGGGTCCAAAGGTCAAGGCTTTTTGCCCGATCAAAAGCGACTGCGCAGCTTTGTTTGCCGGATCGTGGTCAGCTGGCCCGCCGGGACAGCATCACCGGTTCGGCGGCACGGGCGAAATAGGCATTTGCCCATTCGACGGTTTCCTGCACCGGCATCGGGCGCGCGATTTGGAAACCCTGCACATCGTTGCAGCCGATTGCCTGAAGCGTATCACGCTCTGCCCGCGTTTCGACCCCCTCCGCGAGAGTCTGGACGCCGAGCCTGTCGGCCATCGTCAGAATGGCCTCGACCATTTTGCGCTGTTCGTCGTCAGTATCAATTCCGGTCACAAACGACCGGTCTATCTTGATGCGCCCGACGCTGAAGCGGCGGATGTTTGTGATCGAGGCGTACCCCGTGCCAAAATCGTCCAGATCAATCCCGCAGCCAAGGTCGGCAAGGGCGGCAAGGTTGCCCGTAATGTCATCATCGGTTTCCTGCGCGATGACTGTTTCCAGCACCTCGATGTTCAGGCGATCCGGATTGATGTTGCTGACATCCAGATGCATCGCAATCTGATCGACAAGACGTGGATTGCACAATTCACTGGTCGAAAAATTCACACCGATCCGGGGTATGTCCAAACCTGCCTTGTCCCAGAAGGTCAGCGCCTGCAGCGCCTGTTTGATCATTGTTTCACCCAGCTTTGGCATTAGGCCGGCCTGTTCAAACGCAGGCAGAAAGTCCGCTGGGGCCAGAATGCCTTTTTCAGGGTGATGCCAGCGCGTCAGAGCCTCAAAGCCTGACAACGTTCCAGTATTCAAGTTAAGCTGTGGCTGGAAATAGGCAAAAATTTCGCCCTTCTCGAACGCGTGTTTCGCATCCTTTGCAATACGCTGCTGCGACTTGCGCCTGGCCGACATGGCTTCCGAATAGGCACGCACAGCGCCTGGCGCACGCCGCCTCGCCTCTGACAGGGCAGAGAAAGCAGCCTGCATCATGGTCTCCGCTGTTGGTCGGACCAGTTTGTTCGATGTCACAAACCCGATCGAGGCTGTCAGCTGTACAGGTACATCCGTCGCGTGAGAGATTTGCCCCAAGGCATGTTGGATCCTTGTGCAGGTGTTCAGCATGGCTTCCGTCGTAATCGGAGCCTGCGGGGCCAAAGCGGACATAAAGCGCGCTCCGTCCAGATGCAGGGTAATATCCTGCGCCGTCAGGTTCTCTTCGATCACGGATTGAGTGAAGGTCAGCGCAGTCTCGATAATCTCGGTGCCATAGACCTCTTCGAGGCGTTGGTAATCGTCAATTTCAACAACCAAAGACGTCGTCGGATTGCCGATTTGACCCAGAAACCGAGAAAGATGGTCGGTAATAAGCCCGCGCGGCCCTTCAATGTGGTCTGTCTGCGGGGCCGCCCGTGTTTTTGCCGCAGCAACCGCAATAGCAGGCGCGAACAGCAACGTCGCAAATACACCCGCCGGACCGAGCAACACAAACGTCGTCAAGGCGCTGACCGTAAACGTCGACGCCAGCAACAATTTTTGACGTGCACTTGATTTCGTCTCAACGGGGTTGGTCATGGCAGCCTCTCTGAAGCGGACCCCAATCGGGTCACGTCCCGGCGTGCTTACGACCCCTGTCTTACGGTCAGGTTAATGCGCGGTCCGGTCAAAGCAGACTTATGCGCTGTCCCGGTCCGTTCGCGTTAACCCTTTGAAATCGAAGATCGACGAATCCAGAAGGTGCGACGGCCGCGTATTCATCAGCGCACGAAACATCTTTTGCCGCCGGCCCGGCGCGTTCGCTTCCCACCCGTCCAGCATGGCTTTGACCTGTTGGCGTTGCAGCCCGTCCTGAGACCCACATAAATCACACGGAATAATGGGATAACCCATTGATGAGGCGAATTTTTCGCAGTCCACCTCTGCCACATGGGCCAACGGACGGTAGACGAACAGATCGCCCTCTTCGTTGACCAGTTTCGGTGGCATCGTCGCAAGACGGGACCCGTGAAACATGTTCATCAGGAATGTCTCAAGAATGTCGTCACGGTGGTGTCCCAGAACGACCGCCGAACAGCCCTCTTCGCGGGCAATACGGTAAAGATTTCCCCGCCGCAGTCGTGAACACAACGCGCAAAATGTGCGGCCCTCGGGCACTTTATCCATCACGATCGAATAGGTGTCCTGATATTCGATTCGGTGTGGGACACCCATATCTTCAAGAAACTTGGGCAGGACCGTCGCCGGAAATCCCGGCTGCCCCTGATCCAGATTGCAGGCCAGAATCTCGACCGGCAGCAATCCGCGCCACTGCAATTCATGCAAAACCGCCAGCAAGGTATAGCTGTCCTTGCCGCCCGACAGACACACCAGCCACTTCGCGCCGTCTTCGATCATCCCGTACTGGTCGATGGCCTCACGGGTGTTCTGGACGATCCGTTTGCGCAGTTTTTTGAACTCGGTCGTCTTGGGCGCGCCGTAGAACAGCGGGTGGATATCATCAGCGTCATCTAACATGACACGGGGATAACGTCGGCCGGTGGCACTGGCAAGATCGTCGCACTGCCCCATATCGTTCGCTATGCGCCATAAGGTGCCGTTGTGATCGCCGGAGGCCCGACAATGACCTTTTCCAAAGCTGTTCCCGCCGCCTTGCTGTCCCTGACCGCGCTGGCCGCATGTACCGGCAAGCCGTCGTTTGACGACGCATCCCTTTCCGACCAGCAGCTGAACCTTGAGGACTTCTTTGACGGGGACTTCGTCGCCTATGGGCAGTTTCAGGACATTCTTGGCACTGTCCGGCGGCAGTTCGTCGTGACCATTGATGGCGACTGGGACGGGGAGACCCTGCGTCTGGTGGAGGATTTCGTCTATGAGGACGGATCGACCGAACAGCGCATCTGGAGCTTGCGCAAAACCGGCCCCATCGTCGCGGAGCAGACTTGGGAGGGCACAGCGCCGGGTGTGATCGGCGTTGCCACAGGGCGCGAACAGGGCGACCGGTTCAACTGGCAATATGAAATTGACCTGCCGGTGCCCTCGGCCGACGGAGAAACGGAAACCCTGCGTGTCACCTTCGACGATTGGATGTGGCAGCAAACCAACGACCGGCTGTTGAACATCGCCTACGTCAAACGGTTCGGATTCGATATTGGCGAGGTTGTGATTTCGTTTGAGAAGCAATGACAGGCAAGGATGTGCCGACGCGGACCGAATGACTACCAAAGTGGATATATAAGGCGAAGGTCGACAGGAGGATAGGATGACCAAACTGATCACACCACGCCGAAACTTCATTTCCGGAGGCGCGGCCCTTGCAACATTTGGCTTGGCGGGGGCCGCATCCGGCCAGACGCTGGCACCCACAAGATCCATGCGGGGCGGGTCGAACAACTACCGTCCCGGCGCGCCCATCGTGGACCGGATTGGCGGTGGCGGGTTCTGGATGACAGGCACCGTGCGCCGCGCGGGCGACGGCCAGCCTTTGGCAGGACAGCGCATACAGGTCTGGGCCCACACCACAGAAGGACATGAACGCGATGAACGCAGCCACGGCGCTGTTCTGACGGACGCCGACGGCGTCTTCCGCCTGGAAATGCCCCAGATCGTGCCGGCGTTCGGGCAGGCCCACGGGCATTTGGCCTATGACAGTGAAGACTTTGAAACGGTCTTTTTGCGCCCCGTGATGCCGGACCCTTCGGCCACCACGCTTGAGGCTCATTTCGTGTTGCAGCCTGCCTGACAATGTCGCGGCGCGGCGCGTACATCGCGGGTCTTGGCGTTGCGGTGATAGTACCGGTTGTTGCCGCGGCCTTCAGTCCGCTGTTGCAGTACCGATCCCCTATCTACATCGGTGCGGGGTTCGCTGGCATCCTTGCGATGTCGGCGCTGTTGATCCAGCCGTTTGCCATTGACCACAAATCTCTGGGCATACCTCTTCGCAGGGGTCGCCTGCTGCACCGGATTGTCGGTGCGGCGGTGGTGGCCTTAGTTATGGCACATGTAGCGGGGCTGTGGATCACCAGCCCGCCCGATGTGGTCGATGCCTTGACCTTTCGATCGCCCACGCCCTTTTCCATCTGGGGCGTGTTGGCCATGTGGGCCGTTTTCGGTTCGGCTGTCTTGGGTCTGCTGCGGCTGCGTGGCCGGATCAGATGGCGCATGTTCCGCCTGCTTCATCTGGCTTGCGTGGCTGTGATTGTGGGCGGCACACTTCTGCATGTGATCCTGATCGACGGCACGATGGAGCCTGTGACCAAATACGCGATCTGCGTTGCGCTGGCGGTTGCGTCGATCTGGGGCGTACGCCGGATCGGCTAGCCCCGCGGCCTAGTCCGGCACATTGTCCACGCCGGACCCGCCCCATGGATGGCACCGCGCAATGCGTCGGGCTGTCAGATAGCCGCCTTTGATGCCACCGTGTTTGCGCAAAGCCTCCATGGCATAGGCGCTACAGGTCGGATGATAGCGGCAGCCATGGCCGACCCAAGGCGAAAACGTCAGCCGGTAAAACCGCACGGGCAGGGACAGGATAAACGCAAGGGGCGTCATCTACGCCCTAGCTTAGTAAGGGCCTGTTCCAAATCGCGGCGCAAATCCTCGAACGGGCGCTGGGCGGTCACGTCGCGTTTGCCGATCAGCACATAATCATGACCCGGTTTCGCGTGGTTCAGCAAATCCAGCCGCGCGATTTCACGCAAGCGGCGTTTGGCACGGTTGCGCGCCACCGCGTTGCCGACTTTCTTTGAACAGGTGAAGCCCACGCGCACGGTCGGATCATCGTCGCGCCGGTCGCGCATCTGCACGGTCAACCCTGCGGCCGTTTGGTATTTGGCTTTGGACGCGGCGACAAAGTCCTTACGCGTCTTCAAAACGGGCAGCCTGTCGCCAAAACCAAGAAAAACCGCCTCGGGCTGGGCCGCGGCGGTTTGATCTGTATTCCTCAAGGTGGTCATGCGACCAAAGGCGTTCCGCTTACGCGGACAGCTCCTTGCGGCCCTTCGCACGACGTGCGTTCAGGATTTTACGGCCAGCTTTGGTGGCCATACGTGCGCGGAAGCCGTGACGGTTCTTGCGAACGCGGTTGGAAGGCTGAAATGTACGCTTCATTGCGTCTCTCCGGTTGTTGTGGCGAACCTGTTAGCAGATTCGAGCCTGTCTCATATCTCGAAGCCCGTCCAATAGGGGTCATCGCGTGGCCTGTCAACGCGACTGGGGGCGAATTTCTGCAACATTCACCATTTATCCATTCGTGAATTGTTACAGACTTCACGCGATGTGCAACAAAAGCCTTTCATCCGATCACCCCACATCAACGCAGCGTGATAGGGGTATCGGGATGCGGGGTTTCAAAGCATTTAGGGTGCAACTTGAAACGCAAGGCCCACCCCGTGGCCACCCGCAAAGGACCTAACCCGTGAGTGATATGACCCAAGAAACCAAACAAAACCCGATCCTGAAAAGGCTCCCCATTATTATCATCGGTCTGGTGGCCGTTCTGGGGGCGTTCTTTTTGCGCGATTACCTGACATTCGACGCCTTGGCGGAAAACCGCGAGGCGCTGATTGAATTCCGCGACGCCAACTATTTGCTGACCGTGCTGGTGTTTATCGCCATCTACACTGTGGTGGTGGCCTTTTCCTTGCCCGGTGCGGCCATTCTGACGCTGACAGGTGGTTTCCTGTTCATGACCTTCCCCGGTTTCGTCTTCAACGTGGTCGGTGCCACCATGGGCGCCACAGCGATCTTTCTGGCCGCGCGCTGGGGGTTTGGCAAACAACTGGGGGCCAAGCTTGAAGGCTCCGAAGGGATGGTCAAAAAGATCAAGGACGGCATCGACGAAAATCAATGGTCCATGCTGTTTCTCATCCGTCTGGTCCCTGCGGTGCCGTTCTTTCTGGCCAACCTGATCCCCAGCTTCCTTGAGGTTCCGCTGCGCCGTTTCGTGATCTCTACCTTCTTTGGGATCATCCCCGGTTCGGTCGTCTACACCTCCGTTGGTGCGGGTCTGGGCGAGGTGTTTGCCGCCGGTGAAACGCCCAACCTTGGCATCATCTTTGAACCCCACATCCTGTTCCCGATCCTCGGCCTGTGTTTGCTGGCCGCCCTTCCCATCCTGTTGAAAGCCGTGCGCGGCAAGAAAGGCCTGTAAGACTATGGACCGCATTAAAACTGACATTTGTATCATTGGCGCCGGGTCCGGCGGGCTGTCCATCGCCGCAGGCGCGTCCCAGATGGGGGCATCCGTTGTCCTGCTTGAGGGCCACAAGATGGGCGGCGATTGCCTGAACTACGGCTGTGTTCCCTCCAAGGCACTGATCGCATCGGCCAAACAGGCCTATGCCATGGGCCACACCGGCGATCTGGGCGTCAAAGCCGTCGATCCCGATGTGGACTATGCTGCCGCCAAGGACCACGTCCATGACGTCATCGCCACCATCGCCCCCGTCGACAGCCAGGAACGGTTCGAAGGCTTCGGCGTGAACGTCATCCGCGAATACGGGCGCTTTATCTCCAAGACCGAAGTGCAGGCGGGCGACACCATCATCGAAGCCCGCCGTTTCGTCATCGCCACAGGCTCCGGCCCGTTTGTGCCGCCCATTCCCGGACTGGATGAGGTTGATGTCTTCACCAACGAAAACATCTTTGATCTGCGCACCCGTCCCGATCACCTGATCGTTGTGGGCGGTGGCCCCATCGGCATGGAAATGGCGCAGGCGCACCGCCGGTTGGGCAGCAAAGTGACCGTTATCGAAGGTGCCAAAGCCATGGGCAAGGACGACCCTGAGATGGCGGCCATTGTCCTCGACAAACTGCGCGCCGAAGGCATTGAAATCATCGAAGAGGCTCAGGCCGAAAAGGTGAGCAAATCGGGTGACGGCGTCACCGTCCATACCTCCAAAGGCGATTTCTCGGGGTCACATCTGTTGATGGCGGTGGGTCGCAAGGTCAACATCGACAAGCTGGATCTGGACAAGGCGGGCGTGGCCCATGACCGCGCGGTCAAGGTGGGGGCCGATCTGCGGTCGACCACCAACAAAAAGGTCTACGCCGTGGGCGATGCCGCCGGTGGTCTGCAGTTCACCCATGTGGCGGGCTATCACGCCGGTGTCGTGATCCGGTCCATGCTGTTTGGTCTGCCCAGCAAGCAAAAGACCGACCATATTCCGTGGGCCACCTATACGGACCCCGAATTGGCGCAGGTCGGCCTGACCGAAGCGCAAGCGAAAGAGAAATTCGGAGCCAATGTCGAAGTTGTCCGCTTTCCCTACCACGAAAACGACCGCGCCATCGCCGAAGGCAAAACCACCGGTCTGATCAAGGTCATGGTCGTCAAAGGCAAACCGGTGGGGGCGTCGATTGTAGGCGCGCTGGCCGGTGAATTGATCGGCATGTGGGCTATGGCGATTGCAAATAAAATGAAAATGTCGGCCATCGCTGCAACTGTTCTGCCCTATCCAACCGTATCTGAGATTAACAAACGCGCGGCGGGTGCGTATTTTAGCCCACGCTTGTTTGAAAGCGACACGGTCAAACGGGTTGTTGGATTTGTCCAACGCTGGCTGCCATAAACAAACGGCAGCGCCCTGATCGGGGCGCTGCACCCCGAACCAGAACGGACGGCGCGTAAGATGCTCAATACCCTTTCAGGGCGTTTCCTGATCCTCACGACGATCTTCGTGTTGATTGCGGAATTGTTGATCTTTGTGCCGTCCGTGGCGCGCTACCGTGAGGATTACTTCCTCGACCGGCTGGAGCGCGCCCAAATCGCATCGCTCGCCCTGCTGGCCGAAGACATGATCGACCCCGCGCTTGAGGCAGAGCTGCTGGAGAACGCGGGCGTTTACAACGTCGTGCTGCGCCGGGACGAAGTCCGCCAGTTGATCCTGTCCTCCCCCATCCCGTCCCCCATCCACAAGACCTTTGACATGCGCGATCCGTCGGCCTGGGTCCTAATCCGCGATGCCATGATGCGTCTGGTGGATGGCGAAGAACGGGTGATCCGTATTATCGGCAATCCGGTGCAGGACGGCGGCCTGCTGATCGAAATCACGCTGCCCTCCGCCCCTTTGCAGGCCGCACTGGTGGATTACGGGATCCGCATTCTGATCCTGTCTGCGGTCATTTCCATCATCACCGCGATCCTCCTGTTCCTCGCCGTGCGCCGGTTTCTGGTGAAACCGATCAAAGGCGTGGTTGAACACATGCAGGCCTACGCCTTGGCGCCTGAGGACGCCCGCCGCATCATCATGCCCGATGCAGGTGTGGTGGAACTTCGCGAAGCGCAAGAGGCACTGGCGTCGATGCAGACGCAACTGACCAGCGCCCTGCGTCAGAAAGAACGGCTGGCCCAGCTGGGCGGGGCCGTCAGCAAGATCAGCCATGATTTGCGAAACATCCTGACCTCAGCGCAGCTGTTCACGGACCGCATCGAAAGCTCCGAAGACCCGACCGTGCGCCGTCTTGCGCCTAAACTGGTGAACTCCATCGCGCGGGCGGTCAACCTGTGCGAAAGCACGCTGGCTTTTGGCCGCGTTGATGAACCTGCCCCGCGTCTGACCCGCGTGGACCTTGCTGAAATCGTCGATGACGTGATCGCGGGCGAGCGTCTGGCTGTCGGCGATCATGACCTGACGTTCCGCGACGATATCGCGCCGGGCCTCAATGTTCGTGCCGACGGTGAACAGCTGTACCGCGTCATTGGCAACCTTGTGCGCAACGCACGGCAGGCCATCGTATCCAGTGGGTCATCGGGTGAAATTTGCGTTCATGGCACTGAAACGGACAGCGCCTGGATGATCACCGTCGCGGACACGGGGCCGGGCCTGCCGAAGAAGGCGCAAGAACACCTGTTCGAAGCGTTTCAGGGCGGGACCACACGTGGCGGGTCCGGTCTGGGCCTTGCGATTGCCGCCGAATTGGTGCGCGGGCACGGTGGCCGTCTGGAACTTGAAAAGACCGACCAAGACGGCACGCGTTTCTGCATCACTTTGCCGAAATCGAACCTGACACTTTCCTGATTTTGTGCGGATTTGGCCCTTGCAAAGGTCAGACGGGGCCGCTACATCCGCCCGCAGTGGACCGATAGCTCAGCTGGATAGAGTACTTGACTACGAATCAAGGGGTCGGGGGTTCGAAT
>NZ_JAHDGE010000030.1:0-19939 GCF_020627745.1 Pseudooctadecabacter sp.
ACGGGCACGCCCCAGCTCAGGTCACGGGTGATGCCGCGATCCTGCAGCCCGTCGCCGTCATGCAGCCATTTCTTGGCAATCGACGTGGTCAACACCGGCCAGCCTGTCTGGCTGTCGATCCACTGGTCGATGTCGTCCTTCAGTTTGGATTGCAGCAGATAGAGGTGTTTGGTGTCGCGCATTTCCAGATCGGTCGACCCGGAAATGGTCGAGCGCGGATCAATCAGGTCGACGGGATCAAGTTGTTTGGTGCAATTGTCACACTGATCGCCCCGTGCGCTGTCAAAGCCGCAATTGGGGCAGGTGCCTTCAATATAGCGATCCGGCAGAAACCGGCCATCAGCGTGGGAAAACATCTGGGTCTCGGACCGTTCCTCGATCAGGCCGTTGTCGGCCAGAACGCCGGCGAAATGCTGGGTCAGGTGGCGGTTTTGATCGGACGAGGACCGGCCGTAATGATCAAACGACAGCCCAAACCCATCAGCCAGATCGGCCTGCACCTGCCACATCTCAGCACAGTATTCATCCACCGGCTTGCCCGCCTTGGCCGCCGCCAGTTCTGCAGGCGTGCCGTGTTCATCCGTGGCGCAAAGAAACAAGACCTCATGCCCGCGCCCGCGCAGATAACGGGCATACAGATCGGCAGGCAACTGGCTGCCCACAAGGTTTCCAAGGTGCTTGATCCCGTTGATATAGGGAATGGCGGAGGTGATGAGGTGGCGGGCCATTTGGTTTACGTCCTTTGTGTCGACGGGCGGTTTAGCCGACAGGACGCAGAAGGGCTAGGGGGCGTGGGGGGGTGTGAGGGTCTAATGTTCGCAAGATGCAACGGGTTTTTGCGAAAATTATCACACACTCCTTTTCTTATGCTCGTATGGGTTTGTGCCTGTGGGTGGGCGTCCCACCACGTCGCCATTTATATCCCTATGGGGCGGCTCGGAAAAGGCTTTGAGGCCGGCAAGGTCCTTGCGGTGCATGTCTCGCGTCCATTTCGAAAGACCCGCGAACTTCCAGATTGCGTTGAAGGGGCGCGGAAGTTCATTGACGAAATGGGCCAAGACATGGGTGCGGTCCTTGCCTTTGGCGCGAAGCTCAAAGGTCAATTTCGGCTTATGAGGTGGGCCTGGCCCAACAAGCGTGAGAACCACCTCTTCGTTTTCTTTAAGGTTTACGACCTCTTGATGGCCGACCCGTTTGCCTTTGGTGAAGAACACCGTCTTTGCACCCGTTTCTCCATCCTTGCCCTCGACGGTACAGGTTGACTTGGTCTCCTTTGGCCAGGCCGACCATCGCATCAAATGCTCTTGCAGGCGGATGTCGTCATAGACGTCCTTAAGGGGAGCATCGACAGTAATTTCTTCCGTGTAGGCGACACGGGTGGGGGCGAGTGCGGATAACAAGGCAACGACAGCAACCAGCCCCAACACCCCATAAAGCAGAATTTCCATTTCAATCTCCACGGTTCTTGCGTTCAAAGTGTAAATGAACGATGGTCTGTATCAAGTAACTTGATTGTCAAGCTAAATGGAGTTGTAAATGCAGATACCCGAAGACGCGACGCCGCAGGACCTCGTTGCAGCGTGCCGCAGGTTATATGCAAGTATTGACCGCCTTGATACGAAAGCTGCCATTACCGTCGGGGTCAGTCGCAATGATCTTCGGTGCCTCAACATGCTTGCAGAAGCTCCGGTCAAACCCAGCGAGATTGCGGTTGAGCTGGGGCTGACAACCGGGTCTGTCACAACCTTGCTGGACCGATTGGAGAAAGCAAAACTGGCACAGCGCACGCGTGACCCCGATGATCGGCGCGGCATTATCGTTTACCCAACGCCTTATCTGTTTGAAACGCTTGGGCCGCTTTACGCAGCGGTTGCGAAAGAAATTGAACGGATTGCGGCAGAGTATTCTGCGCAGGAACGACAAGCAGCGGTGAAGCATCTCAACGAGGCATCATCAGCATATGAAGTCGCTACAACGGAACGGGATTGAGCACCGGTCTGCCAGACGAGGTCGTGTTTATTGAACCTCGCCAAGCTTATGCGTTCCCTTACCTCTCCCTCTGTCGGCCCAACAGCCGCCCAATCGTGAAGGACGTGCGCGGGGCATAGACATAAGGCGTGCGGTCGTCGCGTGTTTCGCGGACTTTCATGCGGCCAAGGCCGAAGACCACCAGCAGGAGGTGCCCGCCCGAGATGAAGAGGAACAGCGCGTCAGGGCCGAACCCGTCGATCAGCCGCGATGTAAGCCACGGGGCCGCGATGGCACCTGCGGCGTAAAAGAACATCAGTGCCGCCGACAGTTCCACCCGTTCATCAGATGTGGCGAAGTCATGGGCGTGGGATGCCGCGACCGAATAGATCGGGAAGGTCGTGAACCCGAAGAAGGCGGCGGCGGCCATGACACCGGCGGTGCCGGTGCCGGATGACGCGACCGTGACGGCGCAGGATACCACAGATGCGATGCTGAGCCAGACCAGCACCCAGCGGCGGTCGTATTTGTCGGCCAGCCAGCCCGCGGGATATTGCGCGATGGCCCCGCCTGCCACAAAGGCCGCCAGAAAGAGGCCGATCTGGCTTGCGGCAAGGCCCACCTCCTGCCCGTAGATCGGGCCGACCATGCGGAACGACGCGCTGGACAGGGCCGCGACCAGCACAGCGGCCACCGCCAGCGGTGACATTTGCCATGCAAGACGGGGGCGCAGACGTGGGGCAGAGGGGGTTTCCGGTTGCGGCACGCGGGTCAGCGCCAGGGGCAGCAGCGACGCACAGCACAGGATCGTCAGAATGTTATAGGCCACATAGGTTTCCAACGACGCCAGCGACCCGATCATCAGCTGCGCCACCAGCGACCCGCCCATATCGACGACGCGGTAGGTGCCCATGGCACGGCCCCGCGTTTCATTGGTGACTTTGGCCTGTAGCCAGCTTTCGACCACCGTGTAACACCCCGCGACACAGATGCCCGACGCCACCCGCAGCACGGCCCAGACGGTCGGATCAAAAATCAGGATGTGTCCCGCCATACCGATGGCACCCATAGCGGTGAAAACCGCAAAAGCGCGGCTGTGGCCCACATCGCCCATCAGGCGCGGTGCCCACCAGCAGCCCACAAAGAACCCCAGAAAGTGCATGGACCCCAAAAAGCCCACTTCGCCACGGGTGAACCCGCTGCCCAGCCCCGTCAACGCATCCAGTGGGCCGACAGCCCCCGATGACAGCTGAAGGATCAGCACGGACAAAAACAAGGCAGCAAAGGAGATCATCAAGCGCATGAGGTCATAACGCGATGAGTCGCCCTAAAAGGCCAGCGGTTATTGACCTGCGTCGTCACACAAACTGTCAGAGACGGACACATAGCTGGTGTGGCCGGTGAACCGGTGTTCGCCCGCTCGCAAACACACAAGCGCGCCCTTGGCGGGATGCACCAACTGGCTGGGCAGACGGATGTCGCGGGTCTGGCCCTCAACCGTGACGCGCAGCACGATGCGCTGGCCGGTCTCGGTGGTCAGGGGCAGGACGTCGCCCGCCACACCGGTGACGTAACGCGCGTCGGTGACGTTGTTGAAAGCAAGGAAGCCATAGATCGCGACAATTCCGACCAACAGGGCCCAGCCACCCCAAAATCCGACATCGCGCAACCTCATGCGGGCCAATTCGCGGTTCAGTCGGTCGTGGGTGCTTTCAGGGGCATCTTGCATGGCACCACAATAGGCAGCCCGCCCCCCTTGTGAAGCCCCCCCTTGTGAACGCCAATGTGGGGGCTATTGTCCGAGGCCTTGGACACAGGCGGAAAGGACAGACCATGAAACAGATCGAATTGGGACGGACGGGGATCATGGTCAGCGACTGGTGCCTGGGCACGATGACCTACAGCCGGCAAACCCCGCAAGAGGACGCGCACCGCCAGATCGATATGTCGCTGGACGCGGGCATCAATTTTCTCGACACCGCCGAGATGTATCCCGTCAACCCGATCCTGAAGGAGACCGTGGGCGACAGTGAGAGGTGTATCGCTGCATGGATAAAGGCCTCGGGGCGGCGCGACGATGTGGTGATCGCCACGAAGGCCGCCGGTGACATGGCGATGGCACGTGGGGGCGAAGGCTATGGTCCGGACAATATTCTGGATATTCTGGATGGCAATCTGGACCGGCTGGGCACGGATTACATCGACCTTTACCAACTGCATTGGCCCATGCGCGGGTCCTATATGTTCCGTCAAAACTGGACGTTTGACCCATCCGGCCAAGACCGCGCACAGGTCATGGATCACATGGCGGGCGTGCTGGAAAAGCTGAAAGAGGCGCAGGCGGCAGGTAAGATCCGTGCCTTCGGGCTGAGCAACGAAAGCGCATGGGGCACGACGAAATGGATCGACATCGCCGAGCAGATCGGCGCGCCGCGGGTGGCGTCGGTGCAAAACGAATATTCTCTGCTATGCCGGCTGTATGACACCGACATGGCCGAGGTGTCGCACAACGAGGACGTCGTGTGTTTTTCCTTCTCGCCACTGGCGGCGGGATTGCTGACCGGCAAATACGCCAACGGGGCGGTCCCCGAAGGATCACGCATGTCCATTGGGGCGACCTTGGGCGGGCGCAACCAGCCCCGCGCCCATGAGGCCGTGGCGGCGTATCAGGCTGTGGCGGACAAACACGGGCTGGACCTGGCGCATATGGCAATGGCGTTCCAACGCGCGCGCCCGTTCAAAGTAAGCGCGATTTTCGGGGCCACCACGTCCGGGCAGTTAGAGCATTTGTTGCGCGGCAAAGACTTGGAGCTTTCGGCGGCGGTTCTGGAGGACATCGACCAGACCCACCGCGCCCATCCGATGCCGTATTGACCAAAAGGAGCGGCTGCGCCGCGTTGTTTTTATAGGTGCCTTTGGCTGGGGTGAGCCCATCACGGAGGGCCGTTTTCTTATGCTGAAAACGACCCTCCGGGGGGAGTTTTTCGGGCCAGATGAAGCAGGGGCGTCAGGCCGTCAGATCGACGCGGAACCTTGGGCCGGTGCCTGTGATTTCCTCAAGAATATCCATGGCGCGGTAGCTGGCGATGGCTGTGGCGTTGCTGGCGTCAGTGCCGATGGTGAGGCGCGTGGCCCCGATGGCTATGGCGTGGGATTTGGCAGCGGTGATCAGGGCGGTGCCCACGCCTTTGGCGCGGTGGGGTTCCGCGACATAGAGGTGATGGATATCGAGGCGCAATTTCGCGTCATGGATGACCATGGTCGGGGTCAGTCCAGCGTAGCCCACGGGTGTGCCGTTTGACGTGGCGATCAGCGCTGTCGCGCGGTCTGTTGGGCCAAAGAACATGTCTTGCAGGTCTGACAGATTGGCCGCAGCGTCATCCCCGTGAAAGGCGCTGAGGGCTTTGATCATCGTCAAGATGGCCGGCAGGTCTGCCGGGCGGGCGGGGGTGATTTTCAGGTCGGTCAGGGTCATGGTCCAGTGTCTTTCGGCCACCACGGCGCATATCAAACCACGCCTGGGCGGCGGGTTGGTTTTGTAAGGTGCGAAAAAGAAAACCTGCCGCCGGATTAGAGGGCGGTGGTAAAGGACTGCTGATGTGTGTCGGTTTTCATGGCTGCGTTTGTCGCCTTTGTGGGCTTGTCTGTCAACAGATGCGCAGTAAGGTCGCCCCACCAAGGGAGGACCGCCATGCCACTGACCATGAACCGAGACGTCTTTATCACCGCAGCCGTGACCGGGTCTGGCAGCACGCAGGATCGAAGCCCCCATGTGCCGCGCTCACCGCAGCAGATCGCGGACAGCGCCATTGATGCGGCCAAAGCGGGGGCGGCTGTGGTCCATTGTCATGTGCGCGACCCCGAGACGGGCGTGCCATCGCGCCGGCTGGAGTTGTACCGTGAGGTGACGGACCGTATCCGGTCGGCGGATGTGGATGTGGTGTTGAACCTGACCGCAGGCATGGGCGGCGATATCGTTTTTGGCGGGGTCGAGGCGCCTTTGCCCGTGGTGGGGGGCACGGACATGGTGGGGGCCACAGAACGCGTGGCCCACGTGGCCGAATGCCTGCCTGAGATTTGCACCCTTGATTGCGGCACCATGAACTTTGCCGAAGCCGACTATGTCATGACCAACACGCCCGGCATGTTGCGCGCCATGGGGCAGATGATGACCGATCTGGGCGTGAAGCCCGAGATCGAGGCCTTTGACACCGGTCATTTGTGGTTTGCCAAACAACTGGTGGCGGAGGGTATTTTGGAGCCGAACGCGCTGGTGCAGCTGTGCATGGGGGTGCCTTGGGGCGCGCCGGATGACCTGAATACCTTTATGGCGATGGTGAACAATGTGCCCGACGATTGGACGTTTTCGGCCTTTGGTCTGGGGCGGTCGCAGATGCCATATGTGGCGGCGTCGGTGCTGGCGGGGGGCAATGTGCGCGTGGGGTTGGAGGACAACCTGATGCTGGATCGCGGGGTTCTGGCCACGAATGCGCAGTTGGTCGAACGCGCGCACGGGATCATCGAAAACCTTGGCGCGCGGGTCATTGGCGCGGCGGAGGTCCGCGAAAAGCTGGGCCTGACCAAGCGCGCGCCGAAAGGGTGAGGTTTCTTATCGTCCTGTTGCTATTGGCCGGATGTGGCGCACCTGCCGGACCTGAGGCGTTCGGCGTGACCATGGTGGAGGAGACGACCTGTATCGGATTGGGCGGACGGATCGTGACTGGTCCCGACGGTGCGGTGTGCCGGGGGGCGGACGGATGAGGCAGTTGATTATGGTCGCGGCGGTGATCTTGTCGGCCTGCGGGGCAGACCCCTTGGATGTGCCGCCCGCAGCGCCGAACGTGTCCTTGCTGCGCAATCCCACAGCCAACATCGGGTCGCAGGCAGATGTGGTGGCCGACGATCTGGCCGGTGTCTGGTCGTTGCGTCAGGCGGTCGCCGGTGTCTGGCCGGTTGTGCAGACACGGCTGCAGTTTGCGGCGCAGGGGCCTGATCTGGTCCTGGTCGCGGATGGGGTCGTTTGTGCGCAGGCCGGTGCCTGCCCGAACGGTACGCGGCCAATCCTGTACCGCGAAGGTCTGGCGGGTCGTTTCCGCGCCGCCGGACCCGTGCCGGACAATGTGCCGTCTGAAATCTGGGTCTACTGGATGGATTTCGATGACCGGACCATGGCCATCGGGAACCCCAACGGAGATTTTGTCGCGATCCTTGATCGCATGGAAACCGGCGGGGGGGACCGGATCACCGCAGCGCGTGAGATACTGGACTGGTACGGCTATGATCTGACGCGTCTGGTGCAGGTCCGCCCCTGAACCTGCCGGAACGTGCCACGCGTGCCGCAAACAGACCAAAGACCGGCGGGACAGGCTTGACTTGCCTTCGCAGATCGTCGCGACTTGCCGCAAGATATATACGGGAAGGGCGGTCCTATGACACAGACAGCAACGATCATCGGGGGCGGGGTCATCGGCGGCGGCTGGGCTGCGCGGTTTTTGCTGAACGGATGGAACGTTCAGGTCTATGATCCTGATCCGCAGGCGGAACGCAAGATTGCCGAGGTGCTGGGCAACGCCCGCGCGTCTTTGCCTGGCCTGTATGACATGCCGCTGCCTGCCGAAGGCCGCTTGAGCTTTCATGATGATATGGCCGATGCCGTCAAAGGGGCTGTTTGGATTCAGGAAAGCGTGCCGGAACGGCTGGACCTGAAGCTGAAGACCTACGCCACCGTGCAGGCCCATTGCGCGCCTGAGGCTGTGATCGGATCCTCAACCTCGGGATTCAAACCGTCTGAGCTGCAGGAAGGGGCGGAGCATCCCGACCAGATCGTTGTCTGCCATCCGTTCAACCCTGTCTACCTTTTGCCCTTGATTGAGGTTGTGGGCACGCCTGCCAATGCCGACCGCTTGGCGGATATTGAATCCACTCTGCGCGGCCTTGGCATGTATCCCCTGATGGTGCGCCGCGAAATCGACGCCCATATCGCGGACCGTTTTCTTGAGGCCGTCTGGCGGGAAGCCTTGTGGCTGATCCGCGACGGCATCGCCACGACCGAGGAAATAGATGAGGCCATACGCATGGGGTTCGGCCTGCGCTGGGCGCAGATGGGGCTGTTTGAAACCTACCGGATTGCCGGCGGGGAGGCCGGGATGCGCCATTTCATCGAACAATTCGGGCCGTGCTTGTCATGGCCTTGGACCAAGTTGATGGATGTGCCCGAGCTGACCGATGATCTGATTGACCAGATCGCGGATCAGTCGGATGCGCAATCGGGGCAGTATTCGATCCGCGAACTGGAACGGCACCGCGACGCGAACCTCGTGGGCATGATGCGGACCCTTAAGGCGCGCGATTGGGGGGCAGGGGCGGTGATGAACCTGCATGACAAAACGCTGAACCAGCGCGGCCAGATTGCCGATCGGTTGCAGGATGTGGCGGATATTTCGCGGCCCGTGTTGACCGTGGACCGCGCCGTGCCGATTGATTGGACCGATTACAACGGCCACATGAACGAGGCACGCTATTTGCAGGCCTTCGGGGACGCCACCGACCGGCTGATGTTGATCGTGGGCTGCACGCCGGATTACATCGCCTCGGGGGGGAGTTACTTTACCGCCGAGACCCATATCCGCCATCTGGATGAGGTACACGCCGGCGCACGCATCCGCGTGGAAACGCAGGTGCTGGCCGGGGCAGGCAAGAAGATGCACCTCTTTCACCGCATGTACGAAGGCGACCGGCTGCTGGCCACGGGCGAACATATGTTGATCCACGTGAGCCTCGAGTCTCGCCGCGCCAGCGACCCGGCCCCGCAGGTGGCCGACCCGTTGGCCCGTCTGGCCACAGCCCATGCCAACCTTGATCTGCCCGAAGGGGCGGGTGCCGCCGTGGGCAAACGCGGGTGAGCCGCGTTCTGGTCACGGCAGGCGCGTCAGGCATCGGGTTTGCCATGGGGCAGGCCTTTGCCGCTGCGGGCTATGATGTCTGGGTGACGGATGTAGATGAGGCCGCCTTGGACGCCTGCCCGCCTGCGTGGACCGCGCGGCAGGTCGATGTGTCCGATGACGACCAGATGCGCGGGCTTTTTGAACAAATCGCAAGTGCTGGCGGCGTGGATGTTGTCTGCGCCAATGCGGGCATTGCAGGCCCCACCGCTTTGGTCGAGGACGTCGCATGGCACGATTGGCAGACCTGCCTGAACGTGACCCTTGGCGGGGCCTTTCTGACAGCGAAATATGCGGCCCCCTTGATGAAGGCGCGCGGGGCGGGCGCGTTGATCCTGACCTCATCCACAGCCGGTGTCTTTGGCTACCCCAACCGTGCCCCCTATGCGGCGGCCAAGTGGGGCGTTATCGGGCTGATGAAAACGCTCGCCATGGAACTCGGGCCACACGGCATTCGCGCCAATGCCATCTGCCCAGGTGCTGTCGAAGGCCCGCGGATGGAGGGTGTCCTGACGCGTGAGGCTGTGGCCAAGGGCATGACACGCGATGATGTCTACGCAGGCTACGCCGCAGGCACCTCCATGCGGACCTTCGTGCGCGCCGAAGATATTGCCAACATGGCCGTCTTTCTGGGATCGGACGGGGCGGCACGGGTGTCGGGGCAGGTGATCAGCGTGGACGGACATACCGAAAACCCCGATCCCAAACCATAGGGCCAGCCTGTTGCGGGGCGCAGGGGCCCGCAGCCTGTTCATTCTGGATTGATCGCACAAAATAGGACAACAGTCGGTCATGGACGCATGGATTCCCGTCACCTTGCTGGCGGCCACCGCACAAACCGCGCGGTTCGGCCTGCAAAAACAACTCAAGACCACGGCGTTGAGCACGGCGGGGGCCACTTTCGCACGCTTCGTCTATTCCGCCCCGTTGGTCGCGTTGGGTGTGATCCTCTATGCGTGGCTCAGCGGTCAGGACTTGCCCCTGCCGTCGGGTCTGTTCTGGGCCTATGCTCTTGCCGGCGGGCTTGCCCAGATTTTGGCGACCATGTGCGTCGTGGCCCTGTTTGCACATCGCAATTTTGCTGTCGGCATTACCTTCAAGAAGACCGAGGTCCTGATGTCCGTGGGGGTGGGCCTGATTGTGCTGGGCGACCGTGTCGGCGTGGCGGGTCTGGTGGCCATCGTGATCGGACTGACCGGAACGCTGATCCTGTCCGATCCCCCCGATGCGTCGGACCAGCCGTGGCGGCGGCGCATATTCAACCGTGCGGTCGGCCTTGGTCTGGCGTCTGGCGTGCTGTTTGCCTGTTCGGGCGTGGGGTATCGCGGGGCGTCGCTGTCTTTGGACAGTGGAGACGTGTTTTTGCGGGCCACGCTGACGCTGGCCTGTGTCACCGCCGCCCAAAGCATCGCCATGGCTGCTGTGATGCGCTGGCGCGAAGCGGGTGAGATCACCCGTGTGTTCCGGGCGTGGCGTATCGCGGGACTGGTGGGCATATTCAGCATGATCGGATCGACCTGCTGGTTCGTGGCCTTCACGTTACAGAACGTGGCCTACGTCAAGGCATTGGGACAGATTGAGTTGTTGATGTCGCTGGCGCTGTCGGTCTTTGTCTTCAAGGAACGGGTCACCGCGCGTGAAGGTCTGGGCGGCGCTTTGATCGTGTCATCGGTTCTGGTGCTGATCCTCGTGATCTAATCGTCCAGAGGGCGGCGTCCGGACAGTCGTGTCACCAGATGGGCCTCATCGTCATTGCGAAAGAAGGGCACGGTGCGCGCAACAGACGGAGCGCGCAGATGCGCTGCGATTTCGGCAAGAACAACCTCGGTTATAAAAGGCAGATCAAGGCTGCGTGCCTCGGCCAGAGGGACCCATTGCAGATGGCTCAACTCGTCCTCCGCACGGCTGAAATCGTCGGGATCGCTGCGCAGGTCGCGGGCATCCGCCAGAAAGAACCGCGCATCAAACCGGCGCGGGCGGCCCTTGGGCGTGACGGCGCGAAAAACAAATTCGAGGCGCGATGGGTCGGGCCGGTGCCCTGTCGCGGCAAACCCGCGCCATCCGCGTGGCGCGTCGGGCCACGGGGCTTGGCTGCCGATAATCTGTCCGGTCTCTTCCCACATTTCGCGTATTGCGGCTGCCGCCAGTGCAGAAGGGGGCAGGGCGCTGTCTTCGGCCAGTCGGGCCGCCACATGCGCGGGCAACGGGCGGTGCAGGACGACTTGCGCGTCGCCCGCGTCAACTGCGCCACCGGGAAAGACAAACTTGTTGGGCAGAAAGGCCGCCGTGGCCCCACGCTGACCCATCAAAATGGACGGGGTGGTATCACGGTCGCGCACCACGATGACTGTGGCCGCATCCCGCAGGGCCGATTTATCCGTTTGATCCGTCATGCCACCCTCAAAGCAAGGGCGCGCTAGGCTGCGCCCCCGAAACCGTGCATCCTGCGCGCCCATTGAATGCCCACGATCATACCCTTTAACCGTGGCAGCAAATAGAGCGACAGCGCAACACAGAAGATCGTCAGCACAGTCGCCATGACAAAGGGATCGGGGCGAAGATGGACCCATGCGATATGCATTGCGAAACCCAGAATGTGGGCCACGATCAGAATGGTCAGATAGGCCGGCCCGTCATCCGCACGGTGATGGTGCAGATCTTCCGAACACACAGGGCAGCTGTGCACGACCTTCAGGTATCCCTGAAACATCATGCCTTCACCACAGTTGGGGCACCGCCTGCGAAAACCGCGCAGCATGGCGGGTTTGGTAGGGCGGTCGTCGGCGGGATAGGTTTTGGTGTCGGTCATCGGGGCCTCGTCAGCACGATTTCGCAATAGGGGGTGTGATGCGCGCTGGGGCCGCAAAAGAACAGGGGTGAAAGTGTCGCGGGGGGGGGCGGACAAATTTTTTGCCCGTCGGGCGACGGAAATCTGGACCTGCCCCGTTTTATGCACATCGACGGCCCGAGAGGGGCCGCGTTGATCGAGTAAGCCAAAGGAAAACACTGATGAAAACTCCTCTTTTGTTCGCGGCACTGGCCGCCGGTATCACCCTTGCCGCCAGTGCCGAGGCCCGCGATGGCGCCCGTGACGGTGCGCGGGGCCTGTCCCTTCCCAGCTTTGAAGAACTGGACGCAAACGCTGATGGTGGTGTGACATTGACCGAAATCGAAACCTTTATGGCCGATCGCGCCGAAGCCCGCTTTGCCGATGCGGACACCGATGGCGACGGTGCGCTGAGCGCGCAGGAAATGCTTGCACGGGCGGACAGCGACCGTGCCGAACGGATGGCCAACCGCATTGCCCGCCAGATCGAGAAAGCCGACGCAAACGGGGACGGCGTCTTGCAGATCGAGGAAATCCGCGATGCAGGCGGAGAACGCGGAGCGCGTCGCGGCGCAAACCCCGAGAGGATGTTCGACAGGGTGGATGCCGACGAAAACGGCACGTTGAGCGCGGAGGAATTCGCCGCAGCCCTCGAACGGATGCAGGACCGACGCCCCCGCGGCGACAACTAAATGCAGGGTCGGGGGCGCACTTCAGGCGCCCCCGACACACAATCGGGCCCCTTGCGGGGGGCAAGGGGACATGGATAACTGCAGCGCACGATGGCACAGGCCCAAACAACAGCTGATGACGCGGCCCTGCTGGCTGCTTTTGCCGCAGGTGACCGGCAGGCGGCGCTGGTGTTGACCCAGCGCCTGACACCACGGGTCATGGGGCAGGCGTATCGCATGTTGGGCAATCGCGCCGAGGCCGAAGACGTCACACAAGAGGCAATGATGCGCTTGTGGAAAATCGCGCCGGACTGGCAGGCCGAACGGGCACAGGTCACAACATGGCTTTACCGTGTGGTGGCCAACCTGTGCACCGACCGGTTGCGCAAATCCGGCCGCGGCGTAGCGCTTGATGCCATTGCAGAGCCCGAAGATGACGCGCCATCGGCCGCTGACGGGTTGCAGACGCAGGCGCGTGCGGCGGCGTTGCAGGCCGCTTTGGCCGATTTGCCGGACCGGCAGGCGCAAGCCGTCGCCTTGCGCCACCTCGAAGAGCTTGGCAATCCACGGATTGCCGAGATTATGGACACCAACGTACGAACAGTCGAAAGTCTGATCGCACGGGGCAAGCGCGCCCTGATGGCAAAATTGTCGGGGCGCAAATCAGAACTGGGGTATGATGATGACACCGGATGACGACAAGATGCTGGACGACACCTTTGCGCATATACGCAGCGACACTGTGCCTGTGTCGGACAGTCTGATGGACCGGATCATGATGGACGCCGACCACGTCCTTGCCACGGCACACCCGCTGCCTGAAAACACCGGCGCGGCCCCCTCACGGGGGCTGGGGGCGACCCTGCTGGACGCGATTGGCGGCTGGCCGTCGGCAGGGGGCCTTGCCATGGCGACGGTGGCGGGCCTGTGGATCGGTGTGGCACCGCCCGCGGCGCTGGCCGGTGTGACCGATGCCTTGTGGGGGGGCACCTATGAGGTGCCGGTTCTGAATGGCGATTTGCTCAGCGCGTTGGAAGGATAAATCATGTCACACGATCCCCGCACATCGCGCAACTGGACCAAGGTCCTGCTGGTGGCCTCCCTTGCGTTGAACCTGTTGATCGTCGGCGCGGTGATCGGGGTCGTCGCCTCGGGCGGGACACGGGCCGGACCCCAACGATTTGATCTAACGGCGGGCCCGTTGACACGGGCCATGGAGGCCCCCGACCGAGAGGCGGTGCGGCAGGCGTTGCGCGACAGCGGTGCCTTCCGGCCTTCAAACAGGCGCGACATCCGCGCCGATATGGGTGTTTTGATCGACACTGTGCGGTCCGACACCTTTGACGCGGCTGCTTTCCGTGCGGCCCTGATGCGGCAGCGCGATCGCCTTCAGGCCGGGCAGGTTGCGGTGATTGATGCGGTGGCTGCACAGATTGAACAGATGTCGCCCGAAGACAGGGCCGCCTTTGCCGACCGGTTGGAAAACCAGCTGCGGCGCGGGTCCAGCACCCCGCGTCAGGGGCGTGAGGCAAGCAGCGACGTGCAATCAGGCGGCTGACAGGCTGACCTTGTTGCGTCCGCCTGATTTGGCAGCGTAAAGGGCGCCGTCCGCTGCGCTGACCAGGTCTCCCAGGTCTTCAACAACGTCTTCGGCCTCCCGACCGCCGCTGAGGCTGACACCGACCGAGACTGTCAGGTCGACGGTTGATCCTTCGGTGATGTAGAATGGTGTCGCGCTGATCAGTTTGCACAGCCGTTCGGCGGCGGTGCGCGCGTGCACCAGATCGCTGTTCGGGATGGCGACCAGAAACTCCTCCCCCCCGATGCGGGCCAGAAGATCAACGGCGCGCAGGTTATCCTGCAACCGGCGGGCAACCTGTCTGAGCATCTCATCACCGGCCTTGTGGCCGAAGGTGTCGTTGACCTTTTTGAAATGGTCCACGTCCAGCACCATGATGGCAAACTGACGTCCGCTGATGCGGCTTTCTTCGGACAGGCGTGCCAGATGCGGCAGCGCATAACGGCGGTTGAACAACCCCGTCAACGGGTCGGTGATGGCCGCCTCAAGCCCGGATTCGACTGTGCGCCTCAGCGCGTCAGCCTCGTGCTTAGCCTGAAGCAGGACAGCGCAGCGATGACGGATTTCGCCAAGATTGATGTCTGAGAGCACAACGTCGTTTGCCCCCAGATCAAGCGCCATGGCCGCCGCGTGACGTTCATTTTCCGACAACAACACCAGAATGCCGGAATGCCGTGTCGCGGACTGGCTGCGCAATTCGGCCAGCAGCCGGTAAAGCAGGGTGTCATCCATCAAACCGGACCGGAAATCGAGGACGAACAGGTCGTTTTTCAACTGGTTCAAATGGCCGCTGATAATCTGGTGGATACTGGCCGGCGTTGCCTGGACGTTCTCCATCATGGATTGAAGTCCGCTGAGGTCGAGCGCGTCCGGATGGGGTGAAGCCAGGACCATTTGGGACGGTGCGGCAAACCCGCAGCTTGCTTCGGCAAAACCCAAAGCGGTGCGCGTGCCCTCCCGCATACGCAGTTCCTGACGGGCATCGCGGGCGCGCAGGAGGCTGCGGATGCGGGCCTGCAGGATATGGTCGTCGAACGGTTTTGTCAGAAGGTCATCGGCCCCCGCTTCAAGCGCGTTGACGCGCTCCAGCGGGGTGGCGAAACCACCTGTGGCAACGATGGGGACAAGGGCTGTGACGTCATCCGCCTTGAGGGCGCGGCAGAAATCCAGCGCGGCCTGGGCATCTTTGCAGGTGTCCATGATGATCAGATCCGGCAGAGAGGCTGCGATTTCGGCCTGCGCGTCCTTCAGGGATGCACAGGGACGGACCCGGTACTGGGCCGCGAGCAGTTTGACCTTGAGGACAATCCGGTTCGTCGCCACACAGTCTATGATAAGAATATCGCCGGCCATTCTTGCTTCCTTCCGAGCTTTACCCCAATCTCTCCTGACCTCAGTTTGGTCCCCAAATGGTTAAGAAACCCTTTCCACATCGGTAATTATAAATCATGTCCCCAGAGCGCGCCGAACAGATCGCCGTTTCCGCCCTGATCTGGCTGTCCACCAACGAAGACCTTTTGCCTGTGTTTTTAGGGGCTTCGGGGGCTGCGGCAGAGGATTTGAGGGGGCTTGCAAACAGCCCCGCATTCCTTGCGTCGGTGCTGGAATTTATCACCATGGACGATGCCTGGGTGATGGCTTTTTGCGACGCGGAAACCCTAAAGTATGAAGAACCCCTAATGGCGCGTTATGCTTTGCCAGGGGCAGAGGCCGTACATTGGACATGACTGTTCGCGGGATCGTTTTTGACAAGGACGGCACTCTGTTTGACTTCAACGCCACATGGGCTGCGTGGGCGCGGCAGGTGCTGGAGGCAGAAACAGCGGATGATCCCGCACGTCTGGTCCCATTGGCGGCGGCCATGGGGTTTGATCTGGGTCAGGACAGATTTCATCCCGACAGCCCCGTCATCGCCAGCACCGCCCGTGAGATTGCCCGGATCGCACTGCCTTTCGTTGCGGAAACCGATCTGGAGAGCTTGTTGGACCGGTGGAGCCGGATGGCCGCGCAGGCCCCGCAGGTCGAGGCCACGCCGCTCATCCCGTTTCTGGACCGGCTGCGCGCGGCGGGACTGCGGCTTGGCGTGGCGACCAATGACGCACAGGCCCCGGCACGGGCGCATCTGTCCGCCGCAGGTGTGACGGAAAAGTTCGACTTTATCGCAGGATTTGACAGCGGATATGGTGGCAAACCGGCGCCCGGACAGCTTTTGGCCTTTTGTAAGGCGACCGGCCTTGATCCGTCGCAGGTCGCCATGGTCGGTGACAGCACCCATGATCTGGACGCAGGCCGCGCGGCAGGAATGACCTGTGTTGCCGTGCTGACCGGCGTGGCCACCACCGAGGATCTGGCCCCTTTTGCAGATGTAGTGCTGCCGTCCATCGCCGATCTGCCCCGTTGGCTGGGCCTGCCAGAATGACGCCACAGGCTATTTGCGACATCTGATGTCGCCCGTCGTAGGGCGAGGGGGCTGAACGGTGCCAGTCTGGGGACGAATATGAAAGGTCGTCCCATGTCTGATCCTACCCCCCGTCGCCGCCGGTCCGGTGGCCGCGCCGCCAACACCGCCAAACGTCAAACCGCAGGTATTGCCCAGATGCCATGGCGGTTGCCGGTGAACACGGACCGCCCGACGGAGCCTTTGGATCAGCAAGGGGTAGAGGCCGTGCACGACGGCGCCATGCGCATCCTTGAAGAGGTCGGGATCGAATTCCTGAACGAAGAGGCCATTGCCCTGTTCAAGCAGGCGGGCTGCAAGGTCGATGGCACCAACGTCAAAATGGGCCGCGACTGGGTGATGGAGATGATCGGCCAGGCGCCTGCGCAGTTCGACATCACGCCGCGCAACCCCGCCCGTAAAATCACCTTGGGTGGCGGGCATATCCTGTTTGGCAACGTGTCCTCCCCGCCGAATTACTTTGACCTTGAGATCGGCAAGAAAGTCTCTGGCAACCGCGAACAATGCGCCAACCTGCTGAAGCTGACGCAGTATTTCAACTGCATCCATTTCGCGGGCGGCTATCCGGTGGAACCCGTCGACGTGCACGCCAGCGTCCGCCATCTGGATGTGGTGTTCGACAAGATGACCCTCACAGACAAGGTCGGCCACGCCTATTCGCTGGGTAAAGAACGGGTCGAGGACGTGATGGAGATGATCCGCATCGCAGGTGGTTGGTCGGATGAGGAGTTCGAAGAGCGGCCACGGATGTATACCAACATCAATTCGACCTCGCCCCTGAAACATGACGTGCCCATGATTGACGGCTGTCTGCGGTGCGTGCGGCGGGGGCAGGCGGTGGTCGTGACGCCCTTTACCCTGGCCGGAGCCATGGCGCCGGTGACCATGTCGGGCGCTGTGGCGCTGTCTATTGCCGAGGCCCTGTCGGCCATCGCGCTGTTTCAATACGTCCGCCCCGGCGCGCCCTGCGTGATCGGCACCTTTACCAGCAACGTCGATATGAAATCCGGCGCGCCAGCATTTGGCACGCCCGAATACATGCGCGCCACGCAGATGACGGGCCAGATGGCGCGGTTTTACGGGTTGCCCATGCGGTCGTCGGGGGTTTGCGCGGCCAATGTCCCCGACGGACAGGCCATGTGGGAGACGTCGAATTCCCTTTGGGCTGCGGTGCAGTCGGGCACGAACATGGTCTATCACGCCGCCGGTTGGCTGGAAGGCGGGCTGATCGCATCCCCCGAAAAGTTCATCATGGATTGCGAAGTGATCCAGATGATCCAGCGCTATATGGAACCCGAGGTGACCGCGACCAGCCCCGCCGACATCGCCCTTGAGGCGGTCAAAGAGGTCGGGCCGAACGGGCATTTCTTCGGCATCCAGCACACCCAAGACCGCTATGAAAACGCGTTTTATGCGCCCTTCGTGTCCGACTGGCGCAATTTCGAGGCCTGGGAGGTCGCGGGGGCCACATGGACCGCAGAGCGCGCCCATCACATGTTTAAAGACATTATCAACACGTTTGAGGCCCCCCCGATGGATGCGGCGATCCGGTCGGAACTGGAGGATTTCGTCGCCCGTCGGAAATCCGAAGGCGGCGCGCCGACCGATTTTTAGGCGCACTGCGCCTGCGGCGGGCGGGGCACAATTTTTAGTTCAAAAATTGCCGTGTGGTGCGACCGGAGTGTCCGGTTGGCGCTGTTGCGGCCTGTCGGGGGCGCGGCGCTTTAGGTATTTTTGAACCAGAGAAACGGGGGCGATGCATCCCCCCTCAAGCCGGTGTATGTTAAATATCAGTCGGGTCATGTGGGATCGGGGGGCGCAGTGCCAGTAAAGATACGAACAGCGGATTTTGACGCTTTTTTCGAGGCGCCGTTTGAGGCCTATGGGGCGGGCAGCCCCTATGTGTCGCCGTTGAAGGCTGATCTGAGGCGGTTTGTGTCCGACGCGAACCCTTTGATGTCGGGCGCGGGTGAGGGGGCGTTGACCTATTTCACGGCCCATCGGGACGGGCGGGTTGTCGGGCGCATCACGGCGCATATTCATGGGGCATCCAACCGCGTGCATGGGCTGGCGCGCGGCTATTTCGGATATTTTGACTGTGAGGATGAGCCCCAAGCGGCGGCAGCCTTGTTGCAAGCGGCTGAGGACTGGTGCCGCACGCGGGGCATGAGTGAGATTGCGGGGAATTTCAATCTGACGGCGATGCAGCAGATTGGCGTGGTGACGGATGGTTTTGGCCATGCGCCCTATCTGGATCAGGTCTGGTCGCCGCCCCATATTGCGCGGCTTTTGACGCAGAACGGCTATGCGCCGACTTTTCCAATGGCGACGATGGAGGTGCGCGATCTGCCGTCGGCACCGCCGGTCCGGCTGGGGCCGAAACACCGCGCGGTCATGGACGACCCCGACTTTGCCTTTGCGCCCATCACGCGGGCGACCTTGCCGCAGCGCCTTGAGGAAGCCCGCCTGATCCTGAATGCGTCGTTTGCTGAGAATCCGATGTTTGTGCCGGTCAGCGCCGAGGAGTTTCATTTTCAGGCCAAGGACATGAAATGGGTCATGGACCGCCGGATTTCCGCGGTCTTGCACCACAGGGGCGAGCCTGCGGGCTGTGTCATTTGCGTGCCCGATCTGAACCCGTTTTTGCGTCGTATCCGGTCACGGATCGGGATCACCGCGCCATGGCATTTTCTGAGGCACCGGATGACCAACACCCGTGCGATTGTGATCTTTGCAGGCATCATGCCGCATCTTCAGGGGCGCGGGATCAATCCGGTCATTCTGGATCATGTGATGGGGCGTGCGCGCAGGGCCGGATACACGCACATCGGCAACACGTGGATTGCCGATGTGAACCCCATGAGCCTTGCACAGGCGGAAAAGTCAGGGGCGTCGCCGATGCACAGGTTGCATATCTTTGGCAAAGCCCTTTAGCGCGGCGTCATCCGCCCAAGCAGGTGGCGTAGGCATCCCCCAATGCGGTGAGGGTCTGGCGGTAGTGTTGCGGCCCTAGGTCGAATGCCCCGCCCACCGGGTCCGCCAGCGCTGTGCGCGCGTCTGATCCGTCGCGGATCAGATCAGACCATTCGGCGCGGGCTTGGGGGTCGGTCAGCACACAGGCAATATTGTCTTCGACGATCCGCGCTTGCAGGTCGGCGATTTTGTCGGGTGCGGGGGCTGCGGCGTCGTCGAGGGTGATGGCCGCCACGGCGAGGCGGTCAAACCGAGTGCCGAAGTATTGATAGGCATCGTGTGGCACGATGATGTCGCCTGCGGGGGCTGAGGCGAGGCGGGCGGTGATTTCGGCCTCAAGCGCTTCGAGGTCGGCCACGGCGGCGGTGGCGTTTGCGGCATAGGTCGCGGCATTGTCGGGGTCGAGGTCGGAGAGGTGCGTGGCAATCAGCGCGACCCAGGCCTGTGCCACCTGCGGGTCGAGCCATGCGTGGGGGTCAAGGCGCGCGTCGGAATGGTCGTCGTGGCCGTCGTGATCTGCGT
>NZ_JAHDGE010000030.1:20039-26147 GCF_020627745.1 Pseudooctadecabacter sp.
TGATCGTGATGGTCTTCGAAGGCCGCGTCTTCGCGCAGCGGCAGGGCGGGCCAGCCTTCGGCGTCCAGCAGGACCAGTTGGTCAACCTCCCCGCCCAATGTGTCCAAAGCCTCATCCAGCCACGGGGTCAGCGCGGGGCCGACCCAGATCACCAGATCGGCAGATTGCACAGCGTCCGCCTGATCGAAACTGAATTGAAAGTCGTGGGGCGATGCCCCGCCTGACACAAGCACGTCCGGCGTGCCCACGCCCTCCATCACCTGCGACACAAGCGAATGGATGGGGGCGATGTCAGTGACCACTTGGGGCACTTCGGCAGTCGCTGACAAAGGCAAGCAGGCGAGGCTGGTCAACAGGGGCAGGCGCATGGGGAGGGGTCCTTGTATCTTTGGGTCAGCAAGGGCATAATGGATATGTTATAACATAACAAGAGCAAAACATGACATCCCGTCCATCCGGTTTTGAAGCCCATGATCATGCCCACTGCGTGCGCACTGCCCTCAGCGCAGCGGAGGCAGCCTGTGCGGCACAGTCTTTGCGCCTGACACCCGTGCGGCGGCGCACGTTGGAGATTTTGCTGGAGGCCCACGAGGCCTTGGGCGCTTATGATGTCTTGGCTCGCTTAGATGCAGATGGGTTCGGGTCAAAGCCGCCCGTGGCCTACCGCGCGCTGACGTTTCTGGTGGAGGCTGGGCTGGCGCACCGGATTGAACGGCTCAATGCCTTTGTGGCCTGTGCGACGCCGGGCGCCGAACATGACCCCGCGTTTTTGATTTGCAACAGGTGCGGCACCGTGGCCGAGGGCGAGGCGCAGGATGCGTTGCAGCCGTCCGCCGTAGCTGCGGGGTTCCAGATTGAGCGCACCGTGGTTGAGGCCACGGGCACATGCCCCGCCTGTCAGGAGGTCTGAGATGGCCTTGATCGAGGCAAGGGACATCAATGTTCGCCATGGGGCCACCCATGCGGTCTACGGCGTGTCCATGTCGCTGGATGCCGGTGAGATCGTCACCATTGTGGGGCCAAACGGGTCCGGCAAATCGACGCTGCTGCGCGCCCTGATTGGCGCTGTGCCCATCGACAATGGCAACATCACCCGCGCGCCGGGCTTGCGGATCGGGTATGTGCCGCAAAAGCTGCATGTTGATCCGACCCTGCCACTGAGCGTGCGGCGATTTTTGAACCTGCCCAAACGCGTGTCCTGGGCCAAGGCACAGGCCGCATTGGCGCGCACGGGCGTGGACCATCTGGCGACGCGCCCCTTGGCGGGCCTGTCTGGCGGGCAATTCCAGCGGGTCTTGCTGGCCCGTGCGATCCTGAATGATCCACAGGTGCTGGTGCTGGATGAACCGACGCAAGGGCTGGATCAACCGGCCTCGGCTGCGTTTTACAAACTGATCGAGGCGTTGCGCGATGAATTGGGTTGCGGTGTTGTGATGGTCAGCCACGAATTGCACGTGGTGATGTCGGCCACCGACCGGGTCATTTGCCTCAACGGTCATATCTGTTGCGAAGGCACGCCCGATGTTGTGACGGCGGCCCCTGCCTATCGCGAATTGTTCGGGACGGGCACAGGGGGCGCGCTGGCGCTCTACCGTCATGACCATGATCACAGTCACCATGGGCACGACCACGACCATTCCCACAGCCATGAGCCTGCCGAATAATGACCTTCCTTGATGATTTCATGATCCGCGCCCTTCTGGCCGCGGTGGGCACGGCGCTGGCCTGCGGGGCGTTGGGGTGTTTCGTGGTCTGGCGGCGCATGGCCTATTTCGGGGATGCAACGGCCCATGCGGCGATCCTCGGGGTGGCGCTGGCGCTGGCGTTTTCGATATCCGTTCCCCTAGGAGTACTGGTGGTCGCGCTTGCGATGGGGGTTCTGATCGGAACCCTGTCGGGGGAGGTGATCTCGCCGGACAGTTTGCTGGGCGTGTTGTCCCACAGCGCGCTGGCCATGGGCCTTGTGGCCGTGTCGCTGATGCCCGAGGCGCGGATTGATCTGGATGCCTATTTGTTCGGGGACATTCTGGTGGTGTCAAAGACGGATCTTGCCGTGATCTGGGGCGGGGCAGTCGTTGTTCTGGGGTTGCTGGTCTGGCGGTGGCAGGCCCTGCTGGCTGAGGTTTTGTCCAATGATCTGGCCCATGCCGCAGGCCTGAACCCCGCACGGGACAGGCTGATGCTGACCCTGCTGGTGGCCACGGTGGTGGCGGTGTCGATCAAGGTGGTTGGGGCCCTGCTGATCACCGCGATGTTGATCATTCCAGCGGCGGCGGCGCGTTTGGTGGCCCGTGGCCCTGAGGGCATGGCAGTCTGGGCGACAGCCATTGGCGTGGTGGCAGCCATCGGCGGGCTTTATGCGGCGCGGGGCTTTGGCACACCGGCGGGGCCGTCGATCATCTGTGCGGCAGCCGCGCTGTTTTGCGTGACCTTTCTGGCCGGTCGTCTGCGCGGCTGAGGTCGGACTTTTCGTCAATTGAGAACGGGCGGAGCCCAAAGCCGGTCTAGGCGTCGGTGTCCATCCAGATGGTCACGGGGCCATCGTTGGTCAGGCTCACCGCCATGTCGGCACCAAAACGGCCGGTTTGGGTGGGCACGATCTGGGCCATTTCGGCAGCGAAGGCTTCGTAGAGCCGTTCCCCCTCTGCGGGCGGCGCGGCCTGAGAAAAGCCGGGCCTGTTGCCGCGTGAGGTGTCGGCGGCCAAGGTGAACTGGCTGACCACAAGGGCCTGACCGCCAATGTCAGAAAGGGACCGGTTCATGCGGCCGTCTTCGTCTTTGAAAATCCGCAGCTTGCCGATTTTTGCGGCGAGTTTTGCGGGCAGGTCGTCTGTGTCGCCCTGCATGGCGCAGATCAGGATTAACACGCCGGCGCCGCAGTCCCCGACCAATTCGCCGTCCACATGGACCTGAGCGGAGGTCACCCGCTGGATCAGCGCCCTCATACTTCGTCAGACCACGGAGGGTTCGCGCCAGCGCGGCTGACAGTGATGGCGGCGGCTTTGACGCCCAACGTCAGGGCGTCGCGGATTTCCCCTTCGCCCAGCGATGCAATGCGCGCTTTGGTCAGACACCCAGCCCGGTCAAGACCCGCCAAAAGGCCCGCGTTGAACGTGTCGCCAGCCCCCACGGTGTCCACGACCTGCGCCTTTTCAGCCGCTACAAAGACCGTATGATCGGCGGTATAGCCGGTGACACCCTTGGCCCCTTCGGTGATGCAGACCAGTTTGGCCCCCTTGGCGACCAGACCACGGGCAAGGGCCGCAAGATCGCCGTCCCCTTCGAGCCAAAGAAGGTCCTCATCGCTCAGCTTGATGACATCGGCGGCCCCCATCATGCGGGTGATGCGCGCGCGGTAGGCGGCCTCATCGCGAATGAATGACGGGCGCACGTTGGGGTCGATCATCGTGACACGGGCCGCAGACTGGTCCAGCATCATCGCCTCATAGATGTCGCCGCAGCCATCCCCCACCAAGGATATGCCGCCGAAAAACAGCGCGTCAGCCGTCACATCCGGCGCGTCAGGCACTGTGCGCATGGCGGAGTTTTCGTCGTAGAACGCATAGGTCGCCTGACCGTCCACCAGTTTCACGAAAGCCACCGTGCAGGGCGCGTCCATGGCGGGCGACGGGCCGTGATCGACCTTCGACGCCTCAAGGGCATCGCGCAAAACATCGCCCAGAAAATCCGATGACATGCCGCAGAAGAACTGCGTCTCAACGCCCAAGCGACCAAGGCCGATGGCGGTGTTGAACACCGCGCCGCCCGGATAGGGTGCGAAGGCAGCCTCACCTTTGGTGGTTTCACGGGGGAGCATATCAATCAGGGCTTCGCCGCAGGCCAGAATCATCGTCGTCTCCAGTTTTTAACGCGCGTAAAGTTTTGAGGGGTGTATCACTGCGTGGTCGCCATCACAAACCCGATGATGCCCGCCACGATGAGACCCAACAGGACGGCGAATGCGATTTTGATGGCGGAATAGGGGCGTTCGCCCTGCACGCGGCCCGTGCGGCCGTTCACCACAAAGCGGTAGGTTTTGCCACGGTATTTGTAGGCGGCCATCCAGACGGGCAGTAGCACGTGTTTGAAGGTCAGCGTGCCGATCTGGGTCTCCACAGATTTGACCCGCTGGTCATCGCCGCCGATGTCGAATTTCACATCGCGGTGGATGATCCGGTCCATATAGGCGCGGGCCTCGACGAAGGCGTCTTCAAGCTGCACCTGATAGCCCTCGGCACGAAATCCGGCGAGGTATTCAGGCTGGTAGGGTTCCATCTCGGACAGGTCCCAAGGTTCCAGCGCGTCGGTGTATTGCTTGGGCAAGGAGGTTGACCCCAGCACCAGCACATCGTCAAAGAACCGCGCCACACGGCCCGACGCCGTGCGCCAGCGGGTTTTGCGGACGCGCACCTGCTGGCGTTTGCCATCGCGCATGACGGTGCGGGTTTCGTAATAATGCGTGCCGCGCGCACCGGTATAGGCGCTTTTGGTGTCGGCATCGAAGGTCCAGTAGGGCACGTAGATGCCCGACATCGTGCGACCCTTTCGGGCATAGTCCTGCAGGCCGTTTGGCGCAAACCACAAAGACCCCAGCCAGTCCGTCATCTTGCCCCGCGCTGATCCTTCATCAAGGGCAAAGGGCAGCAGGCCCTTGGGTTTGATATGGCGGTGGGTGCCCGTGTCGGTGACCACCGGGGTCGCACAAAACGGGCATTCGGTGGCGTGTAAATCGGCGTCGAATTCGACCTGCGCGCCGCAGTTGGGGCAGGACGACACGCGGGTTTCCTCGATTTCTTCAGAAGCCAGATCGCCGGAAACCGCCGTGCGAAAATCGAGTTCGCGCAACGTGCCGCCGCGCCACGGGCCTTCGGTGATCTCATGCGTGTTGCCGCAGTGATCGCAGATCAGGCGGTTTTCGCCCGGATCAAACCGCATATCCGCGCCGCAGTTGTCGCAGGGAAAACGGTGTTCATCGGTGGGGGCGGGGGCAGCGAAAGTATCCATGGGTTACAAATAGCGGTGAAACACCTTGGGCGCCATAATCCGCAGCGCATTATCGCGCAATTTCAGGTGCCGCCACGTGTGAAAACCCGCGTGAAACAGGACGACCCCGGCCAGTGCGTAAAACTGATAGGTGTGGAGCAGGCCGATCCAGTGGTGGGCCTGCGGTTTGTTCAGCGGAACACCGATGGGAATGATCCCGCCCGCTTTCATCTGAAAGGACGCCGTCAGACCCAACAAAAGCCCGCCAAAGGCCACCGCAAACAGCCCCCAGATGATCGTGAGATGCAGCGGACGGTAAAGCGCGCGCGCCCAACCCTGTAATTTCGGGCCGGGACGGCTGTGCAGGCCTGAGCGTAGCATCCACGCGGTCCAGACCAGCGCCAAGGTCACGAAAATCAGGCCCATGGTCGAATGGAACTGGAACACAGCAGGCCCCATGCGGCGCAGGGCGTCGGGGTCGGCAAACAGGAACCAGACAAAAAAGGGCACAATCCCCCAATGGAGCCATTTCAGCATAGTTCGTCGGTGGGGCATGATGTGGCGCATGACAAAGAAACGAAGGTACGGGGGAAGAAGTTTCACAAGATGCCGTGCATGAAACGCGGGGTGATGAGGCGCAACGCGTTGTCATAAAGCGCCGTATGCCGCCAGAACTGGAACAGCCCGTGGAAGGCGCCAAGGCCCAGCAGAACCAACAGCGACGTCCATGCGGGGCCAGGGGACAACAGGCCCGTGAGTTCAGCGGCGTTCAGGGCGGCTGACAGGGCGAGGACGCCGTAGAGCGCACGGTGCATCCAAGGGTATATGGCGCGGGTTCGGGGCCCCAGTTTCGGGCCGGCCTTCCCGATCAGCCCTTTGGTCACCGCAATCCCGACCCAAAGGGCCACACTGACAACAAAGGCCCACCGGACCCAATCGGCGGAGGTGCCTCCTTTGACCATCGCTAGGATCAGCATAAAGACGGCCCAGTGAAGGACAATATGAAGGCGGCGTCGGGTCATGAGAAACATCTAGCGTCGCGCGTGGGGGACGCAAGGGACGACCTTACGGTCGGCGCATGCTGCGGGCGGGGGGCGGTTTTTCTGCGAAAAACCGCTGAGTGGT
>NZ_JAHDGE010000030.1:26247-37235 GCF_020627745.1 Pseudooctadecabacter sp.
AATGGCGTCTTGGAAAGCCTCCAGAGGAGGGTTTCAGCCGGGAACGGGGGGCCCCAGGGCCCCATGGGACGGCGATTGGCGGGCTTAGCGGGATGCGACAGGGCGGATCAATTCCAGCTCCCCGTCGATTTTGCGGCCTGTTTTGGCAAAGCCCGATGCTTCGTAAAAGGGCAGCGCTGAAGCAGCATCAGGCACCACGCTGAGGGCAATTTGGCGGCGTCCGCGTATCTGGGCCACATCGGCGGCAAAGGCCAAAGCGGCGCGTCCGTGGCCGTGCCCTTGGTGGTTGGCGTCAATCATCAGCCGCCAGATATAGAGGGTGTCGCGGGTTTCTCCGGTTTGCAGTTTGGCGGCGTCATGGGCGAAATCGATCAGCGCCAGAAGGCCCACAGGCGTGTCGCCGTCGTAAATGCCAAAAACCTCGCTGCCGCCTTCGAACAGGGCCTGCGCCAATGTGACGGCGTTCGGGGCGACCAGATGATCCTGATCGTCCCGCACGGCCAAATCCAGCATGGGGACCACGGTTTCGGCCCCCAAGGCCACGACTTTGGTCATTTACGCGCCGGGGGGCGGGGGCGGGGGCATCACGGTGAAAAGTTGCGCGAGTTCCTGCACCTCATCCGCTGTCATCCATCCGTCCTGGCCTTGGGTCCAGACCAGCGTCTGGCGGGTCAATTCACCGGCGGCAGCCATCTGGCCCATGCGCGCTTTGGAGAACGGGCCCTTGGTTTCGCCGTTTTCCGCGATGTGCCAGACATGTTCCACAGGCGGTGGGGGCGGGGCAGCAGGGGCTGCGGCGCGCGCCCATGGGTTCGCCATTTGTTGCGCCATAGCCATGCCCATGCCTGCGCCCATTCCGGCCCCCATAGCGCCAGATGCTTCACCGCCCTGACGGAGGGCTTCGGCGGCGGCGTATTTCATATGGGCGTCCAGATCACCGGTCAGCCCACGGGAGGTGCGGGTGTCTAGCGCCTTTTCGACCTCAGGCGGCAGGGAGATGTTTTCGATATAAAATTCAGGGATCGTGATGCCGTATTGCGCCACGGTGTCGGCGATTGCACCGGCCACCAGTTTGCCCAGATCGCGGGTGTTGGCGGCCATGTCGAGGACCGGAATACCGGAGGCGGCAATCACGCGGCTGAATTCCTGCACGATGATGTTGCGGACCTGAAAGCTGATCTCGTCCATGGTAAATTCGCCGTCGGTGCCGACGATTTCGGTCAGGAACAGACGGGGGTCGGTAACCTTGACGGTATAGGTGCCGAAGGCGCGGATGCGGGTGGGGCCGAATTCGGGATCGCGCAGCATGATGGGGTTTTTGGTGCCCCATTTGAGGTCGGTAAATCGCGTGGTGTTGACGTAGTAGATCTCGGACTTGAAGGGGGATTTGAACCCGTGGTCCCAATGCTGCAACGTCGTCATGATCGGCATGTTGTTGGTTTCCAACATGTACAGCCCCGGCGTGAACACATCGGCCAGCTGGCCTTCGTGCACAAACACCGCCGCCTGACCTTCGCGGACGGTCAGTTTGGCGCCGTATTTGATCTCATGGCCCTCACGTTCGAACCGCCACACCATCGTGTCGCGGGTGTCGTCGGTCCAGTGGATGACGTCGATGAATTGGCCGGAGAGAAAATCAAGAATTCCCATGGGGGCGGTCCTTTCGTTGTGGCGTTGGTGGTCAGCTGGGACCGGAGTTCATAAGTTCGGAGGCAATGACCCGTGCGATCGGGGCGGCTTCGGCGGCACTCATCCCTGTTTGCAGGCGGTCATCGTAGAGCATTTGCAACAGCAATTCGTCGTGTGTCGTCAGAAGGCCGAATTCTTCGTCATCGTTGAAGATGCTGGGACGCGCGCGGGGGCTGTCGTTGGCAAGGCCAAGGCCTTGGGCCAGTTCTTCGTGAATACAGGCCAACCGCATGAGGTCGGGGTGTTCGCCGCGGATCACCGCCACGGCCTGATCATAGTCGGAACTGCCATCGCGCGAAAATGCCAGCACCAGACACAGCGTATCGCGGGGCACGTCCAGAAAGGCGCGCACGGACCGGTCGTCGATGCCGGGCACAAGGGCGCGCAGACGGTCGCCGTAGCCCAGCCGGTCGTCTTCGTTCAGCATCAGAACGTGGAAATTCGGGTTGGTGTCGGTGACAGACATCGGGTGGCCAGTGACACGCGCAAGGCGGCTGACGTAGGTGCGGATATCCGCGCTGTCTTTGGTGCGCTGGGCATCGGGGATCGTGGCACCGTAGTCGATGGTGAACCGCACCGGCTGTTCCCAGCGGCGCAGGCGGCTGATCGTAGGGCGCGCTTCAAGTCCTTGATCTGTGGCCACGAATTCATCGAACAATGCGATCCGGACAAAGTTGCGCGCCAGTATCGTGTCGGTGAATGTGGTGTCCGGCCCGCCGCCGTCCGTGCGCAGCAGACCGCGCGCCAGCAGGTCATTTTCCACACGGCGGTAATGCACGGCCAAGGCGCGGCTCGCGTCTGACGGCACCAGATCCACGGGCACTTGAAACGGGACTTCGACCACGTCGGGGCGCGTGGGCGGGGCGGGGGATGTGGCCATCCCGTCGTCCACGCCCGTGATGCCACAGGCGGCCAGGGACAGCAGGGCGGCCAAGCCCAAACCACGTCCCCAAATGCCGCCTGTCCACGTCATGCGGGCCTTATGCCCCTGTCGCCGTGCCGATGGTGTCGCCGGTGCCCGTTGTGCGGGCTTTGGCGGCGGCGAGGGTGGATTTCAGCTCCGCCTCCATCGTTTTCAGCTCCTCCTCGGCCTCGGCGCGCTTGCGCTTGCCTTCGTCGGCGATTTGCAGGCTTTCCTCGATGGTGCCGATCAGGTCGGCATTGGCGGCCTTGATGGCTTCGATGTCGAAGACGCCGCGCTCCATCTCGGTGCGGATGGTCTTGTTGGCCTGACGCAGGTTTTCGGCGTTGGCGGTCAGCAGCTCATTGGTCAGATCATTGGCGTCGCGCACGGCATTTGCAGCCTCGGCGGAGCGTTGGATCGTGACAGCCTGTGCCAGCTGCGTTTCCCACAAAGGCACCGTGTTGATCAGGGTCGAATTGATCTTTGTCACGAGGCTTTTGTCATTTTCCTGCACCAGACGGATCGACGGCAGGGATTGCATCGTCACCTGACGGGTCAGTTTCAGGTCGTGGACGCGACGTTCCAGATCGTCGCGGGCCGCGCGGATGTCGCGCAGTTCCTGCGCTTTCATGACGCCCTGATCCTCAGGGGCGGCGGCGACCTCGGCCTCTTTGGCGGGGATGACCTGTTCGTCCATCTCACGCAGCTTTTCTTCACCGGCGGTGATGTAAAGGCCCAGTTCGTCATAGAAGCTCAGCGTTTTTTCATAAAGAACATCAAGGCTTTCGATGTCTTTCAGCAGCACATGTTCATGGCGCAACAGATCGTCCGTCACCTTGTCGATCTGCCCTTGCACTGTCTCAAACCGGGCGGCAAATTTCGCCGCAGGGGCCGCGCGGCCCAGCAGTTTTTCCCACCACGACCGTTTGCGACGCACGTCCAATTCGCTGACGTTAAAGCCGCGAATGGTGGTCACGATCTGGCGCAGGCTGTCCCCCGCAGGGCCCACGTCCTTGTTGCGCACGCCTTGCAGCATGGATTGGGAAATTTCCTGCAATTCGGCCTGTGCGGCAGACCCGAAGGAGATGATCGAATTGGTGTCGGTCATGTCCAGTTCGGCCATCCGGCGGGTGATTTCGGCGCTGGTGGGCGCATCGGCCTGGTCCAACGGGACCAATTCGCCCTTGGGTTCTGGCAGCACCACGGCTGTCACCTTTTCGACTTCTGCCAGCTGCGTTTGCGCCGCTTGCATATTTTTCACAACAGTTTCAGACATTCATGTCCCCCTTCATTGGCCTGGGCTACAGGCCCTCTCGTTGCAGTCTGTCCCGCAACACTTTGATTTCAATATCCATGTCACTTCGATCATCAAGCAACATTTTCTCGGTCCGCGCGGCGAAATTCTGCTCAAGATCGGTCAGGAGCGCCTCAAAATCGGCGCGTGCCTCTTCGTCGCGTTTGCGTTTGTAAAGATCCGCAAATTTCACAGCCGCATCCCGCGCGCCCATCAGGTAGACGCCCAAAAATTTGCGCGCGCCGGTCAGATCGCGCGGATCTTCTTCGACGGTGCGGATCATGCGCCGCGCGGCGGCCTGAAACTGTTCCACGCGGTTGTCCAGATGACGGTCTTTGACCGACGCGATGTGGTCGCGCATGGACGCAAGATGGGCCTCGGCCTCCTCCACGACGCGGGCCACACGGTCTTGTTGAAAGGTGTCGATCCCCTCCATGCGTTTGTCGCGCAGGGGATCAAGGCCAAAGGCGGTGATGTGCAGGCCACCGGCCACGATGCCATAGAGAATAGCCGCCAAGGTCGATCCGTCATTCATCAACGACGCCAGCGCAATCCCGCAACCGGTCAGAACCGCACCAATGATCTTGCGGGGCAGGGCGGGCTTGCGTGCCACCTTGCGCGCATCAAACGCCGCCTGCGCGCGCATGCCGTCCCGTGTCAGCCATGCGGCCAGCGACAACAGTGCAGCACCCACCAACCCCATGGCCAGCCCGACAGCGCCTTCGTTCAGCGACAAGAACGCCAACAGCACGCCGGGCAAGAACAACACGTTCGCCTTGGCCCCTGCCGCATCCACGCGGCGCTGGTCGATAACCTCTTCGCGCACACCGGACGCCGCGCCATCGGGGCTGAACTTGCCGCCAAACTTCTTGGCCATGGTCTAAAGCCCCCCCAGCCAACCGGTGACGACCCCGAACATCAGGGCAATCAGCAAAACGTAAGACAGGGTTTGAACGGATTTGGGCAAATGCTGGTCCTCAGTGCTGGATCGGGCGAACAGGACAGCGCGCCGCAGGGTCATCGCCACCATGATAATGGCCCCCAAAACGATCAAAAAAATCAAGACACGCGCCATGAAACGTCCTTTGCGGCGGTCGATACGTCATATCACATATGTCCGGACCGGCGAAAATGCGAGGTTTTCCCCGATAGACGCTGTCACCGCACATCAAATTTGCGCAAAAACCCATCCAGATCACTCATTTGTCCCCAATCCGCCGTTTTGATCATGCAAAACCGGATGCGCTGCGGCAAGGGTCATCGTCGCGGGTCTTTCCCCCTAACCCGCGGGGCCGCTTTTGGTTTCCCCTTGGCGGGCGTTTTGCGCACCCTTTGGGGCTTTGGCGTCTCACGCAGGCCCATCTGGTCCTTGACCACCCGCTGTTTGACCTCTTCAACCTCACCCTGCTTGAGCTGGCCCAGCTGGAACGGCCCGTATGAAATGCGGATCAGCCGGTTCACGGTCACACCCTGCGCGTCCATCACCCGCCGGATTTCGCGGTTCTTGCCTTCACGCAGGCCCACGGTCAGCCAAGCGTTCGCGCCCTGTTGGCGGTCAAAGGTCACATCCATGGGGGCATAGCGGATGCCGTCCACTTCGATGCCTTTGCGCAAGGTGTCCAGCTTTGCCTCCGACAGCGATCCCTTGATCCGCACGCGGTAGCGGCGCAGCCAGCCGGTGGCGGGCAGCTCCATCTTTCGTTTCAATTCCCCATCGTTGGTCAGCACCAACAGGCCCTCGGAATTCAAATCCAGCCGCCCCACAGACATCACCCGTGGCATGTCCTTGGGCAGGGCGTCAAAGACCGTATCGCGGCCCTGTTCATCCCGTTCCGTTGTCACCAGACCGGCGGGTTTGTGGTACAGCCACATGCGCGGCGGCTCGGCCTCGGCCAGGGGTGCGCCATCGACCAGAATGCGGTCCTTCGGCGTCACGTTCAGCGCAGGCGTCAGCACGACCTTGCCGTTTACGCTGACCCGTCCGGCCTCGACGATCTTTTCAGCCTCACGGCGGCTGGCCACACCGGCGCGCGCCAGAACCTTGGCGATCCGGTCGCCGGGGGGCGTCTTTTTGATATCATCACTCATCCCCAAGCGCCTAAAGCCTTGCAGCGCTGCGTGCAATGGCCACGCGCCCCGCTTCTTTGGTTCAAAAATATGCCCGCCGGAGGCTCCGGCCCTTGCCAAACCGAACCAAGCCCCGCCAATAAAGCGGATGACATTCAAAACCCACATGGACCGCGCCCTGTCCGAGGCCCGCGCCGCCGCCACCCGGGGCGAGGTGCCCGTGGGCGCGGTGGTGGTTTCGCCGCAAGGCGAGGTCATCGCCGCTGCGGGCAACCGGACACGTGAACTCAACGATCCCACCGCCCATGCCGAGGTTCTGGCGATCCGTGCGGCCTGTGCGTCGCTGGGTCAGGAACGGCTGACCGGTCACGACCTTTACGTCACGCTTGAGCCGTGCCCCATGTGTGCGGCCGCAATTTCGAACGCGCGCATCGGGCGGCTTTACTACGGCGCATCAGACCCCAAATCCGGCGGTGTCGAACAGGGCGCGCGGGTCTTTTCCCATCCCCAATGCCACCATAAGCCGGAGATTTTCGAAGGCTTGGCTGAGGGGGAAGCGCGCGATCTTCTGATCCGTTTTTTTGCGGACAAACGTGCCTGATCCCTGAATGAAACACGCCACAGGCCCAAAGGAAGGCTGCCCATGAACTGGTTTGAACAATTCGACGGCTACTGCGAGCGTACGGATTTCACCTATTGGTCGGAGCCCCTGAATGCGTTGACGAATGCGTCCTTCATCATCGCCGCGATCTTGATGTGGACCCGTGTGGCGCATCTGTTCTGGGGCCGTGTTCTGTGTGCGGTGCTCTTTGCCATCGGGGTGGGCAGTTACCTGTTTCACACCCACGCCACCGCTTGGGCGGCTTTGGCAGATGTCGCCCCCATTGGCATTTTCATCCTCGTCTATCTGTTTGTGGTCAACCGGCACATGGTCGGCTGGCCGCTTTGGGCGTCGATGATCGGGGTTTTGGGCTTTCTGCCCTTTGCGGCGGGCATCACGCTTGCGCTGGACCCCGTGCCGTTTTTCGGGACCTCGAACTTCTACTGGTCGGTGCCGATTTTGCTGCTGGCCTATGCCGCGCTGTATCGCCGCCAGATGCCCCACACGGCGCGTGGATTTGTCATCGGGGCCGCGATCCTGTCGCTGTCGATCACCCTGCGCAGTCTGGACATGCCGCTCTGCGATGCCTTTCCCGTGGGCACCCACATCTTCTGGCATATCCTCAACGGGATTATGCTGGGCTGGATGATCGAGGTTTACCGCCGCCACATGGTTGAAGCGCCCCCCGCTTCGGCGTAAAGCCCTGTGCAAACGTCTGAACGGAGAATCCCATGTCCATCGACACGGAAACGGCCCGCCGCGTGGCCAAACTGGCCCGCATCAAGGTCGAAGAGGCTGACCTGCCCGAATTGGCCAATGAATTCAGCGCGATCCTCGGGTTTATCGAGCAGCTGAACGAGGTCGATGTGGATGGTGTTGAACCGATGACCTCCGTGACCCCGCAGCGCCTGAAACGCCGCGAGGATGTGGTGACGGACGGCGACCAGCCGCAGGCGGTTTTGAAGAATGCCCCCGATGCCCGTGAAGGGTTCTTTGCTGTTCCGAAGGTGGTTGAATAATGTCTGATCTGTCCAAACTGACCATCGCCGCCGCGCGGGATGCCCTGAAAAAGGGCGACGTGACCTCTGTCGAATTGACCGAAGCCTGTCTGGCCGAAATCGACGCCGCCGATGCGCTGGGGGCGTTCGTGCACAAGACGCCCGACATCGCGATGGAACAGGCCAAGGCCGCTGACGCGCGCACGGATGGCGGGGACCTCAACGGGATACCGCTGGGCATCAAGGATTTGTTCTGCACCAAGGGCGTCGCATCACAGGCCGCGTCGCGCATTCTGGACGGGTTCAAACCGGAATACGAATCCACCGTGACGACACAGCTGTTTGATCAGGGCGCTGTGATGTTGGGCAAGCTCAACATGGATGAATTCGCCATGGGGTCGTCCAATGAAACCTCGGTCTATGGCAACGCCGTGAACCCGTGGAAAGCGGGCGCGGCGGAATTGACGCCGGGTGGCTCCTCCGGCGGATCCGCCTCTGCTGTGGCGGCTGATCTGTGTCTGGGGGCGACGGGCACCGACACCGGCGGGTCGATCCGCCAGCCTGCGGCTTTTACCGGCATCACCGGCATCAAACCCACCTATGGCCGCGTCAGCCGCTGGGGCATTGTGGCCTTTGCGTCGTCCTTGGATCAGGCAGGGCCCATGACCAAAGATGTGCGCGACGCGGCGATTATGCTGCGCGCCATGTCGGGCCACGACCCCAAAGACAGCACCTCCGCCGATTTGGCCGTGCCGGATTTCGAGGCCGCCTTGACCGGTGACATTCGCGGCAAAACCATCGGTATCCCGAAAGAATACCGGATGGACGGGATGCCCGCCGAGATTGAAAAGCTGTGGGAAGATGGCACCGCCATGTTGCGCGATGCAGGCGCTAGAATCGTCGACATCACCCTGCCGCACACCAAATACGCGCTGCCTGCCTACTACGTGATCGCCCCGGCTGAGGCGTCGTCGAACCTTGCGCGCTATGACGGCGTGCGCTTTGGCCACCGCGCCACGCTGGCCGCCGGTGATGGCATCACCGAAATGTACGAAAAGACCCGCGCCGAAGGCTTCGGGGACGAGGTTCAGCGCCGCGTGATGATCGGCACCTATGTGTTGTCCGCCGGGTTCTATGACGCCTATTACAACCGCGCCCGCAAGGTGCGCACGCTGATCAAGCAGGATTTTGAGGCTGTGTTTGCCGACGGGGTCGATGCGATCCTGACGCCCGCCACGCCGTCTGCGGCCTTTGAGTTGGGGCAAAAGTTCGATGATCCGGTGCAGATGTATCTCAACGACGTGTTCACGGTGACAGTGAACCTCGCCGGGCTGCCGGGCATCGCGGTGCCCGCAGGGGTCGACGCACAGGGCTTGCCCCTTGGCCTGCAACTGATCGGCCGCCCGTGGGAAGAGGGCGATCTGCTGAATACAGCCTATGCGCTGGAACAGGCCGCAGGCTTTGTAGCAAAACCCGCGCGTTGGTGGTAAACACATCGCCAGAGAGCGATATTTCAGACGGATAGGCAGAACAAAGCCATGAAAAGACTTGCGATTTTGGGTGTCAGCGCCTTTGTGCTGGCCGCATGTGCAGCCGATGTGCCCGACAGCGGTCAGGGCGTCGGGTTCAATGATTTCGCCGAGTTTGAGCTGGAACGCGCCCGCCGTGAAGCGCAGTTGCGCGGTGAGGCGGGGCCAACTTTTTCGCCCAACGGCGCGATCGTGACCCCGGGTGCACCTACGCCGGTGTCCGGCCCTGCGGGGGTGAACTCCTCTGATCTGGCGGCGGCGGGCATTGGCGCGCAGGCCTCTGGCGGGGTGACAGGTGGTGGCTTCGGTGCACCGGTGGCAGCGACATCGCAGACGCCTTTGGCGTCCAACGGTGACATCTCGGACGAGCAGGATTTCGGGGCCGTGGCATCGCGCGAAAGCATCGAAAGCGATGCGGAACGCCGCGCGCGTCAGGCTGCGGCCTATCAGTTGATCGAGGCGACGGCGCTGCCGGATCGCAACGGGAATGTCGGCCCCAATATCGTGCAATACGCCCTGCAGGCCCCCAACAATCTGGGCGAAAGCGTGTTCACGCGGTCGGGCTTCAACGCCGCCAATAAATTCACACGGAATTGCGCCAAATACCGCACACCCGACGAGGCGCAGCGCGATTTCATCAGCCGTGGCGGCCCCCAGCGGGACCGGTTGGGTCTGGACCCTGATGGCGACGGTTTTGCCTGCGGCTGGGACCCGCAGCCGTTCCGCACGCTGGCCTCCGGCAACTAGGGCTTTCGCGTGGGGCTGTCGCCCAACTTCGGGCCACGTCGCGGGGGCGCGGTGCCTGATCTGATCGTTTTGCACTACACGGCCATGGCCGACTGGACCCGCGCGCGCGACTGGCTGTGCAACCCCGAGGCCGAGGTGTCGGCCCATTACATCATTTCCCCGCAAGGTCAGGTCGTCGATCTGGTCGACGAAGACCAACGTGCGTGGCACGCAGGGGCAGGGCGCTGGGGGGATGTCACGGACGTCAATTCACACTCCATCGGGATTGAGCTGTCCAATGACGGCGCATCCCCGTTCGCAGCCCCCCTGATGGATGCGCTTGAGGATCTGATGGGGGGCATCATGGCGCGCTGGAACATCCCCGCGCACCGCGTGATCGCCCATTCCGATCTGGCACCGGGGCGCAAGATTGACCCCGGCCCCCGGTTTGACTGGGCGCGGCTGGTGCGCCGTGGGTTTGCCATCGCCGCGTCCCCGACCGGCGCTGCCGCGCCGACCGAGGACACCTTTCGCGCCGATGCGGCACGGGCGGGATATACGGCTGATGTTGATTTTGACACGCTGCTGTCTGCCGTTCGCCTGCGCCACAGACAGGGGCACACAGGCCCGCTGGATGCGGTCGATTGCGCCCTGGTTGCTGATCTGGCCGCGCGGTTTGGTATTGCGAAAGCCACGCCGACCTCTTAGGGCCATTCGAGACGCGGAGGATCGGATGGCCGATGGGGCAACCCATAGGAAAGTCCGGACTCCATCAGGGCACGGTGCCGGGTAATTCCCGGGCAAATACGGCGGAATTTTCCGCCGGTTTGACGGACAGCGCCACAGAAAACAGACCGCCCTGCAGCGCAGGGTAAGGGTGAAACGGTGGGGTAAGAGCCCACCGCGGCGGTGGCAACATCGCTGGCACGGCAAGCCCCACCGGGAGCAATGCCAAATAGGGACCGCGCGGGGCAACCCAGGATCGCCTTGATCCGAGCAGGTCCGGGTTGGCAGCTAGAGGGCGGCAGGCAACTGTCGCTTGAGATGAATGGTCATCGAATTGGGGGTCACGGCCCCCAAGGAACAAAATCCGGCTTATAGATTCTCCGCGTCTACGTTCAAACCGGCGCAGACCGGTTTGAACGGGTGGGCAAGGTCATGTCGCGCAGCGACGTGACAG
>NZ_JAHDGE010000031.1 GCF_020627745.1 Pseudooctadecabacter sp.
TGGCGGAGGCTCAGGGATTCGAACCCTGGGAGGACTTTCACCCTCGTCGGTTTTCAAGACCGGTGCATTCGACCACTCTGCCAAGCCTCCGCTGGGGGCCATCTTTAGGGACTGTCGTTTGATTCTGAAAGACGCAAGATGCACGGGTCCCAACCTGCAATCCATGCGTAGAAATCCGCCGAAACTGTCGTCAAACCCTTCCCTCGAAGGGGCTTGGGCGCTAGAGTTTGCCAAAGCGGCGCAGACCTGTGCGCCTATCGACAACGACAAGCGTTCGCAAAGGGCGCAGCGACCGGCAAAACCGGCGCAAATATGAGGGCAGATTATGTCGGGCAAGACATTGGGATCACTGAACAAATCCGGGGCCGCCGTGGCGCTTGTATCGCTGATGGCATTGACCGCCTGTGACGAGAACGGCGAATTTGCCTTCCCTGCACTGGGGCAAGCCGCCGAGAACGAAACCACCGTGACCGCATCGCAAAGCGTGCAACTGGTGGAACGCGACGTTGAGGCACCCGATGCATTTCAGGTGACGGAACCGGGCCTGTGGGACGGTCGCCCGTCGCTGGGCGGCGTCTGGGTCGCACACCCCGATGTGTCCGAACCCGAACGGGTGATCATCCGCAACCAGACCAACGGCACCTTTGTCATTGGCGCATTGTTCCGGCGCGAACGTGAAAATCCGGGACCGGCATTGCAGGTCTCGTCCGATGCGGCCTCCGCCCTTGAGATGCTGGCCGGTGCACCCGCCACCCTGCAGGTCACGGCCCTGCGCCGCGAAGAGGTCGCCGATGTGCCGCAGGCGCAGCCGACGTCCGACTTCGCAGCCCCTGACGACATTACCGCACCAACCGTGTCTGCCGCGCCGCTTGATGCGGCCGATCCGATAGCCAGCGCCGCTGCGGCGATTGACGCGGTCGAGGCGGCAGCCCCTGCCGCGGCCCCGCCTCCAGTTGCGCTCCCGGCCCCCGCACCTGCCCCTGCCGCTGTGGCTTCCACTTTGGACAAACCCTTTATCCAGCTTGGTATTTTCTCGGTCGAGGACAACGCGACAGGCACCGCCGACCGGATGCGCGCGAATGGCATCGTGCCGACTGTGCTTGAACAGACCAGCCAGGGCCGCACGTTCTTCCGCGTGATTGTCGGGCCTGCCACATCCGAGGCCGAGCGCGCCGAATTGCTGCGGCAGGTGAAGGCGCAAGGCTTTGAAGACGCCTATTTCGTGACAAACTGATCCTGACTGCGAGGTCTCATGCTCCGCTTACTTGCTGCCCCCTTTGTTGCCCTCACCCTGACAACCTCCGCCGCGCAGGCACAGGCGTTCGACACGCGGGCGACGGCGGCCTTTGTCATGGACCAGACCACCGGCACGGTTCTGCTGGACAAAAACGCCGATGAACCGCTGCCGCCCGCATCCATGTCCAAACTGATGACCACTTACATGGCGTTCGAGGCGATTGCCGAAGGGCGCCTGTCCGTGGACGAGGAACTGCCCGTCTCTCAACATTGTTTCGAATACACCGGATCGACAATGTTCCTGAACGTCAACGACCGCGTCCGCGTCGAGGACCTTTTGCGCGGGATTATCGTGCTGTCCGGCAATGATGCATCCTGCGTGATTGCCGAAGGCCTCGGCGGGTCCGAGACAACCTTCGCCCAACAGATGACCGTCAGGGCGCGGGAAATGGGGATGATGAATTCCACCTTCGCCAATTCGAACGGCTGGCCTGCGGTGGGGCATCGCATGTCCATGCGTGACATCGGCATTCTGTCGAACAGGCTGATCACCGATTATCCGACATTCTATCCGCTTTTTGCAGAGGAACGGTTTGATTACGACGGCGAACATCCCGCCAATGTGCGCAACCGCAATCCCTTGCTTGGCCTTGGCATCGGCGCGGACGGTTTGAAAACCGGTCACACCGAAGAGGCCGGATACGGTCTGGCGGGTTCAGCCAAACAGGGCGACCGCCGTATCATCTTTGTCATCACCGGTCTGGACAGCGCGCAGGCCCGTGCCGAAGAAAGCCAGCGGATCGTGAACTGGGCCTTCCGCCAGTTCTCCCAGCGTGATCTGGCAGAGGCCGACACCATGATCGCAGAGGCCGAGGTCTGGATGGGCGAACAGCCCTCCGTCGGCCTCGCGCTGGCAGAAGACCTGTCCCTGCTGGTGCCCAATACCGGTGCCTCCGACATCGCCGCCGAGGCTGTTTTCGACGCCCCGATCGCGGCCCCGATCACCGCAGGCGACCGTTTGGGTGAACTGGTGATCCGTCTGGACAACCTGCCCGAAACGCGCCTGCCCCTTGTGGCAATGTCGGATGTTCCGGAAGGCGGCTTTAACACCCGCCTGCGCACCGCTGCGGATGTTCTTGTGGCACGGATCATGGCCGACGACACGGCCACCACCGACGCGGTGGCGGAGTAGCCGATGGCCCGTGGCGGCCCATCGGGCCTGTTCATCAGCTTCGAAGGCATCGACGGATCCGGCAAATCGACCCAGTCTCGCCTGCTGGCCGAGAGGCTGTCCGATGTGCTGCACACCCGTGAACCCGGCGGCAGTGCGGGGGCCGAAGAAATCCGCACCCTGCTGCTAACGGGCGATCCCGACCGGTGGTCTGCCGAAACCGAAATTCTGCTGTTCACCGCTGCCCGTCGCGACCATCTGGAAAAGACGATCCAGCCCGCCTTACAAGCAGGCCGCACTGTGATCTGCGACCGTTTTGCGGACAGCACCCGCGTCTATCAAGGCGCCACGCGCGGTGATCTGCGCGCCACCGTGGACACGTTGCATGACGTCATGATCGGACGAGAACCTGATGTGACATTCATCATCGACATGGATCCCGAAACCGCCCTTGCACGTGGTCTGGCGCGCCAATCCGGCGAAGACCGGTTTGAAGACATGGGGCTGGCCTTTCAGGAAACTTTGCGCCACGGGTTTCTGGCCTTGGCCAAGGCCAACCCCGACCGCTGCATCCTCATCGACGGCAACCGTGAACCTGCCGCCATCGCTGCCGAAATCGCAGCCCATGTGGCCGACCGCGTGGCGCTTGCCTGATGGCCACCGCCCCCGAAGACCGCCCCCTGCCCGACCAGATCGAAGGCGCCCCGCACCCGTCCGAAACTGCCGTCCTTTACGGCCAGTCCCGCGCCGAGGCCGATTTTCTTGAGGCGTTCACCACAGGCCGTTTGCATTCCGGCTGGCTGATCACCGGCCCCCGCGGTGTCGGAAAGGCGACGCTGGCATGGCGCATGGCCGCGTTTTTGCTATCGCAGCCCTTGGTGACGGCGGACGACATGTTCGGCGCGCCGCCCCCGCCCACGACATTGGACGTGGACGACGCCCACCCCGATATGGCGCTGATCCGGTCGGGCGCGCACCCCCGTTTGTTCATCCTGCGCCGCGCATGGGACGACAAGACCGACAAACTGAAATCCGTCATCACCGTCGACGAAGTCCGCAAGCTGAAGAACTTCTTCGCCATGTCCGCCGCCGACGGTGGTCGCAGGGTGGTGATCGTCGACCCGGCGGACGAAATGAACGTCAACGCCGCCAACGCGATCCTGAAACTGCTTGAAGAACCGCCCGCCGACGCGGTGATCTTGCTGATTTCGCACGCGCCGTCCCGCCTTCTGCCCACGATCCGGTCGCGGTGCCGCGAATTGCGCTGCGGCCTGCTGTCCGCCGAAGACATGACCGCCGCCCTTGCGCAATCGGGCATCCACACCGACGCGGGCGAAGCCCTCGCCGCATTGTCCGGCGGCTCCGTGGGGGAGGCGATCCGCCTGACCAACCTGGACGGGCTCTCGCTCTATTCAAACCTCGTGTCGCTTTTCTCCACCCTGCCCAATTTCGACCGCCCCCGCGCGTTGGCCATGGCGGACAAATGCGTCGGCAAAGCAGGGGCCACACGGTTCGAGTTGACACTGGACCTTATCGACAAATTCCTCACCCGAACGGCGCGCGCAGGCCTGCACGGCCCCCCCGATATTCAGGCCGCACAGGGGGAGGCCTTGTTGCTGTCAAAACTCTCCCCCAACGATTACGCCGCACGCCGTTGGGCGCAGGTCGCCCAAACCGTGTCCGACCGCACCCGCCACGGCAAGGCGGTCAATCTTGACCCTGCCGCGCTGGTCCTAGATACGCTGTTTAGGATCGAAAAAGCCGCGCTGGACGTGGCTGCCGCCTAGGGGCCCCCATGACCACACCACAGATCGTCGACAGCCACTGCCATCTGGATTTTCCGGATTTCGACGACGAACGCGCTGCCGTCATCGACCGCGCCGTTGACGCCGGCGTCGCCCGCATGGTCACGATCTGCACCAAGCTGCGCCTTGAACCGCAGGTCCGCGCCATCGCAGAGGCCCACGCGCCGGTGTTTTATGCCGCAGGCACCCACCCCATGTCCGCCGCAGACGAACCCTTGGTGTCGGTCGAGGACCTGACAGCCCTTGCCGCCCACCCCAAATTCGTAGGGATCGGCGAAAGCGGGCTGGATTACCACTACACCGCCGACACGGCTGAGGTTCAAAAGACCTCCCTCAAGATCCACATCGAAGCCGCACAAGAGACCGGCCTGCCGCTGATCATCCACAACCGCGCCTCCGACGATGATATGATTGCCATTTTGACGGACGGCATGGCCGCGAAACCCTTTGCCTGCGTGATGCACTGTTTTTCCAGCAGTGCGAAACTGGCCGAAGCCGCCATCGAGATGGGCTTCTACCTCAGCATGTCGGGGATCGCCGCCTTCCCCAAATCGGGCGATCTGCGCGATATCTTCGCGAAGGCCCCCGTGGACCGTATCTTGGTGGAAACCGACAGCCCCTATCTGGCCCCACCGCCCCACCGTGGCAAACGCAACGAACCGGCCTACACCGCCCACACCGCGAAAATCGGGGCGGAGGTCTTCGGCCTCGACTATGCCGCCTTCGCCGCCCAGACGACCGCCAACTTCGACCGCCTGTTCGCCAAGGCCGCAGGATGGCGGCCATGACGACGACATTGCGCATCTTAGGCTGTGGATCGTCCGGCGGCGTTCCCCGCTTGGGCGGTCACTGGGGCGAGTGCGATCCCACAAACCCCAAAAACATCCGCAAACGCTGCTCCCTTCTGGTGAGCCGGACAGGGCCAAACGGTACAACCCGCGTCCTCATCGACACCTCACCCGATCTGCGTCAACAACTGCTGGATGCGGACGTGGGCGAACTCGACGCGCTGGTCTACACCCACGCCCATGCCGATCACGTCCACGGCCTCGATGACATCCGCATGATCGTCTACAACATGCGCCAACGCCTGCCCGTCTGGGCCGATGGCGACACGGGCAACCAACTGCTGGCGCGCTTTGGGTATGCCTTCGTGCAACCCGCAGGGTCCAGCTATCCCCCGATCTGTGACCTCAACACCATCAAGGGCGACGTCATCATCGACGGCGCAGGCGGCCCGATCACATTGACACCGTTTGAAGTCGAACACGGCAACATCGACGCCCTTGGTTTTCGCATCGGCAACGCCGCCTACCTTCCAGACGTCTCCGACATCCCGGACGGTGTCTGGCACCATCTCGAAAACCTTGACCTGTGGATCGTGGACGCCCTGCGCCGCGACCCGCACCCGACCCACGCGCATTTGGAAAAGACACTCGCCTGGATCGACCGCGTCCAGCCCAAACGCGCCGTCCTGACCAATATGCACATTGATCTGGACTACCAGACCCTTGCCGATGAAACCTCCGACCACATCCAGCCCGCCTATGACGGTCTGACCCTGACCCTTGCGGACTAGCGCCGCCCCCCGTCTTCATCTGGCCCGAAAAACTCCCCCCGGAGGGCCGGCCAGCCATAACCGCAGCCCTCTCGGACAGCGTCGCCAAAATTGCGGAATTTTGGCCGCCCGCCCGCCGCAGGCGCTGCCATGACCGACATTCTCACCATCATCCTGCCGGTCTTCATCGTCATGGCCTTTGGCTATGCCGCGGTCTGGGGAAAGCTGTTCAGCGATGACCACGTGGACGGCCTCATGCGTTTCACGCAGACCTTCGCGATCCCCTGTCTTCTGTTCCGCGCGATCTCGACTCTCGATCTGGGACAAAACTTCAACGCGCCCATTCTGGTCAGCTTCTACACAGGCGTCGTCGCGGCCTTTCTTCTTGGCCTTGCCGCCGCGCGCCTTTTGTTCAACCGCACGTGGGAAGACAGCGTCGCCATCGCGTTTTGCTGCCTGTTCTCCAACACCTTGCTGTTGGGCCTGCCCATCACCGAACGCGCCTATGGCCCCGATGCGCTGTTGGGCAATTATGCGATCATCGCGCTTCATGCGCCCTTCGGCTACATGCTGGGGATCACCGCGATGGAACTGGCCCGTGCCCGTGGCACGGCCCTGCGATACCTGCCTGCCAAGGTCGGGCGGGCCATGTTTTCCAACGCGCTGGTCTTGGGGATCGGTGCGGGGCTGATCGTCAATCTGGGCCAAATCCCCCTGCCGTCCGTCTTCACCGACGCCGTAGATCTGATGACCCGCGCGGCCCTTCCGGCGGCGCTTTTCGGCTTGGGCGGCGTCCTCTACCGTTACCGCCCCGAGGGCGACATGCGCACGATCCTGTTCGTCTGCGCCGTGTCCCTCATCGTGCATCCGGTCATCACCTACACGCTTGGCACGACCGCAAATCTGACCACCGACGCGCTGCGGTCGGCGGTCGTGACAGCCTCCGTCGCGCCGGGCATCAATGCCTATGTCTTCGCCAATATGTATGGTGCCGCAAAACGGGTTGCGGCCTCATCCGTGCTAATCGGGACAGCACTTTCGATCATAACCACATCCGCGTGGCTGACGATCCTGCCTTAGCTGCGAAAACCGCTTTATGTTACCGCAAACAACGCTATGTAGCGGGCAACTTCAACGACTCACACACAAGGGGCAGCCATGACCGATTGGTGGCGCGACGCGATCATTTACCAAGTCTACCCGCGGTCCTATCAGGACAGCACCGGCGACGGTGTGGGCGACCTGAACGGCATCACCCGCCGCCTGCCCCATATCGCGGGTCTAGGCGCCGATTGTGTCTGGCTGTCGCCCATCTTCATGTCCCCGCAAAAGGACATGGGATATGACGTCAGCGACTATTGCAAAATCGACCCTCTCTTTGGCGATCTGGACGATTTCAAAGGTCTGATCGACACGGCCCACGAACTGGGGTTGAAAGTCATCACCGATCAGGTGCTGTCCCACACGTCAGACCAGCACGAGTGGTTCAAGGCGTCGCGCAAGGACCGCACCAATGACAAGGCCGATTGGTATGTCTGGGCCGATCCGCTTCCCGATGGATCCCCCCCCACCAACTGGCACAGCCATTTTGGCGGCCCCGCGTGGGAATTCGACCCCGGCCGTGGGCAGTATTACCTGCACAATTTCCTCGCCTCCCAACCGGATCTGAACTTCCACAATCCGGACGTGGTCAATGCGATCCTTGAGACGTGTAAATTCTGGCTCGACTTCGGGCTGGACGGGTTCCGTCTGGACACGGTGAACTACTACTTCCACGACCAAAAACTGCGTTCCAACCCCGCTGCCAATGCGGCCCCACAGGTCATGGCCACCGACCTTTATGGGATGCAAAAGAACATCTACAACAAGACGCGCCCTGAAAATCTGGGCTTTCTGGAACGTCTGCGCACACTGACAGATCAGTATGACGACATCATGATGGTCGGTGAAGTCGGCGAAATGGGCGACCGGTCGATTGAGATTATGGGCGAATACACCCAAGGCACCGACCGGCTGCACATGGCCTATTCCTTTGCGATGCTGGGCCCTGATTTCAACGCCAAACATTTCCGCAACTGCATCGAAGGGTTTCAGGCGGGCGCGCCCGATGGTCACCCCTACTGGTCATTCTCGAACCACGATGTGCCGCGCCACGTGACCCGCTGGCTGGACCATGCCACGGATGAGGACGCCATCGCGCGGCAGGCCGTGGCCATGCTCATGTCGTTCCCCGGCACCATCGGCATCTATCAGGGCGAGGAGTTGGGCCAGACGGAAACCGACCTCACCTATGATGAACTGACCGATCCGCCCGCCCTGCGCTATTGGCCCGCCGTCAAGGGCCGTGACGGGTGCCGCACGCCGATGGTCTGGGAAAAGGACGCCGCAAACGCAGGCTTTTCAGATGGTACTCCGTGGTTGCCTGTCAAAGCCCCGCAGGCGGCCAATGCCGTCGACCAACAAGGCGACGACAGCGTGCTGGCCTATTATCGTGAGGTCATCGCCTTCCGCAAAGCCTCCGCCGCGTTGTCCGGCATCAAGACGACTTTCATCGACCTGCCCGAACCGCTCTTGGCGTTTCACCGGATCAGTGACGCGGAAACGCTGACCTGCGTGTTTAACCTGTCCGCCGATGACCATAGCCTGACGGTCAGCGACACGGAGATTACCGGCCCTAACAACGCCAGCATCGACGGCACAACGCTCACCCTGCCAGCCAATGGCTACGCCTATCTGACGGGCAAGGTGACGTTCACTTAGGTGATCACATCAGGCGCTGTGCGGCCGGTCATCGCGACCAGATCGGACAGCGCCAAGGCGGCGTCGTTGATGGGTTTCAAGACCTCAGCCGGGTCAAGGTCGAAGCGGCTGGCGTCGGTTTCCAGCTGTTCGAGGTATAGCCGGATCGTGGCCCCCACGGTGCCTGTGCCGGACAAGCGGAACACCGCACGGCCCCCGCCCACAAACCCGATCCGCAGACCTTGGGCCGCCGCATGGCTGCCATCCACCGGATCGTCGTAGGAAAATTCATCGGCCCATTCGACGGTTTGACCTGCCACGTCAGTACCTGCCAAACCGGCCAATTTATCGCGCAGGGCGTCAAACATGGCGTTGGCCTTGTCCGCCTCGACGTCTTCGTAATCATGACGGGTGTAGTAGCAGCGCCCGTAGTCGCGCCACATTTCTTCCATCAGGTCGGCCACGGACATCTTGGTTTCAGCCAGAATGTTCAGCCACAACAGAACCGCCCATAGCCCGTCCTTTTCGCGGACATGGTCACTGCCCGTGCCTGCGGATTCTTCCCCACAGAGCGTGACCTTGCCTGCATCCAGCAGCGTGCCGAAAAACTTCCACCCCGTGGGCGTTTCGTAACAGCCGATCCCCTTGGCGGCTGCCACGCGGTCCACCGCACCAGAGGTTGGCATTGACCGCGCGACCCCGGCCAGCCCCTTGGCATAGCCCGGTGCCAGATGCGCCTTGGACGCCAGAAGCGCCAGTGAATCAGACGGCGTCACATAGGCACCACGCCCCACGATCATATTGCGGTCGCCATCCCCGTCGGAGGCCGCGCCGAAATCCGGCGCATCATCTGCATACATTACTTCCATCAAATCCTTGGCCCAGATGGGGTTCGGATCAGGATGGCCGCCGCCGAAATCCTCCGACGGGACGCCGTTCATGACCGTGCCCTTGGCGGCCCCCAAACGGCCTTCAAGGATGGCGGTCGCATAGGGGCCGGTAACCGCATGCATGGCGTCGAATTTCATGGTGAAGCCACCGGCGAACAAGGCGGCGATTGCGTCGAAATCGAACAGGTCTTCCATCAAGGCGGCGTAGTCCGTGACCGGATCGACGATCTCGACCACCATATCGCCAAGGTGGCTTTCACCCAAGGTGCCAAGGTCTGCGTCCGTGGCCTCAAGGATGTGATACTCCGCGATGTCTTGCGTGCGTGCGAAAATCTCGGCCGTGATGGTCTCACTCGCCGGGCCGCCGTTGGCACCGTTGTATTTCAGCCCGAAATCCGCATCCGGCCCACCGGGGTTGTGGCTGGCCGACAGGATCAACCCGCCGCTCGCGCCCCGTTTGCGGATCAGGTGGGAGGCCGCGGGCGTGGACAAAATCCCGCCCTGCCCCACGATACAGCGCGCCGCACCGCCCGCCGCCGCCATGCGCAAAATCACCTGAATGGCGCGGTCGTTGAAATACCGACCGTCACCGCCCACCACCAGGGTTTTGCCAGCCACACCACCGGTGCCATCAAAAATGGCCTGCACGTAGTTTTCAAGGAAATGCGGCTCCATGAACACCTTCGTGCGCTTGCGCAGCCCCGACGTTCCCGGTTTTTGTCCAGCAATGGGCTGGGTCGTGACGGTCGTGTGGGTCATGGTCGTCTCCTTGAAATTACGGATCGTCTGTGCGGACCTCAACGAAGACTACAACAGATTCCGACGCGATTGTCGTGCCTTGATATAGGCCCACCACATCCGGTTGTGCGGTATCAAACCCCCGACGCCAGACAAAATCCGGACGCGGGTCGGGCAGGACAACATCCACGTCCTGACCTGCATTCAATACAACCAGCAAAGCGCCCTCACGTTCCACATATTCCGGCGTGCCGGACGCGGTGCGCAGTTCTGCAACGATGACCCGAAGGTTGGCATCGTTCCAGTCCGACGCCCCCATGGCTTCGCCATCCGCCCGCCGCCAGAACAAATCCGGCGCGCCGTCAATCAGCCGGGGGCGCGAATGCAGGAACCGGCGTTGCCGAAGGATCGCGTGCGACTTGCGAAACGCGATGGCCTTCTGGCAAAAGGCCGTGAATGCCTCATCCGTGTCGGACCAGTTGACCCAGCCGATCTCATTGTCCTGACAATAGGCGTTGTTGTTGCCGCCCTGAGAATTGCCCAATTCATCCCCCGCCAGCAGCATGGGCGTGCCTTGGGACAGCATCAGCGTGGCGATCATGTTGCGCCGTCTTCGGGCGCGCGCCTCGACCAGATCATCCGACGGGCCCTCGTGGCCCATGTTGTCGGAATGGTTGTTGGAATGGCCGTCGCGGTTGCCCTCGCCGTTGGCGTCATTGTGTTTGTCGTTGTAGCTGACCGTGTCCATCAACGTGAACCCGTCATGGGCCGTCAGAAAATTGACAGATGCCGTGGGCGCGCGCCCGTCGTGGTCAAAATAGGGGGCGGAGCCTGCCAGCCGTTCCGCCATCGCCTTCACCATCCCGCCGTCGCCGCGCCAGAACCGGCGCGTATCATCACGGTATTTGTCGTTCCATTCCACGAAAGGTGCGGGATAGGCACCCAGTTGATAGCCGCCCGGCCCCAGATCCCACGGCTCCGCGATCAGTTTCACGCGGTTCAACACAGGATCCTGCCGGATGGCGCGGAAGAAAGGACCGTCACGGTCAAATTGTCGGTCGGTGCGCCCCAGCGAGGAGCACAGATCAAAGCGGAAGCCGTCAACGCCCATGACTTCGACCCAATAGCGCAGGCTGTCCATGACAAGCCGCAGGGCGAAGGGGTTTTCGAAATTCAACGTGTTCCCGCAACCGGTGAAGTCCGTGTAGAACCGCTTGTCGTCCTCCAACAGATAATAACTGGCGTTATCAAGGCCACGGAACGACAGGGTCGGCCCCAACTCATTCCCTTCGGCCGTGTGGTTGTAGACCACATCCAAAATCACCTCGATCCCGGCAGAGCGGAACCGCGCAACCATCTGCTGGAACTCCGCGATCTGGGCGTGCTGCATGTAGCGCGGATCGGGGGCGAAGAACCCGTAGGTCATGTAGCCCCAGTAATTCGTCAGCCCTTTGTTGACCAGAAACTGGTCATTGAGGAACGCCTGCACGGGCAGCAATTCCACCGCCGTCACGCCCAGCTTGGTCAGGTGATCCAACATGGGCTCGGACGACATCGCCAGAAACGTGCCCGGTGCATCCACGTCGCGCCGTTCCGCGGTCAGGCCCTTGACGTGGGCCTCATAAAACACGGTGTCGGACATGGGCGTTTGCGGGCGGCGACTGCTGCCCCATGTAAAGGCGGGGTCCACCACCACGGATCGGGGCATATAGGGCGCACTGTCCGTGCGGTCCATCGCCAGATCCTTGGTTTTGGCCTTCAGGTCATATCCGAACAGGGCGTCATTCCACGTCGGATGCCCCGTCAGCTGCTTGGCATAAGGATCAATCAGCAGTTTGAAAGGATTGAACCGGTGCCCCTCCTCGGGTTTGTACGGCCCCTGCATCCGAAACCCGTATTGCTGGCCGGGACGCATGCCGGGCATATAGCCGTGCCAGACATGGCCCTCGCGTTCGGGCAGCCGCACAATCTGGCTTTCGTTGCCCTCATCGTCGAACAGACACAGGCTGACCTGTGTGGCATGTCTTGAGAACACGGCGAAGTTCACGCCATCCCCGTCGAACGTCGCACCAAGGGGCGAGGAGACCCCCGCACGGATGGCAAAGTGACCTGACATTAATTACCCTTTCAGGGCTGACCTGTACAAAGCGGCATAATCCGCAGCAGAGGTTTCCCACCCCACGGGCTGTTTCATCCCGTTGCGCTGCAGCATTGTCCACGTAGCCTTGTCTTTGAACAGATCGCAGGTGCGCGTCAATGCGTTGGCAAAGGCATCTGCCGTAATGGGGCTGAATTGCACACCGGTTGCTACTTTTCTAGCCATAGCAGCCGGATTCGCGGTGATTACGGTATCCGCCAGCCCGCCGGTCAGGGCCACAACGGGCACCGTGCCATACCGCAGCCCGTAAAGTTGGGTCAGACCACAGGGTTCAAACCGGGACGGCACAAGGATCGCATCACCCCCTGCCATCATCCGGTGGGACAACCCTTCGTCATAGCCGATCTTGACGGCGACATTGGGGTCATGGGCCGCACGTTCCAGCAAAGCGACCTCAAGTTCGGTATCGCCAGACCCCAGCAGCGCCAGTTGCCCGCCCCGCCCCGTCAGCGCGCCCAGCGCGTCAAGAAGCAGGTCGATGCCTTTCTGATGGGTCAGCCGCGACACCAGTACGCACAACGGCCCGTCGCTGTCCGGCAGTCCGAATTCCGCGCGCAAGGCGGCCTTGGCTTTGGCTTTGCCTTTGGGGCTTGTGTAATTTGTGACCTCGGGGTCGGTGGCGGGGTTCCAGACCTCGGTGTCGATGCCGTTGACGATGCCCGACAGATCATCCTTACGCGCCTGCAAAACCCCGTCCATGCCCATGCCAAAATGCGGCGTCATCAATTCTTCAGCGTAAGTCTGCGAGACTGTGTTTATCTTTGTGGCACCGGTCAGACCCGCCTTGAGGGCGGACACCTGTCCCCAGAACTCAAACGTGTCAGACGAGAACCGCCAGTCATCAAGGCCCAATGCGCCCATGCGGCTGGCATCCGTGTTGCCGTGAAATGCGATGTTGTGGATGGTAAAGACGAAGGGCACCGTGCTGCCCATCTCATAAAGGTACTCCGGCGTCAGCCCCGCCTGCCAATCGTGCCCGTGCACGATATCCGGCGTCCAGCCGCCCGCGCCTTGGACGGCAATATGGGCCGCCGCGAAACACAACGCCGCAAAGCGCGCGTCGTTGTCTTTATGGTCGCGCCCTTCCTCGGTCACGTAAGGCCCGCCCGTGCGGTCGTAAAGATGATCCGCCTCCAGGATCAACAGATCAAGCCCCGCAACCGTGGCCGCCAGAACCCGCGCAGGCCCGCCGAACAAATCCTTGAACGACACGACAGCCTTGGCTTTGCCGACCTTTGACACAACCGACGGATAGCCCGGCAACAGTGTCCGCATCTCAACACTTTGCGCCGTCAACGCGGCAGGCAAAGCACCTGCCACGTCGGCCAATCCCCCCGTCTTCACCAACGGCGCACATTCCGATGCGACCGAAAGAACCTTTATCATTGTGCGGCAGCCCTCGCGTCGAGCATGGCTTGCGTAATCAGGGTCACGCCCTTGTCGGACACGCGGAACCACTTGGCGTCTTCGGCGGGGTCCTCACCCACAACCAGCCCCTCGGGGATGCAGACATCACTGTCGATCACCACCTTACGCAGCCGTGCGTGGCGGCTGATCACCACGTTCGGCAGGACCACTGCATGATCCAGAACCGCGTAGGAATTGGTGTGCACATTGGTAAACAGGCAAGAATTGCGTACCTCGGTCCCCGAAATGATGCAGCCGCCCGAAATCATCGACGAAATCGCCATCCCGCGCCGGTCTTTTTCGTTGTGAATGAACTTCGCCGGTGGCACGCTTTCGCTGTAGGTCCAGATAGGCCAGTTCTTGTCCCACAGGTTCAGATCGGGCGTGAAATCCGTGAGGTCGATATGCGCCTCCCAGAAGGCGTCAACCGTGCCCACGTCCTTCCAATAGACCGGCGCGCCCTCTCCCCGCACGCAGCTTTCGTCGTAGCGGTGCGCCATGGCCTTGCCGGATTTCACGATATCGGGGATCAGATCGTGCCCGAAGTCATGGGAGCTTTCGACATTGCTGTCATCATCCGTCAGCAGCTTGCGCAGAAAATCCCAGTTGAAAACGTAAATGCCCATGGATGCCAGCGCCTTGTCCGGATCCTCTGGCGTGCTGGGCGGATCGGCGGGTTTTTCCAGAAAAGACGTGATCTGGCCGGTGTCGTCCGTGGCCATGACGCCAAAGGCCGTGGCCTCCATCCGGGGCACGGTCAGGCACCCGACGGTCACATCCGCCTTGGTTTCCACATGCTGACGCAGCATGATTTCATAATCCATCTTGTAGATGTGATCGCCCGCCAGAATGATCACGTAATCCACATCATAGCTGTCGATGATGTCGATGTTCTGGGTCACCGCGTCCGCCGTGCCCTGATACCAGTTTTCATTATTGCCCCGCTGGGACGCAGGCAGAATATCCAGAAATTCGTTGCGTTCGGCGCGAAAGAACGTCCAGCCGCGTTGCAGATGCCGGATCAGGCTGTGCGCCTTGTACTGCGTGGCAATCGCCATCTTGCGGATGCCGGAATTGAGCGCATTGGACAGGGCAAAGTCGATAATCCGTGCCTTTCCGCCAAAGGGCACGGCGGGTTTCACGCGGCGGTCGGTCAATTCTTTCAGACGGCTGCCGCGCCCCCCTGCCAGCACGAACACCATGGACCTTTGTGTCAGTCGTTTCTGTTCCATCTCGTTTCCCCCTCCAAGGTTATTGTTTGGCGTGGCGCAGGACCACCACGCTCAAAGGTGGCAGGACGATCTCGACCGACTGGTCATGACCGTCGCGCGGTTCGGGGCGTGATTTCACACCACCCAGATTGCCGCGGTTTCCGCCGCCATAATTCGTTGAATCGCTGTTGAGGACTTCGTCCCATTGCCCCGCGTGAGGCACCCCAATGGCGAACCCTTCCCGCAACACAGGCGTGAAGTTGCACATGACCACAACAGGCGCATCGCCGTCGCGGCCATAACGGACATAGCCCAGCGTCGATTGGCCCGCGTCCCCGTTTAACCACGAAAATCCGGACGGGTCGCAATCCTTGACGTGCAACGCAGGTTCCGTCGCATAAAGCCGGTTCAGATCACGCACCAGTTCGCGGACCCCTGCATGGGCAGGCTCATCGGCAGCCCCCCAGTTCAGGTCCGCGTTGTGGTTCCATTCCTCGGGCTGGGCAAATTCACAGCCCATGAACAACAGCTTCTTGCCCGGATGGGTCCACATATAAGCATAGTATGCTCGTAGGTTCGCGAATTTCTCGCTCTCGTCGCCGGGCATTTTGGCAATCATGGAGCCTTTGCCATGCACGACTTCGTCATGGCTGATCGGCAGGATGAAATTCTCCGAATATTGCCACATCAGCGGACGGGTCAGATCGTCATGGTGATACTGGCGGTAAATCGGGTTCTTCTCGATGTAGGACAGGGTGTCGTTCATCCATCCCATGTTCCATTTGTACCCGAATCCGAGGCCACCGGAGTCCACCGGTTTCGACACGCCGGCAAACGACGTGCTTTCTTCGGCCACCGTCATGACATCGGGATGTTCGCCGTAAACGGTCGCGTTCATCTCTTGGAGAAAGGCAATCGCCTCGTAATTTTCGTGCCCGCCGTCCTTGTTGGGGATCCATTCCCCTTCCTTGCGGGAATAGTTGCGGTACAGCATCGACGCCACCGCATCCACCCGCAGGCCGTCCAGATGGTATTCCTCCATCCAGTACAATGCGTTGGCCACCAGATAATTGCGCACCTCCGTGCGGCCGTAATTGTAGATCAGCGTGTTCCAGTCCTGATGAAACCCTTCGCGCGGATCGGCATGTTCATACAGATGTGTGCCGTCGAAATGGGCCAGTCCATGCGCATCCGTCGGGAAATGCCCCGGCACCCAGTCCAACAGCACGCCAAGCCCCGCCTGATGGGCCGCATCCACAAAATCGCGAAATTCATGGGGCGGGCCAAAGCGGATCGTCGGCGCATAAAGCCCGACCGGCTGATAGCCCCATGATCCGTCAAAGGGGAATTCGGAAATGGGCAGCAGTTCAATATGCGTGAACCCCATGTCCTTGACGTAAGGCACCAGATCACGGGCGAGTTCTTTGTAGGACAACGGCCTGCCGCCCTCATCATACCGCCTGCGCCATGACCCGAGGTGAACCTCATAAATCGACACCGGCGCATCCACCGCGCCCTTGGCACGCCGGTCGTCCATCCACGCACCGTCGTCCCAGCCGTAGCCGTCAATATCACGCACCACGCTGGCCTGTTCGGGTGGATGCTGGGACCCAAAGCCCACAGGATCGGCCTTTTGAACCAGCGATCCGTCCGCGCCCAGCACTTCGTATTTGTACAGGTCCTGATCGCCGACACCGGGCAAGAAAATCTCCCACACACCGGACTGACCAAGGGACCGCATCACGTGGCGTCGACCGTCCCACATGTTGAAATGGCCCACCACAGACACCCGCCGCGCGTTGGGGGCCCAGACGGCAAAATGCGTGCCCTGCACCCCTTCATGGGTCATCACATGTGCGCCCAGCGCCCGCCACAGCTGTTTGTGGGTCCCTTCGCCGATGAGGTATTGATCAAAGTCGCTCAGCACCGGTTCGAACCCGTAAGGGTCGGCGGTGACATTTTCGGTTCCGTCTGCATAGCGGACGACAAGTGTGTAGTCCCCGTCCGGCACGACCCCCCCAAAAACGTCCCCCTGCATACGTTCGAGACCAACGTCGGTCTTTCCGGTACGGGCGGACACCTCTGTCGCATCGGGTTGAAATGTGGTGATCCAGCGTTGCGTGCCGGATGTGTGGGGGCCAAGACACGCGAAAGGGCGGCTGTGACGCCCCGCGTTCACGGCATCCAATGCGTCTTTGCTCAGATGGTCAGGCCGGGCCTGCATGTGCGTCGTGTCGGTCGTCGCAGGTTTTGAACCTGTCGCCATAATGCCCCCGGGTCTTCATGTTCAAATCATGAAACGCCACGCTACACACAAAAGTTCCGCCGCGCAAAGCGCGCAAGTCAACCGGGGTGTCGGGGAAAGGATGGTGCGGTCGGGGGGACTCGAACCCCCACGAGTGTTACCTCACAGCGACCTCAACGCTGCGCGTCTACCAATTCCGCCACGACCGCACTGTCTTAGGCTAGGTGGGGGTGCTTTAGACAACCGCGCGACGGATGTGAAGCTAAAATTTCTGTGCGCTGCGACACAGCCGCCCGATGGCACCGCGCGCTAGGGTTTCGGGGCGCAAGACATCCGCCAGACCGAAGCCCGAAGCAAAGGACCAACCATGACCAAACCCTTTCCCCTGCACGATGCACAGGTCCAGATGACCCTTGCTGCACTGGCCTATCTGGACGACACGGATCCGACCGGCCGGACCATTCCTCCCGTCAGCGACGTCAAAAAGGCGCTGATTGCCGGACTGGCCAACTGTGACTTTTCGACAAAAGGCGAATGGACCCTCGCATGGGGACCGATCCAGACCCATGGCACCGACAATCTGGTCTATGTGGCCCGCAATGAAACAGACAAGACGCTTGCGGTATGTCTGCGCGGAACGACAACCCAATGGCTGTCCCGTCTGGAAGACATTCCCACGTCCCAACGCCGCTTCCCCACCGCCAACACCTCCGGCGCAAAGGTTTCGTCCGAATTTTTCACCGGTCTGGTCGAGATGCTGGCCGCGGTCGACCCCGACCAATCCACAACCTTGCAGGACTATCTGGCCACACAGGTCGCTGCGGGCTTCGGCACCGTTTTTGTGAATGGTCATTCGCAGGGTGCCGCACTTGTGCCGATGATGATGGCGGCCCTTCAACTGGGCTGGGCGCGCCGTCCGGGCCTGCGGGCCGCTGTCAGGGGCTTTGCCTTTGCCCCGCCGACTTCGGGCAATCCCGCCTTCGCAGACTGGGTCAACCGGTCGCTCGATTGCTGGTTTGTGATCAACCCGCTTGATATCGTGCCGCTGGGATACGCCAATATCCACGATGTCACCCGGCGCCAGATCCCCGGCCCCCTGACGCTGGAAGAGGAATTGTATGTGCCAGCCCTGGTCGATGCGGCAGCAGCACTGGCATGGGCGGCCGGCACATGGGCGCAACCTGACCAGCGGGCGATGACCCAGATGGTCCATGAGGAAAACGAGGGATTTTTCGACATGGTCATCGACCAGCACAATCACAACACCTATCTGGTCATGCTTGGGGCCACCCCGCTGGTTCCCTTTGGCCAGACGGGGGCCAGCCCCTTTGCGCCCGGCTCGATCCCGCTTCCCCATATCACCAACGTGCCGGTCGGCCCCTGATCCGTCGCCCCCGTCGTCTTTGTCACCCCCGTCGCACGTGCGCCTGCACGTGCCTGCCTCCGTATTGACGATCCTGCACCGGCCTGACATGTCTCGCGGACCGCACCGGCATGGCAGGGACGAAAGGACGGGGCCGCCGCCCCGACATCACAAGACATGGTAGACTGGATCACCACCGACGGCCTGACCCCCTACGCCGATGCCGTAGCCTTCATGGAAGACCGCGCCGATGCCATCGCGCGCGATGCGGCCGATGAATGTGTCTGGCTGGTCGAACATCCCCCGCTCTATACGGCCGGAACCTCCGCCAAAGCGGCGGACTTGACTGATCCCGACAGGTTTCCGGTGCACATCACCAAACGTGGCGGGCAATACACCTATCACGGACCGGGCCAGCGCGTGGCCTATGTGATGCTGGATGTGGGCCGGCGCGGACACGATGTGCGCCGCTTTGTGCAGGACCTTGAACGGTGGGTGATCGCCACCCTCGACCGCTTCAACGTCAAGGGCGAGATCCGCGAAGGCCGCGTGGGCGTCTGGGTGCAGCGCAATGACAAACCACCCACCGTGACAGGCCCGGCGGAGGACAAGATTGCCGCCATCGGTATCCGCCTGCGCAAATGGATCAGCTTTCACGGCATTTCCATCAATGTCGAACCCGATCTGGACCATTTCAGCGGGATCGTGCCCTGCGGAATAACCGACCACGGCGTGACATCCCTTGTCGATCTTGGCCTGCCTGTGACCATGGCGGACGTGGATGTGGCCCTGCGCCAGACGTTCGAGGACAGCCTTACCCCCCGTTCCGGCCCCTAGGGAAGCCGCATTTGCACGGAACGGATGGCCCCTTGCGGCGTTAGGAGGTCAGAGCCATGCGAAAGACCACCACACCATGACGCTTTCCGAAATCATCGTTCTTGCCTGCGTCGCGTTGGTCATGGTCATGACGCTCGTTCCGTTTGTGAAATACCCGCACGGCCTGATCCGCGGACCCGAATTTGTCCGGCTGCAACTGATCGTCGCCGCATTGGTTCTTGCGGCGGTATCGCCCTTCGTGCTGTCCGGTACGCCCTTGATCGTGGTGGACATTGCCCTTGTCGTGATTGCGGCGATCAATGCGGTCTTCGTGCTGAAATTTACCCCGCTCTGGCCCAAACAATCGGCCACCGTCGCCCCTGACCTGCGCAACCTTACGGACAGGCAGTTGATGGTTCTGACCGCCAACGTCAAAATGTCCAACCGAGATTATGATGCCACGCTTGACCTGGCCCGTGACGAACAGGCCGACATTCTGGCACTGATCGAACCGGATCAGCCTTGGATCGACGCGATGGGCCCCCTGCGACAGATGTATGATCACCATATCGAACTGCCAAAGGACACCGGTTACGGGCTTGCCCTTTATTCCAACCTTGCCCTGTCCGACACGCAGGTCCGCGATCTGGTGACCAAGGGCGTGCCGTCGATCACCACAACCGTCACCCTGCGGTCCGGCGACCGGATCGCCCTTTATATCATCCACCCCGAACCGCCCACTGCGCAGGATCACACCACCGGACGCGACAGCGAAATCGCGGCCGCCGGCCTTGAAGGCGCACAAGGCGACCTGCCCTGTATCATCGCCGGTGACCTGAACGATGTGGCATGGTCCCACACCACACGCCGGTTCCAGCGGATCACGGGCCTTCTCGACCCGCGCGTGGGGCGCGGCTTTTTCAATACATTCAATGCGTTCTATCCGTTTTTCCGCTGGCCGCTGGATCATCTGTTTCATGACCCACGGTTTCGCTTTGTCGCGATGCGCCGGCTGCGCAAGATCGGGTCGGACCACTTTCCCATTTCTTTCACCCTCGCTTTGGCCGAATCAAAGCAGGGCGATGTTCCCCCGCCCTCCGAAAACGAAATCGAGGACGTGACCGATATGATCGAAGAGGAAAAGGCCGTCGTCCGCACGCCCATCGGCACAGACTGGGAGACCAGCGACTGACCGCCAAAGCGCGGACACTTTGCCCTGTTGCTGCCTTTTTGTCCCCGCACTGCTGCCTTAACCACGCGTTAAACCGGTTGAAGTAGTGCAGTTAGCCGTACCTTCAGGTTGTGTTTTATTCCCATGGTCAGTTCGTCCAAACGTTCCCTTTATAGTTTGTTTTTTGTCTGTCTGCTGGGATACTCTGCGGTTCTGTCGGTTCTGGCCGCCATGTCGGTCCAGTCCGCCGACCTTTACGCAGGATGGGTTGCTGCGGAATTCCTGCACATGGGGCGCCCCGATCAGGTTTACCCCGACATAACCCACGGGTTCGACATGACAACGCCACCGGACTGGTGGGCGCATGTGTCCGCCACAGACCCCGACGCGCGGATATTCCCCTACCTCTACCCTCCGCTTTGGGTTGCGCTTTTGCGTCCTGTCACCGAGATGACGACATTTGCGGCGTTGGACGGCATCGTCATGGGGCTGCATCAGGCGCTATTGGTCGGGATGATCTTTCTGGCCAGCCGCATGTGCGGCACAAGGGGCCTCACGCAGCTGGCCTTTGTGGCCCTGACCTACACCGCATTGACGCTGTCCTTTCCGGTCGCCCGCGCGCTTGAGGAAAACCAGCCGCAAATCATCGTAAGCTTCCTCATTGTTCTTGCGTTTGAACGCGCGCAGGCAGGGCGGTTACGCACCTCGGGTGCGGTTCTGGCACTGGCCGCCGCGATCAAGCTTTACCCCCTTCTTTTCGTGGTGATCTATCTGGGTCGCAAACAATGGTCAGCTGTCGCCAGCTTTGGTGTGGCCGGTGGGCTTCTGGGTCTGGCGTCCATCGCGCTGGCGGGTTGGCCGCTGCATCAGGACTACCTGCACCTTGTGGGCGCTTTGACCAGGTCGGTGGTTGTCAGCAACATGTCAATCTCTCTGGATGCGCTTGTTGCGGGAACCGGACTGTCCGACGGCCTTGTCAAAGTCATCCCCGACAATCTTGAGGGTACAAACAAGGGCTGGCACGTGATCGACAAATCGGCGGTCTGGCGCATGGCCTCTGCCGTCGCCACGTGTGTGGCACTGGCGGCCGTTGGCGTGCTGGCGGCCTGCCGTCCCAAAGACGCGCTGGTGCTGCCTGTGGCGGCCATCGCGCTGGCCCTTCTCAGCCCGCTCAGCTGGGCCTATACCTATCTGACTGCATTCGTTTTTCTGGCCGCTTTGCCGCTGCGACTTGGGGGTGTGGGATACGCGGTGGTGGTGGCATCGGCCCTCTTCTTTCACCGCGCCGCTCCTGTGGGGCTTCTGGGCACCCTCCAGTACGGGCTGACGGTGGCATGGGTCATCACGATTGTGGCGATGCTGCTGCTGGGCGCGGCCTTTGTCTGCGCCGTCCTGCGCCGCCCCGCGACAAACGCGCCCACCCGTGCCCCTGCGCCATTTTTACCCATGCAAAAACCTTTCTGACCGCTTGCCCTGTGGCCCTGTGCGCCATAGAACCACCCCAAAGCCATCGGGCTGAGTCTGTCAGCACGATTACGATTAGCCACGCAAGAGGGAGCGCACCATGGTAGACGCAGCCGTCCACGACCATGAGCATGAAGACAACCGCGGGTTCTTTACCCGTTGGTTCATGTCCACCAACCACAAAGACATCGGTATCCTGTACCTGTTCGTATCGGGTTTCGTCGGTTTCCTGTCCGTCGCCTTTACGATCTACATGCGGATGGAACTCATGCACCCGGGTGTGCAGTACATGTGCCTTGAAGGCGCGCGTCTGTTCCCGGCCGCTTTGGACGAATGTACGCCAAACGGCCACCTGTGGAACGTGATGATCACCTATCACGGCGTGCTGATGATGTTCTTCGTGGTTATTCCGGCGCTTTTCGGTGGCTTCGGCAACTACTTCATGCCGCTGCAGATCGGTGCACCCGATATGGCCTTCCCGCGTCTGAACAACCTGTCCTTCTGGCTGTTCTGTACCGGCGTGGCACTTGGTGTGGCCTCCATTCTGGCACCGGGTGGCAATGGCCAGCTGGGCTCCGGCGTGGGTTGGGTTCTGTACCCGCCGCTGTCCACGACCGAAGCCGGTATTTCCATGGACCTCGCGATTTTCGCGGTTCACGTCTCCGGTGCGTCGTCCATTCTGGGCGCGATCAACATGATCACGACCTTCCTGAACATGCGTGCCCCCGGCATGACGCTGCACAAGGTGCCGCTGTTCGCATGGTCGATCTTTGTGACCGCGTGGCTGATCCTTCTGGCCCTGCCCGTGCTGGCCGGTGCGATCACCATGCTGCTGATGGACCGCAACTTCGGCACGACCTTCTTTGACCCCGCAGGCGGCGGCGACCCGATCCTCTACCAGCACATCCTGTGGTTCTTCGGTCACCCTGAAGTCTACATCATCATCGTGCCTGCCTTCGGTATCATCTCCCACGTGATCGCGACCTTCTCGCGCAAGCCCATCTTCGGCTACCTGCCGATGGTCTATGCGATGGTCGCTATCGGCGCGCTGGGCTTTGTTGTCTGGGCGCACCACATGTACACCGTCGGCATGTCCCTGACCCAGCAGTCCTATTTCATGCTGGCGACCATGGTCATCGCGGTGCCTACCGGCGTCAAAATCTTCTCATGGATCGCGACGATGTGGGGCGGGTCCGTGGAATTCAAAACACCCATGATGTGGGCGTTCGGCTTCCTGTTCCTGTTCACCGTGGGTGGTGTGACCGGCATCGTGCTGTCGCAAGCGGGCGTCGACCGCGCGTATCACGACACCTACTATGTCGTGGCACACTTCCACTATGTGATGAGCCTTGGCGCTGTCTTCGGCATCTTCGCGGGCATCTACTTTTACCTGCCGAAAATGGCAGGCCGGATGATCCCCGAATGGGCGGGCCACACGCACTTCTGGCTGATGTTCATCGGCGCGAATATCACCTTCTTCCCCCAGCACTTCCTGGGCCGGAACGGGATGCCGCGTCGCTACATCGACTATAACGAGGCATTTGCCCTGTGGAACTATGTATCCTCCATCGGTGCCTTCATCGCCTTCGGCTCCTTCCTGTTCTTTATCGTCATGCTCTTCAAGACACTGCTGTCCCCCAAGAACGCGACCGAGAACAACCCGTGGAACGAATATGCAGACACGCTGGAATGGACATTGCCGTCCCCTCCACCGGAGCACACATTCGAAATCCTGCCCAAGCAGTCCGATTGGGACAAACAGCCCGGCCACTAACATGGCTGTGCATTGAAAAGATCGGCCCCGATGGAAACATCGGGGCCTTTTTTGTGCCACGCCCCTACCCCGTCGCAACAAACATCCTAGACTTTGATCCACCCGTGCCCGTCCCCGATAAGGTTGCCGCTGATGATAAACCTCTGGCCGTTCCTGCTGCTCGCAGCCCCCGCATGGGTCACCCTGCGGGGCAGTGCTGTGGCATGGGTCTGGGCCTCTCTGGGGATCGGGGTCGGGGTGCTGGTCCTTCTGTACTACGGCGCGCTCTCCGCGATTTCGCTTATGACGGTCGAACCTGCCTCTGCCAGCCTGTTTGCCGGCAATATCTTCCTGTCCTCACAGGCGGGCGAGGACAGGTTTTTGTCCGGCCCCACGGGCGCATTGGCAATCGGGGTCATCGCCCTTGCGATTGCAGCACTTTTGTTGGCCGTTCGCAGACACCCCGACCGCGCCCCGTTCGACCTTGCCCTTTTCTGGATCAGCGCCCTGATCGCGACGACCCTTTTGTTCGTGCCGCATATGACCACGACAACAGACACCGGCAGTCGGGCGGCAGACGCGGCCACATCAGGTCTGTCCATCGTCCTTTTGGCCTGTCTTGCCATCGCGGTCTTGCGGCCACTCACATCCTTGTTTGGGTCACGAAAGCCTGCCTGATGCCCTACGAATGGATCACGCCCGATGACCCCGCCCCGCGCAGCGCGCCTGTGGCGGAACTTCACCTGTGGCCCTACAGGTCTCTGCCGCGCCGGGATTTTGTCACCTTCATCGCCGCGACGGCCGCGATGGTCCTGCTGCCGCTTCTTGCCGTGATGGGGTCGCCTGTTCTGTGGGGCCTTCTGCCGTTCTTTGTCCTTGCCGTGGGGGGCATCTGGTACGCCCTGCAGCGCAACCAGCGCGATGGTGAAATTCTTGAGGAACTGCGCATCTGGCCCGACCGTATCACGCTTGATCACCACCACCCCCGCCACGGTCACCACACATGGGAAGCCAATCCCTATTGGGTGCAACTCAAACTCGACCCGCGCCACGACCGGATCAAGAATTACCTGACCCTCAAGGGCAGCGACCGTGAGGTCGAACTGGGCGCCTTTTTGTCCGAGGACGAACGCGCGGTGCTGTATGACGAGGTCGACCAAGCCATCCGCGACGCCCTGTAAAGTCACCCGCAGACCCGCAGCTTTCGGGTCGCGCTTGATGCGTGCTGCGCATAGGCTGACCCTATGACGCCGCAACGCACCCTATCCCTGGCCAACTGGGCCGACCTTCTGGTCCTCGGTCTGATCTGGGGTGGCAGTTTTCTGGCAATCCGTCTGACGCTTGACGAAGTCCCCTTCGTCACCTCCGTGGCCCACCGCGTGTTCTGGGCGGCCCTGATCCTCTGGGCCTATGTCCTGTGGCGGCGGTTGCCCCTGCCGTCGGGACGGGATTGGGCCGTTCTGGGCGTCATGGGGGTTTTGAACAACGTCATCCCTTTCAGTCTGATGGCATGGGGGCAACTCTATATTCCCACGGGCCTCACGTCGGTTTTCAACGCAGGCACGGCCATCTTCGGAGCGGTTGTCGCGGCCCTTTTGCTGGCGGACGAACGCATGACCCCGCGCAAGGCGATAGGGTCGCTGATCGGGTTTTTCGGGGTCGTCACGGCCATTGGCCTCGACAGCTTGCGCGATCTGGACATCACCTCACTGGCGCAACTGGCGGTGATCGGGGGCACCGTGTCCTACGCCTTTGCCGGGGTCTGGGCGCGGGTCCATATGGGGCATCTGACGCCTCAGGTGGCCGCCGCCGGTATGCTGACCGGATCGTCCGTCATCATGGTTCCAGCAGCCTTCGCAATCGACGGCGTGCCGTCCTTCGATCTGGGGCTGACCACAACGCTGGCGATCGCCTACTACGTGATCTTTGCAACCGCAGGGGCCTATCTTCTGTATTACCGTATTCTGAAAACAGCCGGATCGGCCAATACCATGATCGTGACGCTGCTGATCCCGCCGGTGTCGATCCTGCTGGGCGCATGGGTGCTGGATGAAACCCTCGCGCCGAACGTCTATGCGGGTCTGGGGATGCTGGCGCTTGGCCTGATCATTCTGGACGGGCGTTTGATGCGCCGCGCCTAATCCTTGGTCTCGGGCAGGTCGTCATGATCGGTCGACGCCATTTCTTCAAGTTCGTCTTCGGACATACTGTCGTACATCTCCTTTGACGCCCCTTGCAGGTCACCCACCTTGGTGTCGCCGCGTTTGGCGGACAACGCAGCACCGGCAGCCTTTTGCTGTGACTTGGACTGTGCCTTCATCAGGCCAGCTCGTGCCTGCCGATCAGGGCAAGCTCTTCCAGCTCGTGAAGCGTAAGTTGGGAAAACATGACAGCCTGACCAGTGGTCAGATCATTGACACTGACTTTGCCCAGGCGCGCCTTCAACGCGATCTGCGCGTTCGTTCGATGATGCTGGAAATGTCGCATAAATGTCCCCCAGAAAAGTATGTCCTTCAAGGGAACGTATCAGACGCGGATGAGTTCCATCAGCTTGGACCTTTTATCCCAGCTTGTCCTTCACCATCGGTCCGACCTTTCCGAAATCCATCCGCCCGGTGTATTTCGCCTTCAGAACGCCCATCACCTTGCCCATGTCGCGGATGCTGGATGCGCCCACCTCGGCCACGGCGGCGTCAATGGCGGCTTCGGTTTCGGATGTGGACAGCTGACGGGGCAGGAACTCTTCGATAATCTTGATTTCCTCACGCTCCTTTTCAGCCAGTTCCAGCCGACCGCCCTCCTCGTACACCTTGGCACTTTCCTGTCGCTGCTTGACCATTTTGCCAAGAATCGCCAGCACCGCATCATCGCCGACACCTTCGTCGCGGCCTTCCGCGCGTGCCTCGATATCGCGGTCCTTGATGGCCGCATTGATCAGCCGCAGCGTCGACAGCTTGTCAGCCTCCTTTGCCTTCATCGCATCTTTCATGGCCCCCGAGACCCGCGCGCGCAATTCCATATGATCCATCCAAGTTGTTCGTGTGAGCGGTAACAGCGCGAACCCTAGACCGAACCCTTTCAAGAAAACAAGGCGTCAAAGATCAATCTGACGACACGTCCGAACGCGCTTGACCGTCCTTCGACCACCCCTTAGAACGCGGACAATTTGGCTGCGCCCAGATGCCATGGCGACAGCACCTTGCGGACATTTCGGGGGATTTGACCAATGAGCGACCACAAAAAACCAACCGCCTGTCTGGTTCTGGCCGACGGCACCGTCTTTTACGGCATGGGCTTTGGTGCCACCGGCCAGACGGTGGCCGAACTGTGTTTCAACACCGCGATGACAGGCTATCAGGAAATCATGACCGATCCGTCCTATGCGGGCCAGATCGTGACATTCACCTTCCCCCATATCGGCAACACCGGCGTCACTCCCGAAGACGATGAAACCGCCGATCCCGTGGCCTCCGGCATGGTGGTCAAATGGGATCCGACGACGCCCAGCAACTGGCGGTCTGTGGAACAGCTTGAGACATGGCTGGAAAAGCGCGGGCGCATCGGCATCGGCGGCGTTGATACGCGCCGCCTGACCCGCGCGATCCGCCAGCAAGGCGCGCCGCATGTGGCCATGGCCCATGATCCCGACGGTAATTTCGATATCGAGGCGATGGTCGCCGCCGCCCGTGAATTTGCAGGTCTGGAAGGGCTTGATCTGGCCAAGGATGTCACCTGTGCGCAGTCCTACCGCTGGGACGAAATGCGCTGGGCCTGGCCCGAAGGGTTCAAACGCCAGACCGAGGCCGTGCACAAGGTCGTCGCCATTGACTACGGCGCCAAACGCAACATCCTGCGTTGCCTTGCGTCGGCGGGCTGCGATGTCATCGTCTTGCCGGCGACCGCCACTGCGGAAGAGGTCATGTCCCACAACCCCGATGGCGTGTTCCTGTCCAACGGTCCGGGTGACCCGGCGGCCACGGGGGCCTACGCCGTTCCCATGATCAAGGAAGTCCTGACAAAAGATGTCCCCGTTTTCGGCATCTGTCTGGGTCATCAGATGTTGGCGCTGGCACTGGGGGCCAAAACCATCAAGATGAACCACGGCCACCACGGTGCCAATCACCCGGTCAAGGATCAGGACACCGGCAAGGTCGAAATCACATCAATGAACCACGGGTTCACAGTTGATGCGCAATCCCTGCCCGACGGTGTGCGCGAAACCCATACATCCCTCTTTGACGGGTCCAACTGCGGCATCGCGATGGACGGACGGCCTGTCTTTTCGGTGCAATACCACCCCGAAGCCTCCCCCGGCCCGATGGACAGCTATTACCTGTTCGAACGCTTCGCCGAAGCCATGGCCAACAAGGCAGGTGCCGAGGCCTGAGCCTCAGGCGTTAACGTCGACTTAACCTATCCTTAACCCTTTCCCGCCCAAGCTGGGGACGGGACAAGAAGGTAGGATGGGATGGCTTTGACATTCAGGACCGGTCGCGGACAGGCGACCGCGCAGCAAACCGACGTGGCAGACCGCGTGGCACAGCCACGCAGTGTTGCCGACGTACTGGGCCCGTCCGGCATAGACGCGGCCCGCGCCCGCGCCGTCGCAGACCGAGCGCGCCGGTCGGCCAAGGCTCTTGCCGGAACATTGTATCCCGGACAACCTGACCTCACGCTTGCCTCGGCCGAGGCGCGGCGCCACAACACAAGCCTCGTGAACTTGCAAAAAGACCCGGCAGACCCACGCCTTGTGAAGATGTTCGGGGCGGATCTGTGTCTGAAGCACCGGGTTTTGCCGTGGCGCAATATTGCAGGGCGCGTGACCGTCGTGGCCGCAAGTGCCGATCATTTCCTAAAGGTCCACGACGTGCTGCGGGTGCTGTTCGGGGATGTCCATCTGGCCATCGTGACACCTTCGCAGATGGACCGCGCCTTTGCCCGCTTGTGCCACACCACGTTGATGGACAACGCCGAATTGCGCACGGCGGCGGACGATTCCTGCCGTGACTGGAACGCGGGCCGGGCGTTCCGCTGGGGGGCTGCGGTCGCCCTGTCGGTCCTTGCCTGCCTGCTGATCTGGCCCCAGACCAGTTTTCTGATCTTGTGTGGCTGGGCGATCCTGACCCTGGTGCTGAACACCATCCTCAAATCTGCAGCCGCCCTGTTTCACCTGTTCCCCAAACCCGCCAGAACCGACCCCGTCGTCGCGCCAGCGGACCTGCCCGTCGTCACCGTCATGGTGCCTTTGTTCAAGGAACGCGACATCGCGGGCGCGCTGGTGCACCGCCTGTCCAAAATCGACTATCCTGCCGACAAACTCGATGTGTGTCTGGTACTTGAGGCGGATGACGGCACCACGCAAAAGGCCCTCGCGCAGACGGACCTGCCCTATTGGATGCGCGCCATCCGCGTGCCTCTGGGCACGCTTCAGACCAAGCCCCGCGCGCTGAACTACGCGCTCAGCTTTGCGCGCGGCTCCATCATCGGGGTTTATGACGCCGAAGATGCCCCTGCCCCCGACCAAATCTACAAGGTCGCCACGCGCTTCGCATCGGCCCCGCCGGACGTGGCCTGCCTGCAGGGCCGTCTGGATTTCTACAACAGCCACTCCAACTGGCTCGCCCGGTGTTTCACCGTGGAATATGCCGCATGGTTCCGCATTATCCTGCCCGGACTGGAAAGGATGAATCTGGCAATTCCCTTGGGGGGGACAACCCTGTTTTTCCGTCGCGATGTGCTGGAAAAGCTGGGCGGCTGGGACGCGCACAATGTCACCGAAGATGCCGATCTGGGCATTCGCCTGAACCGGCGCGGCTTTCGCACGGAGATTTTCGACAGCACCACTCAGGAAGAGGCAAATGCCCGCGTCTGGCCATGGGTCAAACAACGGTCCCGCTGGCTCAAGGGGTACGCAATCACCTATGGCGTCCACATGCGCAATCCGCTGCAACTGTGGCGCGACCTGGGGCCGTGGCGGTTCTTTGGTGTGCAGCTATTGTTCATGGGCACAATCAGCCAGTTCCTTCTGGCCCCGCTGCTCTGGTCCTTCTGGCTCATGCTGATCGGGCTGCCGCATCCATTGAACGGGGTATTGACGCAGCCTGTCGCGCTGACCTTTGCCAGCATCTTTGTGCTGACCGAAGTGATCAACATCTCTGTCTCGGCCCTCGCTGTGACCTCCGCGCGCAAACGCGAACTCATCATCTGGACGCCAACGCTTCATTTCTATTTTCCGCTGGCGGCCATCGCGGCCTACAAAGGGGTTATCGAACTGGCGACAAAACCCTTTTACTGGGACAAGACGACCCACGGCATTTTCGCCCCGACCGAACCGCGTCAGATCAGTGCGCGGCCTCGACCGCTTCCGCATCCAGTCGCAGCCGAATGATATACGCCTGACTGATGTGATCGCGCAGCGCCTTGTCCGCAGCATCCCCGTCACCGGCTTCAATCGCACTGACGATCCGTTCATGTTCTTCCAGCGTATCCGCCGGACGGCCCTGCACGGCGATGGATGTGGACGCGAGCAGCGCCATGGACCGGTGCACCAGATCAAGTTGCTGCACCAGAAACCGGTTGTGGCTGGCCAGATGGATCTGCTTGTGAAACCGACGGTTGGCGCGGCTCATGGCCTCGGGGTCGTGGGTTAGCTTGCGGTCGGCCTCCAGCATGTCGCGCAGCACGGCCAATTCCTCCGGTGTGGCATGACGCGCGGCCAGCCGCGCGGCCAATCCTTCAAGCGATCCGCGCACCACATAAAGCTCGCTCAGTTGGCTGTGATCAAGGGATGCCACGATCAACGACCGCCCGTCGCGTGTCAGCAGGCTTTGTGTCTCAAGGCGTTGCAGCGCCTCACGGATGGGGGTGCGGGACACGCCGAACCTCTCGGCCAGCTCGCTTTCCACCAGACGCGAACCGGGCTTGTAGGTGCCGGTGTCGATGGCCTCTAGGATCAACTCATAGGCGTCTTTGACGGGGGGTTTCGCTGTGCGCATGACGTCCTCCATTGGACCGTCATTGTACACCACGGTATCCAATCGTATCAACCCTCTCGATTTCCCGACCAAAGCGAACTAAACGGGACGCATGTTAAAATCTGACTTTTCTCACGTGCGGGTCTGGGTCTTCGATCTGGATCACACCCTTTATCCGCCGGACCGCGGCCTGTTTTCTCAGATCGAGGGTTTGATGACCGACTACGTGGCGCGCACCCTGAACGTGGACGAGGTCGAGGCGAACCGCCTGCGCGATCACTACTGGGAACTGCACGGCACGACCCTTGCGGGGCTTATGGCCGAACACGGGCTGGACCCGGACCCGTTTCTGGCCGCCGTTCATGACATCGACTTTTCGGTGCTGTCGCCCAACCCCGCCCTCGCCGCAGCGATTGATGCCCTGCCCGGTCGCAAGGTCGTCTATACCAACGGCACGCGGCCCTATGCCCACGACGTGTTACGCGCCCTCGGCCTGTCGGGGATTTTCGATGCGGTCTACGGGGTGGAACATGCCGGTTACAAACCTAAACCCGCACAGGCCGCGTTTGAGGCGGTCTTCGCGCTGGATGGTCTGGCCCCCGCACAAGGCGCGTTCTTCGAAGACAGCATCCGCAACCTTGCCGTGCCCCACGCCTTGGGAATGCGCACAGTCCACGTCGCCCCGCAACCGGACCCCCAAAGCTTTATCCACCATCACACGAGCAATCTGACGGCCTTCTTGTCGCAGCTGGTCTGACAGCCTTTGCGCAGCCGGACCAACGGCCTATCTATAGATCATGACAGATACAGACATCTTCATTTCGGGCGGCGGCGTCGCGGGCCTGACGGCGGCCGCGGCCTTTGGCACCGCCGGTTTCAGCGTCACCATCGCGGACCCGGCCCCGCCCATCACCGATGCCGCAACCCAAGGCGCGGATTTGCGCACCACGGCCTTTTTGCAACCCGCCCGCGATTTTCTGGACGCCGCAGGCGTCTGGGGCCGCCTCGCCCCGCACGCCACCCCGCTGCAGGTCATGCGGATCGTGGACGCGGGCGGCCCCGACCCGACCCCGCGCGTGATCCGCGACTTTGACGCCGCCGATATCGGGGATTTGCCCTTTGGCTGGAATTTGCCCAACTGGTTGATGCGGCGTGAATTGATGGCGCGGCTGGGCGAGTTGCCGAACGTGACGTTCCTGTCCGGCACAGGCTTCAAATCCATGCTGACCCGCACCGCCCACGCCCGTGTCACCCTGACAGACGGGACCAAACTGACCGCACGGCTTGTGATTGGCGCCGACGGACGCAACAGCCCGGTGCGCGAGGCGGCGGGCATCACCGCCAAAACAACGCGCTACGGACAAAAGGCCATAACATTCGCGGTGACCCATGACGCGCCGCACGACAACATCTCGACCGAGGTGCATCGCACCGGCGGTCCTTTCACCTTGGTCCCGCTGCCCGATCATGAAGGCAAACCCTGCTCCGCCGTGGTCTGGATGGAAGACGGGCCAGAGGCGCTGCGTCTGGCGGACCTGCCCGAAGATGACTTCAACGCCGCCGCCACCGCCCGCAGCGCAGGCGTCCACGGGTCGCTTGCGTTGGCATCGCGCCGGATGGTCTGGCCGATCATCAGCCAGATCGCGGACCGGATGACCGCCGAACGGGTCGCTTTGGTGGCCGAGGCCGCCCATGTCATGCCGCCCATCGGCGCGCAGGGCCTGAACATGTCTCTGGCCGATCTGGCCACACTTCTTGATCTGGCCGTCTGTCACCCCGACACCTTGGGCAGCGCCGATATGCTGGATGCATATGCCCGCAAGCGTCACACAGACGTCAAATTGCGGTCGGCGGGGATTGATCTGCTCAACCGCGCATCGCAGGCAGAAAATCCGTTGCTGCGGGATTTGCGTGCCAAAGGGGTCGCGGCTTTGCACAGCGCGGCGCCCCTGCGCAAAGAGCTGATGAAACTGGGGCTGGGCGCGCGCGGCTAGATCAGGTCGCGCCAGCCGTGGCGCGGCGCAAAGCCAACCAGCCGCCGCGCCTTGTCGATGGCATAGAATGTGTCGAACCCGTCCAGATCACCCCGAACCGGCACGCCGGGATAGAACCTGTCGGCCACCTCGCGGGACGGCAGCGCGACCGAACTGTCCGCATTGGCGACGTTGAATACCTCAAATCCCAGCCCGTCGGTCGCCAGACAGCAATCGACCATATGCCCCAGATCACGCGCGTCGATATAGGCAAAGATATTGCGCCGCCGCAGCTCCGGATCTGCCACAAAAGCGGGAAAATTCCGTTCGTATTCATGGGGTTCAATGACGTTATTGATCCGCAAACCATAGATGTCCATGGGCGCGCCCGCCTGCACGCTGCGCGCCTGAAAGGACCGCGCCGTCACTTCGTTACAGACCTTCGACATGGCATAGCTGTCATGCGGCACGGTCGGGTGGTCTTCGTCCACGGGGACATAATCCGGCAGAACCTCCCCTTGCGCGAAACAGATGCCGTAGGTCGTTTCGGACGAGGCGAAAACGACCTTGCGAATGCCCAGTTTGGACGCCGCCTCGATCACATTGTACGTGCTGGTCACATTGGCACGAAAACAGCTGCCATCATCCCCGATCATCACCCGTGGCACGGCCGCAAAATGCACCACCGCATCATAGGACTGCACCGGCCCGTCGCACTCCGACATCGCCGCCCATTGGGTCATCGCCCCCATCACCTGCCCTGCATCACACAGATCAATCAGCAATTCCGGCACGCCCTCAAGGCCACACGGCACCTTGTCGATATTCACGACCGTGTGGCCGGCCGCGCGCAGAACGCCGATCGCATGTCGACCCGCCTTACCGCTGCCGCCCGTAAAGAAAATTCGCACAATACCCTCCAGATAGATCGTCCGTCGCGCGCACCCGCACCGCCGCAATAGGGCTTCAACAGGCCCCGTCCCCATGACATACTGATGGAAACAAAAACCAACAGGCCCCACCATGTCCGACGATCTTCTCTCCGGCAAGACCGAGTCTGCCTCCGATTATGACGCCTCCTCCATTCAGGTGCTTGAGGATATGGAGCACGTCCGCCTGCGTCCGGGCATGTATATCGGCGGCAAGGACGACCGTGCGCTGCACCACATGGTGGCCGAAATCGTCGACAATTCCATGGATGAGGCCGTGGCCGGTCACGCCACCTGGATCGAGGTTGAACTGCACGAAAACGGCCATGTCACTGTGCGCGACAATGGCCGCGGCATTCCCACCGATCCGCACCCCAAAGACCCCTCTAAATCCGCACTCGAGATTATCTTCTGCACCCTGAACGCAGGCGGCAAATTCTCAGGCGACAGCTATCAAACGTCAGGCGGACTGCACGGTGTTGGGTCATCCGTGGTGAACGCCCTGTCCGATCATTTGCGGGTAGAGGTCGCGCGCAACAAAGAACTGATGATGATGGAATTTTCGCGCGGCGTGCCACAGGCCCCGCTTGCGAAGATCGGTGCGGCCCCCAACCGGCGCGGCACATCCGTGACCTTCCATCCCGATGCGGAGATTTTCGGGTCCCTGAAACTTAAACCCGCACGGCTGTTCAAGATGGCGCGGTCGAAGGCGTATCTGTTCTCCGGCGTGGAAATCCGCTGGAAAACCGGCATCAACGACGGCGAAACCCCGCTTGAGGCGACGTTCAAATTCCCCGGTGGTCTGGCCGATTATCTGAACGAAACGCTGGCCGGTGCGACCACCTATTCGGACAAACCCTTCTCCGGCACCGTTGATTTCACCGAGAAATTTCAGGTCCCGGGCAAGGTCGAATGGGCCATCAACTGGACCCCCACCCGCGACGGGTTCATCCAGTCCTATTGTAACACCGTCCCCACGCCCGAGGGCGGCACCCATGAGGCAGGGTTCTGGGCGGCCGTCCTCAAAGGCATCAAGGCCTACGGGGAGAGGGTCAACAACCGCAAGGCTGCAATGATCACCCGTGAGGATCTGACGACCGGTGCCGGTGCGCTGGTGTCCTGTTTCATTCGCGATCCGGAATTCGTGGGCCAGACAAAGGACCGCTTGGCGACAACGGACGCCCAACGCATGGTGCAACTGGCCGTGGCGGACCATTTCGACAACTGGCTGGCGTCGGACACGAAATCCGCCGGTGCGATCCTGGATTTCCTTGTGCTGCGCGCCGAAGAACGGGTGCGCCGCAAGCAAGAGAAAGAGACCGCCCGCAAGACCGCGACCAAGAAGCTGCGTCTGCCGGGCAAGCTTGTCGATTGCTCCGCCACCAATCGCGACGGGACCGAGCTGTTTATCGTCGAGGGCGACAGCGCCGGAGGCTCCGCCAAAATGGCGCGGGACCGCAAAACCCAGGCGCTTTTGCCTCTGCGGGGTAAGATCTTGAATGTTCTGGGGGCAGCCTCCTCCAAATTGACCACGAATGCCGAAATCAGCGACCTGACCCAGGCGTTGGGGGTCCAGCTGGGCGCGAAATTCAACGTAGATGACCTTCGTTACGATAAGGTTATCATCATGACGGATGCGGACGTGGACGGCGCCCATATCGCGGCGCTGCTGATGACGTTTTTCTTCAGCCAGATGCGCCCGATGATCGACGCGGGCCACCTGTATCTGGCCTGCCCGCCCCTGTTCCGCGTCACCCAAGGCGCACGCCGCGAATATTGTCTGGACGAGGCTGAAAAGAACGAAGTCCTTGCCCGTGGTCTTGGTGGCTCCGGCAAGATGGACGTCAGCCGGTTCAAGGGGCTGGGTGAAATGGACGCCAAAGACCTGAAAGAAACGACCATGGACCCCGCCTCCCGCAAACTGATCCGCGTGTCCATTGACGAGGACGAACCGGGCGAAACCGGCGATCTGGTGGAGCGCCTGATGGGCAAAAAACCGGAGATGCGGTTCCAGTACATTCAGGAGAATGCACGGTTCGTTGAGGAGCTGGATGTTTGAGTGGACGATTTATTCCGACCTCAATACGTAGACAGCTTAGGCAAGAAGCAGGCTTTGGTTGCGCTCAATGTGGAAATCCACTCATCGAATATCACCACATAATTCCTTGGTCAGAAAGCAAGGTTCACCGGCCTGAACATATGGTTGCACTTTGTGGCACCTGTCACACTTCGATTGGGAAACTACAACGTAGTGTAGCCTACAGACTCAAGGCAGCACCAAAGAACATCAAAGATGGAAAAATCCATGGTCTGTTAGGCACAGACAAGGCTCAACCGTCATTTGTGCTTGGAACTAATACCTTCATACGAACACCTGATGTTTTTCGTTACTTTGGGCGCACCATTTTCAAATATGACGTTCGGGAGGGCCAGCATCTAATATCAGCCTATCTTCCTAGAGACGATTTTTGGCCAGAGCTACGTATCGTTGAGAATGACATGACAATGGACACTGCCAAATTCTGGGACGTTGAATTCAGAACGAATTATTTCCGTGTACAACGAAAAACTCGGGAAACGTTCCTTGAGATTGACCTGCGTGGCGAACACGCAAAAGTCGCCGCGGACTTTTCTATCAGAGGGCAGCGTTTCATATTCGATGATGAGCAATCATCAATCGGCAGTTCATCCATCCAGAATTCTACTATGATAGACTGCGGCGCCGGAATTTCTTTTGGCGACCGAGGCGAGCGCCTAATGCTACCAAACTATGCGCAACACCATTCAAGAGTCGGCCTTCTTCGGGAAGGGCGTTCAATACAATGGATTTGATTACTGCAAAGCTTGTCGGCTTGAACGAAGGGAACGGTTTCAGCGCCCGAACCGAGGGGTGGGCGAGAAGCGCCCGCCCCGTGGGGGCGGTTCGGGCGCTGCCAAATCTTTGATTTGGCA